>DLCK01000026.1:30716-252796 GCA_002480565.1 Phycisphaerales bacterium UBA7800 | reverse complement strand
AACTCAGTTCACGGCATTGCCTTCCTGGGGGGGGTGAGAGCAACGGAGTATCAACTTGTTGATGCGAGTCGCGCAGCACCCCTGGTCAGGCAATCAGCATGACATGGCAGCGATGGCTATCGGATATCGTTTCCGCTGAGTTACCCAGTACCCACTTACCCACTCGCGCGATAATGCCGAGCGGTTAGACACAGCGTTGATGAGTCGGAAGCATGCTAGGCTTTTAGCCTACGTTTTCGGGCAAATGTGAAATATAGAACCGCACCTATGCCATAAAAAACAAATACAATTACAAACCAGATTACCTTGGTGCTTTCGTCGGCAAACTGGCTGCGTGCAACATCAACAAGTCCAATGATCCACAAGACGAGATTCAGGACTACTGCGATTGCAATCAGTTCGGTGAGACCCATCATTTTCCCCTGGTTAATTGCGAAGACTGTCTAACAGTTGATCAAACCGTTTGAATCGCTGAATGTTATAGAAAGTCTGCGCATAAAAAAAGCCGGGCGTGGGGGTTTCATCCACTGCCCGGCACCGCGGCTTGGCACTACTCAAACCGGGTTATGGTCTCGTGTCATGTTAAGCTGCTAAACTCATTACAAATGCAGCAAACGACACGTGGAGGGGGTCGAAAAAAAGCGACCGGCCACAAAAGTTCCCGCCTTCCCTTCTGCGGCCGGCCACACCTCATGACGTCGCGTGAACTGCTGGGCCCCTGGAACTTTTACTCCGGCAACCGACACAAAAACCGTCGATCGCATGCAGTACACGCTTGTTTTATTTTCAGTCAAATCCGACGGGCTTTGAGAGTCGATAACGACCTTTAAACTCGCTCGATGCTTTCCCAGAACTTCCCAGTCATCAAGTGCTGATTTGGTTCTGTTCGTTAGACAGTCGAATCCCGTCGGCTTGTCTGTTAAAAGAGTATCGGGTGTTTTTTAAATTGTCAATGAATCTTTTCCCGTTTTTTGTAAAAAAGCGTTATTTATCTTTATTGGACGCAATACAATCCACCTCGCCTGTTCCAATCGCCGATTGAGCGTCCTTTTCCACAATTTTACATCCGAATCTTGTGGATTGATGGTGTAAAAATCCGGCTTGATGTTGAATCAAACCGCCGTTTTGCCTATCTTCACATCCATGACAATTGCACGTGTGACAACGCCAAGTGAACTTCGTGATGCCTACCAGGCAGTATTGGACCGAATTGCCAATGCCGCAGCCAAAGTCGGGCGCAAGCCTGAAGATGTGCTACTGGTAGCAGTGACCAAGTATGCAACGCCTGATCAAATCCGCATGCTCGTGGATATGGGGCAGATGGATTTAGGTGAAAGCCGCGTCCAGCAACTGGAAAAACGCGTCGCATCGCTGAGCGAATTCCTCTCCCGTAAACGGACCCTCGGCTCGGCTTCAACCCGCGAGGATGTGGACTTCACCAAGGCGGCAACCCATGTCCGCTGGCACATGATCGGCCACCTCCAACGCAACAAAGCCAAGCAAATCGTCAATCTAGTGGATTTAACCCATAGTGTCGATTCGCTGCGGTTAGCAGAAGAACTCCACCACATCGGCGTCAAGCGCGACAAGCCCATCGATATCCTCCTGCAGGTCAATGCCTCGGGCGAAACCACCAAGTCCGGCGTAGCCATCCCTGCGGTGATTCACTTAGCTGAACAAATCGACTCCATGGTCAACCTCCGACTTCGCGGGCTGATGACCATGGCACCGGACACCGAAGACCTTGGACTGATTCGAGCCACCTTCCAGCGGACTTCCGAAGTGTTCCAGGAAGTCAAAAAGCTCGGTATCGGCGGCAAGTATTTCACTGCTTTATCCATGGGGATGAGCAACGATTTTGAACTGGCCATCGAATGTGGTGCCAACGTCGTTCGCGTCGGCAGTGCCCTTTTTGGTGATGCCGAACCCGGTGAATCCGAAATCGACTAAACGCCTGGTAAATTTCAGGGGGTCAATATGCTGACATTAGCAGCCGGCATTAACGGTGTTGGATTAATTGAAATCCTGCTGGTCTGTCTCATGGGCGCATTGGTTCTTTGGCCCTGTTGGCGGATTTGTACCAAGGCCGGTTTGCCTGGCGCTTTGTCATTGATCGTTTTTGTCCCTGCTGGTGTTCTGATCCTGCTGTTTATCTGGGCATTCAAAGACTGGCCCGGGCAAGAGGATTTGAAGTAAGTCGATTGATTTTAATTCGATCACAAAGCCAATACACCTCAAAGCTACGATCCGGCTCGCAGCTATCCATGCGCTTCCCTATTGCACTCAAGCGAGCCGGGCTGTGTCAGCTTTTCCTTATACACAACTCAAATGTAGGGTGGTGTAGAGCGAGTCTCCGAGCGAAACCCACCGGTTTTGCAGCTGCGGGACCTTGCGACGGTGGGTTTCGCTTCGCTCTACGCCACCCTACTGAAGACAAATCAATGCGTGAAGACGTTGTGTATAAGGGAAAGCTGTGTCAGCCCGGACAGAGCAAAGCTCTGTTACAACGATCATTCATTGAGCTACAATCTGCTCATGCCTGAACTGCCTGAAGTTGAGAATGTCCGCCGAACGCTCCTGGAGCTTGTCCAAGGCCAGCGAGTAAAAAAGGTGGTCATCCATCGTCCTGATATCGTGACCGGCTTAGCAACGCCTCAGAGCCTCCTCCAAGGCAAGGTCATTGCTGACGTCATCCGCCATGGCAAACAACTGGCGATCATTGCGGACGATGTGACCCAAACCACGATCAATGTCCACCTGGGCATGACCGGACGATTAATGGGCATAAACCGACCCTTCCCCAAGCACTGTCACGTCCAATGGACGCTTTACAACGCTGATACGCTCGGTTTTATCGACCCCAGACGATTTGGTGGATTGTGGACATTCGGTGCATTGGCTGAACTGAAAACCCAACGCTGGTCCAAAATCGGCCCTGATGCCCTGCTCATTACCCCCGGAAGTTTGGCTCAAGGCTTGTCTAAGACCAAACGGACTCTCAAGGCTGCTTTGCTGGATCAAAACCTCCTGGCAGGTCTTGGGAATATCTACGTGGATGAATTGTGCTTTAACTGCAAGATCCGACCTGACCGAATGGCTTGTGCATTGACAGTGGATGAATCCAGACTGCTGGTCCGTGAAATGCGAAAGCTGCTTAAAACCGCAATTAAACGCGGTGGTTCAACCCTCCGTGACTACGTGATGGTCAACGGCCAGTCCGGCAAGTTCCAAAACATGCACAAGGTCTACGGCAGAGCTGCACAACCTTGCACCCACTGCAATACCCAACTCCATGGCATGCTCCTGGCGGGACGAACCACGGTCTTTTGTCCCCAATGTCAACATTGATACAAAAAGTTTTGAACTTGAATAAATGCTCCCTGATTGATGACTATGAAGATATATATATAAATAACTTCGTCATAGTAATAAGCCCTGTCATTTTGAGCATAACCCCCCGGAAGTTTGATATGGCATGCGTGTGAATAAAGACTTAAGGCAAGTAACAGTGTGTGCATAACCCGTCATTTAACCTGACACCTAAGGCGCGCCATAGTCGACAACACAGGTGAAAAACTCTGTTATCTGGACTTTGTCATTTAACGGTCAAAAGAGCAATCCGATCATCGACAGGCTGTTGCCAGCTTATCCACAAGCTATCCGGATAATGCGCGCCATGCTGAATGTCATAAAAAGATTCAAGTTAACTGCCTCAAAACAAGGCACTTTAAAATCATTGCGCGCGGATTGGTCTTTGAATCCGGTTCAATGAGGTGTTTTTGGTTCATTCGATGAATTTATGGTTTTGGCACCGACTTTGCATAAAGCCAACTATCGGCTGCGAAGTGTTTGTCGATACCTACCTCAAACCCACTGCCATGGAGAAGTGTTATGGCCAAAGGTTACCTCATTGATATGGACGGCGTGATTTATCGCGGCAGTCAACTTATTCCCGGTGCTGAACGTTTTATCAACCAACTCTTACAAGACGATATCCCGTTTCTGTTTCTGACCAACAATTCCCAACGAACGCGATTGGATGTAGCGACCAAGCTCCAACGCATGGGGATGCATGTATCCGAAAAACACATCTTCACCTGTGCCATGGCGACGGCCCGATTCTTGGCAAGTCAAAAGCCCGGCGGCACGGCATACGTCATCGGTGAAGGTGGCCTAACTCAAGCGATGCACACCAACGGCTATGCCATCGTCGATCATGACCCGGACTACGTCGTCGTAGGCGAAGGCCGGTCGTTCAATATGGAACAGATCGAACAAGCGGTGCGATTGGTAGCAGGTGGTGCAAAACTCATCGCAACCAACATGGATCCCAATTGCCCGACGCAGCATGGCCTAAGACCCGGTTGTGGTGCGATTGTCGCAATGATCGAAACCGCAACAGGCGCCCAGGCATTTAGTGTCGGTAAACCCAGTCCAATTATGATGCGTCAGGCTCGCAAGGAATTGAATCTGCGAACCGACGAAATCACCATGATTGGCGACACCATGTCCACGGACATCCTCGGCGGTGTTCAAATGGGTTATCACACGGTGTTGGTGCTTTCTGGTGGGACTAGTCGTGATGACTTGCCGGACTTTGCGTATCAGCCAGGTTTAATTGTTGAAAGTATTGGTGAGTTGTGTGAAAAGCAGACTTCTCATTCGGTTGAAACGGTAGCAGCCTGATCCAATGCTCAACAGGTTTATAGGTCGGGGCGGAGTGGGAGAACGCCGTGCCGAAACATTCATACGGGTCCCCATTGTCAACTGATTATTGCCCATTGATGACAGTTGACCGATAGTTGTGACACGTCGCAGTCTGTGCGTTCTCCTGGCTGCGGCGTGTTTTATTTCACACGTAAATTTTGGATAAAAAGAGCAAGGCTCCAAGCCGCCAGATGAGTCCGGCTATGTGGACGAATCTGACGGGTAATTGTTCATTTTCGTTATGTGACCCGTCAGATTCGCCAAGCCTCATCTGGAGGCTTGGTGGGGAAAGGTTTCACAGTTCACATCGGTTAACGATAAGTCTGATTTGATCCGGCATTGCGTTGAGCCGCCAGCAAGCTTGCCAGGAGTCCGCTGCCGAACTGTATGGTGACGCGGTAGGTCTGGCGTTGGAGGGTTGTGCCTGACTCAGCTTTGTTATTGGGTGCCACACCTGTGAGATGACCATCGGCGGTGAGATAGTGCAACAAGGTGTCGAGGGTGTGACTGGCTGCCGACTCACAGGCTTGAGCCAGGGAATCCTCAAGAAATCCATAGTTGGCAGCGACCGTCATCGCAGCAGCGATCCCTGCGGAACCGGAGGTATCCGGGACTTGTGCCTGTTCATCAATGAAGTTGGACCACAAGCCATCAGCGCGTTGTTGTGCAAGTAACCATCTTAGGACATCGTTGATTTCTTCAAGCAGGTCATCGGGTATCTCAATGTCATGGTCCCGTGCTTCCTGCAAGCATCGAACCAGTCCCAGGGCATACCAGCAGCAACCGCGTGCCCAGTTGCGATAGGTCAATTTGCCTGCATGGTTTCGCAGGTACAGTCCGTCGTGTTGTCTTAGTGCGTCTTGCCAGGTTCGCAGATTGTCCCAGACTTGCGCGATCCAATCTTCGCGGCCTTTGGCAATGGCGGTGACCATCATTGGATAGTTGAATGTGTAATTGCCTTCACAGGTGTAGTGTTGACGCTCTTGGAGATCAGCGACAAATCGTGTCATGAAGGTGGCAAAGAGTTCAGTCGTTGGATGATCCGGGCGCGTGCGGATCAAGGTTGCCCAGGGCAGTCCGCCTTCGACCCCGCCGATCTCGTTGACAATCATGATTGAATGAGGCGTGAAACTCACCAGATCGTAGTCGGTCATATAAGCATCAAAAAACCGTTCGATGGCATCGGTGAATGGTTTGCCTGCCTGCACACTCCCGATTTGACTCAGCGCCCAGAGTCCGTCGAGTACACAGCCGCCCATCCAACTCCATGCCTGCCAACTGCCTGCTGAGCAGAGTCGTTTTTCAAAACTGCTCATCAACTCTTCGCGGGATTGACCAGAAGGTTGAACAACCAGACCAGACGACAACGCATCAGGGCGGATGTCGGTTTCCGTGGTTCGGTTTTGCTGTACAAAGACATGCATCGGTTCACTGCCAAGCAATTCCAATCGCAAGCCTTCCTTGGCAATGAGCGGGGCAGCATCATCCGGCAGCGGGATATCCAAAGGTTCATACACACTGGGCAGTCCCACAGATTGCTGAGCTAAAAACACATTGCTCTGCGCGGTATAAATCGCAACCGTCTGGTAGCTGCGGACATCAACCGCGGGGATGAGTCGAAGCCAAAGTGATTGACGCGAAGAACAGGTGAACGTCGGGAACTGCCAGATCACCGGTTGCTGCTCATCGGTGAGACTTTCAGGATGCGCTACATGATCAGGGACCAATGCTGCGGTCGCCCGACAATGCAACACCCCTTTGCCTGTGGGGATAGGCACGGTGGGGCCATGCATCATGGTCGGATAAATAAAGTGACTTTGGTGCATGGCAGAACATGGTACTACAGCCTGATCGACTCGTCGAAAAAACAGATCGGCAAATGCTTTAAAAGACAGCTCGACAACTCAGAACGCCACCTGCTGTTTTTTCTCTAAGTAATTTCCCTGACTTAAACAGAAGACTTTGCTCATCATGTTTAGTTACGGTTAGAAACACGCCATTCATGTCACATCATTTACCTTTGTATGTGATGCTTCCGACATAAAGGCAAGGGGAAAGGTCAACCTCACAGGTTCGCCGAGCAATGATGCTCAAGTGTTTACGCGATCAGTGTGACGTACCGCCGGCGCACAAGGGTCGCACCCGATTCGTAGTTTTTTGATACAGGTGCACAATGACGACCCAACAAACGATTCAACATCAGGTCAATGAGACATTGCAACATGTCACCACGCTTGTGGAGATGAAAAATCAGGCAGGTTGTTTTTACCGTGAGGATCATAAAACCCCTCTTGAGCAGATTGTGAAAACATTCGACAAAGACCTTTCCATCACCGGCGTGATTGTGCTTGATGGACTGCGTCGGAATATGGTGCTTTCACGTGTGGGGACCGAACGGATTCTTGCTCGCCCATATTGTCGGGAACTGTTTCTCAGTAAACCGGTGGACACGCTCATGGAGGTTTGGCCGTATCAACCCCTGGAGTTCCCAGCCAACACCCCGGTGTCCGACGCGGTGAATCTGGCATTGCAACGACCCGTGGAATGTCGGTATGAACCGATCATCGCTGTCGAAGATGACCAGACCTATTACCTTTTGGATTTGTTCCCGCTGCTTAATGAACAATGTCGTTCACTGTCGTCTGCATTGGTGGACCTTAAGCGTCAACAGGAAGCTCGCCGTCAGGCAGAAAGTGAACGCGAACGGCTGCATCATCGACTCGTTGCACTAAGCCGACAGTCAGGCATGGCCGAAATTGCCACCGGTGTTCTGCACAATGTCGGCAACGTGCTTAACTCCGTGAACGTTTCAGCCAACACCATCAACAACCGCATCCAACAATCACGCCTGGGCAACTTCGGTAAAGCCCTGGATCTGATTCATCAACACGACCAAAGTCTGGGTGAATTTTTTACATCCAATGACAAAGGTATCAAACTCCCTGGCTATCTGGCCAAGCTCTATGAAGCATTGAATCTTGAACAGCAATCCATCACCGACGAATTGGATTCGCTGGTGAGTAGTGTCGAACACATCAAGCACATCGTCAGCGCTCAGCAGTCGCACGCCAAGGTAAAATTGACCAAAGAAAAACTCAACTTTCAGGACCTGATTGAAGACGCCATTGCCATGAATCGCAATTCGCTGGATCGACATGGCGTCCGCATTGATCGTCAGCCAGGTGATATTCCATTGGTTGAATCGGATCGGCATATGGTGCTGCAAATCCTGGTGAATCTGATGAGTAACGCCAAGAAAGCCATGAGCGCCAATCCTGTTAACGACCGAAAAATCACCATCAAAACCCAGTTGGTTGAACACAACAATCAGCAGATGGTTGAACTGTCTGTCACTGACAATGGCGTAGGGATCAATCAGGATGATCTTGAGAAAATTTTTACCCGAGGCTTTACCACTGACAAAGACGGCCACGGCTTTGGATTGCACAATTCAGCGAACAACGCGGCGATCATGAAGGGGTCGCTTTATGCCACAAGCCAGGGACTTGGTTTGGGGGCGACGTTTGTACTTTGCCTACCCGTTCAACAGCCTGAGTCTGAGAGTTCCTCATCCAACCAGGAGCTTGCAGCATGATAGACGATCAACGACAAATCAATCGACGAATTCTGATTATTGATGACACCGAATCGATTCACAAGGACTTTGCCAAGGCGCTGCAAGGTGATCCGCATGACATGGATTTGGATGCCCAAGAAGCCGAGTTGTTTGGCGATACTGCCGTGGCAACGCGCCCGCAGATCAGCTATCAGGTGGACTCTGCAATGCAGGGACGTGACGGACTTTCCAAAGTGATCAACGCGTTGGATGAAGGTAAACCCTATGCGGTGGCCTTTGTGGATATGCGCATGCCCCCCGGTTGGGATGGTGTTCAGACGATTAGTCGGCTTTGGGAAAAAGACCCTCATTTACAGGTTGTGATCTGCACCGCGTATTCTGACTACTCATGGGAACAGATCATCGAACGGCTGGGTATGAGTGATCGGATGTTGATCCTCAAAAAGCCATTTGATCCTGCGGAGGTTGCGCAACTTGCCTTGGCTTTGACCCAGAAATGGACCGTCACCCGCCAGGCCAACACGATCGTGCGGACTCTGGAAAAACTCGTCGAAGACCGAACCAATGAGCTTCAACATGCAGCGACTCATGACAAACTCACGGGACTGCCCAATCGCACGCGCATTGAAAGTTGTTTGACCAAAGCAATCACCGATTACCAATCCACCAAGCATAAATATGCAGTGATGTTCATGGACCTTGACCGGTTTAAAATCATCAATGACAGTCTGGGTCATAAGATTGGCGACCAACTGCTCAAGGAGATTGCCAACCGGATTACCATTGCCATTGAAGAGTTGATGCAGACGACACATCGCGATTGCATCATGACGCCTGGCCGAATTGGTGGTGATGAGTTTGTGCTGCTGGTTCAGTATGTCGGTGATCAGCAGCGGGTCCTGGAAGTTGCAGCACGGATCCTTGCTGAGATTCGCAAGCCCTATCGGCTTTCAGGTCGAGATTGTCACACGAGCACAAGCATCGGAATCACCTTTGGTGAGTTTGATTATGACGACCCGTTGGATGTCCTGCGTGATGCCGATGCTGCAATGTATCGGGCCAAGAGTGATGGCAAGGATCAATGTGTCTGTTTCGACTCAACGGTGCATGCTGCATACATGGATCGATTGATGATTGAAGAGGAATTGCGCACAGTTGTCGAAGACCAATCCATGACGTTGCATTATCAGCCGATCATCGACCTGCGGGATGGGCGGATACTTGGGTTTGAAGCTTTGGTGCGTTGGCATCACGCGCGGTTGGGCTTCATCTCACCGATGCGATTTATCCCAATCGCCGAGGAGACAGGCTTGATTGTGCCCTTGGGTAAACAGATTTTCACCATGGCCATCAAACAACTCGTCGCCTGGCAGAAGCAGTTCAATAAACCGTTAACAATGAATATTAACCTGTCCAAGCGGCAGATTGTTGAACCGGATTTGGTACTTTGGATCGCACATCTGCTTAAGGAACACAAACCCATCCCCGGCACGGTGAAAATCGAAGTCACCGAGTCAGTCATCATGGACTCGCCGGACATCATCGCACCGACGCTGCATCAATTGCGTGATTTGAATCTGCCGATATGTATGGATGATTTTGGGACCGGGCATTCGTCATTGCACTGTTTGAATCGGTTTCCGATTGATGTGTTGAAAATTGATCGCGCGTTTATCAGCAACATGACTGTCCAACGTGATTACTCGGCTGTGGTCTTTGCGATATTGACGTTGGCTCAGAACATGAACGTGCAGGTCGTTGCTGAAGGTTTGGAAACCGAAGACCAGTTGGCTCAACTCCAGGCCTTGGACTGCGATGCCGGGCAAGGCTGGTACTTCGCACGTGATATGAACGTGATGGATGCCACTGCGTTATTGGAAAAAGGTGGTTCGATGGCGGTGGACTTACGGGAAATCCGTCGGGCGGGGTGAGTTTTTTTAGCCTTCTGAGCAAAATCTTTGGGTCATGGTGTTGGGTAAGTATTTGTTTTGCTTGCCAGGGAGCTTGCGCTCCCCGGACCCCTTTGCGAGTTCATGACATCACCGTAAACCGGTCACTTGGTTTAAGACAAACAAGGCATCGGTTCAAGGGTGGCGAGTTGCATCGATGAAATATAACGTCGCACTGATGCCATGAACGTCACACGCCTGTCCGAAGTGCGGTTACGCTGGCCACTCACCGGTTGGCCGGGGAGACCTGTACGCTGCGGACGCCCCTGCCCCCGCCCCCGGAAGCCCCGTACACGGACAAAAAATTGCGGGGCTGGGTTCCTGAGACTTTCCGGTCTTCCGGGGCAGGGACCGAGACGTACAGGTCTCCTGCAATTCACCGGTGAGTGGCCGGCGTTGTCAAGGTCCGTTGGTCCATCGAAGCTGCGCGGCGCGGACGTGGTTGAGATGCATAAGGATGACATCGCCCATCATGAACCGATGCCTTGTTTGAACTGAACTCTAAACCGTGATGCTACGAACTGGCAAAGGGGTCCGGGGAGCGCAAGCCCCCTGGCATGCGAATCCTTGTGACATCATTTTGATACCGACCGACAGATGCTGCTAAGGAGGCAAAATTTTCTCTTCTGTCTTAACTCTGCGCCCTCAGTGTCTATGCGGTAAAAATGAAATCAGACATTCTGTTGCCAGTTCAGACATCGGCCGGTGCCTGCGCAGAGTTCGCATTCTGGAATTTGGCCGTCCACGCAGTCCATGCATTCACTGATGCGACTGTCGATGATCTGATGAATCTGCGAACTCATCCCAAGGGGCGCGGTGACGAGAAATTCAATGCCCGGATGTTTGGCGGCAGCTTGAGCGGTCAGTTCGGGAATGTCTTCATGCCAATGCTTACCGGGTAAGAGGAAGTACGGCATCACCACAACGCGTTTGGCGCCCTGCTCAACACATCGATCAAAGGCGGTATTGATCAACGGCTCAGCGATTTCCATATGAGCAGGTTCGACGATTTTCCATTTGGTCTGCTGCCGATAGGCATTGACAATTTGAAGCAACATCGCGTTGGACTCCTCGCGGCGTGAGCCGTGATCCACGACGATGATTCCGGTGACAGTTTCTGCGGGTGTAGCATTCATATCTGTATGATAGCTTAGTTTGGAATGATTCCAAGTAGGGTTCGCATAAGTGCGGTTACAGATCTAAAAATTTGCAACAATGCAGGTCGATTAAAGGTATCCTCAAGCGATTCGATAACCTTACAGATGAAATTGGGGAATTATAATGGAGAAGCAGATGAATAAGGCCTCATTTTTGTGCAAAGGGTTCGTGGCCCTGTTGGTGATGATGTGTACCACAACGCGGTTGGTTTGGGCCGAGCCTGTTGCAGAGCAGCAAGTGGAAGTGCAAGAGGCAATTGAGCCGTTGGCTATCTTGTCAAAAGTGGATGCCAAAGCCGATGCGGTGGTGGTGATCCCGTCATTGCGTCAGTTGTCCGACAAGGTCTTGATCCTTGGCAAGCAGTTGGGGGTTGCACAGTTGCCCCCCGACCCGTTGATGATGCTCAAGGCTATGAGCGGGATCATGATGGGGGTTGACGATCAGGCCAATGTTGCCGTGGTGGTGTCCAAGTTGGACAACGCACTGGCCCAGCCGTTTGCAGCACCGAATGTCGCGGTGCTTTTGCCGGTGACAACCGTTGATCAATTCATGGGGAACTTCGAAGGTCGCGCACAGAAGTTGGACAACGGTTTGACGGAAGTGATGATGCCCGGCTCACCGGTGTACGTGAAATCGCTTGGCGAAAAATATGTGGCGATGTCTGACTCACAGGCCACGCTCGCCAGTTACAAAGCAGCCAACGCCGATCAATGGACACAAGCTCAAGGGACAGTTGCAACGGACTATCTGTCCAAGGGTGATCTGATTGTCATGTTCAATCCCAAGACACTTGCCACAATGCTTAATGACAATATGGCAAGAATCCGCACGACGATGAAAGTCGAACTCGACAAGCAACAGGAAGAGGATCCGGCGCTGGTCGCCTTCCGCCCGATGATTGAGTTCTATTACGACTTGTTTCTCAATGCCAGCCAAACATTGTTGAATGACACGACCGGCATGACGATGGGGTTGACCATCACTGATGCAGGTATCAGTAACGGCATGAGTATCCAGTTTGCCAAGGACTCAAACCTGCATGCGATCTTTGCTGATGCTCCGCAAGCGATGGGTGATTTTCAATTGCTGCCTCAGTTGCCCTGGATTTCAATCGCTCGTTTCCAAGGCAAGCATCTTGATCAGCAATTGATACTCTCTCTTGCCAAGCAATTGATTCCACCCAAAGAGATTGTCCCAGAAGCTGGTCAAGAAGCAGTTGCTCTCTTTGCCAGCATTCTTGATAACTACATGCTCTATGATTATCCCTATGAGCAGATGAAAGTCTCCAACGCTGCAGGTCTCACGCAGATGGTTACAGCCATTGATTCAGGCGATCAGTCCAAAGCTGTGTTTGAGAAAATCCGTTCGATCATCAAACCCACTGTCGAACTGTTTAATAGTTTGATGGCCAATGTACCCCAAGAAGGCATGGGTAAGTTTGCCATGAGCTACAAGGAAAATGCTCAGGATATCAAAGGTGCTTTGGCGACTGATTACATGTCGTTCTCTGCGACCGGTGAGATGGGGATGGCATTGCAACAGACCTTTGGTGCACCGAGTGTGGACATCCGATTCAGCTACAACGACTCAGGTGTGGTCAGTGTCGTTGGCGAAGAATTGATGCTTAATCAGGCCTTGGCAGCGGTGGCTGAAAAACCGGTCATTGAGCAAACCAAGACGATGACTGACGCGATGCGCCCGAACCTGCCTGCCAATCGGTTCATGGAATCGTACCTGAGTCTGCCCAAGTACATTCAGCAGATACAGGCAGCTATGCTCAAGCAACCCCAAGGCATGCAGATCGGCATGATGATAGGCATGCTCCAGTTACCTGCTGAACTGGAACCCATTGCGACCACAGCATCCAACATTGATGGTGGCATGCGTATGGATTCCTTTGTCCCAAGCCAAACCATCACAGCGGTTGCTGAAAAAGCCATGATGTTGTTTCAGATGTTCAACGGCATGCAACAAGGCCCAGGCGGAGCAGCCCAACAAGAGCCGCAACCCAATCAGGTGTATTAACCCCCGGTCCCCCGGAACTCCCGGAAGTTTCACTTGAATTCAAGTGAGATAATGCTTTGGTTAATTTAAACGAAGCGTAAAAACAAAAACCCCGCAGATATCGTTTAGATGTCTGCGGGGTTTTTCTATTTTTGATCTGATCCCATGCTTCGACGAGTCTCAGCATTGGGCTTATTCTCACTTGAATCCAAGTGAAACTTCCGTGGAGTTATTTTTCGTCGAGGAGTTCGACGGAAGCGAATTTCTTGCCTTCGAGCATTTCCAGGGACGCGCCGCCGCCGGTGGACACGTGGCTGACCTGATCAGCAAAGCCTAGGATTTCGATGGCTGCTGCACTATCACCACCACCGATGATGCTCACCGAGTCGCTGTCAGCAATGGCCTGGGCGACGGCTTTGGTGCCTTCGTCGAAGGGTGCTTTTTCGAACACGCCCATCGGACCGTTCCAGACCACCGTCTTGGCGGACTTGACGGCAGTGGCATAGGCTTCGATGGTGGCCGGGCCGATGTCAAAGCCCATCATGCCGTCAGCGATATCGCCATCAGCGATTTGACGGGCCGCACCTTCGAGGGTTCCAAAATCATCATGGCAGGCATGGTCGGTGGGGAGCATGAGCTTGTCGCCACCTTTTTCCATGAGGCTTTTAGCCAGGTCGAGTTTGTCTTCTTCGACGAGGCTGTTGCCAACCTTCTGACCCTTGGCTTTGAGGAAGGTGTATGCCATCGCGCCGCCGATGAGGACTTTGTCACAAACACCCAGCAGGTTTTCGATGACGTTGATCTTGTCGGAGACCTTGGCACCACCGAGGATAGCCACGAACGGACGCTGCGGGGCGGAGATGGTTTCGGTGAGATACTTGATTTCTTTTTCAACCAGGAATCCGACGACAACCGGCTTGCCGGCTTCTTTCATGGCCTTGGGGACGCCGTACATCGAGCTGTGCTCACGGTGACAGGTGCCAAAGGCATTGTTGACGTAGACATCACCGAAGGTTGCCAGGGTGCTGCAGAACGCTGCTTCGCCCTTCTTTTCATCCTTGGTGAATCGCAGGTTTTCGATCATCACCACATCGCCGGCTTTTGCGGCAGCGACCTTGGCTTTGGCATCATCGCCAACGGTATCAGCAGCAAATGCCACCGGGCGACCGAGCAGTTCACCCAGACGATCGGCTGCGGGCTTGAGACTGAATGCCGGTTCGGGACCTTCACCTGAAGGACGACCCAGGTGACTCATCAAGACGCAGCTGCCACCGCCATCAAGCACAGCCTGAATGGTGGGGATCGCCATGCGGATACGGCGGTCATCGGTGATGACACCTTCTTTGAGAGGCACGTTGAAATCGACGCGCATGAGGACTTTCTTGCCAGATAGATCAATATCACCAATGGTTTTCTTAGCCATGGTAGGCTCCTTGTCATTTGAAGTTAATGGTTCGAGCCACAACAGATCGGGCTCGGGGGCACATGATAACGGATTACCTTATAAAAGTCGCCTCAGTCTTGTGTTGTGAATAACCCGTTAGTGTATTGACGGATCATCGGAGCGTGGTAGGATCAACGATGCACAATGGAACCGTCGATGGGCGTAACGGTTACGTCTGTCTCATACCGGGAGCGGCGCTTCTGCACTACGGGTTCCATGGGTCCAACAATAGGAGTTTCATTATGAAACGCGTGCTTCAACTGAGTTTAATGTGTCTGGCTGCTGCGATGTTTGTGGCTTGCACCACTGCCCCCAAGACCACTGCAGGTAAGAGTGAATTGGAAGCCAAGGCTGATGGTACGATAGCTCGATTCAAGTCGACCGATCCGTCGATGTCCAAGTATTTCTTCGGTACCGCCAAGGCCTATGCCGTGTTCCCGACCGTGGGCAAGGGTGCTGTAGGTGTCGGTGGTGCGTATGGCAAGGGTGTTCTGTACGAAGGTGGTCGGGCTGTGGGCTACTGTGATTTGTCACAGGCATCGATCGGTTTCCAACTTGGTGGTCAGGCATACAGCGAAATCATCTTCTTTGGTGACACCTTGTCTTTAGCCAACTTCAAATCCGGCTCGTTGGAGTTTGCTGCACAGGCGTCCGCCGTTGCCGCTGCCGCCGATGCATCCGCCAATGCCGACTATGACCATGGTGTGGCCGTGTTCACTCTCGCTGGCAAGGGTCTGATGTACGAAGCCTCCATCGGTGGTCAGAAGTTTTCCTATCAGGCCAAGTGATCAACAGCAACAATAATAAATACAACTATTAAATGAGCACCGAGGTGAAATCCGGTGCTCATTTTATTTTTAGTCCATGACCATTTTTGTGCGGACATTTTTTTACGATTGATTCTGCTGGGGTTTCCATGCCCATGCGCCAATGAGCAGCAGCAGCCATCCGACGATTAAAGCCACACCGCCGATGGGCGTGATGGCTCCTAACCATTTCATGCCGGTCAAAGCCATGATGTACAGCGATCCGCTGAAGATGATGATGCCTGCGACGAAAAACCAACCCGCCAGCACAACGGTATTTTGGCGGAGTCTTGCTGACGCCAGTGCGGTCCCGAGTAATGCCAGTGCATGGATCATGTGATACTGCACGCCGGTTTGGTAATTTGCCATCATTGATTCGGAGATTTGATCTTTAAGACCATGTGCACCAAACGCACCGAGGATCACGCCGAGCATGCCAAAGAGGGCCGAGAGAATGAGAAGTTTTCGCGTCATAGTCGGGTCATCATGGTTGATACAAACCGTGTTGGCAAGTCCGTCTTTGTCTTTGCGAGCCAGGTGGTGTCCGCCCGGTTACCTTGCATATCACCAAGCACCGGCTCGACACGAGCCGGCTCGCAAAGACAACAGACCGAAAACCAAACCGTGGCGTAGCGTTAACCGCGCCTGGCAAGTGAAGGTGGGTTAGACCCATGCCTTTTTCAGTCTTCGTGTCTCTGCGATTAAACAAAAACACTTTGGTATGTGCGATTAGCTCATGTATTCCTGGAACATCGGGGTCGAGAGGTAGCGTTCGCCGCAGGAGCAGGCGACGGTAACGATGTTTTTACCTGCGTATTCGGGCATTTGGGACAACGCAATGGCAGCGGTGACGTTGGCGCCGGTGCTGATGCCGCCGAAGAGTCCTTCTTCCTTGGCAAGGCGTCGAGCCATTTCAAATGCCTGATCGTTGGTGACGGTTTGCACGCCATCAATGATGGTCAGGTCGCAGTTTTTGGGGACAAAGCCTGCACCGATTCCTTGGATTTTATGCGGGCCGGGTTTAATTTCCTGACCATTACGTGTCTGGGTAATCACCGGTGAATCGACGGGTTCGACGGCAAAGGCCTGCATGGTTGGGCGGAGTGCTTTGATGTATCGCGAGACGCCACTGATGGTGCCCCCTGTCCCCACGCCGGAGACAAAGACATCGACTTCGCCTGCCAGGTCGGTGTAGATTTCCGGGCCGGTGGTTGCTTCGTGGATGGCAGGGTTGGACGGATTTTCAAACTGCTGAGGCATCCATGCATTATCTTCAGCTGCGACCATTTCCGCTGCCGTTTCGATGGCAGCTTTCATCCCACCTGCAGCAGGCGTAAGCACCAAATCCGCACCCAATGCACGCAGCAGGGCGCGACGTTCGACACTCATGGATTCGGGCATCGTCAGTGTGATTTTGTAACCCTTGGCTGCACAGACAAACGCAAGGGCGATGCCGGTGTTGCCACTGGTGGGTTCGATGATATGCGTGCCTTGCTTGATCAAGCCTGCTTTTTCGGCATCCTCGATCATGGCTCGACCGATGCGGTCTTTGACACTGCTCATTGGATTGAAGAATTCAACCTTCACATAAACATTGGCACCCCCTTGTGGAACCACCCGGTTGAGTTTCACCAGGGGGGTGTCGTATGTGGTTTGAATCATATTGCTGTATGCGTGTCCTCGTCCGGCTGTCATGGCGGGCTCCGATCTTTGCTCTGGACGTTATGTTCTGTCAAATAATGCTATTGGAGTAAATACTGTATCGGAGCATGTTATTCCGGGCAAGAGTCGATCGGACTTAGAATTGATGTAAACGGCCTTGAAACAAAACCATCCAAAGTCTCAATAGACGGTTGATTGGATTATTTGGAAGCTTTATGAGCCAGATCAACAAAGGTTCGCAATGCCCTGGCCACCTCACTTGGATCATCAAGCATCGCCCAGTAACCGGCCTCCTTAATGAGCGTGATCTGCAATTCATCAATTTGGGACAGGTTTAATTGCCTATGCCAGCCTGCGTGATCCGATAAGGCTGGAAGCGGTTGACCCTGATCACCGACAATGACATGAATGGGAATGTCCAACTCGCCGATCCAGTCTGACGCATCGTAAGCACGCTGGGTCGCATTAAACGACTCGCGGAAAGTGCTATGAGCATTTAGCCACGCAGCATGGTCTCGACGGCGAGCATCAAAGACTTCAAGTGCTTCACCGCTCATGCCAACCGGGCGACGATAACGCTTGGCTACCGTTTTATTCTGAGCATCCAGATTCACGTAGCCTTCAACCATACTCACGCCAAGCACCTGCCCGAAGTGTCGCTGAGCATGATGCAAAGCAACCAGCGCGCCCGAACCATGCCCCACTGCGACATGAATCCCCACACCAAGTTGGGACAGTGACCAGTCGATTACTGGTTGAAGGTCAGCTGCAAAGTCAAAGCGAATGTCCGGCCACTGCGTTTCACTGCGACCGGGTAAATCCAGTCCCACCACCATATGATCTTTGGCAAGGTCTTGGCAAACCTCTTTAAAGTCCGCAACCGAACCGCCGTTACCGGGGAATATCACAACTGCAGAACCACTGCCACCCACCAGTGCGTGTATCTGTCGACCTGGACCAAATTCTACGTATCGACTCTCAAGCACAGATGTCTCTCTTCATAAACACGTGCAGAAAGGTTTGGCAAAGCTCCATTGCGTTAGCCAAAGCACCACATCATACATCAACTCACATCATCTGGCATGTACCCAACGCTTGTTGGGATGTACAAGGTGACTTATTCGCATCAACAAATTTTAAGTGTGAACAAACGTTAACCCAAGACACAGGCCATCGTCGCAAGCTGCTTGTCCAAGATCGACCGGGCATAACTGCATAACAACTTGTTGGCACGGTCGGCACCTTCGTCATCAAATGCATCATCCGCACTGACGGCACGCAGTAAACTCACCGTTTGTTTTCGCACCCCCCACGTGTCACTGTTGGACGCATTGCATAGTCCACCGCCCTGAGGATCAAACTGATAGGTCGGTTGATCGGCCAGTGGTTGGTTGGTGTGAACATCATGATCCAATTGCGGTTGATACCCTGCATCGCTGAGCATCTGCCATTGGAATTTGAGTAAAGCCGTTGGCAATTTTTGTTTATCAGTTGTGGCTGTCAAAAAGTCGAGCAACGCATCATATGACTGTGGATGCGGATCGTGATCGGCAAGCAGATGCGACGTCAGGTCAACTGCGTACATACCGGCCTGCCAGGTGTTGAGATTTTCACGCAGATGCCAGAACGGTTGCTGCAAGTCCCATTCGGTGATGTTCAGCAGGTCCACATTGGCTTTGTGGTTTGCAAGCAATTGCCCGCCGGTCATCAATTCGATCCCGCCGGAGAAGCGAGCAATGCTGCTGGGCGCAAAGCGTTTGGAACCCTTAGCCAAACCCCGTACCTTGCCATGTTCGCGCGTAAGCAACTCCACAATCTGGCTCGTCTCCGACCAGTCGAGTATCCGCAAACAAATGGCTTGATCCTTGATCCGTGGCATAAGTTACATGATAGCTTTTTAAAACAGGCTTCACCGTCAAGGCGCCAAGAACGCCAAGGTCGGAGAGAAATTCATCAAGACATTTTTACCGCAGAGACGCAGAGAACGCTGAGTTAAGAGAGATAAAAACGATGCATTTAAATTGATTGCGCTTACCGATTCATCCTCTGATTTTTTCAACACGAAGATCGCGAAAAAAAAGAATGTTATGCAATTGTTTTTTGATTGCTTTATCCAAATCAGAATAATTGAATTTGTCTTGTCCTTCGTGCCCTTCGTGTCCTTCGTGCTCTTCGTGCCTTCGTGTTAAAAGCACAGCAAACATGAAAGCCTCAAATCAAGTCCAACCGTGGATAATCGATTCCATACTTCGCCGAGCCTCAGTATTGGGCTTGGTTAAAATCAAACATCTCTCTTACCTCTGAGTCCTCTGCGCCTCAGCGGTAAAAAATGTCTTGCTCTACCTTGAAAACTTGGCGACAAAAACAATCTTCAATAAAAATACCAATAATTCATTTGACTCAAATCCCGTCATATCGTTTATTTCAACTGTTACCAAATCACGCACATAAACAATTATCAGGGAGGTAAAACATTATTGATAAGTCAGAGAAAACAGGACTGATCGTCGCGTAGAATTTACATTATGTTCTAGGGTCATATAAGCATCCTGAACCGCGACATGGTCAGTCCTTTTTTATGCGCGTTTCCAATTGCTGACGCCTCAGCGTGTACAATATCGCTCAACATCTACTGCGGAGCGATCTCATGAAACACCTTGCTGGACTCCTGTTTTGTTTGCTTCTTGTCTCAGTTACCAACGCTGATAATCTCGATAGCTCCGCTGCGCTGTTTCTCAAAAATTGTGCTGCCTGTCATGGGTTGAATCTTCAGGGCGGTGATGCGCAAAGTCTTGTCGATGGCAAGTGGGTCTTTGCTCCCAATCGCGATGCGCGAAAGCTGGTGATCAAAAACGGTATCCCAGCCAGTGGCATGCCCCCGCACAACACCTTCACCACACAGCAAATCAACGGCTTGGTGGACTACATCGACGCCAAAGCCAAAGCCTTCAAGGACAATCCAACCGACATTCAACCTTCAGCCGGCCAAACCATTGCCACCCTTGAAAAGTCCGACTACACCCTCAAGGTTCAGCAATGGGTCACCGACGTTAAAATCCCCTGGGCCATCCAATTCCTTGACCCCACCACCGCATTGGTCACCGAACGACCCGGCGGACTGCGCATCATTAAAAATGGTCAACTCGACCCTCAGCCCATTAAAAACACTCCCGAAGTCTGGCACACAGGACAAGGCGGACTCCTGGATGTGAATGTCGACTCTGAATATGCAACCAACAAATGGATATACCTGTCCTACTCTCATAAACTCGATGGCCAAAACCAAGGTATGACACGCGTTGTCCGTGGCAAGATCGTCGATCACACATGGACCGACCAACAAGTCCTCTTCGAAGCACCGCATCATCTATACAAATCCACCCGACATCACTACGGTTCACGCATCGTCTTCCCGCCTGATGGCTATCTCTACTTTTCCATTGGTGAACGCGGACACCAAAACGATGCACAGGACATCACCAAACCCAATGGCAAAATCCATCGCATCAACCGGGATGGAACAATCCCCCCAAACAACCCCTTCGTCAACAAGCCCGATGCCATCCCATCCATCTACACCTTTGGCAATCGCAATCCGCAAGGACTATCCGTCCATCCCGTTACCGGCAGAGTCTGGGAATCTGAACACGGCCCCAAGGGGGGGGACGAACTGAACCTCATCCAAAAGGCAGGCAACTACGGCTGGCCAGAAGTCACATTCGGTATCAACTACAACGGCACACCCATCACACCATTCACCACCATGAAAGGCATGGTCGATCCGATCATCCACTGGACGCCTTCCATCGCGGTTTGCGGCATTGAGTTCTACGACGGCTCGCTATTCTCCAAATGGACCAACCACCTGATCGTCACCTCACTGGCCTTTCAAGAAGTCCGACTGGTCAAAATTGAAGGTGAAAAAGTCACCGACCAGGAAATCCTCATCAAACGCATGGGGCGTGTCCGCGATGCAGCCATCGGCCCGGACGGCGCGATTTACCTGGCCACCAACGGCCCGGATCGGATTTTAAGATTGATTCCGGGTGTGCAATAAAACTGTGTTTCCCGCCAAGAAAAAATGATGGTTGATTCACGATGGCAATTGGATAAACCACAGAGTCACAGAGGCACAGAGCAAGACAAAAACGATCTCTACCTCAAAATCTCTGTGTTTCTGTGGTAAAAGTGATGGATTGATTTGAGCGGTTTAATCGATTCGCCGGCAAAATTACATCCGTATAACCACATTGGCGCTCTTGATTCAGAACCCATTTCGTGAAATACTGTCCGATCTTCGGATACAAACGTTTGTAAATAACTGTCACCAACTCATTGAGACTGCCCAAGATGTACCACAACGAGCGTCACGAAAATTTGTATTGCAATCGCATTAAGCAAGCCATCGACCGAGTTGAACTGTCGGTGATCCAAGATTCAATGCCATTGGATGTCACGTTCTGGAACACGGGCAAGCCCATTGAAGGGACCAGTTTTGATGACCGACTTGGCGGGAAATACCAACCCATCAAGGAAGGTGATACCTGGGGACAGCGTTGGGATCTTGCCTGGTTTCACATCACCGGCACCGTCCCCGAAGCGTATGCAGGCAAGCAAATCCAACTCTGGATCAACATCACCACCGAAGGCTGCGTCTATCATCCCGATGGCAAGGTTGAACAGCACATCGGCTTTTCATCCATCTGGGACGCTCGTGCCAAGCGACCCTACGTGCCACTGACTAAAACAGCCGTTGCAGGTGATCCAATCGACTTCTGGCTTGAGGGTTCCGTTGCCGGATACTTCGGCGTGACCCCACTGGATGACGTGAAGTGCAAGGATATCGACCGCAGTGATCCGACGCGCTTTGGTGAACGCGATGGCAAGGTCGAAAAAATTCGGTTGGCAGTCTTCAACGATGCGGCATGGCAACTGACGATCGACATGAAGCTGCTGCTGAGTCTGTATGAAGGCCTGCATGAAGACTCGGTGCGACGGGCCAAAATTTTCAAAGCGCTGCAGGACTGCTGTGACATTCTTGGCTCAAACCCCAATAACTTTCAGGAAGCAAGAGACTCCCTTAAGCCGATCATGTCGCTGACCACCAGTGCTTCGGAGATGGACGTCTTTGCAGTTGGGCATGCTCACATCGACACCGGTTGGCTGTGGCCGGTCCGCGAAGGTCGGCGTAAATGCGTGCGAACCTTTGCCAATCAGATCAAGCTTATCAACGACTATCCCGGATACATCTTTGGTGCGTCCCAACCGCAGCATTACCAATTCGTCAAGGACGATCAACCCGAACTCTATGAACGCATCAAACAAGCTGTCAAAGACGGCAAGTGGGAACTGCAGGGCGGTATGTGGGTCGAATCCGACTGCAATATCCCAAGCGGTGAATCACTCGTCCGCCAATTCATTCATGGCAAGAATTTCTTCATGGATGAATTCGGCAAAGATGTCACCAACCTCTGGATTCCAGACGTCTTTGGCTACTCGGCAGCATTACCCCAAATCATGCACCTTGCAGGCGTCGATACGTTCCTGACTCAAAAAATCAGTTGGAACCAATTCAACACCTTCCCTTACAACACCTTCTTCTGGCAAGGGATCGATGGCACGCAAATCCTCACCCACTTCCCGCCCGAAGACACATACAACTCGGACATGACCCCCGGAAGTCTCATCGGATCGCAACAGCGGTTCAAGGAGAAAGCCGTTGCCAGCAAGATCATGTCACTGTTCGGTGTCGGTGATGGAGGCGGTGGCCCGCGTCCGGATCACATCGAACGTGCCTTGCGCATGAAAGACCTTGAAGGTTGCCCACGTGTCCAGTTCAACACGGCTGAGAAATTCTTCGAATCCCTGCATGACATCAAAAACGACTTGCCCAAATGGGTCGGTGAACTCTATCTCGAATACCATCGTGGCACGCTTACCACGCAAGCTCTGGTCAAAAAACAAAACCGTCAACTTGAACACCGCTTACGTGAGATGGAAATCATCAGCACCTGCGTTGGTGTGGACAGTTACCCCATCGCTGAGTTTGATGCCCTTTGGAAGACGCTGCTTTTAAATCACTTCCATGACATCATTCCCGGTTCCTCGATCAATAACGTGTATCAGGTGACGCATCAGGAACACGCGGATATGCTTGCCAGGTTGGATGCGATGCAGGCCGATGCTTCGCCGAAGTTACTCACCGCTGATTCCAATAGCGTGGTGTATTTCAACTCCTTGAGTCATGCATGGGCAGGTGTCGTCACACTGCCTGAAGGTTGGGCAAGTGCGACCTGTGATGGCCAAGAGATCACTACTCAAAGTGAAGACGACCACATCGTCGCTCAGGTCAGCATTGATCCATTAAGCAGTATCCAACTCATCAAAGCAGCGGACACAACCGCTATCGCATCCGTCGACCAACTGGTCCTCGAAAATGATTTGGTCAAGTACACCTTCAACAAGGACGGCCAACTCGTCAGCGCCTACGATAAACAGGCCGACATCGAAGCGTTGCGTGAGCCGGGTAATGTGATGAGTCTGTACAACGACCGCCCGACTGCTTATGACGCATGGGATATTGATGCATATCACCGCACGGAGTATGTCGGCTCGACCACGGTGCAATCCATCAAACTCGAAACCGGCCCGGTGCGTCACGTATTAACCATCACCGCCACGATTGGCGAAATGTCCACGATCACCCAGAAGATCACTTTGAGCCATGCAACAAAATGTTTGGACTTTGACACCACCGTCAATTGGGCTGAGCAACACAAACTGCTTAAGGTCGCATTCCCCACGTCGATTAATGCTCCCGAAGCGTCATGCGATATCCAATACGGATACCTCAAGCGCCCGACGCATACCAATACCAGTTGGGATATGGCACGCTTTGAAGTTGCAGCCCACAAGTACATTGACATGTCCGAGCCGACGTTTGGCGTGGCGATGCTTAATGACTGTAAATACGGCCATCGCATTTTGGACAACACGCTGGAACTGACGCTGCTGCGGTCACCTACCTGGCCGGACCCTGATGCGGATATGGGGATTCACCAGTTCACCTATTCGCTGTTACCACATGTCGATGATCTGATTCGCAGTGATGTGATGCAGCAGGCGCGATGCTTGAATCAACCACCGGTGACATTCACAGGGTTTGCAGGCAAGATCGAAAGTCCGGTGAAACTCGACAGCTCCAATGCCACGCTCGAAGTCCTCAAACGTGCTGAGAAGTCCGATGCGATCATTGCCCGCATCGTCGAGTCACACGGATACCGTGGCAAGGCAGTCTTGACTGTCCCAACAGGCAGTAAGGTGACCGTCACCAACCTCATGGAATGGATCGACGGTGAGACTCTGCCTGTAGTCGATAGCAAAGTCACATTAACCCTCAAACCATTTGAAATCGTGACTGTGAAGATTGAACGCTGATTTTTAAACACGAAGGCACAAAGGACACAAAGGCCACGAAGAACAAGACAGCAGAAATAATATTTGTCTCAAAACAAATTGCATTCCTTCGTGATCTTCGTGCCTTCGTGTTAAAGAAAAAAGACCGGACAAAACCATGCGGACGACACTTAAAGACATTGCCAAGGCCTGCGAGGTGGACGTGAGTACTGCTTCGCGTGCTTTGCGGGACGATCCGTTGGTCAAACAGGCGACGCGCGATAAGGTCAAACAAACGGCCAAGGAGTTGGGTTACCGTCCGAACCTTGCAGCGCGATCCTTGCAGACCGGAACGACCCATACCGTCTGGCTCATCGTCTCCAGTCTCGACTCCAAGCTCGAAACCTCTGCTGGGGAATCGGCCAGCAAACAACTCAGTGAACTGCAATATGACACGCTAGTCGCTCTGCATCACCAAGACCAAAGCACCGTCAAACGACTCGTCGGCAGGCTATCCCAAGGCGTTGCAGACGGGGCCATTCTCATCCCCAGCCAACATACGCCCGGCGATACTTCCGTGCAGCAACTCGTTGAATCGGGCTTCCCATTGGTCTTACTGGACCGCGCGATTCCCGATGTGCAGACCATCACCGTCACCACTCAAAATGCCAAGGGGATGGCATCGCTGTGCGAACACTGCGTCAACGCTGGCAGCGAGTTTCTGGTCATCCACGTGGACGACATCAACGAAGTGACCCATACCCGACTTCAAGGTGCCATCAAGTGGTGCAAAGCCAACAACATTGCTCATGTTATTGATGATGGCAATGTGCAGATTCCCGAGGGTATCAAACAGGTCGGACTCATCAGCAATGCACATTTTGAAGTAATGAAAATGGTGCGCGATCATCCAAGCTGGCTTAAGGATTACACGCTGCGCTTTGGTGTTTTCGACGGTTGGCTCGGTGAGCCGTATCCGTTAAAAGAAGGGTTTGTCTGCAAGCAGGACTTCCCGGCGATGGCTCAACGTGCAGTGGAAGAATTGATCAAACTCATCGACCATCCCGATCAACGGGGCCAACGCAAGATGATCCGCATCCCCATCCGTGAGATTCAACATCGCAGTAATCACTTTGGGTAAAACGGATCACAACCCAATATTGCGTAGTCGCGCAGGTTCGTAAGTCTGAGACCATTCAAAAGCAAGATCAACAGCCGTGAGCTTACGGTTCGCGCGACGCTACACTTCAACGGTGATCACTGTCGGAGTTTGTAGGTCCAGCGACTGATTTGCCCGACGATCCGCGTGGGCATGAGGATGGCTTGTCGGGTGTTGTAAAACACACCACTACTCACTTCACGGATCAGGTCACGCGTGGCGGTGGCTTTGGGTTCATCCAATCGCAACACCAACAGACAGACAATCAGTCGCACGAACACCACCAGCAACATCAGCAGAACGTGATAGGTGACCGTAAAATCCATGGCTACAATTTCAAAATTCACTTCCGCAAACACGCTGGCAAACAGGGACCCCAGCGCACCAGAGATAATGCCACCAATTGCAACTGCCATGGCGTTGATGGCGACTGCTGCGCTGGTTCCGCCCTGTTTGGAACTGGAGAAGTCCAGCAAGACATTGAGGTTGGTCACCTCCCACCCCGGCAGGCAGGCGACTTCCAAAACGATCAACGGCAACGCAGCCAACACATGCCAGGTGGACCCCTGAGCAGCAATGATCCATCCGAAAAAACTAATCGACATTACGCCCATGCACAGGAGCATCACCGGTTTCTTGCCATGTGCATCAATCTGCCGACCCCAGAACCGGTAGGTGAACATGGTGATCACCCGCGGCATGGCAACGAGCAGACCATTGGCAGCCAGTGCGGTCATGTGCCCGACATCGAACATGTACAGCCAGATGTATTGACCCACAAATCCGGTGCCGACAAAGAAAGTAAAGTTGACCAGCAGGTACCGCCTGAATCCCGGATTGACCAGTGGCTTTTTGAGATTGTAAAGCAGTTGTGGATTCCAACCCGTACCAGTCACTGGCTTGGGGTCGGGTGCCATGGCATGTCGCAGAATGCCGAAGACTCCGACCAATCCTGCAATGGCCAGCAACATGCTGCAAAGCTTGAGCATCAACAGAGGCTGACTGACCTTCGCATCCTCAGCCTTCTCTGCCACATCAATGAGATACCCCACTCCAAGCACGACGACAAGAATCACCGGCTGACTCCAACGCAGACAGAAACTCACAAACCGACCCCGCAATGACGGCGGAACGGCATCGGCAAGCCAGGCGGTGTTGGCTGGACCTGCAAGGTTGTTAAGGATCCATGTCAAAGTAGTCAGACCTGCGAGCAATCCCCAACGCAGCGCATCCTGATCGTCGGGGATAACCCATGGGATCAGCGCGATGAACACCCAGATGAATCGGCCGATGAGCTGACATGCAATTGAGGTGGCCTTGCGATGACCAAAGCACTCAAGGAGAATGCTCGCTGGAATCTGGAACATCGCCCCAATAAACGGCGCAGCAGCCAGGAGTCCAAAGTAACTGTCAGGTAGATGGATAGCTTTGGCGAACTTGGTGAATGCCGCGCCTGTGATCATGAAAATCCAGACGTTGCTCAAAATCCATCCCAGGGGAACATGCTTGACATACTGTCGCATATCCGAGTCCGGGCGTGAACTTCTGTGATAGTCCTTGAACCATTTGGGCAATAGGGGGCGCTTGTACTGCATGAGAGCCAGACCTTGCATGGCGGTCATCGACGATACCGGATGGACCTTTCCGGCGTACCTGGGATCGCACCAACGGTCGGTCTTTCTTGCAAAGCCTGTTGGACGAAAAACAAGCGGGACATGCTAACGCGCTTAACGAATGTAACAACCCCCAATTTGCCCATAAATATGAAAAAGTCCATTTCTTTTGAACATGGCTGGCTACAATACCCAAGGCACCCGCTGCATAATGCAAAGGACACATTTGATGCCACAGACGTTGTTTTGCCTTGGTGGCTATGAACTCAACCGTTACCAGACTTATCCTCACAGTAATGGTTTCACCGTCGATGGGCGGGAGATGGTTATCGTTCAGATGATGCCTGACCACACCAGCTTGTGGATGTTGCCAATTGATCGACTTGATATCCAGCCGCAAACGATCTCACCAGGCCGCCGGATTGCCTCGTTTGACCTGCCTCAACCGGTGTCCGACAAGCCGCCGATCACTGTCTGGCCGGATATCGCATTGCACAAGAACGTGTTGACTTTGGCTGTTCAGGACACCGTCTGGTTGCTGGACCTGACTGAATCACCGGTTCGCCCGCAAATTCTTTATGTCGCTCCCAAGGGTTGGAAGCTTACAGATCTCACCAGCCTCAAGCCCGACGGCTCAGCAGTTTGTTTTGGGGTCCGCGCTGAAGAAGCCGGTATCTACCAGGGGTTGGAAGTTGATACTGCCACAGGGCATGTCACCACCGTGATTCAAACCAACTGGTATGTCAATCACTTTCATTACTGCCCGCATGATCCAGACTGGTTGGGATACTGTCATGAAGGTCCCACCGAGCAGATTCCCGACCGCATGCACGCAATGCACCCAACCCATCTGCCAAAGGGCCAATGCATCTTCGATCAGCAGTCCGATGAACCAGGCAAATTATTATGTGTCGGGCACGAACGCTGGTGTTACCACGAAGCAGCTGCGATCACCATCGCCTATGGTGTGAGTCCAGCTGGACCACGGGGTTTGTATCACATCAATCCACATGCCGATCAACCTGCCAGACTCATTAGCGAAGGCGATCGGGATTGGCATTGCAATGTCACCCGCGATGGGAAGCATATGGTCGTGGACACCACCGGGCCGTCCGATGAACCGGGCAGCGGATGGCATAATGCCAAGGGTGTCAGCGATGTCCTGCATGTGAATCCACAGACCGGTTATCGAACACTGCTTGCGCGAACTCGACACCGGATGCAGCCCTGGCATCCCCATCCGACATTCAGCCCCGATGGTCGTTGGGTCTTTTTCAATGATTACAACGGCAATGATGACAACCCGCGCGGACGCGTTGGCTGTGTCCCCGTGGCACAATAAGCATCCAAATCAACTTGAATGATCCATTCAATGGCATAGGTGTTATCACGTAGGCGATGTTGTTGGTTCTCAATAACCCGGCCGATAAGCAGTAAATGCAACATTGTTAGCTAACCCATTCGTCACAAAAGTCAACTTTCATCAAAAGAGTCCCCCCTGCAATTCGATATCGACTGAACCCAACTTCGGTTTTTGTCGATGAATCTGGAGTAAAGGTTTCGGTCTTTTGTTTAAGAAAGACGTTTGGTTGTGATTCCCGCTATATGCAAAGCGGTGAGCCAACCTGACGGAGCTGTTGAATGTCGCAACATATGTCACCCAACCCTTTTGGGATCAAGCTAGACAGGCGTAACCTGTCGCGTACGGTCGCTGCATCACAGGTGAAGTACCGTTTGCTGTTGGTTGGTCTGACGATGGTGACACTGCTTGGACTCATTCCGTTTCTGATGGGCGATCAAATCCTCGTTGGGACGGAATTTCACACACTCATGGAATTGGCCAGCTCAACGATGAGTCTGCTGGTTGCCTTTGCACTGATCGTCCGCTTTTATGCAATGGGGAATCTTCAGATCCTCTTCATTGGTCTGGCATTCTTTTGCAACGGTATCGCCGACGCCTTGCATTTTGTCTGCGGGTTTGAGGAATGGTTGCAGTCACATGTAAAACATTTCCAAATGCATCCCCAAAAGCCGGATCAGATTACTGGTATTGTGCTCTTTGCAGTATTCCTGATTCTCTCAACAGCCATTAAACCTCAAGTCTCAAAAGACGATGAGGATTCGTCGATCCTGCGAGAACCTTTGACCCTCTTGTGTATCATTCTCGGATTGCTTTGCGCCTGTATCCTGATCCCGGTTCCCAGAATTCAAGCTGCATGGCTTCCCTTGCATCGTCCGTTGGATGTATTGGTCTTTTGCTTGGAATGTGCTGCTTTATGGATGTTCACTCGTGAGTTTACCCGGACACGTGACACGCTTAGCTGGTGGATCGTGCTTTCGATCTCGATTTTTGTAGTCAGTCAAATGGCGACCGTACTCGTCGAAGCGCGCTATGGTGGATTATTTGTCATGGCACATTTTCTGAAGTTCATCGGCGCGATTATCCCGCTGGTTGGCTTTTCGATGTATCAAATCGCGATGCTCCAAGCTCATGAGTGGTCTCAGACAGTACTCAATGCTTATGTCGAGGATGCAGCCAGTTCCAAGGATGAAGCTTTCCGTCGGATGGTGGAGCTTGAGCGTCGATCGGTGGAACTCGAACGCGCCAAGGAAGTCGCCTACGCCGCCAATCAAGCCAAGACTGCTTTCCTGGCCAATATGAGTCATGAAATTCGTACGCCGATGACCGCCATTCTCGGGTACACCGACCTGCTGCTTGATCCAACGGAACCCGGTGATAAACACATCCAGTACATTCAAACCATTCGCGATAATGGCAAGAGTCTGCTGACCATCATTAACGATATTCTGGACCTTTCAAAAATCGAAGCAGGCAAAATGACCATCGAACGCATCAAGTGTTCGATCGTCGATATCATTGCTGATGTTTCATCGCTGATGCGCGTCCGTGCCGCTGACCGCAAAATCAGCCTCACTGTCGAATATCTCACGCCGGTCCCGGAATCGATTCAGTCTGACCCGGTTCGTATTCGACAGGTGCTTGTCAATCTTGTGGGTAATGCCATCAAGTTCACCGAAGAAGGTGGCGTTCGCATCATTGTTCGATGCTCTGCACCGGATATCCCCAATCCCAAATTGACATTGGAAGTGGCCGACACCGGCATCGGGATGAGCGAGGAACAAAGCCGAAAACTCTTTGCCCCCTTTAGCCAGGCAGACAGTTCCACCACCCGTAAATTCGGTGGCACCGGACTTGGGCTGGTCATCTCCAAAAGACTGACCCAAATGCTCGGTGGCGATATCCAAGTTAATTCTACACCAGGTGTCGGCAGTAGCTTCAAAGCCGTTATGGCCACCGGTGAACTCAAAAATGTCCCAATGCTCAAGAATCCTTCCGAAGCCGTTCGCACGCATTCCGAATCATCACGTGGGGCTAATCAAGGCGACATTCAGGAACTTGTCGGACATGTTCTGCTTGCTGAGGACAATCCCGTCAACCAGAAACTCATTCGTCGCGTCCTTGAAAAAATGGGGCTTTCCGTTGACCTTGCTGCCAACGGCCAAATCGCTTTTGATATGGCGATGAGTCAAAGTGAAATGGGTCGACCCTATGCAGCCATTCTCATGGATATGCAGATGCCGGTCATGGACGGTGTCACCGCTGCACGAAATCTCAGACGCACCGGCTATGAACTGCCCATCATCGCGTTGACCGCCAATGCCATGGAACAGGATCGCAAGCGATGTATGGACGCAGGTTGTGATGACTTCACCACCAAACCCATCGACCGCCAACAACTCCACGATAAGCTCAAGTATTGGTTGGCTCACACGCATCAGATCCACAAAGAAAAATCAACCAACCGCCGGTCTGCGTAATTTGATTCATCATTCAGAATTGAATAATCCCCTCACCGTATCGACTGCAACTTACCCAACAACGCTTTTGCCTTGCCATGATCCGGCTGGATTTGCAGGACTCCATGCAGGTACCCCATTGCTTTATCAAGTTCATTGCGACCCAAAGCAGCACGTGCCAACTGCATCAAGCAAGTGCATTGATCCTGTTCGTTGAGCATCGGTAACGCGCGAAGCAGATGTTCGGCTGCAATACCAAACCGGTTCAGGTCATTAAGCACCATCCCCAGATTCAAATGCGCTGCAGCCAGATGCGGACTGCGTGCTAGCGCCTGATTCAATGCGTTGACCGCTGCATCCAACTCCCCGAGCCTTGCCAACGTGATTCCCAAATTGTTGTACGGTTTGGCTAAACTGTCGTTGAGCGCGATCGCCTGCTCAAAGGATTTTTTCGCATCACCAAGTTCGCCGGCATGCAGATAACACAAACCCAAGTTGTCGTAGGACTCGGCAAATTCAGGATCAACTTCCGTGGCCTTACGCAGAATCGGGATCGCCTGCTCGTAGGCATTCTCGCCGATTAATGTGTAACCCAATCCATTAAGCGCCCGCCCGTCATTGGGATACAAGCTGATGGCAGCTTCCCAAAGAGTCCGCGGTTGTTGATAGACTTCAAGGCGTTGTTGCGTCCCAATGATGCATAACACGGTTAGCAAAATGCCAACACCAATTGCAACGATTTCACGCGGACGCTTGCTTACGCACCAACTGCCCAGCAGCAAGACCACCACGCCAATGACCATCGCACTTGGCAAGTACATCCGACGTTCTGCGACGGTTTCAGTTGCAATGGGGATGATGCTGCTCGTGGGACCGAGGATCAAAAAAAATGCGACACCTGCCAGCGAGAGCGGATGCTTTTTCACCACACCCCAAACCGTCAAAGCCAATATCGTTAACGGCAACAAACTCCAGGGCAGTGACTGTCCAACCGTTTGACACATTGGCCAATCATGCACGATGGATAGATGATCAGCAGTAAAGACTTGCCAAAGATACAGTGGGATCACCGTCGATTGGGTGAGCAGGTACTGCCACGATGAGATGCCAACGGTCATCCCTGCCGACGCATCACGCGGGCCGCTGATGTTGAGCCATAGCAGGATCAACCATGTCAGTGCCAACCCCAGATGAAGCTTCCAATGCCGTTTAATGCTGCGGTTAAAGAGCACCCAATTGATCAACAACACCATCACCGGCAAGCCAACCATATTCTCCTTGGAGCCCATCCCCAGTGCGCTTGCAATCACCGCAACGATCAACCAACTCCAATGACGTGCGGACATGTACTGCACTGACGCATAGCAACTGATCAGGAAAAATAGCGTGACGAACAACTCCGTCCGCTGTGTGAGATAGACCACTGCTTCGGTATTCAGCGGATGGATCACCCAAAGTGTGCAGACGAAAAACGCATACACCATGAGTTTTTGGCGATTGATGATGGACAAAACCAACACCAGTAATTCAAAAAGCAAAATCGCATTTAACACATGGATGAAATTGTTGACCCCATGCAGCCGGGCAGGATCAAGCTTGCCTGCTTCACCGGTCTGTAACGCAAAGCTCAAGTTCACCACCGGGCGTCCGGCAAAGCTCGATTGATCCGGCGCGGTGAATGCATCGGTAAAACTTTGCCAATGTCGGATACTGGGGTTTTCGACAATCGCATGCACATCATCAAACACAAACGGGACACCATAACTCGACGCATAAGCAATCAACGTGATGACAAGCAATCCTGCCCACGCAGCCAATCGCTTTGGCCAGCCGATCCCATGTTGATATGCGGATTCATTCAAGGGTTGCCAATTCCTTTTCCAGTTCGGCTACCACCGGCAGGTCAGGATTGATCAGTTGAATATGCATCAGGTGTTGCTGAGCCTTGGCTTTTTCACCGGCCTTGATCCGCCAGCGCGCGGCTTTGGCGGCATATTGCCAATTGCGCAGATTATTGGATAACTGCTTTTCATAAAGCTCCGCAGCCTTACCCGGTTCACTGAATTGATCCCAGTAGGTTGCCATCTCCGCAAGTACATCGGGGTCCGCTTTTTCGTTATCAAAAAGCTTGCCCAACACCACCAGGGCTTCGTTGGGTTTGTTCAATTCTGAGAGCAGCTTCGCCTGTTTCCGCAGATAGACGACGGTGGTTTTGCGCTTGCCAATGGGTGTTTGATCGATGGCTCGCTGGAGTGTGAGGATGGCTTTGGAAGGCTCACCTTGTTTGATCTGGCAGTCCGCCATGCCGTTGATCGCTAACGTCATATCCGAGTCCAGTTCGTAGGCTTTGGTGTAGCAGTCCAAAGCTTGATCCCAAAGTTGTTGGGTGAAATAACTCTGCCCAAGGTGCAGCCAATACCGCGCGTTGGAGGGTTCCAATACCACGGCCTGGCTAAAGTGATCCGCTGCGCGTTTGGGGTCTTTTTGCATCAAAGCGATATTGCCAGCAAGCAGATGCACCGTGCCTTGCTTGGCATCAAGTTTCAGAGAGGTGTCGATGTACTTTTGAGCGTTGATTAGATCGCCTTTGTCGAAGTACAACTGTCCGACAAAGAGTTGGCCGGGCGCGAAGTTGGGATATTTTTCGACGAGTTTGAGTGCTTGCGTGATGAGTGTATCGAACTGCCCACTGCCACGGTTATGCATGTATTGCTGACGCAGGGGTTCGAATTTTTGTTCAATCTGCTCAACAGTCAGAGATGGTGTTGCATTTGAACTGTCCGAATCGTTTGCGGTAGAGGTGGGTTTGTTTTGCAGGACAATCGCACAGACGATCACCACAATCACCATCACTGCTAGCGCTATACCAAAGAGAAGCGGGTTATGTCGGATATTGCCTTTGTTAGTCATCCCTACAAGGTATCCGTGATGCGAGATAATTGCATCTGCAGGAACAATTCAATCATTCAATCTCCATTTAACTCTCGTGCGTTGATGTGAACGCCAATGAAGGTTTAATCACCGGATGTGAATCCGGTGCAGGTCTTGTGTGTCAATGGATGCCTGCACCGGGTTGACACCCGGTGCTCAACAAACAAGTAACGCACGCGTTGTTTTCAGGATGGGCATCAGCGACACGCCCCCGGAAGTGTTGCAGCTATTTTTACTTTGATTTGTCGATGATGGTGTCGTTACCGCTGTAGACCATTGATGCGCCGGTGGTGTCGAAAAGGTTGTCGTTTTCGAAAGTCTGCTGTGTTTCACCTTCACCATAAACCGTGGTCAAGTTGTTGTGAGTTGCTTCGAATGTCACGTGGTTGTCGTTGAAAGCGACACTGCCTCGCCAATCATGAGTGCCCGTCTGACGCTTGGTGTGTACAGAACGAATGTAATCTGTGCCATGGGCGACACCACGATCCGAGAGGACCACAGCTTCATCATTGGACGTGTCCTTCCATTCATTGAACCGCGACGCGTTGCGATTGGAAAGGTTGAGCATGGCGTAGGAAAAATTGGCAGTGGTCAACGTACCACTTTCTCGAGCGGTTTTGGTTTCTGAGGGACTGATGAGGTATTCACCGGTGAAGTAATTGTCATCAAGTAATTCCTGGAAACGGAATTCGACGGAGTAGTCTTCCATGCGGTTACCGTCTTTGTCGATGCCGGGGTAGTAGCCGTTATTGCCTTGGGAGAAGAGGACAAGGCCGGAGTGGATGCCACGCGGCTGTGAGGAGTTTTGCATGCAACGTGCAGTCCGCCTTGCAGCTCCCAGCGTTGGCAGAATGATACCGATGAGTAATGTGACAATGGCTAAGACAACGATGAGTTCGACAAAGGTGAACGCGCGATGTTGTTTGGACATGTTTTTTCCCCGTAAATACGTATGTTTTTCAAGGCATCTGCAACACGCGGTGTTGCAGCTATTTTTTATTGTCGTTGCACGATGTCTTGCGTAATTTTTTTGACATCGTGGTTTGCTTAGGCACTGCTTGAGCCGACGATGCGGTCGAGTTCTTCGGGGCTGGTGATGCCGTCGGCAATGAGCTTGTAGCCGGACTGTTCCAATGAGGTGAACAGGACGCGGGACAGGGCATCGTTGATCGCCCCCATGGTGGCACTCTTTAAAATCGCATCACGCAATTCATCGGTCATGGTGAGCAGTTCGTACAAACCTTGTCGGCCGGCATAGCCTTGATCAAAGCAATTGGGGCAACCCACAGGATAGAAAATCTCGCCGACATTTTTGCCAAAGCTGCCCATCTGGTGCATCTGCTTGGGAGTCGGTTTGCGACCTGCTTTACAGTTGTTACACAGCAGACGAATCAGGCGTTGGGCGAGAATCAGATTCATGGCTGAACCCACAAGGTAAGGCTCCGCACCAAGATCCAGCAGGCGGAAGATGGTGCCTACGGTGTCGCGGGCATGGATGGTGGAGAGCACCAGGTGTCCGGTCATGGCAGCCTGCATGCCTGTCTCAGCGGTTTCACGGTCACGAATTTCGCCCAGCAGGATCACGTCCGGGTCTTGTCGCAGAACGGATCGGAGCATGGAATGGAAGGTATTGCCTTGCTTTTGATTAATGGGAATCTGGGTGACGCCTTTGAGTTGATACTCGACGGGGTCTTCAATGGTGATGACGTTTCGCCGTTGGACATCGACATCGCGCAGGGCAGCGTAGAGCGTCGTCGTCTTGCCACTGCCGGTTGGCCCGCAGACAAGGATCATGCCCGAGGATTGGGTGGATACTTTCTGGATATGTGAAAGCATCCAGTCCGGGAGCATCAGGTCATTAAGGTGCTGCGGCGAGGAGACGGAATCGAGTACACGAATCACCAACTTCTGCCCGTGGATCACTGGGGTGAAACTGACACGAAAGTCCACACTGCGGTCAGGTAACTGTGTGCGGAAGTGGCCTTCCTGCACGGTGGCACGTTTGGAAATGTCGATATCCGAAAGCACTTTGATCAAGCCATACAGTCGGGCGCCCAAGGCACTGGGGACTTCCACGAGACTGACCATTGAGCCATCGACACGCAGGCGGATGAGCAGAGACTCAGTGCCAGGCTCAAAGTGCATATCCGAAGCGCGGCCGGCAAAGGCGGAAAGCAGCAGCAGTCTGAAAATGTTCACCGCCATGCCCACGTCGGAATCTTGATCCGAATCGGACTGTCCCGCATCGTCGATCTGGTCGGTGATTTCCTGTTCGGTTTGAGCCAATTCCGTGGGATGCAGATTTTCACCTCGTGAATTGACCAAGCCGATTTGATTAACTGCAAAATCCAGGCGAGCGCGATGCGGCTTGATAAACCGACGCAACACTGCAAAGGGATCGGTCATCTTGTTCTGCGCATCGGGATCGAACATCGCGTCTTCATCGCCAAGCTGTGGAACGTCCTCATCATCGTCACCATCTAGTAATGGGTCCGCTGAGACATCATTGACAGCGACATTGTTCTGCTGAGGTTGGTTTTTCAAGTGGCTAAACAGGCGGTCGGGACTTAGCCCTGAGGAATCGCTTCCAGCGGCATTGGCGGGGATCGCAGCAGCGGGCTCAGGTGTCACAGCTGCGGGCTTACTCAACCAGTCGGGGTCCAGTCGCGGGTCATCAAGTGAGAAGAGGAAGTTCGTCTGCCCGATTGAGAAGCTGCCTTTGCGTCCAAACTGGATTGGGGTGTCGATAGGTTGGCCGTTGACCTTCGTGCCGTTGCGTGAGCCGTTGTCCTGAAGAATGTATCGCCCATCGATTTGTTGAATGGTGCAATGCACCCGGCTGGAGAAGTCATCGTCAATGGTGACGGTGTTGGTCTTGGACCGGCCGATGGTGGTTTTATGGGTCGGCAATTTCAAAAGCCGACGGTTATCAGGGGTTTGGATAAACAAAAATGGCAACGTCAAAACTCCCGCGGTAGGACCTAGAAATTAAAGCAGGTATCCCACAATTGTATGACAAGATGACGATGCTGTCTGCGGATCTGAGACATGTCTGTCCAAAAGCATGACACTTTGAGCACGCGTAACCGTTTTACAGACCCCGTTACTGGCCACCACAGGTTGATTTGAACGATTGTCTGCCAGCATCCATTCTCAGACTTGATAACTCAGAGAAGGCATAATCACACCCACAGCACTTGCTGCCAATCTGGTTATTTATGTTCGTTTCAAGGTTATGAACAGGTGAGATTGGGAAAAAAGAAGACCTCGGCAGAGGCAAGGGGGGGTCCAGGTTCATTTCAGCCCGCCGAGGTCTTCTTTTGTCAGAAGCACTGTTTGAACAGAGTCAATTGAATACAAAACTCAATTGAATCGTGATCATTGTCCTTCCAACATAAGTATCGGCAAGGCTTTGCTAAAATCCACATGGTAGAAATACCTGATTGTCGGGTTATTTTGTCCTATTTGATCCATGTTGGGGTACTTTGAGACGCAAATCCTTCCTAAATCACCTGGTTGCAATAATGTAACCCTGTGAATTCCTGACTTTCAAACAAAACGTCGGTTAAGACAATCAGGTGAATCCCCGATGATTTCTATAGCACGTCAGGAGTGATTTTTTGACTCCTGATCAGAATTGGTAATTTCAAAATTCACGATGGATATGACTTTGTCCAGTATCAATGCCATGGTGAATCTTTTTGTAGATGGTTTGACCGATGAGTAAATTCGTCAGCCCCAATACGCTTTTCTCGCGTCTGGTGCGCCATTGGCATCAGAACCTATCCTTCCGTCTGAGTTTCAGCTTTCTGGCAATCTTCGGACTTCTCGTGGCTTCCAGCGTCACGATGATCTACACCGTCCAGCGGACACTGCTTATCGAGCAAGGCGAAGATCATACCGAGCAGATCGGCCTGCGCGTGGTCTCGGACCTCAATGCCCTGATCCTTGAAGCCCAAAACCAGACACGTGTCATGGCGGACCTGGCCAAGGTCTTGGACCCTGACATTCAAACCTATCAAAAACTCTTTGGGCAAATTGTCATTCCCAGTGATATGAAAGACGTTGTCGCAGGCGGTGGGATCTGGCCTGAACCCTTTGCCTTTGATCCTAAGGTCGAACGTAACAGCTTTTTCTGGGGTATGCAGCCCAACGGCACCCTCAAGTACTACGACGACTACAACAACCCACAAGGCCCCGGCTATCACCAGGAACACTGGTACATCCCCGGTCGATACTATCCGCCATCCTCAGCCATCTGGTCGCATTCCTACACCGACCCCTATTCACTGCAACCAATGGTCACCTGCACGGTTCCCATCTACAAAGATGAATCCTTCAACGGTGTGGCGACCATCGACCTGAAACTCGATGGACTCAACCAATCGCTACGCAAGGATGCACAATCCACCGGTGGGTACATGTTTGTCGTCGATCGTGAAAGTCGTTTCGTGGCCTTCCCGCATATGGACATGGTTCGAACTGAACAACCTGACGAAGCTGGCAACCTCAGCACCCAATACCTTCAGCTTAAAGATGTCACACAGACTCTGCCGGGGATGTCACGAATACGTGAACTGCATGACGAGATGAACATCCGCATGATTCAAAACGCTCAGCAGAACATGGCTAACTTCTCACAACGTGTCAATGAATTACACCGCAAGTATCCAACACTTTCCCAGGAACAAACACAAATACTCATCGCCTCGATGTTCGACCAGACTCGGATTAAAGCAGTCAACCCACGCAAGGTTCGGCGGATGAGACTCGAGCGAATGCCGCTGATGGATGAACCCTGCATGGTCAGTGTTTTTCACATGCCCCGGACCTATTGGAACGTGGTCATGGTTGTCCCGGTCTCCACGTTTATCAAACCTGCGGACAAGGCTTCGCTTAAGTTGGCACTGTGGTTCGTGGGTCTCGAATTGCTTACCATGCTGGTGTTGCTTGTCGTGACGCGACGCATATTGCTCAACAAAGCAATCCGAAATACTGAGCATGATGTGGTACTTAATTGGGATCAAGCTGAAAACAGAGCAATCGAAGAGGACATGCTCTCCATCCAAAGCAAAATGGAACATATCCGCCAACTCGTCCGCCCGGTCTTGCCATCCAACAGTGGTAATAACCAAGCTATGTGTGTCAACACCGACGTTCAGCGGATGATCGACGATATCCTGGCCATTGACGCTGAAGATATTCAGAACCAACAAGTCCAGGTCCGGGTGAATGTGGCCATTAAACAGCTGCTTAAACTTGATGCTTATCGACTGGCTCAGGCACTGACCAATATCATCACCAATGCCCGACATGCTTTGGCGATGGTTGAGTCATCGCAACGTCGATTACATATCGCTGCTCAACTCATCGACGATTCAATCCTGCAAATCACCATCCATGACACAGGCTGTGGCATTGACCCGCAGCAACTGCCCAACATCTTTGACAACGGCTACACCACCCGCCCCAGCGCACGAGGTGTCGGCCTGCACTCGGCAGCCATGGCGGTCCGCGAACTGGGCGGCAGCATCAATGCTCACTCCGATGGGAAAAACAAAGGTTCAATCTTTACACTGAGCATCCCCGTGCAATTGAACGCTGCGCCAAGCCTCACGCCTGCGGATATCTAAACCAGATTGTAAGATTGAACTTTTTAACCCAAGCCGCCAGATGAACAAAGTGAATCTGACGGAACGCTGTGACAGACTAAACCAGCATCTCATCAATCCGCTTCATTGATATCAACCAAGTGCTTCATGACCGCTTCCTTCATCGCCTGAGCAGTAATGACCTCTTCAATCACCACGTGATCCGCGCCGGCCTGCGTGGCCAGCAAACCTTTACTCACGAAGTTCGTCCGAGCAGCAATGTAAATATTGGGGCTCAACTCCCTGGCAACACGACAGGCAATCACCGCCTGATCCTCATTGGGAATGCCAAGGATCAATGCGGTTGCTTTGCGAATCCCTGCTTCGATCAACACCGTTGGATCACGCACATCACCAAGCACGAATTGACGTTTATGCGGATGCTGTTTTTCAGTCGTTCGCTGATTGATATCAATCACCGTCACCTCAAAACGTGCAGCCTCAAGCATGTCACAAACCACCCGCCCCACCGGCCCGTAACCCGCAACGATCACCAACCCCCGCGCCAACGGTGGCATCGAACCATCCAGCGTCCCATCCGTCGATTCCGAATCTTGCATGAGGTGTCTCCGAGAATGTCCGCTGTTTAGTATCAGCAATCAGCATCAAGATGCAATGTCAAAATTGTATCAGGAATAAAACAACAGCGACGACACATCCGTAGAAGTGTCGTCGCTATTGTTATTGTTGCTTTGAATTTTTGATTACTACCAGCTTAAACCTTCACCCGTGATTCACCCTTGCTGACAACTTCGGCTTTGGCTTGGGTGACGAAGTCTTCGAGACTCAGAGCGCCCATGTCGCCATAGCTGCGTTCGCGGACACTGACCGTGCCACCTTCGGCATCGCGGCCACCGACGACGAGCATGTAAGGCACCTTCATCTCCTGGGCGGCTTTGATTTTCGCGTTGACCCGTTCGTTGGAACAGTCCATCGTCACCCGCATGCCCTGATCCTTCAGCGCTGCATAGACCTTATCCGCATAGTCCGTGAACTTGTCAGAAATCGGCAGCACGCGGACCTGCTCAGGGGCAAGCCACAAGGGGAACGCACCGTTGAAGTGTTCAATGAGCACGCCCACAAATCGTTCCATCGAACCAAACGGTGCACGATGGATCATCACCGGCACATGGGCAGCATTGTCCGAACCGATGTATTCGAGCTTAAACCGTTGAGGCAGTTGGTAGTCCACCTGCACGGTGCCCAGTTGCCATTCGCGACCGATGACATCCTTGACCACAAAGTCGATCTTCGGGCCGTAAAACGCAGCTTCACCCGGTTCCTTGCTAAAGGGAACACCCAGTGATTCAGCGGCATCCAGACATGCCTTTTCAGCCAAGTCCCAATCGTCGCTATTGCCCACAAACTTGGTGGAATCCGGATCACGCAGACCCACGCGGACGCGGTAGTCATCCATCCCCAAGGTCTTGAAGACGATCTTGACGAGTTCGATACAACCGAGCACTTCCTTGGCCAACTGGTCAGGGGTGACAAACAGATGTGCATCATCCTGGGTAAAGCCGCGGACGCGCGTCATACCCCCCAGTTCACCGGACTGTTCCCAGCGATACACCGTGCCGAACTCGGCAAGGCGGATGGGCAGATCGCGGTAGCTGCGCTTCTCGGAGTCAAAAATCTTGATGTGCATCGGGCAGTTCATCGGCTTAAGCAGGTAGCCGTCAATCTCGCCTTTTTCAAGGTGGTTGGCCAACTCACTACAGCTACAACCTTCATCACCGAGCTTCACAATCGTCTCACGGTCAACTAGTGGCGGGAACTGCGAGTCGGAGTAATACGGGTAGTGGCCGGACGTGCGATACAAATCCAACTTGCCAATGTGAGGCGTGAAGACCTGCTTGTAGCCTTGGCGTTCAAGGTGCTCGAGGATGAAGTTCTGTAACTCCTGGCGAACGGTAGCACCATTGGGTTTCCAGAGGATCAGGCCTTGGCCGACTTCATCATTAATTTCAAAGAGTCCAAGCTTGCGGCCGACCACACGGTGATCGCGTTTGCGGGCTTCTTCGAGTTTTTCCATGTGGTCTTCAAGGTCACCGGGATTGAAGAACGCCGTGCCATAGACACGCTGGAAGGCATCGGATTCGATATCACCATGCCAATGCGATTGTGCAATGCTCATGACTTTAAACGCGCCGATGACCGAGGTGTTGGGGACGTGGGGTCCCATGCAAAGGTCTTCCCAGTCGGCTTGTTTTTTTTTCCATGAATCATCATGGACTTTATTGCGAATACCAGATGGGCCTGGGATAGTTTCGGAAAGATCAATATTTCCATTTTTCACTGCGTCAACAGGTAAATAAAGAGTTTCAACCCCTTCGCCAAGTCGTAATTCATACCCGTTAAATTGCCCGTTGTCATATTCGGCATTGATAAGTTGCGGTGTACCAGTGATGTACCAACTTAGAGTTTTAGAACCACCATCAATGGCCTTCTTAGCGTTATCAATTTTATACTTGTTGCCTTCAGCTTGGAGCTTGGCCATACCTTTGTCGATAGGCAGGTCATAGCGGTTGAACTGCCGATTTTCTTCGACAATTTTTTTCATCTCTTCTTCGATTTTGGCGAAGTCATCCGTGCTAATCGGCGTGTCGAGTTTGATGTCGTAGTAAAATCCATTGTCCAATGGTGGGCCGTAAGCAAGTTTGGCTTCTGGCCAAATATCGCAGATTGCTTCTGCCATCACGTGGGCGGTGGAGTGACGCAGCAGGTACAGCGCATCAGGATCGGGTTCGCCCTTGGAGCGTCCCTTTTTGTCCACGCGTGGTGCGGTGATGATGGCAAGCTGACAGTCATCGGGGAGTTGCCGGTGCAGGTCGGTGAGTGTGCCGTTGACTTTGGCACCGATAGCTGCCTTGGCCAAACCTGCCCCAATGGAGGCCGCCACGTCGTAGGCGCTGACCGGATTATCGAATTCTTTAATGCTTCCGTCGGGAAGGGTGACTTTCATCGTGTCGGACTCCTGAGTTTTTTGCGAGTTGGATAGTGTATCGCGCTTAAAAGGCATTCACCACAGAGGCACAGAGTCACAGAGCCTGAAAAAATCAGGAAGATGATCTCTGCTTTGTTTTTTAACTCTGTGTCTCTGTGTCTCTGTGGTTAAAAAAAGCCTTGTTTTCCAATAAAAAACGACCGCCTGTTTAGAGACGGTCGTGATGGTTATTCAATCATGTTTGATGATTTCAAACAACTCGCGACACGTCTACCCGGAAGTGGTTCCGGGCGTGATAGTCGTTGTCGTGGTTGTGGTGTTGTTGATCATCTTGGTTGCACTATATCAGGATCATGGTTTGACGGCGAGTGTTGCAGCGTTAAACCGTAAGCGGTTTGAAAACAAACTTCCGGGGGATTCCGGGGAGGTTCCGGGGGTTATGCTTTACCGGTGATGCCCAGGATTTCACGGCGGGTGGCATCCATGAGGATGTCATGGGTGCCGATTTCCTGCGACTCATCTTGCGGGACTCGCTGTGTGTACTTGCCGTTGGCATCCATGTCCCATGCCTGTCGGTGATCGTTAAACAGGGTTTCAAGGATATGCCAGAGTTTCTTTTGCAGGGACGGTTCTTCGATGGGTGTGATGCATTCCACGCGGTTGTTGAGGTTGCGATACATCCAGTCCGCTGAGCCGATGAAGTACTGCGGGTTGCCATCGTTGTGGAAGTGGTAAATACGTTCGTGTTCGAGGAATCGACCAATGACGCTGATGAGTTTGATATTGTCACTTAGCCCTGGCACACCAGGTTTAAGGCAGCAGAATCCGCGGACGTTTAAGTCGATCTTCACACCCGCACGCGAGGCTTCGTAGAGTTTGCGACAGATGCCCCGGTCTTCGAGGCTGTTCATCTTGGCGATGATACGTGGGCGGTTTGGATCATTGGGATCACCGCCACGTTCTTTCCATGCCACGGTGTGTGTGATTTCACGGTCGATAAGTTCGTAGAACCGACGCTTCATGTTAATGGGTGCAACGAGCAGGTGTTTGAAATCACGTTTGAGACTTCTGCCGGTGAGGAAGTGGAAGACCTGAGTCAGTTCACCGGTGATGTGGGGCTTGCAGGTAAAGAGGCCAAGGTCGGTATAGAGGTTGGCGGTCTTGGAGTTGTAGTTACCGGTTCCGATGTGACAGTAGGATCGCATGCCTTCGGTTTCCTGGCGGACGACCAAGGCGGTCTTGGTATGTGTCTTGAGTCCGACGAGGCCATACACCACGTGAATGCCTGCTTTTTCAAGGGTCTGGGCAAGTTGCACATTGCGTTCTTCGTCGAAGCGTGCAGAGAGTTCCACAAGGACGACGACCTGCTTGCCTTCCTCAGCAGCACGAATCAACTGCGGGATAAACGGCGAATCCTTGGCGGTGCGATACAACGTGAGCTTGATGGCAACGACTTTCGGATCACGCGCAGCAGCAGCGATGAACCGTTCCACACTGCTGGAAAAGGACTCATAGGGATGGTGCACCAAAATGTCACCACCACGGATGATGCTGAAAATATCCGCTTCAGTGTCAGTCAATCGCACCGGCGTCTGCGGGGACCAGGGCTTGTTGGAGAGCTTGGGAATCCCAAGACCGTTGATCAGCCACAGGTCCGTAAAATCCAACTCCGAAGGCATGATGTAGACATCCGACTCCTCAAGCTCCAATTCCTCAATGAGAAAGCGAACCATCTTTTCATTGGGATTGGTTGGCACCTCAAGGCGAATAACCTTGGCAAAGCGACGCTCGCGAAGCTCCTGCTCAACCAACTCCAAAAGGTCTTCTGCGTCTTCCTCGTCACGCTCCACATCGGCATTACGCGAAATGCGAAACGGCATGGCGTCCTCAATAATCATCCCTTCAAACAGGCGATCAAGGTATTGGTAAATTAAATCCTCAAGGTGAATAAACCGATAGTTCTCGCCACCTTCACCGAGTTTCACCCAGCGGGGCAGCATCCGGGGCACCTTCACACGGGCAAATTGAATCTCACCTGTCTCGGCATCATCATGACGCGAAACGCCATCAGGATAACGCAGGATCACGCCCAGCGACGTCGACAAATTACTGATAAACGGGAACGGATGCCCAGGGTCCACAGCCAAAGGCGTGAGTACCGGGAAAAGATTGGCTTCAAAATAATCATCGGTGAACTGCTTTTCTTCCTCGGTCAATTCGTCCCACTTAAGCAGATGAATACCTTCCTCGGCCAAGGCAGGTTTGACCTTCTGTTCAAAGCAATCCGCCTGTGTCTGCAAATCCTCAAGCACCATCGACCGGATCAGAGCAAGCTGTTCCTGTGCAGTTAAACCGTCAACGGTACGTGTGGTGACACCAGCATTGATCTGCCGTTTAAGTCCGCCGACGCGCTTTTGAAAAAACTCGTCAAGGTTGGAATTGAAGATCGCTAAAAACGCAACACGTTCAAGTAGCGGCGTACGTTCGTCGAGCGCTTCATGCAGCACACGGCGATTAAACTCCAGCCAACTTGCTTCACGGTTAAGAAAAAGAACCTCGTTGGGCAAATCGCTGATCGGTGTGTTTTCGTCGACAGTGTCGTTCATTTTGAGTCTTCCTATGTCACAGATGCACTGGACCGGGGCTCCGGCGGGTGCGGGTTTGAGAACCCAATATTAGCAGTAAAGGCAAAGGACACAATGTTTGAGGCCTGTTGTGACCGGCTGATATGGATTTTCTAATACAAATCAAACATTGCCTGCGCTTATACAATCACCTTTGCCAGCATACTTACACATCGGTTTGGATTGCTCGAAAACCAATGCACGTTATTACTTGATATTGAGCTTTTCACTGATGATTCTGCCAGACGCATCGACTGACACTTTGATCGGCTGAATGTGTGTGATACTCGCCACCGGTTTGTCCGACTCAGTGGGCTGCTGTTTGGCGGTGAGTTTGGGATACAACTCGGTTATGACAGTAAGTAACAAAACATGCTCACCGGGGTCCAATGTGTTTTTTAAGCACACCCGACTACCAAAAACAAAAGAGATCGGCAGCTCATCCAACGGCTTGACCTGCGACGCATTCCAATGTGTGTGTGCTTCGGGAACAAATAGCATTGGCGTTTGTTCATCACCTTCTTTGACCACCGACACCAACTTGCAATGCGGTCGTGTATTGTTCGAAGTCCCAAGTGGCCAGGTCTGTGTGTATGATACGTGAATGGCTGACCAGCCTGGCTGCATTTTACTGGTAATCGGCTGATACCTGGTCGGCCCAGGTCCAAAGTAAACCTTAACCAGCTCGTTGAATCGCTTGCTGCTGATGGCATCATCATCAATGAGTTGCTGCATGAATTCCCTGGACCAATGCAATGGACCACGCTCGTTGAGGGGTTTGGTTTTCAGTCCCGTGATGAGTTGGGAAAGCATTTGATCGACTTCGTCAGCAGTAAGCTTGTTGTTGCCGTAACGACTTTCCAACTCCCGAATCGTCCATGGCTCATCAATCACCGTAGGCAGGTTCCCGATGAGATTGTTGTTGGGCAATGTGGCAACAGCAGCGGGGCCGGTTGCGACACGTCGTGGGGCGGTGATGCCTGCAAAAAGTGAAAGAGTTGACAAGAGAATGAACAATACCAATAACGTAATACCCACCGTCATCCATGGCCTGGACTTTTTGACCTTCCCAAAGTTCACTGCGTTTTTAGCCTTTAAATCCGCACCACATTCCGGGCAGGCCATCGACGAATCCCAATTCACCCGCAGGTCATAATTGCACTTGGCACAGTAGGGTTCACTGAGAACGGGTTTACCTTTGCCGAAGATCGCGCGCAGGATGAAGTACACGATCAAAAACAGAATCAACGCGATTGGGAAGATGCCGATGGCCATTTGTGGATTCGCTCCCATTAAGGTGTTTCACTGGGGGGTTGAGGTTCTGTAGACTGAGTGGGTAAAGTCGTATTAGGAATAACAGGTACGACAATAGGTTTGACCGGCGCAACAGCTGGAGCGGGTCGGGTTTTACCCATGATAAAGAATACAAACAGATTCGCGCCTATCGCAAAGAGAATCAAAATTAACGCGAATATCGACATGCGTTTCTCAAATGTGCGATCCTGCACTTTGGCGGCGGATCGCCCGAAATACACCGCATCGCTTTGCTTTAAATCATTGCCACACTCTGGGCATTGCGCCACGGTATTCCAATTCACCCGCAGGTCATAATTGCAATTGCTGCAATACGGATGGCTAATTTGTGGCAGGCCTTTACCTGTACGTAAAACCATGACCATTGAGAACAACATCGCAACCGTAAAGAAAATAAATGGAAAAACAGCAATCATTTTTCACTCAACCTTTGCATCCTGAGTTTGTGAAACATCAACTGGCAATGCGTAAAGTGTGATTTTGCCTTGCTCATCGACAATCGCTTTCATACGAACCTGCTGCGTATATTGGTAAGTTGATACGCTATCTTCGTCGGGTATGTTTTTAAATACCTTGCCCGGATAGTACTGAACATCAAATATAAATTTAAGAATATGTTCGCCTGGCGGCAATGGTTGGACAAACTGGCAAAAACCCAATCGTGACAAATCAACATAGACGGGTTTATCCGTTGATGCATTCTTTTTACCAAAGTCCTGTATACCTAACATAGCCAATGCAATATCTGGTTCGTCCTCGCGTGTTACCTTAAGCAAATGAATATAAGGGACAATGCTACTGTTTAAACTCAACGGGGAAGCGTTGGTTAATTCAATCGTCAGAAGTTGCCTTGACGGGTCTTTCGTGGAATTTGATGCTTTGATTTTCATTTGCCTGTAATTGGCTTCTAAAAACGACAGCACGGTAGGTTTGGGTAGCAATTTTTTGATAATTAACATATCAATAAACGGGCCGGCATTGTCCCCTAAATTGATCGGTTGTGTCGTCTGATTATTAATCTCCATGGTGAGTTGTTGGACACACTGATCTATTTGCTTGATGGTGATTTGGCCAGCCGTGTATCGCTGTTCTAATTCGATCCAATACCACCATTCGTTGGTATTGCCTGGCAAAGTCTTTAACAATCGGGCGTTGGACATTTTTCTTACAGCAACGGATTTGGGCACACCGATTCCCATATAAGGCATCAGGTGAAACGCACCGAAGACGACATAAAAAAGAAGAATAATCAGCAGAGTTCGCAAGACAACTTTCTTACGTGTGTTGGGTTTGGACTTTTTACCAAAATACACCGCAAAAGGTTCTTCGAGCAACTGGCCACATTGGTGACAGTACATGAATCCATTCCAACCCTCTCGCAAGTCTGCGCGACACTTGCCGCAAAAGGGTTCTGCAAACTTCCGGTGATCTTTGCCGGTGATCTGCCTGTAAAGACCCCAAGCTGCAAACGAGAAGCAGAGAATCATGATGACAGAAGATAAATACAATCGTCGGTCCCCGTGAAAGACTGATGTGTAAGTAATACCAACCCCGATATGGTATCAGCTTCAACACTTTCTCGACAGATTCAAACCCTTGCAATGTTGTGGAAAGTTCGTCGCATTGTCACATAGATGGCTTGGCGACAAACTGCTCGGTGCGGATTGAACCTGCTGCGGTGATGTGGATACTGATCATCCCACTGTTGGCAGTCACCATTCGCTTCATGGGCAGGTTTACTTGCTCCAATAAGGCTGGCCACTTGTCGTTGTACAGTCGGGACCAACCTGCTGATTGGATCGCAATCTCCGGGTTCACTGCATGTAACCAATTTGGCGTCGCTTTGACGATACTACCGTGATGCGCTAAATCAGTAATATCAGCTTTGAGATTCATGTTGCGATTTAACATTTCGGTGATCGCGCGTTGTTGGATATCACCGTTGAGCATGATCCGTCGGCCACTGGTTTTGATACTTAAAACAAGGGACGAATCGTTGTGACGCTCGACGGGGAATTCACTTTGAGCAGGAGGCCAGACTAATTCCAACGCATGACCCTGAAACTGATGTGTCCAGCCGGCATGGACGACGTGAATGGGAATCTGTCGGTTTTCAAGCCCCTTGATGAGATTGGCTGTCGCCTTACGCGGATTGGCCGTTGCATCGTCGATCATGTGTTGAGGTAGTAGCACCTGCTTGATCGTCACTGCATCGGCGACATCCAACACCCCGCCATAGTGATCGATATCCGCATGCGAAAGCATCAGGCAATCGATCTGACGAATGTTGAGATTCTCAAGGACTGGCACCACTGTCCGCTTGCCAACATCCAGAAATTGCTGCGATCCACAATCGAACATCAACACGTAATCGCGCATCATTCGCTGACGTGGTCGAAGCTGCAAGATATAGCACGACCCATTGCCCACCGACACCGCGCGGAGTGTTGCCACTGGTGTACTTCGTGGTAACGCGGTGATCGGGACAAGTCGCCACGCAGGGAGTAACGGAATCGCCAACCAGCAGATCAAGAACACAACAAGCCCTGCCAACTCCTTGCGGCGACGGTCAAATACCCCATAAAACGTAGCAAATAACACCATCAACACACTGAGCATCCACCAGACACTCGGCCCGACACCAAGACCGATACTTGCAAATGGCCAGGTTCGCCCACCTTCAACCAGACTCGCAAGCATCGTCGTCGCCCATGTCGTCAAACCCCCAAGTATCAAACCGACACTGGGCAGAAACATCCCGAGCATGATCTTGGCAAAACCAAAACCCAGCATCATCGTGACAATCGGTAACGCCAAAATCGTCAACACCATATTCCAAGGCGCGATCATCTGATAGTGATAGGCAACCATCGGCAAGGCCACGCTAAATGCAACCATATTCACCGCCAGATAATCGGCAATCCGTCTTGCAAAGCGATGTCGAAAATGTTCAATGAGCATCACCCGCGGGTCCGGCCAGATGAATTGACTCACCCGTGGGACAAAGACAATCAATCCTGCCACCGTCCCAAAGCTCAATTGAAATCCGGGCGTGAACAAATCCGCTGGACGCCAGAGCAGGACAACCAACGTCGCCAATCCCAACACGTTGATTCTGCCGAGAATCAAGCCGGTTAATGAGCAGAAGCAAAACGCGCCCGCCATAACACCTGCACGTGCGATGGGAACACGCGTGGGGACGACGATCAGATAAAAGATCAGGATCACCACAACGATCCAGATTTGTCGTCGCGGATACTGTGTTAAGACCATTGCTCCAAAGAGAGACAGGTACAGGAGGATGCCAAGGTGCGCACCACTGATGGACAGCAGATGAGCCAACCCCACTTCGCGGAATGCTTCATCCAGATCATCAAGGTTCCCGCCACGCTGGCCAAGGAGCATGATCTGCAACAAGCCAAGCTCTCGGCTGTTGGGTTCGATACCCAGGGCTAAAGCTTTTGAAGCATGTGATGCACACCATGCGCGAAAGCGTCTGATCATATTCAGGCCGCCCGGTGATTGCAGGCGTTTAACGTTGGCAACACTCTTGAGGGTGACGCGTGTGTGAATGTCCTGCTGGGCGAGCATCTGGCGGTAGTCATATTCACCGGGGTTGGATGTGCCCTGCACTTTACGGAACCAGCCAGTAATTTGCAGGCGTTGGCCGGTTGAGATGGATGGGTCGATCTGCTCGATTTTGACCAGCGTCTTACCGGATGCCGATTCATTAACACCGCTTTTGGTAATCGTGTCGGCCTGCATGACAAACAGCGTCGCAGGTGACTGATAGCTGAACTGTCCCAGCGCACCTCGCCGTGGCGAGCTAAAGTGAATCGGGCTGACAATCGTGCCGGTAAGTTGGATGAGTTGGGATTGTTCCTGAGCATATTGACGGACGTCATCGGTTGGAAGGTAACGATGCGATAGCTGATACCAATTGGCGAATCCAAACACGGTGGCAGCCAAAACCAACCAGCGAGCACTGAAAACCGACCGCCCCTTGATCACCAGAAACAATGAGTACAACAGGCTCGCAGCACAAAGGGTCATCCAAACCGCAGGCATGCTGCCCAGGTATCCAAACGTGATCCCGACCATCGCGGCGATTGCTAAATGCGCAAGCCAACCCGGACGTTGGGGTAAAGGGTCAATCAAAGAAAGTCCGGAAGTTTCGTGATACATGTGCGTACATGATAACTCCCAGTCACGGGAATGACAGAGCTTCGCTCTGCCCGGATCGACACGATCCGGCTCGCTTGTTGTATTTAACAACGCACATTGCAGTACAGTGAGTCGGGGCGGCTTGCTTGTTGTATTTAACAACGCACGTTGCAGTACAGCGAGTCGGGGCGGCATTTAACAATGCACATTGCAGTACAGCGAGCCGGGGCGTGCCGCCCCGGGCAAGGTGAAGCCTTGTCGGTCAATACAACACATCAACGCATTACATCACACAATCACAACAACACGAATCGTGCATCAACTCACATTCGAACACAAAAAAACGCACGAGTTTTCACACGTGCGTTTTTTGAATATTTGATTGTCGGTTGCAAACTGTTTTACAGTTCGTCGATGACCAGGTCGCCGACTTCGGTCGTGGAGTAGCCCATGCGACCAGCGGACATGCTCTTGAGCTTGGGAGTGACCTTCTTGATGGCTGCTTCGACGCGATCGCCGGCAGCCTTCTGGCCGGAGTTCTGAAGGAGCATCGCCAAGGCGCCGATGGCGGCCAGGGGATTGATGACGTTCTGACCGGTGTACTTGGGAGCCGAGCCACCGATGGGTTCGTACATGCTTGTTCCACCAGCATCAGGATTGATGTTACCGCCGGCGGCGATACCCATACCCCCCTGAATCATGGCACCCAGGTCGGTGATGATGTCGCCGAACATGTTGGGCACGACGATGGTGTCGTAAAATTCGGGGTTCTTGACAAACCACATGCACGCGGCATCAATGTGGTTGTAGTCACGTTTGATATCCGGGTAATCGGCCTCACCGATTTCGTTAAACGCACGGAACCACAGATCGCCACAGTACGTCAGCACGTTGGTCTTGTGAACCAATGTCAGCAGACCCTTGCCTTCGCCGGACTCTTTCTTGCGGCGGCAGTATTCAAAGGAGTACCGCAGGCAACGCTCAGCACCAAAACGCGTGGCGATCATTTCCTGCGTGGCCACTTCCTGCATGGTGCCCTGACGCATGATCCCACCGTTACCGCAGTAAAGGTCTTCGGTGTTTTCACGGATCACGTCGAAGTTGATGTCCTCAGGACCCTTGTCCTTTAGAGGGGTATCCACACCGGGGTAGAGCTTCACCGGACGCAGGTTGATGTACTGGTCCATGGCGAAACGCATCTTCAGCAGCAAGCCTTTTTCAAGGATGCCGGGCTTGACGCCGGGATGACCGACGGCACCGAGGAGGATGGCATCGTGGGTCTGGAGTTGTGCGATTTCTTCATCGTCGATGATCTTGCCGGTAGCAAGGTAGCGATCGCCACCGAAATCATATTCCTTGGTGGTGTACTCGAACTTTTCCGCCTTGGAAATAGCTTCGAGAACTTTAACTGCTTCAGCAACGACTTCCGGGCCGGTTCCGTCACCGGGTAAGATTGCGAGATCGAGGGCCATGTTTTTGCTCCCTGTAGAGACAATTGGACTTGGGGGTAAGAGGGAAAATGGTATCCTGAGAGGAACATTTTTGCCAATTGGCCAGTATTGGGGTTGGTTGTAGATTCGTTTTTTTACCGCCAAGACGCCAAGAACGCCAAGTTAGGAGTTGAAAGACACGAGACATTTTTTAACACAAAGCACACAAATATTCGCAGAGAAGACTTTTTAGTTTTTCCATAAATCCCAAGTCTGAACACAGCGAAGACTGGGGTATCGACGTATCGCATGCTTCGCTTTGCTCAGTATTTGGCTTGAGTACAATTTAAAATTCAAACTCTCTCTAATCTCAGTGTCCTCTATGGTAAAAAATGTCTTTCTCTGCCTTGAACCTTGGCGTTCTTGGCGTCTTGGCGGTGAAAAACGAACCACCAGCAATCTCAGGAAAAACACCATGCCCATCCAATTTGCACCAGCCACGGATCTTCGAGCGCCGGATGTGTGCGTGATTGCGGAGATTGGGGTGAATCATGATGGTGATGTGGCCAAGGCATTGAGTCTGACGCGATTGGCCTGGCAAGCCGGTGCCGATGCGGTGAAGCTGCAGTTTTTTGATCCTGATCTGCTGTTATCCAAACAGGCGGTATTGGCCAACTACCAGAAAAACCAAGGGGCGGTGGACGTCCATGCCATGCTCAAACAGTTGCAACTTGAGTTAAAAGCAGTGCTTGCGGTTCGTGATCTGGCGGGCGAGTTGGGGATTGGCTTTATTGTCACGCCCTTTAGTCTCGAACATGTGCCGGTGTTGGATGAGATTGGGGTTGATGCGATCAAGATCGCTTCGCCGGACGTGGTGAACCTGCCGTTGCTTGAAGCCTGTTGCAGCCTGGGTAAGCCGATGTTGGTATCCACGGGGACTGCGGACCTTGAGGAGATCGGGCCAGCTGCGGACTTGTTACAGCAGTGTGACATTGCATGTCTATTGCATTGCGTTTCGAGTTACCCGACCCCGATTGAGGAAGCGTCACTGGGGGCGATCAGTGCGATGATCCATGCGTTTAAGCTGCCTGTGGGGTATTCGGATCACACGCAGAGCTTGCATACAGGTGCCCTGGCGGTTGCTGCGGGAGCTTGCGTGATTGAGAAGCATATTACCCATGATGTGGATGCGCCTGGCCCGGATCATGCCGCGAGCATGCCACCGGATTTGTTCGTTCGCTATGTCGATCAAATCCGTGATACGCAGTTGATGCTCGGCAAGCGCACCAAAGCCGTCAGCGACGTGGAACGTGAAGTCCGTCGGATCAGTCGCCAGAGTGTTTGTGCTGCCTGTGACTTGTCAGCCGGTCAAAAACTCACCCGCGAGCATTTGACAATACGTCGCCCGGGGACGGGTATTGCTGCTGCCTTTTTGCCCCAGGTGATCGGCCGGACGATGGTCTGCGATGTGAAGACTGGCAATTTGCTTAACGAGTCGGATTTATCGCACTGATTAAGGCCATAAACGCTGAAAAACTTGGATTCTGACTTGCCCTGAACCTGTCTGTATTTTTCGTTTCAGGTGACGTTTTAACACGTCAGGGCAGCATTATGAGTTTGATGATTCCAAAAGTTGGTGTTCAACAGGTCTTCCCGCCTATATCCAGGCCGATAACCATGTCGCGTGTCGGTGAATTTCGCACGCTGGTGGATCGCCATCGTCGGTCGATGATCGAAGCCACTGGCAATGCCAATAAATCACAGGCGATCTCCCGGATGGAAAACAATGCCCGAATGGTCAAAGTCCGACTCCAGCAAAAACTCGATCTGATTGCATAGAGTGACTCAAACATACAATTTACATGCGATGACATGGCAGGTGAGAATTGTTATTTGAGTGGATGGGCAGTGGCTTTACTCAGTTACATCCAACATCAACACCGTTAAATCATCGAGTTGATTGATCGAGCCAGCCTGGCGGTCGAGCTTGGTTTTGAGCAGCTTGATCGCTTCATCCTGCGTACCCTGTGCCATGGCATGCAGGTGTTCGATGTACTGAGGGTTCATCGGTTCATCAGGATTGCCAAAGGCCAGTTCAAAACCATCACTGTGAATCAACAGGCGATCGCCCTTTTGCAGTGTCAGCGTTTTGAGTTCAAAGGGTTCGTCATCGCAGATACCCAGCATAGGGCCTTCAAGGACGATCTCTTCGATGCCGCCATCGGGCTTGAGGCGAATGGGAGCAGGATGAATCGAGTGGGCCATCCGCAGGACATGGGTTTGACTGTTGTACGTGCCAATGCAGACGGTGGCAAAGTTAAACGTATCCAGATCGCGACTCATGATGTCCTGATTCAGCCGTGTGAGTACCACGTCCGGTGAGATGACTTGTAATTCACCCTCCACGGTCTCGGAGAGTTTCATGCTCTGCTTGATGAACATGGTCATCAAGGCAGCCGGCGCGCCATGGCCAACGGCATCGGCAATGAAGAAGGTCACATCATGTTCGGTGATCTGCTGGACATCGTAGATATCCCCTGAGACGTAAAACGAAGGTTGAAACAACACCTCGAATTTCGTACCTGGCATTTGGGGAAGGTTCCGAGGCAGGAACAGCTTCTGCATCTTGGCTGCAAGCTGCATTTCCTGATCCAGTGTTTCGACCTGAGTCATCAACGATTTTTGAAGTCGCTGAGCAATGCCCAACTCCTGATTGAGTTCATCAATGTTGCACGCATGGCCAAGCGTACTCTCCACCACCGCGCGAATTTCCGAAGGTGCAGCGTCCGAGGGGATGGCAATATTGCGCCCATAAATCAGCGAACCCAACGGCTTGTCCATACGAGCAGCGGACAGATCGGTGAGCAGAATCGGTAAACGCAGATGTTCAATGACCGCAAGGATCGACACCGGGTCATTATCCGCAAGCAGCCAGACCGCCGCCGCATCGTCGGTGAGGTTCCGCCCCATTAAATCCGTGGGTGTGACAAATTCGACATGGGGTTGGTCTTGTTTAGGCCAATGTTCGACGACAGACTGCACCAGATGTCTGGAGTCATCCGAGCTTGTTGCAGCATTGAGTACTAATAGGGATGCGTCAATCATTTTTTACAGGAAGTAGGGAACAGGGAGTAGGGAGTAGAAAAAAACAATGATTATTGCATTTGCAAGTGCTTTTCTGATTGGTACTACTGCCTACTCTCTATTCACTACTCTCTATTACCTTTCAAATAAACTTCACACCAATGTCATAGTGTTTACCGGTGAGTTTGTTGCAACGCATGACCACGCCCAGAACCTTGATGGGTTGTTCGTCACCATGTTGGAGGGTGATGCCGATTTGTGTACCGCGTTTGAGTTCGTATTGACCGATGAAGGAGACGCCGCCTTTGGAAAGGTCGCGTCCAACTGCTTTGCGGATCTTGCTGCCATCGAGCATATCGACCTGAACGGGGTCGGTGAAGACCGCACGTGCGTGGGATCGCATGGCTGAGAAGGTTCCAGTGTCCTGAACTTTTTCGAGTTGTGCGATGAGTTTTTCCAAGGCCTTGATCTGCTGAGCGAGTGTGGTGTAGACGCCCTTTTGATCAGGTCCAGGTGCCAGGAAACGGCAACCAATCTGGATCATCTCTTCGTCGATCTGTTGGGTTCGACAGACTTCGGCGGGGATGTACATCTTGCCTTTGGGACCTTTGATTTCGATCATCAAGCGTGTGGCATTTTCCACGGATGGATGCAGCAGGCTCGCACCACCGGATGAAAGGTCCAAGGTGAGTGCGTCGAGCGCCTTGCCCCAGTCGACCTTGCCGTTGTTGCCATAGGAAGCCACACGGACGGGTTGGTGGGTTTGCAGCCGGCGTTGCTTACGGCGATTGACACCGGGTCGGGTCATGGTGAATCGGATTTGTCTGCCGCCCAGATCCCAGGTGACTTCATCGACAAAGGCTCGGATGAGCATGACACCTCGACCTGAGAGCAGATCCAGGTCCGGGCCGTCGTCGTCGAGTTTTTTGATAAAGGATTCGACATCAAAGCCGTTGCCCTGGTCGGTGATGGTCCAGGTGGCACAGGTGCCGTCGTATTCTGCTTCAATGTCAACAGGCTTGGACGCCAGGTCTTCCTGGCTTGATCGGCGTGAGAGTTCGATGGCAAAGGCGTCGCCATCTTCCTTAAGTTCTGAGCTGATCCCCAGGTTGCCATGGACTACAGCATTGGTCAGTGCTTCGGTGAGCACAATGGTGAGTCTCGAAGCGCGATCCTCGTCACAGATGCCCCAGGTTTGGGTCGGTTGGACAAGGTGATCGACAGCTTTTTCGATCCATTCGACTCGGCTTGGGATGCTTAGCGTTTCGCGTGCATATTGCACCGCCTGGCCGATCCTTGGATTGTTATCCGTTTGCGTTGCGGTCATGGCATATCCTCACAATATGTCATCGTCCGATCAGTGGCTTGAGATTAGGCCGTTTGAGGACAGGATTGCCAGAAAATAGAAACCGAATCAAGATCAAGTAACCGACGCGCAGCATGAAACACGACCAGTGGTTTGTCTGATCGTGTTTCAAGTTAAAGATAGGATAAAAATGGAACTACCAGCGTTTATCGTGACGTTCTCGGTCGACGATCATGACTGATAACCAGTCGGCTGGTCCCTTACGCCCTTTTGAACGAGCGCTATCCGAATCGATGGCACTAAAAACCAGTGTCCACCAAGGCAGTATCGCAAGCACGGCCACCCCAATGACCATGCCCGGATGCTTCACCACGGATTCCAAGGGTGTATCTTGGACGATTTGAGGAGATCGAATCAGCCAGACGGCTAAAGCTGTGGTGACCACGCCGATTGCCACGACGGTGCCCCAAGCCATGATTTTCCCTAAGTTGCCCATAAATCGTTCCAGTTTCGGCCCCAAGTACTGACCCCCACGTACGGCGATCGCACAAAAGGTATCGGCCAAACCATGAGAGTGCAAGTAGAAAAATTGTCCCGGTGGATAGGTTGTGTAAACCTTAATGGTGAATACTGTTCAACTTACATAACACTATCTCTTTGGTTTACCCTCAGACAGACTACTCCGCCAAGACTTCAATAATGACGAATGTGACTCATCGGACTAAAGTGCATTGCAAATGCTATGTTTTAACAAATTCATACTGCATTTTATATTCTTTATTGACGTCAGAGTGCTTATACTGTTCTTGGAAAAAAGCAGGTAAAAGATCACAAATACAACAAAAATAAATGGTTGTATCGTTTTTAGCTGAGCCATGGATCAAGGGCGCTTTCAAACCTGTAAAAGACAGGCTGCTATCCACAAGCAATAACAAATGTATAGCATTGACTTTGTGCTATGGTAGTCCTATTGTATTCGTATGTCGCTTATCAGTTCATCACCTCAGCTCAAATACCTGATGATCAAGGAACACCTTGACCAGTTGATCCAGACCCTCGAAAGTGGTGATAAGTTGCCTTCTGAACGCGACTTGGCGTCTGAGCTTGGCTGTAGTTTTCTAACGGTTCGCAAGGCCTTGAACCTGCTGAGTCAGGAAGGCCGCGTGGTCAAACGGACAGGTAGCGGGACGTTTGTGGCTGATTTTGACAGTACCGGTGCCGCCAGCCAGCAGGATCGAATTGGCTTGTTATTGCATGCCAAGGGTGATGCCTATGGTCTTCGCATTGCCGGACTCCTTGCTGAGGAGGCTCGACAGCGTGAGGTTCATTTGATTACCAAGATGGTGGATCATTTTGGCGTTCAGGCTGATGCTCAGATCAAGGAGTTGGCTCGCGAGGGTTGCGGCAGTGTGATTGTTCCGTGGTTGCCATGGGATCAATCTGATGAGTTGGCGACGTTGGTGCGGCGGTCGGGTTTGCCGATTTGCGTACCGGTGTTATTGCCCGGTTTAGAGGAAAATTGCTTTGAGCGTCCGACGCTCTTTGGCCAGACGACTCAGCAGTGTGTGGAAGCTGCCGGTGCGTATTTCACTGAGTTGGGTTATGAGCAGATTGCTTTTGTTGGCCCGGTTTCTCCGGAGGACACAATTCTCCAGCGTAAAATGATGGGTTACACCAACTTTATCTGCCGATTTGGGATTACGGATTTTCGCAGTCACCTAGTCAAGTCCGGCTCGCATGCGATGGATAAACTGGCAACTGAATTGGCTCCACTGTGCCCCAAGCTCGCGGTCATTGCTTATGACGATACGCATGCCGTTCGGCTGCTTACTGCGATGCACAAGATTGGTTTAAGTGCACCGGGGGACTTTGCGGTTCTGGGTTACAACGATACGGATGCGGCCTTACACAGCGATCCGCCTTTGAGTTCTTTCTATACGCGTTATGAGTACGTTGCCCATTGGTTATTGCGTCATGCGTTGGCGTTATCCAAGGATGAAGCTGATCAGTCCACACAGAGTCCGCCGCTTTATCTGCATGTTCGTCAGACATGTGGCGCGGATAAGCGATTGGGGCCTGATTTGTCTGCTTTACTTGACCGATTGGGTTTATTGGAAAGCACGTCCACATCTTCCCCGGAGGTTTTATCATGAAACCGCGCAAATCTGCATTTACTTTGATTGAATTGTTGGTTGTGATTTCCATTGTTGCTTTGTTGATTTCCATTCTGCTGCCAGCTTTGGGTAAGGCGCGTGAAGCGTCCTGGACGAGCAAGTGTATGTCGAGTATGAAGCAGATCGGTCTGGGATTTGCCATGTACATGGCGGACTACAAGGACTACTTGCCGCCACTGGATCAAAACCGTTCGACGAATTCGTGGAGAACCCCCAAGCAATACGGCATGTGGAACTGCATCGGCCCGTACACCGGGATGCGTGATTGGGCTGGCGAACACACCGGTAGTTTCTGGGGAGCCTACAAACAACGACATGACACCATGAAAAATTCTGTGTGGACCTGCCCGTTTAACCACCGCGACGCAGCACCCTGGGGGGGTGACATGCTTGCTGAGTCCATTTACATGACGCCGGTCTCAAGCTGGGGCAATCCTTACCAATGGGGTGATCCCCGATTCTTTCTGAATATCCCTCAGCCTTCGGTGAAAATCCACGTCTCTCATGCCACCGATTGGCATCTGAGCAGCGTAGCCAATGTCGGCGTGACCACTCAATTTGATATCAACCGTCACAAGACCGGCACGCCCATTCTCTTTGCTGACGGGCACGTCCGATTCTTTGATGCTCAGTACATCATCGACAACATCACCGATCTGGCCGACGACAGAGACATCAACAACTTCAATCTGCGATGACCCACGTACAACGACGCAAATTGTGAGGTAACACATGAAACGCAAACAGAATGCTTTCACACTCATTGAGTTGCTGGTCGTGATCTCCATTATTTCTTTGCTCATGGCGATCCTGCTGCCTGCATTAGCCAAGGCGCGAAAGTCTGCCTATACCGCCAAGTGTTCGTCGAATCTCAAACAAATCAGCTTGGCTTTTAACATGTATATGGCGGACAACCGAGACTACCTGCCACCGGTGAATCAGGAAAAATCCAACAAGTCCTGGAAAACCTCCAAGCAATACGGCATGTGGAATTGTCTGGGTATCTATACCAACATGGAAGAATGGAACGGCGAAAAGTCTTCCAACTCCTATTGGGGGGCTTACAAGCAGAAGTATCCAATTTTTGCACGGACCATGTGGGGTTGCCGATTCAACGATCCCGACTCTCACCCGTGGAAAGGGACCTATGGCGAATCACTGTATATGACCCCAAGGTCCGGCTGGAATCCTCGCCAATGGGCCGACCCGCGCGTCTTTTTGGATATCCCAACACCTTCAATCAAAGTGCATGTTTCGCATACCGGCGGTGACTATCACCTTGGTGGGCGAAGTAGTGTTGGTTCAACAAGCAGCTTTGATATTTACCGTCATGAAACGGGCACCCCCATCTCCTTTGCTGATGGCCATGTTCGGTTTTACAGCGCAGAGTCCATCATCAATGACCTGACGGATCTTTCAAATGACGAGGACATTGACAACTTCAATCTCAGGTAAGTTTCATGATCAATCAAGGCGGAAACAGGATGCATCACACACGTTCAAAACATGCTTTTACACTCATCGAGTTACTGGTTGTCATTTCCATCATCGCGATGCTTGTGGGCATTCTGCTCCCGGCGTTGGCCAAGGCACGCCAATCGGCATTGACCTCCAAGTGTTTGGCCAACATGAAGCAGATTGGCTCGGGTTTCGCCATGTACCTGGTGGATTACAATGATTATCTGCCACCGCTTAATCAACAACGCTCTGCCACTGAGCCAACGATTCAGGTCTACGGCATGTGGAACTGCATCGGCCCCTACACCGGTATGGAAGAATGGCGTGGGCATCAAAGCGGCAGCAGTATCTGGGGACAATACAAACAGCGAACCGCTATCTTCCAACGCACAATCTGGGGTTGTTCTTTTAACGACTCCGAATCCCATCCTTGGCGTAAAACCTTGGGTGAGTCGATGTACATGACAAAAATTTCAGGGACCAGCCCGCAAAAATGGGGCGATCCCCGATTCTTTTTTGATATCCCTCAACCGGCGATCAAAATCCATGTGTCCCATTCAAATGACTGGCATTTGAGTTCTGTAGCCAATGTCGCCAGTACATCGGGTTTTGCGATATATCGGCATAAAACAGGCACTCCGATTCTTTTTGCGGATTCACATGCCAAGTTTTATACCGCTGAACATATTCTCGAAAACATTACCGATCTTGCCGACGACAAGTCCATTGACAACTTCAATCTGCGATAAATCTTCTGGTGAATCAAGGACCGGTGCCATGACACATTCTCGTTCACATTCTGCTTTCACGCTCATTGAGTTGCTGGTTGTGATTTCCATTATTGCAATGCTTGTTGCCATATTGCTTCCAGCTTTGAAAAAAGCGCGCGAGACTGCATGGACGGCAAAATGTATGTCAAACATGAAACAGGTGGGGCTTGGCTTTGTCATGTATATGTCTGATTTCAATGACTACCTGCCGCCACTGACTGGAGACAATAATTACCCGGGAATGAATATGTGGAGTTGCATCGGCCCCTACACCGGTATGCCAGAATGGTCTGGTAGTCACACCAATTCCTTTTGGGGTGGATATAAACAAAAATTTTCCAACATGAATAATTCCATCTGGCGTTGTGAGTTCAATGACCCCAACGCCTCGCCGTGGAGTGACTCCATTGCTGAATCGCTTTACATGACAACGGTTTCAGGCTGGAATCCCAAGAGATGGCAACAGCCTCGATTCTTTCTGAATATCCCACGACCTTCAATCAAAATTCATGTGTCGCATACCAACGACTGGCATTTAAGCAGCGCTCATCGTGTCGGGCAGGATATGAAATTCGCCATTGACCGCCACAAGACAGGCACACCCATACTATTTGCCGATGGACACACACGTTTTTTCACTGCTCAGTACATCATTCAAAACACAACCGATCTGGCAGACGATACATCCATTGACAACTTTAATCTGCAATGACAGCTCTTTTTTTTGACAGAGGCAATCAGAATGAAATATACACACACACGACACACACGACACGCATTTACGCTCATCGAACTGTTGGTGGTCATCTCCATCGTGTCGATACTCATTTCAATCCTGCTCCCGGCATTGGCGTCGGCGCGCGCGAGTTCGCGGAGTATCGACTGCTTTAGCAGGCTCAAGTCACTGGGGGTGGTTTCACAATCCTATGTCCAGGATTTCAAGGAGTACCTCCCCTACCCCAACTGGGCATGGCGGGGCAAAATAGCCAAGTATTTCAATACCCCGCAGAAAGGCATGAGTAGCGTGTTCTACTGTCTCGAAGCGCCGGTCATGCCTGCCAATGAAGTCAGTACGGCCAACTGTGCGTTTACTTCCAGCTATCCCAACAGTTCCCAGGCATGGCGTCTGACCGACTCCTATTATGCTCGGGATCCATTGTCAGAAAAACCGTGGCTCAACGATTCAAGAGTCAATGTCGGCAATCACTATCGTTGCGGTGACTGGAATGCCGGTAAGGATATTCGACACCTTAACAATACCACCTGGAACCGGTCGTTCTGGGACGGGCATGTCGAAAATTTCAAGTGATAGACATTGCAATTTAACGCACAGTCACACCACACGATTAAAACAACCGGATCATCGCGATCCGGTTTTTTACTTTCCATATTGCATCATCCGTACATCGCTGTAGCATGAACACGGCATGAATGACGCACAGTCCACAACTACAGGCAACACGCTGGATCGATGGATGTCCGAACATCCCTGGCATCCGCGTGTATTGCCTTATGTGATCTATGTCGCATTGCTGCCGCTGATCGCAATGGTGACCGACGATCAGCCTTGGATGTATCCACTGCTCTATGGGGGGCAATGCCTGATCGTCGCATCCTTGCTCTGGCGATATCGTCGCTTGACACCTGAACTGAACCTCCGATTTCATTGGCTAGCGATCCCCGTGGGCATCTTGGTCTGCGTGATCTGGATCGCATTGGGCAAGTGGATGATCACACTGTTTCCTGAGCGCTTTGCGGTATCACCGGATGACCCTGAACACCTATTTACACGCATGAGTCCAGCGATCCACTGGTTGAGTCTATCCATGCGGGTGGTGGGGATGAGTCTGCTGGTACCTTTGTTTGAAGAGCTGTTTGTGCGGTCACTTTTACTGCGAAGCTTTCACAGCTTTCGGCAGGTGGTTGTCGGCGTGTTGCAATGGGGTCAGGACTTGCCTTTGATCGGTGAATGGTTGATGCATACGTCGATTGCAAAGCGCGCAGACGAACATGAACAGCCCTTTGCCCGGATGTTCAATGAGACTGTATTGGGGCAATTGAGTGTCACGGGCATCGTGCTTTCAACGTTGATATTCACCATCGGACATGGCATGCGCGATTGGCCAGGCGCGGTGGTCTGTAGCCTGATGTACATCGCATTGTTACGCGTGACCCGCAATAAAGGACTCGGCCCGGTCGTCTGGGCACATGGTATTACCAATGCCCTGCTCTGGGGTTACTGCGTGTACTATAGTGATTGGCAGTTTCTCTAAACGGCAAACCAACTCGCTTGATTAAACCCCTTTATCAACGTTTTCCTTGCATCGTAAACGTACATTGCCGGTATACTTGTTGATGCTTGAACCTGTCCTTTGATCATGGGAGCCTTTCATGTCTGACAATGCTTCGCCGACTCCGCCTGATGATGATGTCGCACAAATGATTCAACAAATCCGCGATCTGTCCGCTCAACTCCAATCCGAGATTGGCAAGGTCATCGTCGGTCAGCAGGATGTCATCGACCAACTGCTCATGGCATTGTTATGCAAAGGACACGCGGTCCTCGTTGGCGTGCCGGGTTTGGCCAAGACGTTATTGATTTCCACGATATCCAAAACGCTGTCACTGGGTTTTTCGCGTATCCAGTTCACGCCGGACCTGATGCCTTCGGATATCACAGGTACGGAAGTGATCGAGGAAGACCGTGGCACCGGCAAACGCAATCTGCGATTCGTCAAAGGCCCGGTCTTTGCCAACGTGATCCTTGCTGACGAAATCAACCGGACGCCGCCCAAGACGCAGGCCGCATTACTTGAAGCGATGCAGGAACATCAGGTCACCGCAGCAGGTTATCGCCATGCCCTGCCTCAACCCTTTTTCGTGCTTGCAACTCAGAACCCCATTGAGCAGGAAGGTACCTACCCGCTTCCCGAAGCACAGCTTGACCGTTTCATGTTCATGATTCAGGTGGACTATCCCACGGCTTCTGAGGAGATGGAAATCGTCCGCCGGACCACTGCCCGTCATAAGGTCTCCGTCGAACATGTGCTTGATGCCGATCAGGTCCTCAAGATTCAGGACTTGGTTCGGGATGTCCCCGTTGCAGATCATGTGATCCAATACACGCTCAACCTCGTGCGGGCGACACGCGCTCCCAAACGTGGCGTGGATGACCATCGTCCTGCGTTTATCCAACAATACATTTCATGGGGTGCCGGCCCGCGAGCTTCACAAAACCTGATCATGGCAGGCAAGGCCCGTTCAGTCCTTCAAGGTCGAACACACGTCACCGTCGAAGACATCGCAGCGGTGGCGCATCCGGTCTTGCGACATCGCCTGATGGTCAACTTCAACGCCCAGGCCGATGGTATCACGCCCGATGATGTGATTGATCGCCTGCTTGATTCGGTCAAACTCGATGACCAGATCAAAGACCCGACGATGTCATCGGTGATCCGTTAAACCACGAATATTGTTGTAGACCCGTTACTGTTTGAGCTGAGAATCACAGGATATGCCGTTGTTGACACGATTCGTTTTACCCCTGGTTTTGATGTGTATCATGACTTGCCAAACCCTTGCTCAAAGTGTTGAAGTCTCCGTCTGTCAATTCATGGATGACAAACCAGCAGCGATGAGTCTGACCTTTGATGACAGCTTGCTGGACCACTACACAGTCGCTCGTCCCTTGCTCGCAGAGTATGGTTACAAGGCAACTTTCTACGTTGTCGAGAAATATACCAATCAAGCTCTCGCTCATCGCGGCGATATCTCCAAACGCCAGTACATGGACTGGCAACAGGTCAAACAGTTAGCAGACGAGGGGCATGAGATTGGCAATCACAGTTATAACCATCATGGCCTGACGCGCATCGACGCTTCTCGTTGGGACGAGGAAATCAATCATCCCATCGCGACTTTTCAGGACAGGCTCGGACTCACGCCGGTGACGTTTTGCTTTCCAGGCAATGCTCGTAACAGCGAAATCCTCAAGCTTGCTTTGGTCAATCACATTAACGCCCGAACTTATCAGCAGAGTTTTGGTGGCAAGAATTACACCCACGAGAAAACGGTCCAATGGGTCAATGACACAATTGCCAATAACAAATGGGCCGTAGCCATGATCCATGCGATCATTCATGAAGGTAAAGGTTATGCCCCCTTCCCCAACGATGAAAAGGACTTTGTCGCGGTCCTTGAATTACTTAAAGCGCACGAAGACAAACTCTGGATCGACACCTTTGCCAATGTGAGCAAGTATGTGAAGCTGCGTGATAGCGTGACCGTGCAATGGATTGATGCTCACAAAACGTTCACGCTCAAGACCGAACTTGATACCAAGCTGTATGACATCCCACTTACCGTGAAAATCCAGGATGGCTCGCAGCAACGGTTAATCAAGGTGATGCCCAATATGCCAACTTCGATTCAGTAAACAAGGAAGCCTATGCCCGTTGCCGAATCCTATCTCGACCCACAGACACTCGCTTCGGTTGGCTCATTGCAACTGCGCGCAAGAATGATCGTCGAAGGCATCATGAACGGGCAGCATCGCTCACCTTATCAGGGCTTTTCTATCGAGTTCGCCCAACACCGCCAGTATGCACCCGGTGACGACATCCGCCATCTGGACTGGAAAGTCTTTGGCAGAACTGACAAGCTCTACCTCAAACAGTACCAACAGGAAACCAATCTCGAAATGGTCATCGCCTTGGACCGCAGCGGCTCGATGAACTTCTCCTCGGACCCAGGCAAGACCAAAACCAACTGGCGAAAATATGACTATGGCGCAGCACTGGCAGTCGCACTTAGCTACCTGGCTTTGCAACAACAAGACCGCGTAGGACTTCAGCTTTTTGATGAACATGTCCGTGATGCGACACGTCAATCCAATACTCATGAACACTGGCGATCCATCGTCGAAATCCTCAGCCATCAGGCGTTCGGCAACACCACCGAACCCGATGAAGCCATCGGCCATGGGACGGATCTGAATCGCGTGTTTGAAGAGATTCTCGCTCGCCAGCAACAACGCAGTCTCATCGTTTTAATCAGTGACTTGTTCGACGATCTGGATATGCTCCAACAAGCTCTGGCCAAGGCAGCTCACCGACGCTTTGATGTGATCGTGCTCCAGATTCTCGACCCTGCGGAAATCACATTCCCCTACCGAAGTATGGCAGACTTCGTCGGACTTGAAGGGCAGGGCAAAATCACTGTCCACCCGACCGCGATCCGCAAGGCATACCTCGAAGCGTTCAACGAACACCTAACCCAGGTTCAGAATATCACCCGTAAATTCCGTTTTGACTATTTAAAAATGAATACCGCCCAGCCGCTTGGCCCAGCACTGAGTCACTTTTTAGCCCGACGCAACGCCTCGGTCGCAAGACAAGCCGCAAGACGGTAATCCTTCATCCAATATTTAACCACAGAGGCACAGAGGCACAGAGTTCAAGACAAAGAATGAATATGAAACAGACAAGCCAATGTTTTTTGTTTTCAACTCTGTGTCTCTGTGACTCTGTGGTTCATTCCTAGGACGTTGATTGATCGTAATGCTCACAACAGTCGCCCAAACCAGTTCACTGTTTACCGCGCCGCTTATCGCTGCTGCGGCAGTGGCTGCCATTGCGATCCCGGTGATCATTCACCTGCTCTGGCGCGTTCGTCGTCAGCGACAGGTCTGGGCAGCGATGCGATTTTTACAGGTCGCCATCAAGAAACAGAAAAACAAACTCCGCCTTGAACATTTACTGCTACTGCTGACACGATGTCTGATTCTGTTGCTCCTTGGATTAGGACTTGCTGGCCCCGTTGGAACTGGACTAAGTAAACTCTTTGGGCAGCGCAGCGGCCAACGCCTGGTGCATTTGATCCTTGATGACACGCTCACCAGTGGGGCCCAGCTGCGCGTCGGTGCCAATCATTTGCGCCTTGATGATCTCAAAAAACAGGCCATCGCATTACTCGATCAAGTTGGCGAAAAAGATCACGTCTCCATCTGGCGAAGTGCTCAAAGTGCCATGCCCCTGTTACCCCCGTCGCAGCTTAACAAGCCCCAGGCTCTGCAACTCATCGACAGTATCAAACCCCGACATACTGCCAGCGATATGCGCACGGTATTGGCAACGATCCAATCCCAACTCGATGATGCAGCCTATCTTGGATATGAACAGACGATCGTGATCCTCAGCGACTTTTCACATGGTTCACTGGGCAAACAAACCCAACAATCCTTTGACCGACTCGCTCGTGATGCGACCGTCTGTCTGATTCCGCCTGCCCCATCAATCCCCAATATGCAGATTACCAAGGTTCAACCCAGACGCAGCCAGATGCTTCGACCACTCGATGGTGCATTGGCAGTGATGTTGGATGTGACCTTGGCCCGACAAGGCAAGATTGACCAAGCTGCAACCTGTCGGATTGGTTTGTATCTTGATGGCAAAGAAGTCTCCACCCGCGAACACCAATGGGCCGCCGGCCAGTCGCAAGCCACCGTGCAGATGGACTTGTCATGGAACGACAGCGTCACTGCGTATCCTTTCATACTCCCCATTGAAGCTCGCCTTGCCAGTGAAGCTCAACACAATCGACTTCATGCTGACGACCGGCAATTCACACAGGTTCAAATCCGCGAACAGTTGCGGATTCTACTCGTCGATGATGCCGTCTCCAGCAGCACGGACGCCAAGGGTTTTACCGCGTCTCAATGGCTGAGCTTCGCGCTTTCTCCTGCTCAAAACAGTCTCAACGTTCAGCAAGTCACCGCTGCTCAACTCTCTGCTGACATGCTTGTCAATGTGGATGTCTGCATGGTTCTTCGCCCGGATCAAATCAGTAAACCGCAGATGGCGTCAATTGATCAATGGACGCGCAAAGGCGGGATGCTCTGGCTGTTCGCTCCAGCAGATGAGCAGATGGCGGGCCTGCCGGTTTGGGCGTTGAATTTATCGCAGCAGTTGGATTTGCCGGTGAAGTTGGATGTGAAGCAGCTTGAAGGTGATTGGGGATTGAACTTGGCTAGTCGTCCGCCTGCTGCGTTGTCATTACTCGGTGCCGACTGGCAGGCATTATTGCGTCCGGTGCGTGTCTCACAGATGCTTGGTTTGTTTGCCCCGTTGGATAGTGACAGCCCGACCCAGGCATGGCTGAGTCTAAACGATCCGGCTCAGACACCGGTCATGGTCAGCCAACCTTTGGATGACGGTTATGTACTCGCCAGTGCGTTGGCGTTAAGCCCGGATTGGTCGAATCTGCAAACACGTCCGCTGTTTGTCCCGCTGTTACACGAAGCCATTGCCAGTCTCACTTCGCAAAGTGCATCGCGACAGCTCTTGGCTTTTAAGCCAGGTACGATCCCACAGCTTGGGGAGCGCTTTACTCAATCCTCCCAACTCATCGGCCCCAAACGGATGACGCTCAAACGGGACAGCTCTGGCAAGATGGTTTCAACGTTGCCAATCGACGAGCCAGGCGTCTATCGCGCCCAACAGGATGGCAGTAAAAATCTGCTGCTGATTAACGTCAATGCAGACGATGCTTCGCTGGCGATGAGCGATGAACATGCCGTCAAACAACTGCTCTTTGACCACAACGGCGCAGATGCAAGTCACGCCAAACTCCACTGGCTGGATCGAGACAATCCCACATGGCCCACCGTCGATAGCACCGCCAACTCACAACTGGGTTGGAACCTGCTTTGGATAGCGCTAGCATTGATGATCCTTGAAACGATGTTGGCAAGATGGTTCAGCCATGCAAGCACCCAACAACGCAGTTGGGCCGGATGGCTTTGGCGTGGCGTCCTCAAACTCCTGCATCTGGATCATGGGCCTCCCCAACGCTTCGGCAAAGGGGGCAGCCGATGAAAGAAACACTGCTCTGGCGATGGATCACCGGGCAAAGCGGTGCCGACCTGCTGTCACTGAGCTGGCTGCATCCAATCCCCGCGTGGGTCTGGGTGCTTTTGGCCATCGTTGTCGGACTCTTTAGCACGTGGAGTTACTCAAGGCTCGCTGGCAAGCTGTGGCTGCGGATACTCATGGCAACCCTGCGCGCCGGGGCAATCCTCTGGCTGATCCTGCTCATCAGTGGCCCGATGCTTGTCCAAACCCGTGAACGTGTCGAACCCGATCGACTGCTCTGGCTCGTCGACCGCAGCGGTTCAATGAATGTCCGCGATCAGGCAGGTGACAAAGCCAGCATCCAAAGCCGTGACCAGCAGATCAAAGAACATGTCAGCCAACTGGCCAAAGTCATCGAAGACCAACCCAAAGTCTGGAGCAATGAGCGACAGCAATACTGGTACGGCTTTGACGAACAGGCTTACCAGATTGACCCACTGAACCTGCAGGATGCGTCCTCCAATGCAACGCACATTGCCACTGCCATCGAGACGGTACTTGACCAACACCAGGGCCACCCCATCAGCGCGGTCGTCCTTGTCAGTGACGGTCGGACACCTCAGCGTTTAGGCGTTGAACTGATGCGGAAGCTCAAGCAGTCGGCGGTGTCGGTTTTCACCGTCCCGGTTGGCCAAGAGCAGAATTATGTAGACATTGCCATCGCTCAGATCGATGCTCCGCAGCAGGCCTACGCCAATGACGTGGTGCCGGTGCGTGTGCAGTTAAGCCTCCTGCCTGAGAATCAGACCGTCATACCTTCACGTGTCAAAGTACAGTTGGTGGACGTGCAAACCGCCGAGGTGTTGGATGAGGTGACGCCTCAAGACGACAAGCTTGCCCAGGCCCTTCAGCTAAACGTCAAAGCTAAAGAGGTTGGTAATCGTGATTGGATGGTCAAAGTCATCTACGACGCGCCATTGGATCAAGGCAGTGAAATCAATGTCGAAAACAATCAGCAATTGGTGACCGTCCAACTCGTCGATGAACCGATCCGCGTGTTGTATATCGACGGGTATCCACGTTGGGAATATCGCTATCTCAAGAGCGCTTTGATGCGTGAGAAGTCGATTAAGAGCAGCATGTTTTTAATCAGTGCGGATCAGAAATTTGCACAGGAAGGTGATGTGCCCATCGCACGTCTGCCTCAGACGGCTAAGGAATTTGAAGCCTATGACGTGATCATCATCGGCGATGTACCGTCACGGCATTTTAGTTCCGAGCAGCTGAGCATGATCCGCGACCATGTCGCCCTTCGCGGTGCAGGTCTAATCTGGATCGGCGGGGCGCGATGGACCCCTGTGACCTACGACACCACCGTGCTGGCCAACCTGCTGCCCATGCGGCAGGTCTCCGCGGTCTCTGCTCTGGGCAATCAGCCGGTCAACGTCGTCCCCACGCCTCTGGCTGAGAGTTTACAGGTTCTGCAATTGCAGGTGCCTGACACGAAAAACAACACTGCAAAAAGCGACCCAGGCAAAACAGTCCCCTTGCGTTGGCTTCAACAGATGGGTGAACTCAAACCCGTTGCTGAGGTGTTGGCTGAAGCACGGATGGTCAATGATGATGAAAATAGCCTGCCACTGATCACGTCCCTTCGCTACGGAGCAGGTCAGACGCTGTACGTGGCATCGGACGATTTCTGGCGGTGGCGATATGCCAAAGGCGATGTGTTCTATCAGCCGTTCTGGACACAGCTGGTGCGACTGCTTGGACGAGAACGCCTATCACAGTCCGGCCAATCCACCCGCCTAAGCACTGCTCATCGCAGACTGCTCTTAAAGCAGAACACCGTCATCAAACTCACCACGCGTGACGCCTTGCTGTTGGAACAAAACCGCCAGAGTATCCGTGTACTCGTCGAATCCATCCGTGATGGGCAGGTGGTGGATCAAGTTGATCTACTGCCTCAACAGGTGACCAACCCTGACCAGTCCGCAGGTGAAAAAGTTTACCAGGTCATCTGGCAACCTCGTCACACCGGACGCCTGAGGTTGTATCCAGCAGACAACACGCTCGCAGCATCCGGGGCAGTGCAGACCTTTATCCAAGTCCAACATCCTGATGATGAAATGCGTCAGCCTCAACCGGATCATCCGCTGCTGACCCGTTTAGCCAATCAGACCGATGGCAAAGTTGTCGCGTTGGATCAACTCCAAACACTGTCTCAAATCCTTCCCAATCGCGCCCGCCGGACACCGGATGATATTCGCTATCCGCTGTGGCATGACCTGTGGGTCTACCTTTTGTTCGTGACTTTGATCACCGCAGAGTGGATACTCAGAAAGGTGTGCAAACTGGTATAAACAATGAACCGAACCATTGCACAACTTCAAACCGTGGCCCGGATCAGTCGCCTGCTGCTGCTGACACAGCGATTGCTTCAGGCTGCCAGTGTCCTGTTAATCATCGCGCTGATTTCCGGGGTCAGTGACTACCTGCTGCGCCTGCCGGGAATGGTGCGACTGGTCAGTGATATTCTGGTGATTGTTTTAGGATCGATCTGGCTTGGGACACGATTAATCTATGTCTCAAAATTCTCACCATCCTTAACGGATCTGGCGCTGCGGGTCGAAGTGCTCTACCCGCATCTGCAACACAAGTTCGCAAGTGCCATCGATTTTCTGGTTCATCAACCTGAATCGACGCACAGTTCGGCGATGCGCAGGCTCGAAGACCTGAGCCTTGATCGTGTCGAAGAACAGATGTCAGATGTGAAACTCAAGCGACTGCTCAACCCGACACAAACCGGGCGGTATGCCTGCTTGCTTGGATTAATGCTTGTGGTGATGTTGCTCATTGCATCAACGAGTCCGCAGAGTTTCAGCTTGGCGATGCAGCGCTGGGTCAATCCATTGGGTGATGCCCAGTGGCCGCGTCGCGTTGAAACGGTGAGTCTTAACAGCCAGTTGGTTTGGCCGTCTGACAGTCCGCTTCCGATGCAGCTTGCTGTCGAGCGTGGGTATCACACCAACATGCGTGCGTGGCTTAATTACCGCTTTGTCTGGCCGGATCGCAAACGCAGTTGGCAGTCGGTTCTCATGAGTCAGCAGGGGCAAAGTGACGACAAGACCGCACGCTTTGAGCGACTTATTGATCTTGACGAACAACTCATGGCAACGGACTTGCCCGCTAAAATCGAGTTCTATTATCAAGCAGGTGATGGGCAGACCCGACTGCAAACCATTGATATTGTCGCCCGCCCAAGCGTGACGCAGGTCGAGCTTCATGTCACGCCGCCCGCCTATGCAGTGGGACTGATTCGTGAGCAAAGTACGACATGGAATATTACTGAAGCTTTATCCGCGACTCTGCGTTCAGCACGAGTATTAACAGGCTCAACCGTTCAAATGAAGCTGCTGCTTAACAAGCCGGTCATGGCTGCATCTGCGGGTCAAATCCTCCCCGGACTCATTGATGCTCCCGATGCGATGGTGACGGTTGATGAGCAGTCACCGAATCATTTGACCTTGAAATGGACTTTATCGCGCACCGTGCAAAGTCAGGTCCAGGTCACCGACGATCATGGCTTATCCAATATCTCTGATCAGCAGTATCGCATTGAAGCGATTGCCGACCAGTTGCCATCGGTGCGTTTGACAGAGCCTGCTGCGGATGTGTTTGTATTGCCCACTGCGACCTTGCCGGTGATCGCCAGCAGTCGTGACGATGTGTCGCTTGAACGTTTGTCGGTGACCTCGCAGCTTAAAGCCGATGACAGCAAGCCGGTGATTTTGGATCAGCAGACCGGACGTCAAAGTGAGCTGACGGTTAAGACATCATTGAACATTAAATCCCTTGGGGGTGTGCCCGGTGATGTGTTTGAATTGGTTGCGATTGCTCAGGACAGTTTTAGTCTCAACAGCCAAACCCATGATCCGGTTCGCACATCGCCAAGATTAATCACGGTCATTGATGAAGAGAAATTCACGCAGCAGATTCGCAGTGAACTTGGTGTCGTCCGGCAGATGGCTTTGAGACTTTCGGCTGAACAACAATTGTTGGAAAAAGCGCCCGCACAATCCGCCAAACCACGCCAGAAACGTGTCACCGATCAGCTTGGGCAGCATCAGAAAACCATTGACCGCATCAAGCAGCGGATGAGCGAAAACGCGCTGAAGTCCGAAGCACTGGAGCAGATTGTCGATCGTGCTGCCATGCTTTTGGATCAGGCGAAAAATGCGTCAGCCGATGCAGTGGAAAAATTGGATCAACCGCAACGTCAAGCCTCCGCCCAACAGCAAAAGCGCGTGAGTAAGAATCTAACCGACCTTGTTGAATTGCTCGATCAGGGGCGCGATGCGCTGACGCTACAACTCCAACTCCAACAAATGCAGACTCAGCAGGAAGACCTCCAGGCCAAGGCACGCAAGCTCTTGCCCAACACCGCTGGCAAGACGGCTGAGCAGTTGGATGAGAAAACCCGTAAAGAAGTCGACGAACTTGCCCAGCAGCAACAGGCACTCAGTGAGCAGGCCAAGGCTTTGATCAACCGCATGCGTCAGACCGCTGAACGACTTGGACAGCAAGAGCAGGCACAGGATCAGGCGTCCGCCCAATCCCTGGCCCAAGCCGCTTCGACGGCTCAGCAGCAAGGCCTTTCCCAATCCATGCAAAAAGCTTCGGAGTCCGCCAGCCAGAACCAGATGTCTCAGACCATGCAAAAACAGCAGGAGTCTTTGGAGACCATGAAGCAGATGCGCGAGCAGATGGCTCAACAGTCCAAGCGCAAGCAAGCGATCCTCAAACGTCAGATGGCAGAGCTTGCGGAAATGCTCAAGCAGCTTATCACCCGTCAACAACAACAAGTCGATCAATTGGCCAAGGTCAATGACCTGATCACGCTTGTTGAACCTCAGGTCGTACTGCGTCAGAACACCATCAGTGTTCAGGATCAGGCGATGGGCAATCCGCAAACCCAACAGGTCGGCCAAACCATCGACCAGGCGGTCTCGCAGCAGGCAGATGCCGTTGGCCAACTCCGCCAGCAAGACGCAACCAATGCCCGGACACATGAAGTTCAAGCCATTGCTCACTTGAAAAACGCCCTGACTGCCATTGAAGAAGCCCAACAAAAAGCCGAGCAGGACCAGCAGCAGGAAGACCGCGACGAACTGCAAAAAGCCTACGAAGAACTTGCCCAACAGGAAAATCAACTCGCAGCCAAGGTCAAACCTTTCGCAGAGTTGGAGACGATCAACCGTCGGCATCGACGCGATCTTGGCGGACTGGCTGGTGAACAAAACCAGCTGCGCGACAAGATCAACGCGCTGAAAGAAAAAGTCGAACAGACCACCTTATTCCTGATGCTCCACGAGCAAATAGACGAGCAGTCACAGCAGATTGCAACCGACCTGCGCCAAGGCCAACAACTCAAGGCAGCCAACCGCAATCAGAAGTCCATTGAAAGTCGTCTGCGTCAAATGGCCAAGGTCCTGCAAATGCAAAGTGAGCAGGAAAAATTCTCCGACGCTCAAGCTGGCGATCAATCCGGTGGTGGGGGCGGCGGTGGCCAACAACAATCTGCTGGAGTCGTCCCGCCCATCGCTGAATTGCGACTGCTTCGTGAAATCCAGATTGATGTCCACGAGCAGACCCGCATCGCCCAACAGGAAAACGCACCAGCGTCGCGCATCGTCAATCTCTCACAAATGCAGCGCGAGCTTGCAGACATGGGACAAAAACTCATTGACAAATTCATGCAAAACCAGCAAGCTCAACCTGTGGTCGAGCAACCGAAAGTCGAAGGTGATGCGGAATGAATATCGAATTTCGAATTTCGAATTTACGATTAGCTCCAAAGTGTGGTTCGTTTTTGCTGTGCAGAACAATCCTCAATCTGTGTGCATCTGTGTGTATCGGCAGCTTACTGACACTTACGCCTGTTGCGCTTGCTCAGGATTTACCGTCGCTCGATGACCTGCTTGATTTGGATGTGCCTGAAAATCAAAACAAGCCCAAGACCGATGACAAGCTCATTGACCCTGATGCCATCACCCCGCAGCAAGGTCAAGATGCGTTTAAACGCGCGGTTCACAACATGAACGATGTCGCAGCGCGGATGGGTGATGACCGTGATGTGAGTTTGTCTTTGCAACGCAGTCAGGAACAGATCATCAAGGATCTTGATCAGGTCATCGCTGCTGCCAAGAAACAGCAACAACAGCAGTCCAGTTCTTCATCATCGTCATCAAGTTCCAAACAACAACAAGATCAACAGCAGCAGCAAAACGACACCAGCAAAAACTCCTCCAAACGAAGTGATGCAGGCAAGTCCAACAAACAACAAAAGGCAAACTCGCAAACATCCAAGCCAAGCCAGGGTAATGCAGGCGACACCGCCGCATCCATGGCAACGCAGCAGCCTGGTGAAAGCGCGCAACCCATCGAGTCGGGCAAAGTCGAATGGGGCAATCTCCCACCCCGACTGCGTGATGAATTAATGCAGGGAACCCAGGAACGTTTCTCCCCGGTCTACGAAAAACAGACCGAAGCCTACTACCGAAGACTCGCGGAGGAGGCAAAGTGATGCAACTCAATCAACATCCAGAACCGACATTGACCACAGAGTCACAGAGTCACAGAGCCCGAAAAAGACAGACTCAAAAATGGACTCATTGTTCTTCTCTGTGTCTCTGTGCCTCTGTGGTTAAAAAAGCCTTTTGCCTAAATCTGTGTTTATCTATGCTGCTCTGTGGTTCATTCCTAGGCCAATCAACAGTTCACGCACAGGAGTCAACTGACCTTGGTGTGACCCCGCCAAGCTTCACGGAGATCAACGATGCAATGCGATCGGGTGTCGAGCGAGGGCTTGCATCCCTGGCTCAATCGCAGGCAGAGGATGGCAGCTTCGGCGGTGACCGGTATGGTAAGCATGTCGCCATCACGGCGCTGGCATGCCTGGCGTTCATGGCAGATGGCAATCTCCCCGGCCGCGGACTCTACAGCGAAAACGTCACCAAGGGGATGGAATTTATCCTCCAAAACGTGCAGGAAACCGGCCTGGTCTCCGCCAACTCACCACATGGACCGATGTACGGCCACGGATTTGCGACGCTGTTTCTTGGGGAAATCTATGGCATGACCGGCGATCAACGCGTCCGCGAATCACTGATCAAAGCCACCCGTTTAATCGTCGATAATCAAAACCATGAAGGCGGCTGGCGGTATCAACCTGTCCCTGTCGAAGCGGACGTCTCGGTAACCATCTGTCAGATCATGGCACTGCGATCAGCCCGCAATGCAGGTATCCATGTCCCCAAGGCAACCATCGACCGGGCGATTCTCTATGTCCGACAATGTCAAAATCCTGCTGACGGCGGCTTCCGATACATGCTCAACACCGTCGGCTCGGCATTCCCGCGATCGGCAGCAGGTGTGGCCAGTCTCTACTACGCAGGTATCTATCAGGACGATGCGTTGCAAAAAGGTTTGGACTATTTGCTGCGACAACGACCACGGGGCAATGTCAGTTCGACGCCTCATTATTACTACGGACACTACTACGCAGTGCAGGCGATGTTCCTGGCGGGCGGGCATTTCTGGAAAGATTGGTACCCCAGTATCCGCGATGAACTGCTTGCCAAACAGTCACAAAAAGGCACGTGGAATTCAAGCTATGGCACGGACTACGGCACGTCCATGTCACTGCTGGTCCTGCAAATCCCAAACCGACTGCTACCGATTTTCCAAAGGTGACGAATCTCAAATAGAGCCTTGATTTTAAGACAGTAGCCACAGATGAACACAGATAAACACAGATGTTTAAACCGGGGCGTCAGATTCAGTCTATTGGTTTTGGGATCGTTAGTCCTTAGCCTGCTGACTGCCCATTATTGCAGGGCTCAAACCCAGCAACCTTTGTCATTGCTTGTCGACGACCAACTTCAATACCATCCCATAGGCCTGGAGTCGATTACTGAATCATCGGTTGGTTACTTTGACAGCAACTGGTCATATCAGCAGCGATCGCGCAGAGAAGTCTTACAGCTTCGTCACATCGAATCACGAGAGGTGCAAGACATCAAGCCAACACGTCGTCTTGCGATTCTGGTTCTCACGGATGGCCAACAACTCATCGGACGAATCAAAGAGCCCGGCGAGTCAGACGAAGCGGTTGATGCGTCTGTAATCAATTGGTACTCGCCAATTCTTGGGAATCTGGCAGTGTCGCTGGATCGGATTCACTTGATGCAATTAGCTGTTGCTCAATTTGCAGATCAGGCCACCGACGACCGTGTTCAGCTTTCCAATGGTGATATGCTCAACGGCTTTTTGCTGGGAGTAACCGCCAGTGAAATTGAGTTGGAACTAGGGCAGTCCCAAACGGTCACGCGATTGCCCTTGGAGCAGGTGACCGCGATCCGCCTTGCCAATCCGCTTGTGCTGCCTGCCAAACCACGACATCGGTTGTACCTTGTCAACGGCACGGTGTTGTTATGTGACGACGTTTTGCTGGGTCGTGAATCGGTCACACTCATGGATACCGATTGGAAAAAGATTACCCGTCTGCCCATGCGCGAAATCGCCCGGATTGATCTGGCTTCAAAGCATCAACAAATCATTTCCCTCGGACGCCAACCTTATACACTCCTCGGCGGCGCTCAAGCGTTTGGTGTGGATTTCCCGCCAAGTATCAGCGATCAGGCTATCACCATGCAGGCGCCGACCACGTTGCAATTCACATTGCCCAAGGGAGTCACCCGGTTTGCAGCCGATGCTCTGATTAATTGGACGCAACACGATCCACCGCGAGCGCGCAAGTGGACGGACTTCACGTTGTATCTGCGAGTCGATGACAAACCAGTTGCCGAATTATCCTTTAACGCCAAGTCCCCGCAGCATCGAATCAACTTGCCTATCACACCTGGCAGCAAGCAACTCTCCATCCAAATCACCCCCGGACTCAACGGCCCGGTGATGGATCGGTTGCGTCTAAGTGAACCAGTGTTGTTGATTAGTGATTAGTGACTAGTGACTAGGGCAAGACAGGCAAGGCAGTCTGCTTATCAAATGCCTTTGCCTAGACACGAGTCCCTGAATCTAACACAGCCAACGTCGTGTCGTGATACAACGCTTGTAACGTCGCGGGGTCGAGTTTGATGCCTTTGAGCATGGCGCTGCTTTGCTCTGGCAGACTTGGATCAAGCATTGATAAATCAGGATCCACGATGGGAGATGGGCCGTCGTAGTCGGTTTCAAACAGCGTTCGCATCGCCCAGAATCGGCTGGCGTATTGATCGTCGCCGGACATTTTGTAGTGATCCTCGGATGCGACGATATCAGTGCCCCAGAGAATCCGGCCGGTGTTGTGATGGATAAAGTCTGCCAGGCGTGAGCCGTGTTTGCTCAGTTCGCGGATCATCCATTTGGTGGCAGAGGTATCCACGTATAGATTGGGATGGCGGTCGAGTAACTGCTGAAGATAATCCAAGTCCTCAGGCAATCCTGCCATGTGAGCAGCGAGCCATTTCACATCACCGTACTGGTCGAGGAGTCGCTCAAAAGCAAGGTATTGGCTGCGCTTGCTGCCATACTTGTTGGCGTCTTTGTAATGCGTACTAAACCATGTGTCGGGGTCCGCAATGTGAACCATGAACATCATCCCAGCACTGTGGGCAAGTTTCATGGCATGTTGACGCTCCGGTGAATCGAGCGTCAATGATGGATGAATATCCCGACCGCGCGGTGCCGACCAGAACTTGATCATCTTTGCGCCAAGCTCTGCGAATTTGCCAATATCGTCAAACCACTTGGTGGTAAACGTCTGCGGATCATCCTTCTGCGAATAGTCGGGGACAGCCACAAAATGAATCCGATCGCCGAACTCCGCTTTAATTGCAGGCACATCCTTTAGCGGGGTCTGACTCCATGCCTGGGTGACGCCAAACCAATCAGCGATACGGAAATAATCGCGTGCTGCTTGCAATCCCCAAATGTGAATGTGCGCATCAATGATCGGATTCTTCCATGGCAAATGCGCTGCCTCATGTCGGTAATCAAGTCCGAGCCGATTGGCATCATTGAGTGGTTTAATGTGCGTGGTCAGTGGCATGACTAAAGGATATCTTGCTTGAGTTAATGGTGGATGAGTTACATGTCAATACGATCGATGAAGTGTAAACCCATTCTATCAAGGTAGCTGATGGATGGTCGAACACATCTTCTGCTCGGATCTATCAACAAACCAACAGCACAAACTATTGCGTCCAAACACATTTTAAACCAGATGGAATAAACCATCGCTTATATCGATTAATCAGACACACCTCATACCCTTTACAAGGAATCGTTTTATGTCCGAATGTTCCACCGCCAAGTGTCCGTCAAGTAGTTGCATGATGAGTCTTGGCTTGCTGATTCAACGGCTGATCGTCGGTTACGTGATGTTTTATCATGGCTCACAAAAACTCTTTGGTTGGTTTGGCGGTGGCGGATTTGAAAAGACGGTCAGTGGCTTTGACAGTATGGGATTCCCGATGCCCAAGTTGATGGCTGGCCTTGCCGGCGGTGCCGAGTGCTTTGGCGGGATTCTGCTGGCCATCGGACTTGCGACGCGACCGTCTGCGTTTTTGATTTTCTTTACGATGATGGTTGCCAGCTTCAAGGTTCATGGTGATGCATTTTCAGCCCGTGCCGGTGGCATGGAATATCCACTGACACTGGGTTTGGTCGCACTGGGATTGTTACTCATTGGCCCGGGTAAATTGGCAGCCAGCCGCCTGATCCCCGGTATTCATGGTAAATGTTTCACCCGCACTTTACTGGGTTAAATCCATCACCTGAATGTCATATCAATATTGAAAACCAAGCCGTCAGATTCACATCCATAAATATAAAGGTGTGTTGATCTGACGGCTTGTTTTATTAGTTCATCTCTCAAAGATTACTGGTCAATGGATCAACTGCGCCAGGTAGTGACTCGGGGACTGCTTCATGGCCGGTGAGATCAATCTTTTCCCAACCCCCCAGTTGCCAACGAAAATAAAACGTCATGCCCAGCATGCAGATGTAGACCGTTGCTGCGATCCATGGTGCCACTGCGCCGGCATCGGGGAATTGGATGGTACTCCAGTATCCGCCGCCGATGAGAAAGATCAGGGCATAGACCGCCATGATGATGGCGGGGCCATGGGTGTCGCCTGCGCCACGAAGTGCAAAGCTGAAGGTGATGCTTAGCGCATCAAAGAGTTGGAAAATAGCGCAGAGCATCAGCAGTTTAATCGACCAGTCAATGACCGTTGGATCACTGGTAAACAGCTCTGCCATAGGCTTGGCACCCAGCAGGAAGATGGCAGCAATAATGCCCATGTAGACCAAGGCGATTTGTGATCCCAACCGTGCATTGCGTTTTGCCAGAGGGATATTTTTCTCGCCGATGCTTTTACCCACCATGGATGAGACGGCAACACCCAGTCCAATCGTTGGCATGAAGCCCAGATGCAGATACTTGATGGCAAGGTTATGTGCAGCCTGTTGGGATGGGTCAAAGTGCAGGCTGCCTGCTTCGTCGAATTGTCTGCCGATGAGGAAGATGGTGAACGCGGAGAACGCAAGGATGTCTGCGACATGTTGGACACCTGATGGCAGGCCGAACCACATCAAACGCTTGAACTTGGGCCAATGGAGTCTCCATGTATGCAATGTTTGATACATTCGATTCCGCGCGGGCATGATAAACCAGACAAACATAATCAAGGTTTGGATCACGGCTGCAAGGTTGGTCCCCCATGCGGCACCGGCGATCCCCATGGGTTCAAAACCCAGGTGACCGAAAATCAGAACCCAGTTAATGAAGATGTTGAAGATATTGCCAATGATGGCAGCCACCATGCCGATGGCCGGTTTATGGATACCGTTAAAAAAGTTGGATAACGTCAACGCCAACAGTGCCGGCGCAATACCGATGATGCCGATTGATGCATAGGTTGCTTCCATCTGCGCGACGATGGGTTCATGTCCAACCCAATTAAAAAATGGCTTCATCCACAGGGCAAACGGCAAAGTCAAAATGCCCATCACCATGGCGACATAAATTCCCTGCCAGGTATACGCAGCGCAGTCGGCGAGTTGTTTGCGCCCCAGCGATTGACTCACCAGGCTGTTGACCATCGACAGGACACCCATGCCGAAGCTGTTAAAGCAGAACACCAGAATCCCCGCAGGCATCACCGCGGCCATTGCGTCGGTGCCTAATTTGCTGACCATGGCAAAGTCGACAAACTGCATCACCGTCTGAGAGATCATCGTTGTGATAATCGGGAACGCAAGCTTAAGCAGACTTACAGCCAATTGCCCCTGTGATGGGTTGGTAAGTTGTGTGTTTGATATTTCGTGCGAACATTCGGACATCTTCAAATCCAATACATATACCGTGGAACGTGCATATACACGCTTTAAATCAAGTTTATTTCACAAAATCAAAATAGAGTCGGGAGCCTGCAACAAAATCCAAAGCAACGACAACATCACTCTGATCACATCGCAAAGAGCTGGATCATCGGACAATCAGCACACAGGCCAGTTGGTGGGGTCGAATGGTGAGGTTCACAGTTTCATGTTGCTAGTTATACAAACATTTGAGCGACTGGCAACGCGATTTGTGAAAAAATCGTGGGTGGCATGTGAACCGTTTTCCAACTCTGGCTGCGGACTTTCATATGTTCACGGTATTGGGCCAACGTTAATGCTCTGGATGTGTACCAGCGTTCGTCGAATTCAAAAAGATTTTCAAACAGCGCATCACCGGGTTGTTTGTCGCACCAGAAAATAAATGCAAAGCATGCCTGATACTCCGGGCCGAAGAGCTCTTCCCATTGCTTCATACAGTCGATGTCATCTGCGGTAACCCAGTTTTGATAGTGCTTGGCTTTACCGGTGTGCTTGCGTCCTTTGACATCGACGAGCAGCCCTTTACCAGTGGAAGGATAGACCACGAAGTCAAAATTTTTAAGCTTGTCATGCACCCGCCCCAATTGCAGGGAACGTCGCGCTTCATCCACGGAGACATGCGGAATTTGCAGTGCCCGGAGATGGTGTTCAAACGCCTTGTCGTAGTGGTAGCGTCGTAAAACCATGTTTGAATTATAACGGGATGTGATCAAGCTGTGCGAAATACACGGATGGTAACGTTCTGATTTATTCTTCAATCACCGGATAATATTCTGTGACGGACTTGGCATTTTCCGGCGCCGCTTTGATCAATTCCCAGAGTTTGTTGAAGACTTCTTTGCGATCAAACTCAGGATGGATAAGCACTGCCGGCTGGTCGGGTTTTTTATATGCCACCTTGATATACCACAGGGGTTGTCGATCACCGAATTGCATCATGTATCGCATGTCCGCCAACTCGTTGGGTTTTTGACTGTCATAGGGTGCAGCCAACTCGCCGGTGAACCATTGGAAATTGGCGATGTCTTTTGCCAGACGACTGTCTTCGGTGATCTTGTGTTTCTTGAAGATTTGAGCTTGACGCAAGACCAGATACTTTTTGCCTTCAATGATCTTCGCTTTCTCGGATGACAGCGGTACGCGGATCACATCGGTGTAGATTGTGTCAGCAGTTTTGTACACGCTGTTCCAAACCAGGACATTACCGGGTGTGGGCATGACACGTGCGATTTGAACCTTGTTACCTCGGTATTCACTTAATGCCAACTGCGCGTTTAATGCTCGGTTGTGTTGCGTTGCTGCAAAGGCAACATACAACCCTGCGACCAACAGGGTCAACCGTCCGACTTTACTTGACCGTTTAATCGTCAGGAGGATTGTTCCGATGAGCAGGATCAACGTGAAGAGCGGATCAACAATTGGCATGATGTCCAGGCTGATGCGCGTATAGTCAATCGGCCAAAAAAACGGCGTGCCATAGCTGGTGAGTATGTCCAACGGCGCATGACTGGCAAAGGCGGCCATCGACGCAAGAATCAAACTCTTACGCCGCAGTCGCATCTTGGGGACCAACATAAACGGTAAAGCCGCAAGGAGTCCGCCGATGGGAATAAACCAGAGTGTATGCGTGAAATGTCGGTGATAGTACAACGCATCAAGGGGCGTCATCCACAAGCTGACGATCATATCCGCGTCAGCGAGTAATCCTGCAACCAAACCCACCGCCCAACTCCATCGGCCAAGTTGCTTGCTAAACAGCGAGCCGCAGATTGTTGCCCCCAACAAACCTTGAGTCAATGGATCCATGTGTGAACCTTGTGACGAATCAAACCAGTCAAGAACAGACAATAAACATGTGATAGTTCATTGTAGCAGGCAAAACCGCAATATCACTTGGCATTGATCGATTCCGCCAGCACGGTCAGCAGGTTGTAATCTTCACGACTAAACCCCAACTGCGCCAAACCCAGTGTGCCTACGATCATATCCGCTTTGGCTAATTGGGCGACCTGTGCAGGTGAGAGTTTGATGATGACCGTTTCGTCATACAGCGTGGTCCCTGTGCGACTGCCTGCACCTGAGCGACGGCGTTTGGATTGATAGTCAGCGATGGGTAAGTTCAGCGATTGGCCATCGACTTCCAGTTCCAATTGCTTTGCGGTACGGAACATGCCCGGGGACATGCCTGCGATGATGGTCAAGGTGACATCACCGCCATTGGATGAGCCGGAGAATTGATAGCTGGTGTGACGAATTTTGCCACGGGTTACAGGCAGGCGACGGGCGTAGGTGGTGACCGTTTTGCTGCCATCGGACTGCTCGGTGGTAGCAAGGTAATGGGCCTGCTTCTGTGCGACAGCTTGCTTGGCCTGGGCGACGATTTGCTGGTTGGTGTTTTCCAGCTGGCCGATCCGCTGCTTAAGCTGCGCATTCTCTGCTTTGAGTCGAGCATTTTCCGCCCGCAGGTCCGCCAGCTCATCAGCACTCACCAACGGGGACACAATCAAGCACAGTACACAAGTAAGCAAAAGCGAACGTTTCAAAGCATATCTCCCAAATGAGGTGTTAAGGTTCAACGCACATGATACCAAGAGTTGATGAACCAGATGCGCATGGGGTCAAATGGGGCAGGGCAAATGCTTTTAATTCAGGCGAGTCGCGTGATGTCCACTTTTCCTTATACACATCGTCTTCACGCATTGATTTGTCTTCAGTAGGGTGGCGTAGAGCGAAGCGAAACCCACCGTCGCAAAGTCTCGCACCTTGCAAAACCGGTGGGTTTCGCTCGGAGACTCGCTCTACACCACCCTACTTTTGAGTAGTGTATAAGGCAAAGTAGGACACTACGCAGCATGCCTGAATCACAGGGCATTCAACACCGTGATCTGCGTGCTTAAGGTATAAGGCAGATTGTGTGCTGAAGCAAAAGTCGCTTCGACATAGTATGCAAGATAACCATCGGTAGGCTTGTCAGGTTTGATATTCAGCTCATCAACGTCGAGCGTGATAAGTTTGGAAGTCCATTGCGATTGGCGAAAATCCATCGAGGGATTGTCGGACTGCCAAAGCTTCAAGGTGATGGGTTTCTGCTTGCATTGGATGGTGGTCGAACCATCATCGTTACGCGTCCAGTTGAGTGTTGCCAATGCGGTTTGACTGACGGACGCTTTAAAGAAATTAAGCAGTGTCGGCAAAACAGCAAGATTCAACCCATGCCCGGCATTGGCAACGTAGCACATGTATTTGATCCCAGGTAGATCATCGTAATACACATTGGCAGCATCAACCGTCCAAAATGGATCGTTCGTCCCCAACAGTAAAAGCTTGGGCATGGTGAGTAATTTGCGATAGGCATAGGGGTCGATTAACGCGACGAGCGCTTTGCCATCTTCGGTCTGCATTTTCTGTAAAACACCGCGCGAAGTGTAAGGCGTGATCTTGGGGCTGAGTTGTTCGCCGTAGACCTGTTTTTGTTTTTCCATCTGCTCAGGTAGCTTGAGCATGTCGATGACCATCGGTGCTGCTGCGATGACGCGTTGATCCACAGCTGCGGTGAGATAGGTTGTCCAGCCCCGTTTGGATGCACCGCTGACGACGAATTCGTCGACGGGCTTGCCATGCGATTCGGTCATTAATTCGGAGATACAGTCCATGGCTTTGACTGCGGACTTGACCATCGGCAGGAGTAGAATCTGCTCCTCATTACCCGATGCAAAATACATCGTCATGCTATGGGCAATGAGATTGTCTTCGCGAAGATTGTCGTAAAGTGGCTGATTGGGGACTTGGGCTAAAATGGCCACCGGGACACCTAGTTGTTCACAGGTGCTGGCAAGTAAGCCGACTTCTTTGGGGAGCTTGGGGATACCCGGTCGATTCGAACCACCTGCGATGATCAGGATCGCTTTGCCTGGATGTTGAATCACCTTGGGTGTGATCAAAAATAACCAATGTTGCCAGGGCTTGTCTTCCCATGTCTGACTGGTGAAATCGACCACGCGGATGTTGACCCCCATGACCTGCTGCTCTTGGACAACTTTGTAGGCATAGCTGTCATCGGGCTTGTCGATATAGGTTTTAATGTCTGCAAGACAAGGGCAAGTCAACAGGCATACCAGTACCAAGGCCCGGCTGATCGGTTTAAGCATCAATCAATCTCCATGCGGAATGGGTTTTAGACATGACGGGTAACTACGGTACGTCCAGGAGGTCTTGCCGGTTGCAGTGGAAATTTAATAGAGATTGGATTTAAGGCATCAACCCAAATCGCGCAGGCGATTGGCATCGGCATCGGTGAGTTGTTGGTCGCGTCGGCTCATCATGGCCTTGATTGTCGCAATGAGTTTGTCAGGTGCGTAGGCATCATCAGCTTTGTCGGTGATGAATCGCATGGGACTGACGCAGGTAGGCGTGAAGGTGGATTGAGCGATCATCGTCCCTGTGCCGATGACGGTGCCGGTAGGCATCCGGGTGGTGATACCGGTGCGAACATAATCACCGATGACCGGGCCGAGGTTTGCCAGGCCGGTATCTTCGCGAGGCAGGTTGGGAGCAAGCTGCATGCGAACCGGACTGTAGGTGTTCTTGAGATTACTGGCGGTGGTGTCCGCACCGAGATTCACCCAGTAACCCACCAGCGCATTGCCCAGGTATCCGGCATGAGCTTTGTTGGAATAGCCTGCGATGATGCTTGCTTTGATCTCACCGCCGACTTTGCAGACCGGGCCAATGACAGTGTCACCGCGGAGTTGGGTCATGGGTGCGATCATCGAACCTTTGCCAATTGAGCATGGGCCTTGGATGACTGTGGGGCTTTCGACCAGTACATCTTCGTCGATGCAGATCGGCCCGTCTTCACTGTTGAGAATCACGCCCGGTTGAAGCGTAGCCGACGGGTGCACCTTGATGGCATGGTCTCCGAAAACGGTCACGCCGTGATAGCGATCCTCAATTCGTCCGATCATCGGGAATTGGCAGAGCTCGATATCGTTGACGAGGTTCTTGTGCAGCAGGTTATGAATCTGCCAGACGCGCGTCAGCAGCGTGTTGTCCTCAAGCTGCGTCACCGTGATATCTTGGGGCCAATCCCAGGAGTCGGTGAGATTGACGCGTGCTGCCACGGGAGTGCCGTCGGCCAGTTGCATGGCTTGGCCGGACTGGAGCTGGGCAATCTGTGTGAGTATGGTGTGATCCGCACAACGACCATTGACGGTCAGCCAGTCACCTGCGGTGGTCGGAGGCGTGTTGACTGCCAGCTTGGGATAGCGTTCGAGCATCACCGCCTGGAGTGCTTTGGGGACTTGGATGGCCTGGGTTGGCAAGCCGGTGAGGTGTTCGATGCGTTTTTGGGTACTGTGCTTGCCAGTCCGAAGCTCAAAGACCGCGCGGAGATCGGTCAAAGGTGTAAAGGCACCTTGGCCGTCATCAAAAATCATTAATTGAGGTTGGTCATTCATGGCAAGTCTTACGTGTTTGATCGACACATTCAGTGGTCATGATAAACAACGCGCGGCAATCCGCCAATGTGAATGGCCTGTATCTTTGGCGTGGCGAATTACTTATGTCAATGAATCATTGAGTCGTAGAGTTTTGTATATGCATCGTGCATCTGCTGCTGGTTGAATTGAGCCAGCAGTTTGCGACGTGAGGCATCGACGAATTTTTGTCGCAGTGGTGGATCAATGAGCATTTGCACCAGGTTGGCACCCAACGCTTTGGCATCCTGTCTTGGGGATAGAAGACCGGTGACAGTATGTTCGACGATTTCACCATTACCGCCTACATCGGTGGTGCAGATGGGGACGCCTGATGCCATGGCTTCGAGTAATGTCACCGAGATACCTTCACTGAGACTTGAAAGCACAAAGGCATCGGCGGCGGTCATCAGGTGCGGGATATCGGTTCGGACGCCCAGAAATCGCACATGGTCTGCGACGCCCAGCTGCTTGGCCAACGCTTGCATCACCGGTTTGTCCTGGCCGTCCCCTGCAAGTAACAACACGGCATTGGGCAATTGCTCAACGACATGGCTAAAGGCTTTGATGGATGTCGCGTGATCCTTGACCGGGTGAAACCGTGCGACCTGCAGGATCACCGGTTGATCCTCGGTGAGTTTCAACTCGTCTCGCATGCGATAGCGTAACTGTTGCTGGTTGGGCAGCATGAACGTGTCGGGATCAATGCCGTTGTAAATCACCTGTACATCCGCACGCGGGAAGCCCTCATTGGACACCAATGCCCTGGCGACAAATCGGCCCACGGCGGTTGCGCGATCATGCTGACGCCAGAGAAACTTGTTGGCGATCACCCGTTTGAGTTTGCGTTGATCGGGATAATGTCTGCCATGCTCAGTAAACAGCAATGGTGGCTTGCTACCGAGTTTACGTGACAGTGAGGCATAGAAAAACGGCGTGTATTGATGAGCATGCAACAGATCAATGCCATGCTCTTTGACAGCTTGTTTAATTCGCCTGGAGACCGCCAGATCAATGCCGGGCTTGCGACCCAGTTCGACGACGCGAAAGCCTTCGGATTGCAGTGCTTCACCGAGTTTCCCCAACCCATCAAGGCAAAGGAACACGGTTTGATAGCGATCGGCAAGCTGCCTGGCCAACGCTGCAGCCAACACCTCAGCACCGGCGTACGCCAGTTGGTGAAGGACATGCCCAATAACAGGTTTTGAATCAGCCGACATAGAATCCTCTATCGGCCAAATCCATGTTAAAGCTCGATTAAGACTGGATTTCTAACATGATGAGTTGAACAGCGTTCTTAACGTGAGACCAACTGGTCCTTGCCAGCACGCTTGGCTTCGTAAAGCCGTTGGTCGGCCAACTCCATGAGACCGCGCCCATCTGCGGGACTGTCCTGAGCCAGTGATGCCAATCCCACCGATAGACTCACCGGAACCTGTGGGAATGCCATCTGTACATGCTGGCGAAACAGCACCACCATCCGACCGGTGATTCGCGTGGCATGATCCATATCACAGCCGGGCATGAGCAACACAAATTCGTCGCCACCCAGTCGAATCGGATAGTCGTCACCACGGACTGAGGCTTGGATCAAGGATGCGATGAAGATCAACAGTTCATCACCGACGGCATGGCCCAGGGTGTCGTTGACCTGTTTGAAATTGTCCACGTCAAAGGTGATGCACACCAGATCGGTTTGGGTATGTCTGGCTGATTGGACCAACTCTTCAAGGTTTTCATCGACAAATCGACGGTTACCCAAGCCGGTCAGTGGATCGCGCATGGCCATGTTTTTCAGGTCGGTGGTCGCGCGGTTAATCGCCTTGTGGACTTCATCGGCAAAGCTTTTGCGAAGCTGCCGAGCCTGAATGTGTTCGCGGATCGTCCATGCCATCAGTTCATGCACAATCCTTGCCAGTTGGCCTACTTCATCAACACGATGCAGTGGCAGGGATTGGATCTGCTTGGGACGGTCAGTCTTGTCAATGCGTTGAAGCTGCTTGATAAGCTGTTCCAAGGGCATCCAGCACCAGACTTTGGAAAGGCCAAAAAGAACCAGACACAACCCGCCAAGTCCTGAAGCCATGATGTAGGCATGCTGACCCATGTAGACTTCGAGCATCCCGACGATACAGCCTCCGACCGCAGCGATGGCGATCAAAAGCATGATCTTGGCACGCATCGGAGCATCGTTCCAAATGGAGGGATGATGAGCCTGGGTGGTGGATCGGGGCAACCTGTCAATACCAGTTGGTTGTTTAGCACTCACTGTTTACGTATCGGCCTATCACCATCATGAGTTTGGTCCGATTCACCGTTTAAACCCAAGAAACCAAGGCTCAATGCCCTATAACCATTGATGTCCACAAACCAAGGCGTGGCATATCCATTTTTTCAGCAATCGGCACCGTCTTGATCCGAGCTTCTGAACTTACAATGCCTTTGAATTGTCAAACCCGTACAATGGCTACAATGTCTGATAAACGCCGTTTGATGACACCCGCCAACCCTAAGGGGATATTAAGTGCAACGTGTAATGTGGATCGTGACTGGACTCCTATTTGCCATAGGCCTCAGCGGTTGTGGTGCAGACCACTATCGGCATCAGCTTCAGGATGCCCAGAAAGCCTTCGACCAGCAGAACTATGCCAAGACCTATCGCCTGGCAACCGGGGTGGCGACGGTGTCCAACCCTGATCTCTCAACCCAGGGCCAATACCTTGCTGGCGTTTCGGCACGTCGACTGGGTAACGACAAACAAGCCCAACAATACCTCACCGATGCCACCTCAAGCACGGACAATGCATTGGCAGGTGACGCCTGGGCGGAACTTGGATTCCTCTACAACCGCAAAGACCAATTCCGTGATGCGGCAATCGCCTTTGGCAACGCGGCAACAAGACTGGCCGGGCAGGATCGAGCCAACGCCTACTTCCAGGCCGGGATCGCTCAACAAAAACTCGGATTCTGGCCGGCGGCGCGGAGTAGTCTGCTACTGGCTCGGGGGTATAACCGGGATGCTGCCATCGGCAAGCAAATCGACAATTACCTGGCGACCGTCGGATTTACATTACAAGTCGGGGCTTATCGCTCTCAAACCAATGCTCAGCATCGGGTTCAAGATGTCGCCAAGCGGACACAGTATTTGAGAGTGGGTTTACCACAGATCACCCAGACCTTCAGCACCAATGCCGGAACCTATTTCCGCGTGCATGTCGGACGGTTCACAGATTATGCGTCAGCGGCTCACGCTCAAAAGCAGATGGGATTCACCGACGCCTTGATCGTGCCTCTGTCTCGGAATCAGTGACCTGCGTTTTAAAAATTACCAAACGAATTTTTCGGGGCGTGTGTTGGTATTCATCAGATGTTGCAGCGCTAATCCGCAAGCGGTTTAACGGGCCGGATCAGTTGTCCAGTTGGTGGTATCAGCCGCAGGTTGTTCAATGCGCCATTGAACCTGATTATTCTGACAGTTCAGATGGGCCATGAAAAATTGGTGTCGGTAACGCCAGAACAGAGGCCAGATCACATTGCGATCGGTGTCGGGAATCGGCAGGTTCATGAGGTTGTCACGGGTATGCCACTCCAAGCGACCTTCATCAAACGTCCCTTCAAGAACGTTGGCCGGGACGGTCAATTCATAGAGAAACATCAGCCAGTGCATGCTGTCCAGAAAGCCGGTCTCCGAGACGATGCCGGTCAAATGCAGTTGGTCTGGGTTGACGGTGAGGTTGACTTCTTCTGCGATTTCCCGGACGGCTGTTGCGGTGGGCGATTCGCCAAGGTCCTGTTCAAGCTTGCCACCGATGGGCGAGTAGAGCTCGATATTCGGCTCCTTGCGTCGATGCAGCAGAAGGATATTACCCTCCTCGTCAAACAGGTAACAGAGAACAGCAATGCGATAAGGCAGCGGTGACTGCGGGGTATTGGACATGCGATGGATGATAGCGGTTTAAATTCGAATTTCGAATTGCAATGCCAATCCCACAGTCGATGGATTCACCACAGAGTCACAGAGACACTGAGGAAAAACAGAGAAACAGGATCACAAGACCTGTCTTTGCTCTGTGACTTTGTGGTAAAAGCCGTTGAGCTGGACTTGCCAAAGTCGTCTTGATCTTGAAAAAAACACGCAAAAAAACACCTGCACTTGTCGCGCAGGTGTTTACTTGATTGCTTGGGCCCAATCTGGCTTGTTATGCTGCTTCGGTGGCGTTGGGGAATGCTGGAGCGTCGGACGCTTCGGTCCAATCCTCGCAGTTATTCAACTCTACTGCCATTGCGCAAGTCTTGCGGTATCCGAGCTTTCGGATAACTTCGAGCACTTCCGTCCAAGACGGGTAAGGTTTGTTATTGGCTTTTTTGTAGGCGTCAATCGCACATACAAACAGGAACTGTTCGCGTGACATTTCGCCTTCTTCAGCGGACTTGATGAAGTCACTGCGTCGACGACCGGGACCTCGGCGGCGTTCTAGACCGGTATGAGCTGTGCGATTATCGACAACTGCCTTGCGACGGTCTGGGCCTTGGAAACGGTTTTCTTCTGCGGGGGTCGTGTCAGACATACCCATATCTCCTGAGGTTAAACCAGCAGGATCGGGGGAAGCTGCCAGCCGTAATCAGTCGTCTTCGTCGATGTCGAATTCGTCGTCATCATCTTCATCGTCGTCGAGTTCTTCATCATCTTCGTCATCGTCGCCAAAGATGTCTTCGTCCTCGTCGTCGTCAAAGAACACATCGTCGTCGTCATCGTCCAAATCTTCATCCTCATCATCGAGGAAGTCATCATCTTCATCGTCCATATCATCCATGTCCTCAAAGTCATCCTCATCATCTAAAGCCATTTGCCAGTCGGTTGTAGCGGTTGTAGCGGTTGCATGCATCAATCCGGCGCGAAGCATTTGGTTTCGGGTCCACTCTGACATTGGGAAAATCTCCATAAACGGTATCTATGATCCTGGGCTAGGGGCATCAAAAACCTGACCAACGCGAATTGGCGAGGTAAACTTGCGCCGTTACACTATCGTTCAACGAGCGTTTGTCAACGCTCAAATGTCCCCCGCCGAAAAAGTTTTCGGCTATATGCCTGTGAGAACTTGATGTCTGATTTACAAGCTGGTGCAAAGAGCTCAAAAAAATCAACGAAATCCGCCCCGCCGGACCTTCGATATCTGGTCCTTGCGTGGGTCTGCCCAGGACTGGGACACATTGCCATGGGAGATGTCCGACGCGGGTTGATCCTGCTGGTTACCATCACCGGGCTGTTTCTCAGCGGATTGATGATCGGGGGTATGGGCGTACTGGATTTCAAGCTCAATCGGGCATGGTTCTTCGGGCAAATGTTCAACGGTCCGGCGGTCGTACTGGCAGTGGTCCGCAGCAAAACCATGATGTCACAACCCAATTCCCAGCCCGGCAGCAACGCCTATCTGGGGACACCTGCCTATCCCAACGCCTATGAACCAAGCTTCGGTCGACCCAACGAAATCGGTATTCTCTATACCGCTTTGGCTGGACTGCTGAATCTGTTTATTTTTTATGATGTCCTGGATCGATCCGCTCAGCGCAATACCGCCAAGGCACGAAAGGTGGCAGGATGACACCGATACTCGCTTTGATGTCGTTGACCTGTGCATGGCGTCCGTTTCTGGACCCCTTGCCGATTGACCGGTATTGGTTGTGGCTGCTCTTGCCGATGGTCTTGGCCATTGCGGTGGTGTACAAGGCCGTGAAAATCCCCAATCCAGGGTTGGCTGTGATGACGGTTCAGAGCCTCAAACTCGCCGGTCAGATTTTCGCCGTCTTAGCGGGCGCCGCCGCCGTGTTGCTGTTTTTAACTGAAATTGTTGGATTGTGATAAGGGAGGGATTAGTGATTAGTGATTAGTGATTAGGATAAGACAAATAAGCCAACATGGTTCATATCTGTCTTCTCCCTACTCCCTATTCCCTAACTCCCTACTCCCTGAAAAAAATGAAAGACATTCTCTCCGCCCTACTTAACGAACTGACCCTAAGCCGCAAGCAGATGGTTGAGGTCTTTGAACAGATCATGACCGGCACTGCCGAGCCTGCTGCGGTGGGAGCAATCCTCGCACTCATCCAGCAACGCGGGGCCAGTGTCGATGAGATCACCGGCGCTGCCACCGTCATGCGCTCCAAGGTCACCAAGGTCACTGTGCCTAACGGCCTCACCGCCATCGACACCTGTGGCACGGGAGGCGATCATGCAGGCACGTTTAACATCTCCACCGCCGCTGCCATTGTCGCAGCCGGTGCCGGACGTGAGAATGATCTGGTCGTCGCCAAGCATGGCAATCGCTCAGTCACCAGCAAATCCGGCTCATCCCAAGTCCTCGAGACCCTGGGTGTCAAACTCATGGTGTCCGGCGAAACATTGACCAACTGCCTCGACAAGGCGGGACTCTGCTTCTGCTTTGCGCAGGCCCATCACCCGGCTATGAAGCATGCTGCCCCAATCCGTGCGGCTCTTGGCATCCCCACGATTTTCAACATCCTCGGCCCGCTGACCAATCCCGCTGGTGCGACTCGTCAGGTCATGGGGGTCTTCTCTCACGATCTGACCGAACCCATCGCCAAGGTGCTCGCCAACCTCGGCGCGGAGCATGCGATGGTTGTCCATGGCAAGGGACTCGATGAACTGATCACCTGGGGTAAAACCCGTGTCAGCAGCGTCGAAAACGGTGAGGTGCGTACCTACGATGTGAATCCCGCTGAGTTTGGCATCAAGCCCTGCCGCGTCGAAGACCTGCAAGTGGACTCCTCGGCAGCATCGGCAGCAGTAATCGAAAAAATCCTCGGCGGCGACAAAGGTCCCGCCCGCGACATCGTCTGCCTCAACGCCGGTGCCGCCCTGCTCGTCGGTGGCATCGCCAAAGATTTAGCCACCGGCTACGCCTTGGCCCAGCACGCCATCGACACCGGCAAAGCCAAAGCCGCCTTGGATCAACTCATCGCCATCACCCAGGCGGATATGAGTTGATTGATATGTATGTGAGAGTATTAATTTGCCCGACTTCAAAATGGAGTCCATTTGATGCCTGGTCAAGAGTCTGACAATTTGAATACGGGGAACATTCTGTCAGATGAAGTTAACGAGTCGTCCAAGCCAGATATTCATTATTACTATGTGGATGAAGCAGGTGACCCAACTTTGTTCAAAGCCAAGTCGAAGAGCAAAGGAAAAGTCATTGTTGGGGAGAATGGTTGTTCGCGATTTTTTATTCTTGGTAAATTGGATATTAGAACCCCTGAGAAGCTGGCTCATGCACTAAACGATTTACGCCAAAAATTACTTAATGATCCATATCTAGCAACCGTTGCATCCATGTTGCCTGAAAATAAGAAAACTGCTTTGATGTTTCACGCAAAGGATGATATTCCCGAGGTCCGGCGTGAAGTTTTCAAACTTCTACTGGCTTACGATTTGCATTTTCATGCTGTGATTCGAGACAAGAAGGTTATTGCTCAGAAAGTTTTGGAACATAACATAGTCAGTTCCAGTTACCGCTACCAACCTAACCATTTATACGATAGTTGTATCCCAATCTTGTTTGAAAATCGTTTGCACAAACATGATGCATATCGCATTGTGTTTGCCCGCCGAGGCTCCAGTGATCGTACTGAAGCTTTCCAAGCTGGTCTGGAACAAGCTAAAACGAAAGTTCGCCAGAAATGGGGAATTGAAAGTTCTGCCCCAATTGAAGTGATTGCATCAGATCCCAAACGAATTGCATGTCTACAAGCAGTAGATTATTTCCTTTGGGCATTGCAACGTTGTTTTGAACGCCAAGAACATCGGTATTTAGATTTTATCTGGGAAAAGGTCAGCCTGATTATTGACCGAGATGACACGAGGGCAAAGGGTACTGGAGAGTATTACACCAAGAAACGACCGATAAAATTGGGTTTCAGGACATAAAAAAAGCCAGCGGATATAGGGAACCCCGAAGTGTTCCACACGGCGATGGAGCCGAATTTCTTCCTGCCAGCTATGTAAATTATATCGGTCAATGGAACTGATAGCAATCAGTAATTTTAATTTATAAAATAAAATATTGTGCATTATTGCTTTAAAGCATTTTGGTGACATATCAAATTCAATGCTGTACACATAATTGATTACTTTGCTATTCGTGAAATTTCGCGGAATCCCGTCTGATGGCTTATACTTTTGGGTTCTGCAAAAGTGAGAACCGATATGAGCGATACGCCTAAAAAAGTTAACTTCAAAGCCACGCTGAACCTGCCCAAGACTGCTTTCCCGATGAAGGCCAACCTGGTGCAGAACGAGCAGCAGTCCACCAAGCGCTGGGACAAACTCGACCTGTATAACGCCATCCGCAAGGAACGTGCCGGGTCACCCAAGTTCGTCTTCCATGACGGCCCGCCCTATGCCAACGGTGCGATTCACCTTGGACACCTGCTTAACAAGGTGCTCAAGGATTTTGTGGTCCGCACGCAGACACTCGCGGGTAAGGACTGTGCTTACATCCCCGGTTGGGATTGTCATGGCTTGCCCATCGAACACAAGGTGATGCAGGATCTGGGTGACAAGGCACGGCAAATGCAGCCGATCCAAATCCGCCGCAAGTGCAAGACCTATGCTGAGAAATTCGTCAAACAGCAGATGGGGCAGATGAAGCAACTGCTGACCATCGCGGATTACGATAACCCGTACCTGACGATGGACCCTGGTTTTGAGCAAGGCGTCATCGAAGTCTTCTCCGCATTGGTCGAAAAAGGTTTGGTCTTCCGTCAGCTTAAGCCGGTGCATTGGTCGATCGACAATCAAACCGCGCTCGCTGAGGCCGAACTTGAATACGAAGACCGTGAAGATACGTCGGTGTTTGTGATATTTGATTTAACGGATGATGCCAAGGGCGGCGAATCTCGTTTTGACAGCATCATGATCTGGACGACCACGCCGTGGACCTTGCCTGCGAATATCGCAGTCGCAGTCCACGAACGCTATGAATATGGCGTGTACCAAATCGGTGACCGCAAGGTCGTGCTGGCGACGGAACTGGCTGAAAAAGTACTCGCCAAAGAAGGCTTCGATGATCTTCAACCCATCAAAACCTTCAAAGGCTCCGAACTCATCGGCCTGACCTATCAGCACCCCTTCGTCAATCACACCGGCAAGATCGTCCATGCCGAATACGTCACTCTCGAAGACGGCACCGGTATGGTGCATACCGCCCCCGGACACGGCGTGGAAGACTACCAAACCGGACTCCGCGAAGGCCTGCCCATCTACTGCCCCGTACAAGGTGATGGCACGTTCGACGACACCGCTCCCGACTGGCTCACCGGCAAGAGTATCTGGGATGGCAACCCCCTCGTCGTCGATCACCTTATCGCATCGGGCCATCTCTTCCACACCCACAAGTTCATGCACAGCTACCCGCATGACTGGCGTGGCAAGACCCCTGTGATCTTCCGTGCGACCGAACAATGGTTCATCGGCGTCGACAAAGACTTTAGCTCGCCGGCAGGTCAAAGCACCATGCGCAAACTTGCCATGGACTATGCAGCCAACAAAATTCGTTTCATTCCCGAATGGGGTCGTAACCGCATGCGTGGCATGCTTGAGTCGCGCCCCGACTGGTGCATCAGCCGTCAACGCTCGTGGGGTCTGCCGATCCCCGCGTTTTATCCACCTGAAGGAACCGAGGGGGCGCCGCTGCTTACTGCTGCCTCCGTCAAAGCCGTCGCTGAATGCTTCGGTCAACATGGCTCCGACAGCTGGTTCGTGGCAACACCGGATCAAATCCTGGCGACCTATGATGCTGCCTCCGACCCCGATGCACCCGCATGGGTCAAGGATGTGGAACTCTTCCAACTGCACAAAGCACGCGACACCTTCGATGTCTGGTTTGAGTCCGGCTCATCATGGAATGCCTGCATGCGCAAGCGCGGTTTGGACAAAGGTGATGCTGGCGATGGCGTCACCGACTTGTACCTCGAAGGGTCTGACCAACACCGTGGCTGGTTCCAACACTCATTGCTACCTGCCATCGGCGTGACCGGTAAGCCTGCCTTTGAATCCGTGCTGACCCATGGCTTCATGGTCGACAAAGATGGCAAGAAAATGTCCAAGAGTCTGGGCAACACCCTTGATGTGGCTGACCTGCTTAAGGAGTTTGGTGCAGACGTTTGTCGCTGGTGGGTCAGTCGCCTGAATGTCGAAAATGACATCAAGGTCGATCACGCCTTCTTCAAACTTGCTGGCGAAGAGTATCGCAAAATTCGTAACACCATCCGGTTCCTGCTGAGCAATCTCAGTGACTTTGACAAAGAGACCGACAAGGTGAAACTCACCGACAAAGAAGCTACCAGCATCGATGCCTGGGCGATTGGCCAACTCATCAAGCTCTCCGACAAGGTGACGGATTGCTACGCCAACTTCAACTTCCGTGGTGCGTCAGAACTGCTGTACAACTTCTGCAATGACACGCTTTCTGCGGAGTATCTGGTAGCGGTGAAGGATCGTCTGTACTGTGATGCCCCCGGAAGTCTGCGACGCAAGCGTGCTCAGGCGACGGTGTATCGCATCAGTACGGTGTTGATTCGTCTGCTGGCTCCAATCATGCCCCACACTGCGGATGAAGCATGGCGAGCGCTCGAAGGTGATGATGCCAAGTGCGTGCATTTGATGACCTTCCAGGACACCAGTTGCATGAAGCAGATCCCGGTCAGTGATCAATGGGATGCGGTGATGAAACAGCGGGACGGCTGGATGCGGGAGTTGGAAAAATTCCGCCAGGCCAACGACCTGGACAACCCCTTGGATTTGGGCTTGGTTTTACCTGCCAGGACTGAGGGGGCGGATCTGAGTGCATTTGACCCAACAGACCTTGCGGACATGTGTGGCATTTCCAAGGTGACCGTCGAGGGTGATACGCTGCAAGTGATCGACCTGCGAGATCAACCGCGATGCGACCGAAGCTGGAAACGCGATGGTACCGTCAAAGCCTACACATGGGAAGACAACGACGTGATGTTGTCCACCCGTGACGCAGCTGCCGTCGGCGTCGCATAACCAACTTGCCAATGCGCTACAATGACACATTAAAGCCCGCGGGACTTTAGTCCCCGGGGCTTCCGGGGCTTGCCTTGAAAAACACAAACCAAACGAGCATCGGCTTAACCGCCGGTGCTCCTTTTCATAAGGTTCAAACCATGTCCATCCAAACCGGTCCATGGGACATCAACGCTCTGCGTCAACCCGTTACTGTCACCGATCAGGGCGGCACCCCCAATGGTGTCCAGAAGATCACCTATGCCAATGAACCCTATCGCGGTCGAGGCACGAGCGTCTTTGCCTACATGAGCTTGCCCAAGACCTCGGCCTGGGAACGTGATGGCAAAGTGCCGGGTATTGTGTTGATTCACGGCGGCGGTGGTAAAGCCTACGAATACTGGGTTCGCATGTGGAACGATGCGGGTTATGCAGCCATTGCCATGGACCTTGGCGGTTGTGATGGCGAGGATATGAAGCTGCCGGACTACGGCCCCAATCAGGAGCATGATGGCAAGTTCGATCACCTGCGTGTCGGCATCAAAGAATGTTGGTCCTACCATGCCATCGCTGCGATTTTCCGCGCTCATACCATCCTTGCCCAACTTCCGCAGGTCGATGAAAACCGCATCGGTATGACTGGGATTTCATGGGGCGGATATCTTACCTGTCTGGCGGCAGGACTCGATGACAGAAATAAATTTGCCATCCCCGTCTACGGCTGTGGCCATCTCACTGCGGCATCAACCTGGATGAACAACCCCGAAGCCGAAAGTGGCTTTAACATCCTCGGAGATGAACTCACCGAACTGTGGATGGAAAACTTCGACCCCTCATCCTATATCGAGCAAGTCACCTATCCCATGCTCTTTGTCAACGGCACCAACGACTTCGCCTACCATCCCCCTGCCTGGCAGAATACTTACCTCCAATGCCAAGGCCCCGTCACCCTCGTCCAACGTTTGCGGATGGATCACGGACACTGGGAAGGACAGACCCCGCGCGAAATCCTTGCCTTTGTAAACAATATTTTGCATCAAACCCCCGACCTGCCCGCATGGACCGAACAATACCAGGAAGACGGCAAGCTCATCGCCCGATTTGAAGAACCTCTCACCGCTGCATCCCTGCTCTATACCACCGACAAACAACATACATGGTGGCCCGAAAAACACTGGCAAGAAGTCCCCGTCCAAACCTGCGAAGATGGTCAGGCCGTCATCGTCGATTTGCCCAAAAGCGATTGGGGCTGCGCCTTCATCAACGCGATCAATCAAGACAACCTGCTCGCCTCCACTCCCCATACCCAATGGGGTTCAGACGGGTAGACTCTGAGACGTGTTGATATGCGTATTCAAAATAGTTGCGATACTGCGTGTTGCTGATGCCTTGCATTGAATATGCACGCAAGATCACGCACCGTAAATCTCATCGAGAAATGCCAACACCGGCTCACGATATGGGGCGTCATAAAACCTCATATCACTATGCACAAAGCCCGGGCCGATGAAGTACCGATGCGCAATCCCGTGTTCCGCCAGCGCGGTCATCAAGCTCTCCTGCTGATCCGGTAAAACCTGTGGGTCTGCATCACCCTGAAAGATCAAGAACGGCACGGTCTTCTCATCCACTTGCCATGCCGGCGACGCCTGTTTGGCAAGCGCTTCATTTTCATCCACCCGACACCCCAGCAACTTGTGAACAATCGAATTCGGCGGGAACACCTTTTCCGGCTGCGTCTTGGCGCGGAGGATAAAATCCTGGGGTCCATAAAAATTCATCACCCCATCCACATCCGAAGATTGATCCAGATGATCCCCCAGCGTCCCTTCCAACGCTTCATCACCATTGGTCGTCCCAAGCAAAGATGCCAAATGCGCCCCTGCACTACCACCCGTTACCACCAGCTTATCGACACGGTAACCAAGCGCTTTGGCCTGCCCACGCAGGTATCGGATCGCAGCTTTACAGTCATGAATCTGTGCAGGAAAGCAAGCCTCATCGGTGAGTCGATAATTCACACTTGCCACCGCATAACCATGCTCAACAAGATACTTCACCCGACAGTCAGCCTTATCACCACCCCGCCAACCCCCGCCATGCAACCACACCACCAACTCTGGCAAGTCCGCTGACACAGGCAGATGCAAATCCAAAAGCAATGGCACATCTCCCGCCTGTGCGAATTGAATATCCGTCACCGATTTAATTGTTGATGCTTGATTCATAACCCGACATCATACCAACGTAATGCTTTGCTATCAGCCATGCTGCTTCTGATTTTGGTAACAGGGACCATGTGTGTATTTTTGAAATAGCAAATCTCACAGCAACTTTGTCTACGAAGTCCCCCGTGTTTTTGAGGGGATTTCTGGTATTGGATTGTGGGTTCATACAATCTGTTATTGACTGTCATCAACCTTTGGGAGATACGCACCATAAGCTTGCAATCGACTGCGCAGGTCGTTTGTATCAATCGCATGCGTGTCGATGGATTGTGCTTGTCCGGCCATCGCGGCGGCTAAACCGGCGGCCTCACCCATCACTAGACAAACCGGCATGACACGGGTGCTCCCTTGCACAGCGCGGTCGGCTGAAATACATCGGCCAGCGATTAATACGTTCTTTAAACCTTTGGGAGTCAGGCAGCGGTAAGGAATTCCATGACTTTCACCTGGTTCATAACGAGCACATCGCTTGTCCAACTCCGGCTCGGCCATGTCCTTTTCACTTTTACTCAGATGCACATCAAGATAGTAACTGTTGCGAGCGATCTCATCAGGAAAACTGCGACGTGCAATATAGTCATCACGGGTAAGTATGTAATCACCAATAATACGACGCGTCTCGCGGATACCAAGCAGTGAACCGGTGCTGACAAGGAAGCTCCCCGCATAGGCTTTGGGATGGTGCTTGACCAAAGCACGTTGAAACTGATCAGCAAAGCGGCGGCCTTGCATCAAACCTTTGGAAAGTGAAAACGGGTCGGTATTATCAACTCCCCAGACGTGACCGGCATTAAAACCGATGGTGCCAGGGCCGACGATGTTATTGCAGGCATGAGCGTCGATGATCAAATCAAATTCAGGGTCCGCTGCCATCTTGTGAACAGGACTGTTTTGGTTACTGCCATGAAGCCATGGTCCGTGATTGTGATGATACATATCGACATTGGTAAGTAGGAAACAATGGGTCCCTGGCTGCATTTCCCCGGTCTGTTCATCACCTTTTTGGAACTCGGCGCCGGCCCAGGCAGCCAAGTCCGCATCACCGGAACAGTCCACGTAGACCTTGGCTTTATAGGCTGTAAGACCTGCTTTGCTGCTGATAATGATAGCCTGGACATTACCTTGATCATCCACATCAACTGCACTGAGTACCGAATGAAACATGACCGTCACGCCAGCATCAGTAACCAGATCATCGTAAATACGTTTGAGCTGTTCAGCATCGATCGGTGTCCAGTTGAACTGATCCTCAGCGACATGAGGCATGCCTGCGATGCATTTTTTGAGTATGGTTTCCCCCATCCCGCGGTAGATGATTTTTTGCTTGTCGGTAAACGGACACCATGCTGGAACAAGAGCGGATGTGCCCATACCGCCGAGGATGCCGGTCGCTTCAATGAGTAAGGTTCTAGCACCTTCCCGCGCCGCCGATGCCGCCGCCGTACAACCGGCAGGGCCCCCGCCCACCACTATGACATCCCATGAATCATCCATATCTAATTCACGTGGTTTGAAAGTATATTGAGCCATGGGAAGTTCCTTGTAAAAGTATGTGGATAAAGCATGCTGTCTTGTTCGCTGCAAGGCTAATTGGCATCGGCCCATCTTACATGCAACAGCACAGTTTCACTTTAGCGCCAGATGCCAAATACTTATGCTCAGTGACGCAATCCCATTATGAACGCGCATACAAAATGAAAAATGTCGTTGTGGTGGTGCGTTTGCTTGTTATTCGTCAGTGATTTCAAAGTCATATTTGTTTTCTATTTTTCTTTGAGTTTTAATCTGTGACATTTGCCACCGGCTGATTTCTTCAGCATTCATGAACATATAATCAGCCGGATACTTGCCACAGTCGATTAGTTCCTGCATCGTCGTCGTAGGTAAAGTATCCAGATAAGTTTTGTGCTTTTGTTTACGTATGCTCTTATTACTGGGCATTGGTGACTCCTTTTCTTGTGCAAGGTTAGTGAAACACACGGGGCAGAACTGCCAGCCTGATCTTATCACCACGGGATGACAGTTGGGGTCATGGGTGCTGCTTTGTAAATTTTCGAATAAAAGTACAAACGGTTACATGCAATCAGTCATGGGATACATGTAATACCATTGCGATATGAGGGGATTGGATTTATCGTGGTGTGTTGGTGTTTTAAAGCTCAGGATTAAACTATTAGAGGAGTTGATTACCATGGAATATGTCTCACTGGGTCGTACAGGTTTACAGGTCAGCCCGATTTGTCTGGGGACGATGAACTTCGGCTGGCATGCCAATGAAGCTGACAGCTTTGCGATGATGGATGCTGCGATTGATGCTGGGATCAACTTCTTTGATACCGCGGATGTCTATGGTGGTTGGAGTACGCATCATGGGGCATGTGAAGAACTTATTGGTAGATGGCTTGCCCAAGGTGGTGGTCGGCGTCAACAAATTGTGCTTGCTACCAAAGTCTACAATCCTGTCGAGCGTAAAGGTGAACCGGAAGTGAATCGTGATCGCCGTAGTTTGTCAGCAATGAAAATCATGCGTCATTGTGATGATTCTCTGCGACGATTGCAGACCGATGTGATCGACCTGTATCAAATGCATCACGTGGATCGCAACTGCCCGTGGGAAGAAATCTGGCAGGCCATGGAAACACTCATCCGCCAAGGCAAGATTATCTATGTCGGTTCATCTAACTTTGCTGCCTGGGATATTGCATTGGCTAATCAGGCAGGCATCGCCCGAAATCTTGTGGGTTTAGTCAGCGAGCAGTCGGTTTATAACCTCAAAACCCGCACGATTGAACTGGAAGTCGTCCCTGCCTGTCGTGAGTTGGGACTGGGCTTGATCCCATGGTCACCGGTTGCGGGTGGTTATCTTGCAGGTGCATTGGAGAAGTATGATAAGGGACGCAGATCAGGTGAAAACTTTGACAAGGCAGTCGCCAAAATGCGCCCGCAACTCGAAGCCTATGAAGCACTCTGTAAAGAGATTGGTGTCGCCCCGGCGGAAGTCGCCTTGGCATGGCTGATGCATAACCCGGTGGTTACTGCCCCCATCATTGGCCCGCGAACGATGGAGCAACTCAATAGTGCTATGGCTGCTTTGGATATTAAGCTTAGTGACGAAACCATGACCAAGCTCGACGAAATCTGGCCTGGACCCGGTGGCGAAGCACCGGTCGCCTATGCGTGGTAAACAGCAATTAAAATACTAATTCAAATATGCACACGTTCAATATTGGACGTGTGTTTTTATATTAACCTATAATTTTAGTATTTACGCAATGGTATGAATTGACTTGATCAGTATGCCTTTTGGTTTATAGCTGTATTTAAACAACGGTATCACCAAGCCACAACAAAAGCCAATCAAATGACACAGCGGTAAAGGGGTTACGCCAGCTGCCTGCCCGTCCATGAAAAGAGTTTGACCGATAGTTAGTTCATATATCGTTTTTCCAATAAATGCACTCATGCTCAACGTTGATACGGTCATCCAAAAATATTCGTCGTCCAGCCAGGCTTGTTTGAAGACATAAAACAAGACCATCGCAAACAGAGCACAGTCAATACCCGAGAGTCCGCGGATGTGTTGCTGATCGTTTTGCCAGAGCAACATACCAGCGGATATTAACAGAGATGATATGAATATGTTGACGATTAAATCTCTGACACTGTATTGCATTGCCCATAACCCCAATATTAAAAATGCGAACAGATCAAAGAACAGATGATCCATTGACCAATGACACCAATGTTGTGTCATTAATCGCCACACTTCGCCATCTGCTATTGCTAAACGATCATACTGTAAAAGTTCGGACATGCCCGGGATCATGGGGATTATCAAAGCAGGAAGCATAAGTATTAATATTGCGATGAATTGTTTATATATCGGTTTCATATTTCGACTCATTGATGTATTGCCAGCAGGTTCGATTTACAGGATAGTTGTTGTAAAAAATTTGGGGACAGGCTGCATTCACGCGATGCAATCCTGTCCCCGGGTGACGTTTTGTTATTCAAGCACCTTCTAACATCGACCTTCCCCTGCCGGCCCCGGTCCCGAAATTCATGGAAACCCCGGCAACCCGGAATCCCCCGGCAAGTCCCTCGAAACGCTCATATGGGTTCCCCCAAGGGTGCAACCACTACCTGGCCCCATAACTGGACGGCTGCCCGGAAAGGCTCATCCATCTCCTACCGCCATATGACTTGACGATTCCAGTTGGTTTTAACTGCGCTCAAGACCGATCAAGTCATGTCTATGGGGAAGGCCGATGCAGGTGCTTGAAATAAGTTTGTCTGACATCAGTCATTGATTTGTTTTGCCTGCGACAATGTGATGGGATGATGCTGTTGGATATCAATGGCTGCTTGACGCTGCATTGCTGTGGGTTGCAAGGTATCAATCAGGTTCATGGTGATGTCAATTTGCTCAGAACCTTTAATCGCAGCCATAGCTTCCTGGTCCCATTTACTGACCAGTCGACTGACACCTGCCTGCTGTTTGATCATTGGCAGGCGATCTGCAATTTGCTTTAGTATTTCATCAACTGGCTGAGTACTAAACGCCTGTAAATGCAATTGCGTCTGCTGAGCTTGTCCCCATGCTTTTATTTTGTTGGCGGTTTGTGTGTCGCCGTCTTTGAGTGCTTTTGTATAAGCTTCATGTTTACGATCCATGACCGGTTGTACTTGTTGAATATATGTCGGTGAATTGACATAGGCGATGGCAATACTCCGTGAATCATAAATGCCAACTCTTTGTTGATTGTTTGATACTTTGCTGTTGATTTGTTCTGGCTTAGGCTCACAGCCGAGTATCAATATAGTGATTGATGCCATCATGCAACCTATGTAAAGTCTATATAAAACAGATTGATTGAGATCTTTAATATTGGTATTCATTTGAATATCCTTTTTAGTATTGAGAATACGTACGGATTATTCATGCACTTCGACGGCGTTTGCGACGCATCATTGCCAAGCCCCCGAGGCTGGCGATCAGACCTGCTGAAATCGGGTCAATTGCCCCGCCGCCCCCACCGAATGATGGAAAATCAATGTCAAATCCACGATTTTGTCTAGGCTGGGGTGCAGGTCGAGGTTTGGAGACCTGGGGTTGAGTTGGTACTGGCTTCGCTGCTGGGATATTTCGCATTGGTGCAATGTTTGTGGTTGTGTTCGGTGAGATACTGTTATTTGTGTTGTTGCTGACAGATGTATCAACCATCGTAAACTGCTGCATGGCTTGTTCCCGGAGTTGATTTAGACGTTGATTCACGACATTTCTTGCAGCCCTGTCACGTTTGATACGCAGCGCATTGCGACGATCAATCTTCCAACGTTTGTATTCTGAATCGTTTTCTAAAACCAGGAAACTGGTGTACTCAGTGACGATTGAATAGGCTTCACCAAGTCCGATGACCTGTGGGATATTATTGGCTTGGGTATTATCATTAAGTAGAGAGTTGATTCGATGCCATGCCCACATACGTTCGATCTGTGGATTTCCGCCATCTGTTTTAGGTAGCGTGATAGGGGCTTTCTGGTTTAATGCTTTGCCTGCGACTTCTGCTTTGATATTCACGGTGCTTTGTTCGGTGGTGTTGCGATAACGACCATATACGCGTAGTGGCGCCCCGTAGTAAAGTGCAGGAAGTCTGGCAGGTTCGACATCGTAGACTTCTACGCCATCAAACTTCAGATTCAAATTCGTTGCAACAGGCCGGATGAGTTTACGACGGAAGGCTTGCGCTTGACGTTCAAAGTTATCTTCCTGTGAAATAAATGCTGCCAATCCGTTGGTCTGATTGGCCAGTTGTGACAGTAGCGGGCGATTGACTTCATTACCCACGCCGATGGTAAAGATACGTGCGTTCTCCGGGCGTTGGTTGATTAGCTGCATCAGGGTTTCTCTCTGCCCCTGCTCGGTCATGCCGTCAGAGAGAATTACGACATTGAGTTGACGGTCAGGATTGGCATAGCTGTATGCGGCCTGTAATGCCGGGACAAGACTGGTGCCGCCGCGTGCTGACTGTTGGTCAAGAAAGTTTCTGGCTTGAGCAAGGTTGGTTTGATCTGCGGTTTGCATAGTTTTAAAAAGCTGCTCAGGCTGAACATTAAACGTGATGATTTCAAAGCGATCTTTGTTGGAAAGCTCTTTAACAAAGGCATAAATCGCATTCTTGCTCATGATGAGTTTGGAACTGTTCCGCATCGAGCCGGACACATCAAGCACGAAGATGTAGTCCATGGGTTGATCAAGCTGGGCAAGTTCTTTGCCTGCTGTCACGGTAAGCATGAAGTAACCATCTTCACCATCAGGTTTGGATGTGATGATGTCGATACCGGTACGTGGTCGAGCCATATCAAAGTTAAGAACGAAGTCTCTTGCGATGCTGCCGCCGTCTGTTTCGTAGCTTGCTTCATAGAAGTTGGCCGAGTGCTTGGCGATCACAAATCCATCTTGATGAGATGGCGATTGCATATCCACGAGTGGCACTTCACTGAGAACTCGCAGCGTCATCGCCAGTTTGCCGGTGGTGTTTTGATTAATATTTTCTCTAGTGACAGTTGCCAAGGGATAAACATAGCTAGCTTGATCGTGGTCGAAATCCAGTTCTTGATAGTATGTTACTTTGACACGTTGTTGTGCTTTTGCACCAATGGGGAAGATACGCATCTCGAATGTTTTGTAGTCAACTTGTTCAAGCAATCCTGGGTCACGGCGGACGGCTTTATAACTGTTATAGATTTCACGAGCACGTTTCTTTTCGACGACTTCACCGATCATTTCCTTACCATTGATCCACATACTGAAGTTTGAGACGCTGGCACCTTTGGGGACGGGGAAGGTATACAGTGCTTCGACCTGGCGACTTTCGGTGTTAAGGAAAATTTGCTCGACTTCAGTAACTGCTATGCCGTTGTTGATGGTGACGTTGACAGTCTGTTCCTGAATTTCAAGGATCCCCCCCATTCCCCCGTCAGCGATGAGCAGTCCGGCTGCATGGGTTGACTGAGTAAGGATTGGGGTAATGAGAATGGTGAGGCTTGCCACGATCATCAAAGCGTGCTGCTTTGCAGTCGGGCTATACGTCTTGGTGATTGGGGTTGAATTGCGACGCTCCATTTCAAGGCTCCTGTAAGCGGGAAGGATTGGGTTACAGGAAACATAAAACAAACCCCGTGCCAGAAAACGCATAAAGATGTAAGTTGTTGTTTTGCAATAAATTGAATTTTCAAGACCAATTTTCAGTAGGCTTGAAACAAATTCAGTGTGTACAAAAAATGACTTTTGGTGTACAAATAATGCATGCCAATTTTCTCAGCCAGCCAACTCAAAAAAGTCCGGATCATTTCGCAACTCACCTATGCCAACCCGTTTGATGCCGCGAGAATCGGTTATGAACGTCAGTTACTTGGTAAGCGTTTTAGGGGTGACCATGCCACGTGGTCATTGAACCTTGATGCGATTGATCTGCATAACATCAATGCGATTTATGACATCACCAAGTCGTTGGTTACTGCTGCACGAGATGCAATGGCGAAGAATAAATTGCCTGACGAGACGGAATTGAATCTGTATGAGGACATGGTTTTCTATCTGCTGTATGAGAATACCCGTGAGTCACTGGAGCAGATGCTTGCTAACCCCAATGTCTTATCCGACAGCAGGCAGATGCGCGTGATCTATCAACGATTTGAATCTCAGTTTGCTGCGTATTTACAACTGCCTGATATCACCATGCCCTCAGGTCATCAACCTGCACATGTGTTTGCGGTGTTCTTTCAGATCCGACGCGCGTTTGAGAATATATACACCTGCATGGTCGGCCGATCCCAACCTATGTCACAACTTAGACAGTCTGTCTGGCAGTCTCTATTTACACATGATGAACGACGCTATGTCCGCAGCCTTTACACACGGATGGCAGACTTCACCACTCTCATCACAGGCCCATCAGGAACAGGTAAAGAACTTGTCGCCCGCGCGATTGGGCAGTCACGTTACATCCCGTTTGATCCTAAATCCATGCAGTTTGCTGAACATCACACGGATTCATTTTTTCCGCTGAATCTCTCTGCTTTATCACCAACCCTCATTGAGTCCGAACTCTTTGGACACAAGCGTGGCACATTCACCGGCGCCACATCCGACCGTAAAGGTTGGCTGGAAGTTTGCCCGCCATTGGGCGCAGTTTTTCTCGATGAGATCGGTGAACTGGATCAAACCATTCAAGTCAAACTCCTGCGCGTGCTTCAGACTCGTACGTTTCAACGGTTAGGAGAAAGTAAAAACAGAGAGTTCGCTGGCAAGATTATTGCAGCCACCAACCGCGATTTAGCCCGTGAAATGCAGGATAAAACCTTTCGTGAGGATTTGTATTACCGTCTTTGTTCGGACATCATCACCACGCCATCTCTTGCTGAGCAGTTAGCTGACGATCCCCAGGACCTCACGCGACTGGTCGGATTCATTCTTAAGCGACTAGTTGCAGCAGACAGTGAAACTCTAACGCCGAAGGTCATTGAGCAGATTAACGAACAGGTTGGCACAGACTATCCTTGGCCGGGTAATATCCGAGAATTGCAGCAGTGTGTCAGCAACATCCTCATTCGTGGGACCTATCAACCGTTTGTCTGGCAAAACACAATTGAGCCAATGCAAGCTTTGAAAGATGCAACGTGTAATGGCAAGCTTTCTGCTGACGCGCTGCTCAACCAATACTGTAAATTGGTCTACGCGAAAGTCGGAAGCTATGAAGCAGCAGCAATCCAATTGGGATTGGATCGACGCACGGTCAAGAAGCGAGTCGATGCGATTGAATCGACTTGAAATCATTCCCAGATGCCCAGTTCCTGAAGCTGCCGTGTTGCAGTGCCGGGCCAATCCTTGTTGGCCAGCGGGCTGGCTGGTGATGGATGCAGTATCCGACCAAACGTAATGTCGGAGTAGTCAGCCAGGGTTTGCATCGCACGTTTTTCAGCAAAGGCTCCGACACCGATGACATATTTGGGTTTGAGTTGTTCAACAAGTGTCCGAAGAAATGCATCGCAGACTTCAAACAATGGCGATGCTTCAGTAACAGGTAATTTGTCCGGCGTGCGGTTGCGTGAACTTGCTTCCATGAAGACCAACGGGCAGTAGTTGGTAATAAAATGCTCTTTGAAAAAGGCCTTGGGGCTTTGGTATTGCTCAGCAAATAATCCCCAAAGTCGACGGCCACTGACTTCGCTTTTTTCGCAGGCAAAACCTTCGACAATGCGCTTGGGATGTTCGACAGGTGGTTTACCAATGGTCGCGTTTTTCGCATTGATATTCAAAAAATCGGTGACCGCATTGATCTCGCCAAACGGGACACCTGTCTGCGCCATACCAAACGGCCCCGGATTCATGCCGAGCATCAGCACGCGCTTTTTGCCAGTCGCATAGAGTTTTAAATATCGTTCGTGCGCAGACCATGCATAGTCCAACGGATTGTAAACATAGGCCGTGGGATCGCTGAAGGACATGGCATTAACTGCATCACGAAGGGTCTTTGCAGCAGCGATGATGGTGTCGGAGGTTTTACTCATGAGGATATGATAGCAAGTGCAAAACAAGCAATGCTAAACCGCAAGCGGATGGTATCAACACAACTGCGTGAGATGGTATAGACACACGGCGCCGGCGGTGGCGACATTCAGTGAATCGGTGCCCAGGGACATGGGGATGATGGTGTGCTCTTGGGCGTGTTTGAGCCAGTGTTCGTCTATACCATGAGCTTCACTGCCGAGGATCAGACTTGTCGGGCCGCTGCGTTTGATTTGGTTTAGTTGCACTGCTTTGTCACTGAGTACGGCAGCGACATGTTGTATCTGGTATTGCCTGGTGAGTTGCTGCATCAGCGTTGCCATATCATCACAACGCACGATAGGCAGTGTAAAAACCGTCCCCATTGATACCCGGACACTTCGCCGGCTAAAGGGATCGCAGGCCTGTTCACCGGATACCAATGCAGTGACACCAAAACCTGCGGCAATGCGAATGAGTGAACCCATGTTTTCCGTGTTGCTGACATTGGGGCATAGAACAAGTGTCGTCTGATCCCCATCGCGTTTAATCAGTGCATCCAAATCTGCGTTGGCAGGCTTTGGCGTGCATGCGATCAACCCGCCGTGAAACGCGTAGCCAATCGTCTGCGAGATCAATGGTGTGGGTAAACTCAGGACATCTGTGGTCTCGATGATCTGCCTGGGAACAAGGTGTTGGTGTTTGCGTTCCACGACGACGGACTCGATAGGCCACTGGGTATCAAATAGCCGCAGGACATTGAACTTACCTTCGACGATCATATTCAGCGGATCACGATCCATCTTTTGAGATGGCAGATTGTGATATCGCTCAAGGCGGGGATCATCGAGATGTTCGAGTTCAATCAAGGGCATTTTTCATCTCATCGGGAATGGGGGCGATGACGTCAATGTCATCAAACTTGATTCGCTGTGCATGGAGCATGACACGGCAGTCATCGCGCGTCGAGCCATAGAGCGTATCACCGACGATGGGGTGTCCCAGGTCTGCCATCATGACTCGGATTTGATGCAGGAAGCCTGACTGTAAATCGACGCTGATGTCTGACATATTTTTCACCGAGCGGATCACTGCATAGCTCATCGAGCAACTACGCGATTGTGTCGTGGGGTCTGCAATCACGCGGACTTTAGCTGGTTGATGCTGAGCAATGATCAGGTTTCGGTGGAGGGTTTGGGTATCACGTTTGGGCTTGCCATGGATGATGGCACGGTATCGCTTGAGGGTGTATTGCTTGGAGGTAATGGCACGGCGACCGATGTTGTATCCCTGCTTGGTGAGCGCGATCATGAGCGTGCCGGTGGTGGTGACATCAAGGCGATGGATCACGCCACTTCGCAGTGCGCCTTCACCGACATCCTGGATTTGCGGGTACTGTGTGATCAAGCCGTTAAGGACGGTGTCGGTCTGCTGGGGGTTGAGCGGATGCACGCCGATGCCTGCGGGTTTGTTGACGATAAGCAGGTTGGCATTTTCAAACAGAACTGGGATATGCAAATCAGGATTGGGGGCGATGGATTGGGATTGCTCAAGGATTTGGGGATCAATTTGGATCACGTCCCCGCTTTGGAGCAAAGTGCCGGGTTTGTCGATGGATTGGCTGTTGAGCAGCACTGCGCCTGCATCCAGAAGCTTACGGACTTGAGCCCGTGATTGGCCAAGGCGGTCGGCTACAAAACGATCCAATCGCACAGCGTCGGCATCATCAGGAAGGACGAAAATATTTGGTGTTTGGGTCATTGGGCGTACAGGATAGAGGATTTGGCAGGTTGTGTCTGTTTTTGATCAATCGAATCAATAGACTGCCATCCTCTAGCCAATACAACGATTATTCGACAGGTTGGGTCGATGTGGATGGTGTGGCATCACCCGTTGCCTTGCTTGTTGTCGGCTCAGCCGGTTGAGCTTCCGTACTGTTGCCGGTTGCCTTGAGAATATACTCAGCGATCGCAGTGAGTTTTTCGTCACCGACATGACCCATTGCTGGCATTGGAGCAAACTCTTTACGTTTGCGACCTGGCGCTTTGGCCCAGGTGACGATGCCTTGGGGATTATCCTTGTAGGTCTTGGCGACATCGATCAAGGGTGGAGCAGCCAATACCTTGTCCATTGCGTGACAGGTAGCGCAGGTCTTGGTGAAGAGCAATTCGCCATTGAGTGCGCTACCCCCTGCTGCTTCATTGAGACGTTGAAGTTCCAATGCTGCATCACGTGATTTGACGTAGATAGCTGTTTCGTCTTCCATATCATCGGTGTGAGGTATAAGGATTTGTTCACGGTACATATGTCTGCCGGTTCCCATACATAGTACGGTAACGGAGAGTAACAGCACGATCGGTTTAAATGATGCGCCGATGACTTCGTCCTTGGCATTGATTTCTTTTGCCAACAGAATCATCGCGATCACTGCGAAGATGATGCCAATGGTCAACACGACATTCATGCCCACCATTTCCATATTTCTAGGCAATGTCAGCCAGACTAGGGGTCCAATGACAAACTGCATGAGTGTGAAGATTGTTGCCAGTTTATAGAACCGGCGTTTGAGATCCGCGCGACTGGAGTCGGTGAAGCGGCCTTCGACTTTAAAGGATGGCAAACCGACATACCAGACCATAAACAAACCTGTCACCGCCAGCGATGCGTTAAAGAAATGCAGAAACCGTGGGATGACATTGTGATTGATGAACATGGCTGAGAAAAAGCCGTTGACCTGTTCCCATTTGTCGGGAAAGAGCATCAGATTGATATTGGTCAGAAAGATAAACGGTACGCAAAGCAGTAACGCCAAAGCGAGCATGACAATGCTGTGATGCAGCTTGCGATGCTTGAGCATAAACTCGCTATGCCAAGTGTATTTGTGCAGGTATAGCAGCAAAAAAGCAGTCATCGCAGTGGGGACAAGCCCGATCCACACATAGCCGGTCAAGGCATTGGCGGAATAGAAATAGACGGTGTAAATCACGTTAATGGCAAGCAGCGGCGCGACACCCATGACCACGGCCATGGATTTGCTCACCGTGATCGTCTTGGCGATTTCGTAGGCAAGGATATCATCGTCATTGGAACCTTTGAGGATACTACGGCCTTGGAAGAACGCAGTGAGAATCGTCCCGCCGAGCATCAGGTTCACAAACAGGATATGCACCAGGAACATCGCAATAAGCACCCCCACGATGAGTCCGCGGTCTGCTGGCAGAGGCAGCGGGATGTCATGCGGCACGGGTGTTTGCGATTGCGCCAGGTAAAGTAAATTCAAAAGTGATGTGGTCATCTGTATGTTTATCCTTGAGGCTGTTGGCTTGGTGTAGCTTTGATTTTTAACACGAAGGACACGAAGAAAAACAATTCAGAGAGTTTGTTTTTCAGATGTCATTCCAATGTGATCTACCGAGTCCTTGTGTTTCAAAACAAAAATAAATGTCTTAACTTTGTGACCTTCGTGTTCTTCGCTAAAAACACAATCGCACTTACTTCACGGCGTCACATTCGACGCATCGGCATCACCGGCTGAGATTCGTACTGGTGATCGGCGGACTGTTTCAGGAGCGATGACAATGCCAGCGGATTGCATGCCCGGTAAAGTTTCGCCGGTCTCTTTGATTTGCAACACATAGGCGACCAGCGCGTCGAGTTCTTTGTCATTACCAGGAAATGGGGGCATGAAGGGTCGGGCGTTGTGCATGCCTTTGATGTAGGCCGACATCGCAGCAGGGTCCCACGTTTTGTCTTTGCCATAGAGATTGTCGAACTTCTCGACGACGCTGTTGACCCCTTGCGTGGTGTGACAGCGCGTGCAGGCGATGTTAAAGACGTCCTGGCCGGCAAGGACTTTGTTGTCTTCGGTTATCTCACGCACATGGGCATAGGTCGCGTATTTGAGGATGCCTTCACTTTGCAATAGCGGGTAATCCTCAACCCGGATACCGTTGGCATACATGTAGTCGCCGATGACGTAAGGCTTGCGGATAAATTCGCGGACTCGTTCAAACTGCCCAAGCATCGCGATGATCAAAATAAACGGGATAAGCAACGCAACGCGTGGCATGAAGTTGGGCTTAAGCAAACCAATCGTCACCGTCACAACCACGACCACCGCGCTGACCCATGTGATCCATAAGAGATTGTTCGACTGATTGGCCCACTGCTGGGTTGCGATGGCGACATCGATATTCCCCTGCATCATCTGTGGGATGCGATCGTGATACCACATCGCCCCGACAAACAAGAGTGGCAACCAACAGATACACCAGATCGACACAAACCGAATCGCCTTGTTGCGAAACTCGCGGTCCTTCTTGACGAAGAAGATCATCAGGAACCACGCGAAGAGTCCAGCGCCGACCATTGCCATGGGCGTTCGGAATGCGAGTTGTGGTAAGTAAAGTGGATTAAGCGCGCCGGTGATCAGGCCCGGTGTTTTCGTCCAGTCGCCGGGGTCCATCATAAAGCCAAGGATCGCGACGATGATGGCCATGGTGCCCCAACTGGAGATCGACAATGCCAGACCGATGCGGATGTGGTTGAGTTTGGATTTGATGCTCCCCTGCATCTTGTCCCATAGCAGGTAGTAGGCAAGGATCAGCGAGACTTCCAACACGAAGATGATCCACTCGGTGAACCATGCCCAGAAGAAGATGCGGATCAACGAGCCGATGGCATAGGGGTTGATCAGTGAGGTCGATAGCCAAATCCCCACGCCTGTCAGCGCGCCAGCGGTCGTGGTGACGATAAAGCAGATGAAAAGAATCTTCTTGGCCAAGGTGTCCCAACGTTTATCGCCGGTCTTGAAACCAAAGTATTCCATGAGCGTAATCAACGGCATCATGCCGACTGCCATCGGATGATTGATCATCACGTGAATGATCGCGATCACCGCAATGAGCATGCGATTGCCTGCCCAATCCATATGGAAAATTGGAAAGTCCATTCGTGTACTACCCCTCTATGACCCTGTAAATGTATCGACTGCTGCATCTTGCGAAACCCACAATGCAGACTTGATAGGATATCAGACCGCATGGACTGAAGAAAAAACTGTCCTGTGGCATTGTGACGCATAAATAGCGATATTTTGCCATGTTCATAGGTGAGTAAAACCCAATTGATACTTACCACCAAGACGCCAAGGTCTGAATGAAGAGTCTATTTAACCAAGCAGTTAATAAGTACAAACAAGACGGTTTTTTCGCATGTCATGTTTTAGCCTCTGTGACTCGCTGTACGTTATTAAATTTCTTTGCCTTCAAATTATGGCACTCCTGACGTCATGGCAGTAAAAATGAATTGGATTTTCAAGACAGCATCAATACCGACAGCCATAGCGATTCACATTAAACACCGGGACGCTATCATGTGCGCATGACGCAACGCCATGCTCTGATACACGATTTTGATTTACTTCAATGCCCTGACCAGTCGGCAGCTGATCTTGGGTATCGCATGCCTGCTGAATGGGAACCTCATGATGGGGTATGGGGCAGCCCGCCACATAATGCCAACACCTGGCCAGGCGACACCCTGGCAAAGGCGCAGGCAGAGTTTGCGTACTTTCTCAAGAAGCTCAGTGAACATACACCCGCCCTGCTGTGTTCGGATCATCGCATTGCCACCGATGACAGTTGGATTCGAGACTATGGCCCGATTTTCGTGATCAATGATCAAGGTAACCGGGCGATTCACGATTTTCGTTTTAACTGTTGGGGTACTGATTACGGCCCATATGACCAGGATGATCTGGTCCCTCAGCACATTGCCAAGGTGTCGGATTTGCCGATATGGGTCCATCAAATGGTCCTTGAAGGCGGCGCCCTGGAAGTCAATGGCAAGGGGACAGTGATGACCCCGCTTAAATGCCTTACGACCGCAACACGTAATCCATACATGACAGTCGAACAGGTAGAAGTGTCTTTACATAAAGCACTTGGGACAAGACATTGCCTGTGGACACCTCATATTCATCTGGCAGGTGATGATACCGGCGGGCATATTGACACCTTCTGCCGATTCATTTCACCTAACACCATTGCAGCAATTCGAGCACCAAAATCACATGTGGATCATGAGCATCTTCAAGTCCTTTGGGATTATCTCAAGACTGCTCGAGATCAGGATGGGAACCTGTTTAACCTTGTGGAATTACCTGTTCCCGAGGTGATGGAATTTGATTATCCCGATGTCTTTGGCGTTGAACCAGGGCTCCAGCGGGTCCCATCAGGCTACGCCAATTTCCTGATATCCAATGGCGGTATTTTCCTGCCAACCTATGGGCAACCGACTGACGAACTGGCCTGCAAAGTCCTGGAACAGGCAATGCCCGGATACCGCATCCACCCGATCCCCAGCCAATGGCTCATTATCGGGATGGGAAGTCTGCATTGTCTTACACAGCAGCAACCGTCTGTTAAATAAAGAGATGTGAAGAAAATGCGTATTGGAAACCCTCAGGTATCCCATGGTTTATTTGATCAAGATTGATGTGTTGTTACGGATCTTATTCAGCCAGATCGACGCCCAGTTTTTGCAGGAAGGTGTCGAATTGATCCAGCGAATAGAAGTCCAGCGCCAGTGAACCGCTGCCCTTCTTGCGTCCGGGTTTGATTTGAACCTTGGTGCCAAGTTGCTGACTGATCTGCTGCTGAAGGTCTTGGATATGTGCCCTTTTGCCCAGTGTCGTAATCTGATTAGGATCATATTGAGGCGTATCACCTTGATCGGTCTTCTCATTCATCTGAGCGACTAGCTTTTCCAATGCTCGAACGCTCAGGCTTTGATTGACTGCCTTGTTGGCTAAATCCAACTGCTGGTTGGGGTCCGATAAACCTGCAATGCTCTTTGCCTGACCGTTTGAGAGTTTCCCCTCGCTTACCAATTGCTGTACTTCTTGTGGTAACTCTAATAAACGTAAGTAATTGGATATAGTTGACCGCTGAACCCCAACGCGATCTGCAACTTGGGAATGACTCATCCCAAATTCACGTGTCAGATTGTCAAATGCCTTGGCACGTTCAATTGGATTGAGGTCTTCGCGTTGAAGGTTTTCGATTAAGGACCATTCCGCTGTCTGCTGATCGGACAGTTCACGGATAATGGCTGGCACGGTTTGTAATTCAGCGATTTGTGATGCTCGCCAACGTCGCTCCCCTGCTACGATTTGGAATGTATCATCTGCACCTGGCCGTACAATCACCGGCTGCATGATCCCATCGGCTTTGATCGACTGAGAAAGACCTTGCAGGGATTCAGCATCAAATTGCTTACGTGGCTGATCCGGATTGGGGACGATTTGTTCAATTGGCAGATAGACAACCGCATCACCTGGTTTGTGCTGCGCCGCTTCAACCACTGTCTCCGTTGCCGTGTTATCGGTCGGAATTTTAGTTTGTTCTGGCTTGGTTTCTGCTTTGGGTGGTTTAACTTGAACGGTTTGCGTCAAGAGTGCAGAAAGGCCTTTGCCAAGACGTGGTGATCGTGCGCGTGTTTCAGCCATCGGATACTCCTTTTTCCTGTGATCAGTCTAACCAATCGCGCAACCCCTGCAAGCGGTTCCACGTGGAACAGTCTCATAATTCTCTCTTTTTTGCTGTAAATGAGGCTTTTTGGGCTTGTTGGTAGATATTTTGACTGTTTTCTACTCCCAAATACCACTGTTTAACGAATACTGCATTTGCCAGAAAGTATGTTCTTGCTTTTAGTTTGTTGTTAAACAAACACAAGTACATATCAAGCGTAATCAAAATGGTGACAATTTCCTGATTGTAAAAATGAAATGAACACGTTTTAAAATTTCAAAGACGTAAATTTCATCCACATTGCGACCTTACTCAAGGTTGATTTACCACGGATACACATACTTGGACACTGATTAGTGTAAGCCAACACAAACATCAATGCTTTGAAATTCTGATTGTCTATGTATTCATCAGTGGCAATATGACATGGTAAGTAATTCCAAAATCAAATCATTCACCAGCTTTTCTGATATGAACAGATATCTCAAGTACATTTACCTTGAAGTGTATCACCTTGTGGATGACGTGCGAGCTGACAGCTCGCGGCTTATTGAACCTGCTTTTTCAATAGGCGCAGGCAGACATGCTGTGCGGAAACGCTACATCTGAATGTAAAACGCTCTAGACTGGGGAATGATGTTTGAACGAACGAAAATACAGATATGAATTTCTATTTTGCCACATTGTGCAGGTCATGATTCAAATGTGGTATTTCACATCAGTTAACCTGAGTCGATTCAAGCGGTACTGTCACCATTCGCTTATCTTTGTACATCCGCTTTTTACAGTCGCGATTGTCGAATACACAAGCAAAGGTTCCACGTGGAACAGGTATCGATAGCAGGTTCGTTCGATCGCTGAACGTTGTTCATAAGATAGGTGATCAGTGTTCATTATTATATTATGGTGAATTGGCGCCCGATAAGTCTTGAGTGTACAAGGTCATGTTGAATCACCGACTAGGGGGCCGATATTAAGCAAACCATGACCACGAATTATCCTGATACCGAATTGATGCCTGATGCCGACCAATTAGGTGGCATTGAGCAGTTATTAGAGCATTTTGAGCAGATTGAACGGCAATTTCAGTCTGTACGTGAAAGTCTGACGCGCTCACATCGTTTAACAACGCTGGGGACATTGTCATCCATAGTGGCACATGAGTTGAACAATATATTTACGCCCATCATGAGCTATGCGGAATTGGCGATGCATAAACCTGATGATGCGAAACTTACCCGAAAGGCTTTGGAAAAGGCGTTTGCTGGATGTCAGCGTGCATCGAAAATCAGTCAATGCATACTCGAGTTCTCACATAGCAGTGATCTGACGCGGATCTCGAATCTGCCACAGATGATCCAGGACACATTATCTTGCCTTGCACGTGATCCGGCCAAGGATGGTATTGAGCTGGTCGTCGATGTGCCTGATGTACAGGTACAGATGTCGCCACTGAATCTCCAGCAGGTTGTTTTGAACATTATCCTCAATGCCAGAAAGGTTTTACGTAAGACAGGGGGGACTCTTCAAATCACCGCAACAGTCGATGGCCCCATGGTTGAACTGTCGATTCGTGATACGGGGCCGGGCATTCCGCCTGAAATTCAGAGCACGCTATTTGATCCATTTGTGACACAGAACGCCGATCCCAACGATGTGAATAACGAAAGTCGCGGGACAGGACTTGGTCTATGTATCTGTCGCGATCTGGTTCACCAGGTAGGGGGCGAAATTGAATTCAAGACCCAGGCAGGGCAAGGCACGACGTTTATTCTGACATTACCCATTCTCGAGAATGTTTACGAGACAACCTAAGTGCCAGACATCCTATCCGATTTACGCGAATGGATCGTTATTACATCACCGGTTTGAGCCTTAGCCTTCCTTTCAAATCACAGGCAGCTTGTTTATTAGAAATATTTTTTTGCTTCAATGGGTCTAACGAAACGTGTCCAATATTGCCAGGTTTCTGATTTAATGGCCCGAGGAGTCAGTTAGGTTTTACAGGTAATCAGTACTAGTACCAGATACCCTGTATTCTTTTGAAATTTGTTTCTAAATATGTAAATGACTTCTGACTGCTTGTCTATCAAAATGATACGACAGTTGTTGAAAAAGAAGCAAAATGACAAAGGGTAGCCTTTAGGGGTAAGTCTGGATACGATGTATAGCTTCCGTTATATATCAAGACTCTTTTAGCTTCTTAATTTTATTGATACCAATCAATTATATATTTTTGAAATGTGATATTTTTTTTATCAAAGCCTTGCATAGAGATTGTTTTATGTTAGAATTCAGTCAGTCGATTGATGGTTGGTCTTCAAAGACAAATCGCTCGACAACATCCCATTTGCCCCCGGAAGGGCTCGGTTTCACTTCGGTGAGCCGGGCCTATTTTTTTTGGTCAACCCAGTGATTGATCTGGTCGATAGCATTGTTACTTATCGATTAAATGGGAATCAGTTTATATGAAGATGGATATGCGATTTATCGAGCCGTTTGTGGCATCTCTTCAGAACGTGTTCACCTGCATGCTGGGGACTCCTGCTGTTTTGGGTAAGCCTTTTCTAAAAGGATCGATGACCCAGCAAGTCGATGTTGTTGCAATTATTTCTTTATCCGGCGATGTAATTGGTAGTACAGTCTTGGGATTTCCTCAGCAGACTGCGCTGGCCATCGCATCACAATTTGCTGGTGAAGAGATGGATATGAAGCATCCGGATTTGCCTGACGCTTTGGGTGAACTGATGAATATGGTGACAGGTAGTGCCAAGTCCAATCTTGTTGGCATTAATGCATCAATTTCTTTGCCACGCGTAGTCGCGGGTTCGAATGTAAAGGTTGGGGGGCCCAAGGCTTTGCCTTTCGTCGTTTTGCCTTTCAAATCTGATCTTGGATATTTCTATCTTGAACTGGCTGTGCTAAGCAACGATCAAGCACAAGCAGCATAAATCAAGAACAAATTATTAATTCTGCAATTCACATCATCAATCATTCTCAGTTGTGATGTGATGCCTTTATCCATGACCATGCCCTGGCATTGATGACCTGATCGTCATGATGATCAAATAGCCAAACCGCAAAAGCCTGTCTTAAATGCTTTAACGTTATTTTGAGTCAAAACCGTCATTAGGGTTTTAAGCTTGACAGGTTAGGTAAAAATACTTGACTGTCCTTTAATATTTGCGAAGATAAACAGAACACTTGTTCAGTTTACAAAAGCATTTATTAATTCCAGGGCAAAGGAAAAAGTCATGAATGGGGTCCGTTTCTCACTATTGTTGTGTCTGGCTGTAACATTGGCTATGACAACAGGTACACAAGCACAATCAATTGATCTGGATACAACCTTCGTTCAATGGGATGGCTTGGATGATCAAGGCGATGGGTTGTTTGGCTGGAATGATGCTACTGCCTCAAACGATGGATTTATTAACTCTGACGGTGATCACTTTGATGACGCCATGGGATTACGGATTGATGGCACTGCCTACGGGGCGGACATCTCACAGGCAGTCGTCAACGGATTAAACGTGATGCTCCCAGCTCAGAGCATCAGTGGCCTGGTCGTGCAGGTGGAGTTCCAGGCAACCAATGCTTCGCCAATCATGCGGCAAGTCATACGGCTGACCAATCCCACAGGCAGCAGTATTAACACCAGTGTCCAATGGATCAACAATACCGGTAACGACTCAAGCCAAGTCACCGTCGGAACCTCCAGTGGTGATCTGATTGAAACCATTGCTGACCGCTGGATTGTTACATCCGATTCAAGTGACGTTAACGAAGCTGGGACTGAAGCCAATCTCTGGATCATCCAAGGCCCAGGCGCGCCCACTGTCACGGCCAATACAATTAACATGACAGAATCAGAATCCAATTTTGGCGGCTCAGGTGATGAAGGTCTTGAAACCTTTATGAATGTCGAAGTACCTGCGGGACAAACCCGTTACGTGATGTACTTCGTCGGTGCCACCACCACCGGTCAGGAAGCTTTGGATCTGGCGGTTGGTTTTGATGATACCGATAGTGCCCTGTTTCAAAGTCTTATTGCTGATATGAGTAATGACCAGGTCACACAATTGGTCAATTGGCTGAACATTTCAAGTTGGAATTATCAAACGATCGCCCGGACGCGTAATCAAATCTTTGTCGGTCAGGTTTTTGACCTGGTCTTTAACAGCACAGCAACTGGTGAGGCATTGACCGTCAAGACCATCCTTGATGGACTCACCGAAGACCAGCGTGTCCAGGTCATGCAACAGGCGATCCCACAAATCAACATGGCAACCCTCGGGGCGACACTTGGCTCACAACAACTTATCAGTCACATGCTTGATGGTCGGATTCTTACGCGTCTGAATTCCATGTCCAAAACGGATAACTATTTCGACCTGACAACCACATTGGCCGCAACAGACTCCATTAGCACCGGTGATGCCCTGGAGTCCATGAACCAAACCCCATCACGGGGTGTGAACCTCTGGGCACAAAGCATCAACAGCTTCGGCGATCAGGACAGCGACACAAACGCTGCGGGATATTCCTGGCAGACCTACGGCGGGGCGGTAGGGTTGGATCGTCAACTCAACGATCATTGGCTTTTTGGGATGGCCTTGACCGGGTACAACGCCTCCGTCGAAGGTGCAAACCAAAGTGGTGATGCCGATACAACTGCATTTAACCTTGCGGCATACGCTGGCTGGAAAAACGGCCCGACTCACGTGCAGGGGGGATTGGCCCTGGGATTTGCCGAAAATCAAACCACTCAGATTTACCCGCTGTTGGGACTTACCGCAGAAGGCGAATATGACTCATCAATCCTCAGTAGTTGGCTGAACATGGGTCACGTCATTTCGTTTGATAAATGTCCAGTTAAACTCGAACCCGTCGCAGGTATTGAATTCCTGCATATTCGTGATGAAGCATATACCCAGACCGGCGGGGGTATCATGAACCAGACCATCAGCGAGCAAAACACCAATAGCCTCGTCGTGAAGTTGGGTGCGAACTTACACTATGACCTGCAACTCGCCAATGAGCAGTTGCAATTGGCCGTGGGAACATCATGGCGTCACCAACTCCTCGATGACAATGTCGATACACAAAGCAGCCTGGCAGGTAACAGCTTCAATACCTCGGGTGTGGATCGTGGTCGCAATGCATGGGAAGTCTCCAGTGATGTGACCTGGCAATTCTCCGACAACATGAAGCTCAACTGCAACTACACCGGCCAATTTGCCAGCAACTGGGATAACCATATGGTCAAAGTCGGATTGCTCATTGCGTTTTAAGTCTTCATGACAATTCAATGGATACAACCAATCGCCGGCAACAGGTTCGTCCTTTGCCGGCGATTGTCATTGGTACCGGGCTTGAGCGAGTCTGCACTGTGAGTTTCAAGGATGTGAAGTCCAAAACTGCTCAAGCTTGCCTCACGAGCACTGATGTGCTCACTTCGCTTCGACTACGAGCCCAAACGCTTTAAACCGTTGGCGGACTCATATTCGTGTGATTATTTGAAAATTCTTTAGTGCTACAGCTCATGTGAGTGAAAAAAGGGGCTTGAAGTGAAAAATCTGACATTTTTTATCAAAACTAAATGATTGATACGGTTTAAACCATAGAAGTCTTTATTAAGAGAAGAATAGACAGGTATTGGAATTAGCTTTAGGCAGATAACTGCTTAAACCACAGTGTGTTTGGATTATTTTAGGTATTTCTCGGTTGAGTCCCGGAAAATGATTGAACTGAAAAATAGCCGGTGTACAATCGGTATCAGTAATATTTTCCTGATTCTTATCGGGCCGTATAAAGCTTTGTTTTGCTATATCGTGCATTCTTTTCTATACTTAAGGAGTTGACACGATTTTTCACATTCCTTCAAGTGCAGCGAATGTGTTTGGCGATATGTAGAGTGGAAAGAAAAGAACTGTCGCAAAGGCTGCCTCGGGGAAGTGACCAACGGGTCCAACGCTCTGACTGAGGCACGAAATAAGGTTCGCCTTGATTGACAGTTTAGAGGAGTAGACGCCATGAATGATATTGCTCCAATTGGTCGCCCAAACTACACGGCGATGGGAAGCACCACGCGACGCGGGGCCACTGCAACGTCGCCAGCCAACGGCACGCAACGCGGCGGTGACGAGGTTCAGTTCTCTGACTCAGCCCGACTGCTCAGTAAGCTTCGTGAGTTGCCCGATGTCCGTCAGGAAAAGATCGATCAGGTCCGACAGGCTATCGACGATGGCACGTATGACACCGAAGAAAAGGTGGATGCCATCCTTGATCCACTGATGGAAGACCTTTCCTGAAAACAAACGACCAACACCTGATGTTTCATCAGGTCGCCATTGGTCAATAGTCCCAAAACAAAATGAGCATCCCAACGCCAAATGTTGGGATGTTTTTTTATGCGCGGCTTTTTGACCACCAAAAATTTGACCCTGCCTGCTCATCAAGCCACAATCATCTCATGATTGGCATGTGGATTGGTTCTGGAATTTGTGTCGCGTTGATCCTGCTCATCGGATTGAATTGGAAGCGACAATATCTGTTTGTCCTCACCATCACCGAGGGTAAAGCCCAACTTACCCATGGCAAAGTGGATGGCCCGTTCATTGAAGACGTCAACCGAATCTGTGAATTATTCAGTGTCCGCGAAGGTGTCATCAAAGCTGTTGCTGGACGAAAGGGCGTTAACATTCTCTGTGACGGCCCAATTAAAGCTCAGCAACGTGCCATCCAAAACGCGATGAATCATCCGTTGTGATCGGTGATTGTCTTGGGTGAATTATGTTCACGTTGGCCGTTTGTATTCTTTGAATAGCTTCAGCCACATCTGCCAGCGCATAAGCGATGCATGTGAGTGAAAATGCCTAATCGTTTTTTGCTGGGACTTACCCGGCTAATCATTCAATACAGCGGGATGCAAATCTCGGTCAGTAAATCTTCAGGTGCCGTGTCCGCAGGATTGTTGAGATAATTTTCAAAGGGCGGTTGATCGCGACATTCTCGCCCCAGATTGTGGAAAGCGACCTCGCCAATCCATTGCCAGGTCTCCGCCAAGCCCTCATAGGGCCCTTTGTGAACAATGATCGCATAATCCCCGCCAGGCATCACCTGCTCCTGGAGTCCGTCAGGGCACGGATGATCGCTGTTCACAGTGACGCCTGCATCGAAGCGACATTGGTCATCGGGCGTGTCTCGTGGGTCGTCCTGACAGATCCCAATGACCATGCTCTGCGAATCCATGAGTCCGAGTTGGCCAACTTTTGACATGAACTGTTTGTAAAACGGTCCAAGGTTTGAAGGGGTATACGCGCCGATGTGTCGATCATAAATCACCCGCAAGTCCGGCAAGGTTTTGACGGTCACACTCCGATGCACTGGTTTGGTGGCAGGTTCAATTTCAGCATGCATCTGCTCGGGAGTCGGCATCTTCGAAGGGTCAAATTCACCGACCTTCGTAGCAAAGGTCCAGTCATATCCCTGAGGGTCTTTGACCGTACACATCCGATCACCCCAGAACATTTCCACAGGCTCTAATTGGGATTTGGCCCCATGTTCCAACGCTCGCTTGTAGAGCGCATCGACATCCTCACAATAGAGATACAGACCCATCGGGCAAGCGACACCTGAAGCAACCGGAGACTTACTTGGATTAGTCCCGCCGGCCTGACCGATCATGATCACCATGTCCTGCCAAACCAATTCCGCATGCACCGGAGCCTGGGGGGGAATCGCCATCCGGCAAGTCATGCCAAAGACCTGCTCATACCAATCCATCGCCTGCTTCACATCAGTAACCACCAAATGGGGCATCAGGTAAGGGCAATCATCGGGTTTGTGGTGTGTCATCGGGAATTCCATTGCGGCTGTTTTGTTTGTGTTTTGTACGGTTTTTATCTTCACGGAATTGCTGTATTCTGTCAAGAGCAATGGGCAGCAGATGTCGGACTTTTTAACCGCACGGTTGCAGGAAACATCACGTGACCGATGTTCATTTAGGCAAAACAATGTAACGGTATTTGAAGCGAATAAATCTGAATCGAGACTCGCATGAATCACAAAGGCAATTCAAGTGCAGTACGCATCGTCCCGGCTAAGTCCTCGGGGAGCATGGTGATCATTGTTCGCGCAAATCGCAGGCGATCGGTCCGTGACAGGGTCAATTGACTTGGCGATTGACGCATCGCTTCAATGGCGGTCTTTTCCAGCAGTCGCAGCATGCGCCCCATCCCATCCACAAGGTTCCGTCGATCCTTGCGAACCGAGCCTGCATCAATGAGCAATAGCTGACCCTTGGCAGATGACAGAATATTGCTGAGTTTCATATCCCTGAAAAAGAGTCCGCAGCTTAGGAGTTGGGCGGTCAGCTCACCGAGTTGCCTGGCTAAGCGATGTCGATGAACAGGGGCGTCGAACTTTCCTGACATGATCGCCTGATCCAGTGATGAGCCAATGTGTTGGGTGATCAAGCAGCATTTACCGCTTTGCCAAAGCATGGCATCGATTGGAACCACGGGGACGCCCAACGTTTGAAGTTTGCGATGTGCTCGTTTCTCACACTGGCCAGGGTGGATTTGCAGCAGTCTCAAAAACAATTGCTTGGCAGGTGCGGACTCAAAGCGCTTAACGACATACTCACGCGATCCGTCGGACTCCAGCCAGACATTGCTGCGTTTGGCGTCGTGCTTGAAGACGGTTTGAACCTTGCCCTGCAAAGGTTTGATGGTGATATCGTCGTTAGGCTTCACGCGCATAGGCTACTGTATCAGGCGATCCAAGGCCACCGCTGGACATATGTTGTAGCATCACAAATGATGCTCATCGCGTATAGTATGCATCCATCGAACCCCAGGAACCCGTATGACCATGTCGTTACGCATTGCAGCCATCATCCCGGTCTATAACCGCCCGACGCTTATTCTTGATGCGATGATGAGTGTCGCCCGGCAGTCGCATGCTCCGACTTGCATGATCGTGGTCGATGACGGCTCGACGGATCAGACCGCAGTGATTGCTGAAAAGTGGATCGAGGACATGAATCTGCCGTTTGAATGCAAGTTCATCAAACAGGCTAACCAAGGTGTCGCAGCTGCAAGAAACCACGGTGTGCAGCAAGCAGGGGACTGTGACCTTCTGGCATTTCTGGACTCCGACGATCTTTGGCCGGAGTGTTATCTTCAGAGAATGGTTGATACCTTTACCGCCAATCCTGATGCGGTAGCCTGCTCGTCGGATCGGGTGGATCATGATCGACAGCAACCCAAAAAAGACGATCACCATGACCTGCGATGGGTCAGCGATCAGACCACCAGCCACATGCTCGGACATGGCTCGCCGGGCACGCCCAACACCATCGTTAAACGTACTGCCTACGATCAGGTCGGCGGGTATGATCCGAATGAAAAATGTGGCGAAGACTACCAACTGTTTCTTCGCATCAGTCTTTTGGGGAAATGGTGTCACGTTCCCGGTCAACCGGTGATGGTCCGCCGGAACCTTGAAGCTCAAAAACAAAGTGCGCCCCAGCTTAGTCGTCAATTCGCAGACCGCCGGTTGCGCCTGGCTCGAATCCTTGATCGATTCATTCAAGCCGATGGGGGCAAAGCGATCGTGCCCGAGAAAGTCTGGAAAAAAAGGGTTGGCAGACTGTATTTTGCAGCAGGGCGTCTTGCGATCAAACACAAGGATTTTGCCACCGCCCGCGAAGCCTTGGATAAAGCCCACAGCTATCTGCCCGGACACTTGCGAACGCGATGGCTGCTTTGGCAGTTAAGTCGACTGTCTTAGGTGATCATTTCACGCGAATAATGCCACCCCTCTTGGCAGAGGGATCAGTGACTAATCACCACGGATCATGGTTAATAAAGGTGATGACGCCTGTTTATTTCGATGTCTTCTTGCCTTTGCCTAGTCCCAAGTCGCTAGTCACTAGTCCCTTTGAATGCACGCGCTGTAGATTTATGTTTTAAACAGCTTCGTCCCGCATGAATCCGTACGCTTGCTACAATATTTTGTGATTAGCGACTGTAAACCGGCTGGAGCAACAAGATGCGGTGCCCATACTGCAATTCAAAAGACAATAAGGTCATCGACTCGCGCGCAGCCGATGGTGGCGATTCAATCCGTCGTCGCCGTGAATGTCTCAAATGCGCCCGTCGCTTTACCACCCGCGAACACGTCGAACAACGCGCCCGTCTGGTGGTGATTAAAAAGGATGGCACGCGCGTCCCCTTCGATCGCCAAAAAATCCAGACCGGCCTGGAAAAGTCCTGTTACAAGCGACCCATCGCCACCGAGACCTTACAGGAGCTTGTCGATCGGGTCGAAGAGGAATTGCATCGCAAGTACGAACGCGAAGTCGAAGCCATCGTCATTGGCAAGACCGTTGCCGAATACCTTAAACAACTCGATCAAATCGCCTATGTCCGATTCGCAAGTGTCTACAAACAGTTCCGCGATCTGGACGACTTCTTAGCGGAGGTCAAGGAAGTCCTCGACACCAATAAGAAAGACGATCCCAAGAATCAAGGCACGTTGTTTTAGCGTCTCATACACATCTCTAACAGGTAATTCGCCGCGCGAGTTGATCCGGGAAAGCTCTCGCATTTTTGCCTTTGCGAGCCGTGCGGTGTCCGCACGGGTTGAGCGAAGCTCAAAATTCATTTGATCAACACTCCAACGGGGTGGGAATTTTGACCGATGGTCAAATCCGGACTCACAGAGTCCGGCTCGCAAAGGCAAGATACAGCACCATGCATTTACCCTGACATTCATCATTCATTGCTCGCCGTGATTGAAGTTTTCGTTTATCCTTACCCAATCCTCACACGACTCACAATACTAAGGAGTGTCGCATGAAACGCATTTCGCGTCTGACCGGATTAGCTGTCGCTGGTGTGCTTGGTTTGTCATCCTTGGCAACCGCCCAAACCGGCCCATCCCTGATTACCCAACCCTTTGAAGAGGGCAGCAAAGTCGAAGTGACTTTCAACGGTCAGTGGCAAGGTAAAGCCGACGCCCAAAACGGCACCACCGATGACGAAATCCAACTCCAGATTTACGACGGCTCGGCACGCTGGCTACTGAGTGACGATGAATTGGGACTGACCTTCGGCACGCAGATTACCGCCATGTCCATCTCCCAGATCACCATGCTCCCAAGCTCGCTCGTCGATCACTCCTTTGCTCTGGGTATGAACCTGGGCGCTATCTCCGACTGGAAAGTCAGCACCGTCCTTGGCGCCGGATACAACGGCCGATCACCTTACGGTGATGCCAACGCGCTTTATGGCAAAGCGGATTTGATCTTCACCAACAAACCCACCGACACGAGCATGTGGCAGGTCATCGTCGACTACGATGGCAACCGCAGCTTCCTGCCTGATATCCCCTTGCCTTCCATCAGCTACACCAACTGGGATAAGTCGGACTTCACCTGGACGGTGGGCTTCCCCTACAACGCATTGACATGGGACATCTCCGACAAGCTGGAGTTGGAGCTTCGCTCGATCCTGCTTTACAACATCGACGCAACGTTGACCTATGAAGTCAGCGACAGTTTCGAACTCTTTGGCGCCTATGCCAGTCGCACTGATGCCTTCCGTGCAGACAATGACAACCGTTCAACACGTCGCGTAATTTTCAGTCAGCAGACCGTGGAACTGGGTTTAAGCTATGAGCCTTGCAATGAGTTTGAATTGACTGTTGCAGGTGGTTTGGCCTTTGACCAGGAATTTGAATACGGCTTTGACAGTCGGGACACCACGTCAATTACCGATGTGAGCGATGAACCGTATCTGCGGATTGCTGCGGAAATCAAGTTCTGATTTGTAATCGAAGAAGACCAATAATTGACACCGTGTGGCATCAGTCACACGGTGTTTTTTTATGCACGGACTTTGAGGCGGTATGATGTATCAACCTGCCATCTGTTTTAGCCATAGGAATGAATTGCATATGTTGGATATCACTCAAAAACCGGATAAACCTCTCGTTGCGGTGTCGATTCTGTCTGCTGATTTTGGCAAGATGGTTGAGGACTGTCAGGACGTCATCAACAAGGGGGGCGACCTGCTGCACGTGGATGTGATGGACGGACACTTCGTGCCGAACCTGACGATGGGTCAGGACATGATTGCGGGGATTCGTCGTCATTTGCCGGATGTGTATTTGGATGTGCATTTGATGGTAGAGCGTCCGCAGGATTACGTGGAGAGCTTTGCCAAAGCGGGCGCGAACATGTTCACGTTTCATGCAGAGGTCAGCTACCCGATGTATCCGACGGGACCTAAGCCTGATGAGTTGATCAAGCAGATTCACGAAGCAGGGATGGATGCAGGGATGGTGATTAATCCGCCGACTCCTGCGGAAGTTTTCCTGCCTTATGTGGATATGGTTGAGATGTTCTTGATCATGAGCGTGGTGCCTGGCGCATCGGGCGGTGCGTATATTCCCGAGGTGTTGGAAAAAGCAGCCTGGCTCAAACCGCACTTACCTGAAAATGTCCGGCTTCAAATCGACGGAGGCATGAATCCCGACCGCGCACCGGATGCAGTCAAAGCAGGCATTGATGTGATCGTCTCGGCATCAGCAATCTTTGGCAGTGACGACCGGGCAGGCGTGATCGATAAACTCAAAAACGCGTGAAAGACCCGCAGAAATAATGACAAATGAAGATTCGGCATGTTGAGCACCGCATGTCAATGCGGTGCAGGTGAGGCAATTTGAACGTTGTGACCTGCACCAGATTGACATCTGGTGCTCAGGCGTAATACATGTTTTTCATCTGTGGTTATATGGTTCAAAACCATGACGAAGCAAAAACAATTTATTCTCCAACTGCCTTGTGATCGTGAGTTGTCCCTGGCTAAGCCGGTGATTATGGGCATTCTCAATGTCACGCCGGATAGTTTTAGTGATGGTGGGTTACATGATGATCCGTCACGTGCGGTGAGTTGTGCGATGCAGATGCTTCATGATGGGGCAAGCATCATTGACATTGGTGGCGAGTCGACACGTCCAGGTGCCCAGCGGGTGAATGCTACTCAGCAGATCGCTCGGACTGTGCCGGTGATTGACAGGTTGCGTGAGAGTGACAAGCAATGTGTGATCAGCATTGACACGACGCTTAGCGAAGTTGCCAAGGCTGCCTTGGATGCTGGGGCGGACATCATCAATGATGTCTCAGCAGGCGAGGAAGACCCGCGGATACTTGCGGTGGCAGCAGAACACAACGTGCCAATCGTGTTGATGCACAAGCGTGGAACACCAGCGACCATGCAGGAGAATCCGAGGTATGACGATGTGATCGCAGAAGTCATCGCATACCTGTGCAGCCGTGCAGATATCGCCAAGCAGGCGGGCATCGCCAGCAGTCAGATCATCCTTGATCCGGGGATCGGCTTTGGGAAAACGGTCGCTCACAACATGGCGTTGTTGGCCAAGCTGAGCAAACTTGCCCAGCAGGGTTATCCGATTTTATTGGGGTCCAGTCGCAAGAGTTCGTTGCGGTCGATTTGTACTCAGCCTGCCCAACCTGCGCCTGAGCCACAGGAGTTGGTTGGCGCGACTTGTGCGACCACCGCGTTGGGTGTTGCTGCTGGGGTTGCGATATTTCGTGTTCACGATATCCAGCCCAATTGGCAGGCAATGCAGGTGGCGTTGGCTATCAGGCAGAGTTCAGCAGACAGTGCTAATTGACCCAGGGCAAACGCATGTAGACCTTTGTGCCTTTGCCTTAGCGAGCTGTCACGTGTCGCGACGAAATCCGCAGCTGGAGAAAATTTTGGTATCAAACATGTTGTTTGTATCCTGAATTTGAGCTTCGCTCAATCCCGGCTCGACACGAGCCGGCTCGCTAAGACACAAAAAAAAACGTACATGCGTTTGCCCTGCTAATTGACCGTTTTCTCTTAACCTGCGTGTTGGATAAGTCGTTGATTCGTCAAACCGTCGGATGAATGCAGTGAATCCGACGGGTTCGGGGTGAAATGATCGCATTTGACCCGTCAGATTCACCTCAAAGCAGGCTCACCTGGCGGCTTGAGGGATTATCCAAAACCCAAGCTCTTACATTTTAAATGTCAATTTGACGCCCCGATAACCAAAATCCAGCTGTTTTGCGTCCAATAACCTGTGTTGATGCTGCCGATTAGCTGGACTAGACAAAAATTTACTGGAATTATTCCAATCGTCAGCTAATAATGATTACAGAGAAGTGACGCATTTTCTCGCTTCGGGTTTGTACCCGCCCATCGCAATGCAACTTGTGACGTCCGCCAACGTCTGGTTGAAATGACAATTTGAAATTTGGATAAGGAACACCTCATGCCCAACGTAGCTTCAATTTTGGCCGAAAAAGGTTCGAAGGTTCTGACCATCAGCAAGGGTGCCACCGTTTTGGAGGCTGCTCGGATGATGAATGAGAACAAATGTGGTTCACTGCTGGTCACCGAGGATACGCAATTACTGGGGATCATCACTGAACGTGATGTCCTATCGCGCGTGGTTGCTGCTGAGCGTGATCCTGCTGCCACGCCGGTTTTGGCTGTGATGACTCAGGAGATCGCGGTTTGTACTGCTGAGACATCAATTGAAGAAGCACGAACGGTGATGCGTAATCGTCGGATTCGTCACTTGCCTGTGGTGGATGGGCACGATCAACTTGTGGGTGTGGTCTCTATCGGTGACCTCAACGCGTATCGACTTGAAGGTCAGGAAAAGACCATTCACCTGCTGCATGAATATCTCTATGGCCAGCCTATCACTTAATCCTTGGGTCGGTGCATCAAGTTAACTCCTCATGAGCCGCGGTCAGCAATGACCGTGGTTTTTTTAATGGCGTAGTGAGGTTGTAGGCGAGGGCGGGACTTGAGGCTTGTGTTGCCTTGAGTAAAAAAGACTCTATTGAGATGGCGATTTGATGACATAAAAAAAACCACCAGCGTTGACCTGGTGGCTTTTTGGAAAATGGCATCTGTTTAAAACGGCAACAGACATTGCTTACAAGGGATATGTCTCGTTGGCTTGAGTGTGTTTTGACCCACATTCAATGCCTCAGGCAAAATCAGCGAAGGTGCTTCCGTCCATCTGCATCGTGCCAGTCCGGGATGGCTCTACCCTTTCGGGCATCCGATCACCGATGCGTGGCTGGCGACTGCTCAAAGGGAGGTTCGTCCGTGAATCAACCCATGGCTGTGATGCCAGATATTCGTCCGCGCGAGTCCGTTCTGCCTTCGCTGAAAGCGGTTTCGTCTTTGGCTGGTGAGTGAACCCTCCTTGGCTCGCTGGACACAACTGGCTCAAGAAATGAGCGTGACCCAGTCACCAGCTAAGACGTTGCTTTCAGTTAGCTTTGCCTGTCCTGTCAATCCCCTTTTGCCTTGCATGATCGGGCATGTTCCCGATGATCCTGCAAGATCCTGATCTTCTGAATTTCAGTTCACGATTGGCCACTGCCACGGTCAATCCGACTGTCGAACGTTGACGGTTTAGTGTCAGTTGTTCGAGGCATCGGGTTCGACGCGAGGCTCATCCCGCAGTGCTTCACGCGGATGCATGAGCAGGTGCGGTTTCTGCTGGAGTGTCTGGGTCAGATTCGCCATCCAGGCTTCACGGGACCAAACTTCCAGGTGATCGTTTACGCCGACCACTGCCACATCGTTGTCGAGCTTGACAAGCTGTTTGAGATGAAAGTCTGACAAACGGATGCGTCCCTGCTTGTCCATCTCCGAGCGAGCTGTCAATGGAAACATTGTCCTCTCAAAGGGCAACACTTCCGCCAGCGAACGTGGGCTCTGGTCGAGCATTTTTGCCAATTCAGCAAAACGTGTCTCAGGCCAGATCATCAATGCGTTATTCTTAGGATCCGGTGTTACATACAATACAACCGTACCGTCACCCTCACCGCCCGACGCTTGACGATTCGCCTGAGCAATAAGCTGCTTGCGAATGTCCGACGGGATGGCAAGGCGGTTTTTGGCATCAATCGTATGCTCATAAAATCCTGTGAAGACCACGCATCATTCCCCACATGGGCTGACTAATGTATGGGATCATACCCCACATTGCCCCATTTCACAACACCTCGCAACACCCAACACCCATTTTTCTTGAATTTTTTTCCCTGAAAAACAAGCGGTTTTTTCACTTTGGTGCGGTCGATGAACAAAGTGCAACACAACCTGTGGATGTTCGGTCGGGACGATTGCACCAGATGTGGTGGTTTGGTGATATTTTTGATTTTGCAATTGCAAGCAAGTCCAAAATGTGATGGACGTTGTTCAGTTGCGCAGAAAATCAAAAAAATAAAGTTTTGCGTGACATGTGTTATGGATTCTTCTTTCAAACACGGACGGCGAAATGATTGTCTTACATCATCAGCCAACAGTGACATTTCATCGCAGTTGCCCCAATTCCTGACAAAAATCTCATCACTGCCTGATAAGATGGAGTTTATGCAGATTCTTGCTTGCCAATATGACATTGCCTGGGAAGACAAACAGGCGAACTTTCGGCAAATAGACCGGATGCTGCATCATGAGGCGATCTCACCGGGGGCATTGATTGTCCTGCCGGAGATGTTCAGCACCGGATTCAGCTTCAATATGGATACCGTGGCGGAGGATACTCAACGGCCGGCCGAACAATACATGGCACAACTTGCTGCTGACACCGAGTCCTGTGTCATCGGCGGGGTGGTGACGCGTGATCTCTCCGGCAAGGGGCTCAACCAGGCCTTGGCGATGGGCCCTGACGGGTTGGCAATCTCACGATTCACCAAGCTCCATCCCTTTTCACCAGCTGGGGAACACCATCACTTTCACCGCGGACACGCCCCGGAAGTCTTCGATTGGCAAGGCTGGCGGATCGCCATGTTCGTCTGCTATGACCTGCGGTTCCCCGAAGCCTTCCGACTGGCATCCAAACAGGACGCGCAGGTCATGGTCGTTATCGCCAACTTCCCTGCCAAGCGCGATCATCATTGGCGAAGTCTATTGGTCGCGCGAGCCATTGAAAACCAATGCTACATCGTCGCAGTCAACCGCATCGGCAGCGATCCCAATGCCAAATACTGCGGCTCAAGTCTGATCGTCGACCCCATGGGACACATCGTCAAAGACGCTGGCAGTGAGCAAAAGGTTTTGAATATCGAGTTGGAACAAGACAACCTCTGCGAATACCGCAAAGCTTTCCCCGTGTTGCGCGATCGCTGGATGATTTAGATTGCACTGTCGACAAGGCATCAGCGACAGGTAGTGGCGCAGCTATCGTTAACTCAAAACGATCATTTTCTATCAAATAGCTGCATCACTGCGTGATGCTGATGCCTTGTTGATTGTGAAGTGTTGTCACCGACTCACGCCATAAACGGAGGTTTACGCGGATCGGCATTCATGGCGAAGCGTTGGATATCTGTGGCACCGCCGGTCGCTTCGTCGATATCCAGGATGATGCCGTTGACCCGTGGGTCTTTGTCTGCCACGTCAAAGGCCATGTACACCCCGGTTCGCAAGTGTGTCAGCACCGGTTCAACGCGCCTGCCGATGACCGATTCATGCCCGCCGCACATGCCAAGGTCAGCCTGGAAAGCGGTACGCAGATTGCTGTTTTTGGCAGCCGGTAACAGACACGCGTCGGCAGTGGGGACATGGGTATGTGAGCCGAAGACCGCTGCGACCTTGCCGTTGAGATGCCAACCCATCGCCTGTTTTTCACTGGTGGTTTCAGCATGCATTTCCACCAGGATGATCGCATCCTTACGCGGGATTTGAGCAAGCATCGCATCCACCGAGGCAAAGGGATCATTGGCATTAAGCCCCATGAACATATTGCCCAGCACGATCATGACATACACCGGTGGTAAGGCTTCATTGCGAGGTTGTACCGCCATCCAACCCTTACCCGGGGCGCCGCTTGGCAGGTTGCCCGGACGGATGATGTTGGTCTGTTCCTGCAGGATGTTGAAGATTTCGCGCTTCCGCAGCGCATGATCACCCAGCGTCATGCCATCGATCCCGGCTTTACAGAGCTTGCGATACTGGTCAGGTGTCAGGCCTGAACCATTGGCCACATTCTCCGCATTGGCTAAAACCAAATCGGGTGAAAACTCCTCATGAATCCGTGGCACAAGTTGTTGTACCGACTGACGACCACATGCACCGACAATATCACCAAGCATCACAATTCGCATGTGTCCAAACATAACAGAATCAGCAATCACTCACCAGTAACCCAAGTCGAATCCCCATCCTCAATGCGTTACACTATCTGCCCCGCACGGTTTTTTATGTGAATGGAACGCAGCAATGAGCAAACTCCAAGCGCCCCGAGGCACGCGAGACCTTTATCCCAAGGATTGTGCCTGGCGTAATTTTATGCTCGATGCCTGGAGACGGGTGTCGATTCGCAATGGTTTTGAAGAAGTCGACGGCCCGATTTTTGAACACCTTGATTTGTACAAGATCAAGAGTGGTGATGGCATTGTCAGCGAGTTGTTTCACTTTGAAGACCGTGGTGGTCGTGGGTTAGCGATTCGCCCGGAATTCACTCCGACACTTGCGCGGATGGTTGCCGCCAAAGCCAATGCCTTGCCGCGCCCGATCAAGTGGTTCTGCGTGCCGAATCTCTGTCGTGCCGAGCGTCCTCAGCGTGGACGCCTGCGTGAGTTCTGGCAATGGAACGCGGACTTGATGGGCCTTGAGGGTGCGACCGCCGATGCCGAGTGCATTTTCACGGTGGTCGATCTGCTTCAGGAATTGGGACTTGAACCATCGCACGTGCGGATGAAAATTTCACATCGCCAGACGGTTCGTGACATCCTGCTTAAACTTGGCGTGCCTGAGGAAAAATTGCTCGGCGCCTTTGACCTGCTGGATCGCCGGGACAAAATGGAACCTGAAGCGTTTACCGAAGCAGCCTCGAAACTTGGCATGGAGCCTGAACGCGTCGAACGCTTTGAGCAGATGTGTCGATTCAAATATCCCTGTGGTGAGTTGGATCAACTCCGTGAGCAGACGGGTATCAGTGACCTGGCGGACCTTGAACAACTTGATGCGCAACTCCAAGCCTTCGGTATCGCCGACTGGTGCGAGTATGACCTGGGCATTGTCCGCGGGTTGGCCTACTACACCGGCACGGTTTTTGAAGTTCACGAAGCCTCCGGCGCCTTGCGTGCCATGGCAGGGGGCGGTCGCTATGACCAACTCGTTGAACTCTTTGGCGGTCCATCCATCCCGGCAGTTGGCTTTGGGATGGGGGACGTGGTGCTTAGCGAAGTGCTCATCGACAAAGGCTTGATGCCCGAAGATGTCTCACCACGCCCGGATGTGTATCTCATCGCCAAGTCGGATGCCGGCGCCCAGGCGGTCACCCCGCTGGCGGCCAAGCTCCGATTAGCCGGTGTCCATGCACGCTATAGCTACAAGGCCACGCGTAACGTCGGTAAATTGCTCAAGGATGCTGCTACCGCACGAAGTCGTTTTGCACTGATGCTTGATGATGATGCAACCACTGGCAAGGCTGAACTCAAGAACATGGAAACCGGCGATCAGCAGATGATCAATATCAAAGACCTGCAGACGCTTATCGCTGAATCGTAAGCTGTTGGCTGAACATTAAGGGACCTCATGTCGATCACCCGTTTGCTTATCGTGTTGTTCGTCTTAGTCACATTCACTTTGCCGGCCATGGCTGAGGATGCAGCTAAGTCTGCCGACAAGCCTGCGGATCAAGCAGTCGATACCCCGACGACACAACCTGCTAAACCAACGGACGAAGCACCCAGGCAAACGATCCAAGAGGAGATGAAACTCATCACCTCTGTCGTGCAGGTGCTGGATCGGCGATCCTCAATTAAGTCCATTCTCAACTCCTGCATGGTGGAACTACTGTTTATCGGTAAGCCTCTGGAGCTGGTCATCGGCGTGGATCATATCGACTTGAGCAAAGCTGTTGACGATAAAGGCAATGACTTGATCGACACCCAAAAGCAGGTCAATCGCAGTCTGGGCCAAGACGACATGCTTCGCAATTCAGGCAGTCAACCGGCCAACAGCACCGGCATGACCGTCCAACTTAAAAACCCACCACGCGATGCTTCGCAAATCAAAACGCTCAAAGGCATCGCCCACTTTGTCCTCAAGTCCGTCGAAGGTAAAGACTACGTCAACCTTACCGACTTCCTGGAACCGTCTGGTAAGGCCATTGCTTCGGACGCGCTCAAAGATCGTGGTGTCGAACTGACTTACCTGCCGCCTCAATGGATCAAGGATTGGGCAGCGAAAAAAGGTGACGAACTGACTTCCGGCATTCTCCCCGCGCATGAGATGGCCGGACTTTTACCCTTGATTGAAGGACTTTCCAAGCAGTCGCAAACCGTCACGCTGATTCCAATGTTGGTCAACGATCCCAAGAAGCAGTTAGCTCAGGTGCAGGTTACTTCCAAAGACGGGCCGCTTCGTCGTATCCAGTTTGAAACCGTCACTGTCTTCGTGAGTATGACAGGCAAGCCTCAGAGTCCGACGCTGGAAGTGAATCTCAAGTCGGATGACACAACGATGTCGTTACCCTTTGAGATTACGGATATCCCGTTGCCGTAAGTGTTGTGGACATGTCTCGAAAAATAGCTGCAATACTGCGTGTTGCTGATACATCGACAGATGCAAATTAGATCACTTGATTTCACTGACCACGCGAAAACCAATCGCTGTGCTTGCCCGATCAGGTCGCATCGAACCGCGATACGATGATCGGCAAAAAGCAGGATACGCATTCCAACTGCCACCCCGGACGACGCGGTTTTTCCCCTGTGCCGGGCCTTGCGGGTCGGTGAGTTGTTGGGCGACATAACTTGCCTGCCAATCACGACACCACTCTGAGACATTGCCAAGCATGTCGTAAAACCCCCACGGGTTGGCGGGGTAATGACCGACGGGCGAAGTAAATGCAAAGCTGTCATCCCAACGGGCTTTACGCTGTTTGCGTGGGAAGTTGTCAGCTCGCCATTGGACCAATGACTGGTCGCTGATATTCGCTGGCAGGTTTTTCCTGTCAAAATCATCACCCCACCAGAACAGTGAAGTCGTGCCTGCCTTGGCTGCATATTCCCATTGTGCCTCGGTGGGCAGCAAGTAAACCCGACTGTCCTGCTTGCTGAGCCATTGGCAAAACGCCAACGCATCATTCCATGTCACGCAGACCACCGGATGGTCGTCCTGCTGCTCAAAGTCGAGTTTGTCCCATGTCATATCGCGCTTGCGTCCCAGACCCCGATCCGTCACCCCGAAGGTCAGCTTGCCACGTTGAGCGTCGGTGATGTAACCAGTGGACTCGATAAACGCGCGGAACTGCCCACGTGTCACCGGATGGGCGGACATCAAAAAGTCTCGGCTAAATCGGACCGAATGCAGCGGCGTCTCCCGCGCGTGATGTGAACTGTTTCGACCCCCCAGTTTGTCGATGGCTTCGACGGACTGCTGAGCGCCCATGGCAAATCGCCCGGCTTTGACGCGAAGCATCATCATCCCCACAGTGTTAAACGTGACGCCTTCTTCCTGGCTGACCTGTCGGGCACCGGGATGATTGGGTGAAAGCTTGTAAATCTGGGATAACGATGCAAGCATCTGCGCACGGTTTTTATCTCGTCGAGCCTGTTGTAAAGAGATCCAAAGCGTGTTGATCTGCTGATTGCGTTGCGTGTTGATTTCGCTGTAGACATCCAGAATTTCCGGATCATCACTGTACAGCGTCTTGGCCTGCTGGATCGCTGTCCAGGCATCGGCCATGCGATTCTCCACGTGATACAACTTGGCTTGCGTGAGTTGAACCAGTGCTTCCTGAGCAGGACTCACCGCGGGAACTTCGGAAAGATCGCGCACCAGAAAGTTGAAATTAACGACCTGCGTCTGACCAGCTTTGAGAGTGACAGTTTCCCGCAGTGTCCGACCTGCGGACTTGCAAAGCACTTCATACGTCCCGGCAGGCAGGTCTTTAATCGTCTGCATCTCCGTAGTCTTCTTGATCCAATCCTTACTGCGGCTAGGCAGTTGGATCGAACATTCCACGGGGATACTCATGATTTGCAGTGAAGCGTTGTCGGTTTTGGGTTCTGCGGATAACAGCGACTGACTCATCAGTCCCAAGAGGGGGAAAATGCATAGTATCCGGATCATTTGGCGCACCACGGATAGAGGTAGAGCAGCCTCATGAGTATGTTCTGATCACCGATTGGTGTCAAGGATTTGTTGAGGTGATAAGAATGGTATCCAGCGCAAGGCAGCCCCGGGGACTAAAGTCCCACGGGCTTTAATGTGTAATGGTTAATTGTTGGTATGCGACGGTGTTTTAGCTGATACGTTCCAAAGCCAATGCGTGGGCTTCCTGGTAGTGTTTGCCGAGGTTGCCCCAGTCGAAGTGATCGCTGAAGGATTCGACGCGGTTACGCAGGCTGATGCGTTGGCGGCTGTTGAGTTGCACGAAGTCAAAGAGGAAATTCGTGAGCTGCTCGGCTGCCTGGAACCAGTTCTGCTGACGTCGGTTCACGACATACAAACCCTTGTCATGATGATCTGGTAACACCTGTGCAAGGTACGAACCAAAGCCCGAAAGGTCGCTGGTCACCGCGGGGATACCCATGGCAATACATTCCAAAGGCGTATAACCCCAAGGCTCATAGTAACTGGGGAAGACGCCCAGGTGACAGGCACGGACGAACTGGTCATATTCCAAACCAAATAGCGGATTGGTCGGCGTGATGAAGTCCGGGTGGTAAATCACCTTCACCGGATTGCTTTCCTCATTCCAAAGATGACTTGAACGGAAGCGGTTAAGCACATCATCCTTACCATCGTCCACCAGGTCATGGGTGACAATTGAAGGCAGGGTGTCGCGACGCCAAACGTGGATCATACGACGCAGACGCACCAGCCAATACTCATCTACAAGACTGTTAAAGTCCGGCACCTTGCCTTTGGAGGCTTCACGGACAAGGCGTTCGCCGATCTGCTGAGTGATGCCTTCGCTGATGGTTTGGAATTCCTTACGCATCGCGTTGGTGGACAGCGCGTCGACGTTTAATGATTTGACCGGGCGTTTGGTGATGATAAAGCAGATGACGGTCTTGTCACTGCCGGACACCTGTAAGCGATGGTTCAATCGTGCTAAAGCTTCGATGGTCATATCAAAGCCTTTATTGCGGAACTCGTATCGCCCGGAGGTGAACATGTAGACGGTGTTGTCCAGGTCAAAGTGATAGCTTGGGAAGAAGTGGCCGATGGTGAATTCGTGGAGCTTTTCCTTGTATTCACGGTGAAGGTTCTGGAACTCGTGTGCCGCGGCCCAGCGTTTGATATTCAACCCGTTGGGGAGCAGGATTTCCGGCGCACGTCCAAGGAGGTGTCGGCATTCATCCGCTGTCACATCCGAGACCGTGGTAAAGACGTGCGCACCGTGGGCCGCTGCACGTTCAATGCGGAACTGCGTTTCGACGTTAAATTGTTTGGCTTCGGTGTCGGCATGATAGTCATGCAGATGCTCATAGAAATTGCCATCGTTCATGGCAAGGTAGCGACCGAGCATGGTGGCATGGGTGGTAAAGACGGTTGCGCCAGGCCACTGTTCACGGCGGAGCATCGGGATTGCGACACCTGCCATCCATTCGTGGAAGTGTGCGATGAGCGGGCGACGACCTGACTCACGATGGGCGAGCATTTGCAGGAAGATTCGCGTCACCTCACCAAAGGCGATCACATTATTGATCAGTTCGTCACCTTCAGGCGATTCAATGCCATGATCGACAAATAGGCGGTACTTGATCTCGTGAATGTTTTTGAAGATATCCAGATAGTTGAGCAGCACCACATGTGGGCGACCGGTGACCAGCCAGCGACCGTAGTGCGCGCCGATGCCCAGTTCGCGCATCTGCTTGACGACCTGGCCAATGGAGCCGGTCAGTGGCGCGGGTTCGAATTCCGTCGCCATGGCGTTTTCGGTGTACGGGCCAACGAGGACGTAGCGGTTACCCCACTGTTCGACCATGGCCGGAACCTTGGAGCGAATGACAGTGTAAATACCGCCAAGTTGATTGCAGACTTCCCAGGCGATTTCCATGAGTAACGGCTCACCGCGACGGGTTTGGGCTTTACTCACGCGACGCGTGCTGGGCTTACGGGTGGTGGACGATGTGGATGTTCTTGTGGCCATAAAAAAACCATGCTTCCAACTGGACTAAAAGGGAACATGATTTTACGAAGTTCAGAGCGATCGTGCAGGATTGCTAACCAAAGATTGCCAGGATTGAAACAATTATCAGCATCACTGTTACACAAACCCGCAAAACCGGCCGACTTATTCGCTTGCCAAGGTACAACCCCAGCCACAGTCCCATCAGTGATACAGGCAATATCGTCGGCCAACGCTTGATAGCATCAAAAGATTGTTCGGGAAATTTCAGATAGTAATTGGTGATCAAAAAGGGTCCCCAAACCAAAAAGCAAAACATCATTGACCCGCGAATGCGATGACTGCTCCAGATATGGGCGGTGGTCCAGATCGCCAGGGGCGGCCCGTGCATCCCGCAGGTTCCACCCATGAGTCCCGAAGCGGTAAATGCCAGTACCCCCCAACCTGAGTGCAGTTTAGCTCGGGGCTTGACCTTCAGTAACCACTGTATTGTCAAGACGACAAGAATCATCACGCCGAAGAAGGCTTTGATATCGTCTCTGGAAAACTGTTTGATCTGTTCAAGGAGCCAAACCCCAAACGGCTGAACCAGTAACACCAAAATGACAAACGGCAGCAAATGCAAATGCCCTACATGCTTCCGCGTTGACAGGTACGTCATGATGTTCACCGGCGTCACCAGCAGCAAGATCAACATCACCGCCGTTGCCGGATCCACCTGCATATACACAAGCGTCGGCACCACCAGCACACCAAAACCAAACCCGGTCGCCGACTGAATCGTCGCCCCGATGAGCACCACTGCTGCAATCAATAGCCATTGTTCTAACATCCGCCAAAGCGTAGAGAGTTTGGGTGGGTGGCACAAATGGTTAAGACATCAAAACAGTTCCACCGCCAAGACGAAACAGTCAGAGAGAAAGGCAGCAAGGCATTTTTTTACCGCAGAGGCGCAGAGGACACAGAGTCAGGAGAGAGGGAAGTTTATTGTTTGAGATGTTTTTGCATTATGACTTTGAGAATTTTACTGCGATCGTGATATGTACCCACGACTTGATATCCAGCTTTAAGGTTGGCAATCAACATGGCCTGATTGTCACCACTGGTCATCGTGTTGATGTACGAATATCCATGGTCTACGCACCATTGATGCTGTTGCTCAATCAAATTCTTCGCAATTCCTTGGCGTCGATAAGCAGGGCTGACACCACCGACCCAACTCTCAAAATATCCATCTCGTATCTGGTAACCAATCTTGTAGCCAATCATTTGTTCTGCGTCATATGCAAAGCAACACAGTATCTGATGTTGTCGATTAAGGTGTTTTGTGAATGAATCAAGTGGGAAAGGGTCAATCAGCTTTGCTGCTTCAAACAATTGATTTATCTGAGCAGTTGGGAATTCATCTATCAACAGATATTCAATTGACATTTATTACCCCCCCAAAAAAAAACAATCTCTCTTACCTCTGAGTCCTCTGCGCCTCTGCGGTAAAAAATGTCTTGCTTTGTCTTGAAAACTTAGCGTTCTTGGCGTCTTGGCGGTTTAAAAAACTGCCTTACCCGCCCGACGCCTGTGTGAACATTTCTTCCACCGCATTGACCTGTTGGGCGAAGACGGCTTCGATGCCCATGCGGGTTTCGACGGTTCGGATTGAGTGCATGACCGTGGTGTGGTCGCGGCCACCGAAGTAGCCACCGATTTCTTCGAGACTAAAGCGCGTGTGTTTGCGGGCAAGCCACATGCAGATTTGGCGGGGCTCGGTGATGGATTTGTGGCGGCGTTTGGATTGCAGATCGCCCAGGCGGACGTTGTAGTACCGCGTGACTGCGTCAATGATGACCTGGAGCGTGATTTGCGTTTTGCCTGCGACTGGTTCCTGTTCGCCGAGTGCTTTGCGGGCCAGTGCCAGGTCGATTTGCTTGTTCTGCAAGGCAGCATGTCCCTGGATGGTTGTGATTGCGCCTTCCATCTCGCGGGCATTGGAGTCGATGCGTGTGGCGATGTAGCAGATCACATCGTCGGAAATCTCAAGTCCACGGACCTGTGCTTTGGCTCGCACGATGGCTAATCGCGTTTCATAGTCAGGCTTGGCAACGCTGGTCACCAACCCCCAGCCAAAGCGGCTGACCAGTCGTTCTTCAAGCTGCGGGATTTCAGACGGCGCGCGGTCGGAGGATAGCACGATCTGCTTGGAGTTTTGATACAACGCGTTGAACGTATGGAAAAATTCTTCCTGTGAACGGTCACGGTTGGTTAAGAATTGAATGTCATCAATGACCAATAAATCCACATGGCGATAGCGATCACGGAAGGTGGACATCTGTCCTTTTTGCACGCAGTCCAGGAACTGATTGACGAATGTTTCACAGGAAAGGTAGCAAATCCGTGCGTTGGGATTGTCGTGGAGGACTTTCTGGCAAATGGCTTGAAGCAAGTGCGTTTTGCCCAATCCAACGCCGCCGTGAATGAACAGCGGGTTGTAAGCATTGCCAAGCTGATTGGCGACTGCCGTTGCTGCTGCGTAAGCCAGGTCATTGCCGGGGCCGGTGACGAAGTTTTCAAAACTGTAGTCCGGGCTGAGCACCAATTCATCTTCAAAAACGGTTGAAGAACCGCCCGAAGGATTGGCTGACTCAATGGTTCGCGTGGGTGTTGGGGCAGAAGCTGCTGGTTGATTGACCGGCTGGGTACTGGTTGTCTGACCAATGGGGGCTTCCTGAATGGTCATACTTGAAGGCATCGCGTCAGGGGTGACGAACTGCACAGCGACAAGCGCGCCGGTTGCTGCCTGGGCAGCTTCATTGAACTGTTCGCGACATTGACGTTGCAGATAATTTTTCTGGATCGCGTTATCTGTATGGATCGTCAGCAACCCACCATCCAGACCGACAGGTTCAAGGTCGTCAAACCATTGTCGGCAGATCGGCGCGTGCCGTTTACGCAAATGAGCAATCATGTCGCGCCATAGCGCTGAGTCAAGTTTCGTCATAGCATCCCAACCTGATGCACGTATAAAGTCCGTACCAACACCCCTGGCGAGAATCATTCGGGGATTGATGTCGTCCCTGACACCCACCATCGTCAACCCATGAGATGTTTCAAATCCACCAAGTGATACACAATAAGGCGAGTGATGGTCGATGTCAATGAAGTAAACATAAGTCTGAAAAACAAGGGGTTTTCGCTTGACAGGACATGGTAAATGATGTTGAGCGCCAGTGAATGTTGTTCGGTTGGACACTACGGAGTGGATTGCATCAATCTCAGTCTTTGTAGACAGCTTGGCCTTGAGCTTGATGTGGCAATTCGCGCTTGACGGCAAATCCCAATCCCATGATCAAGCCCACGACACCAAACATGCAGTAAAACAAAAACGCCTCATGCGAGAACATCTCACGCAGGGAGTGGCTCCAGTAAAGCACAATCATTGCAACAGGCAGGATCCCAATTGCGATCCCCAGATACAAAAACATACGCAGGGGTTTGTAGCCATTGAGCACGTGACGGAGCAAAACCATCGCAGGTAGATAGAACAGAACAACCGTCAATGCCAATGCTATTGCAGACCAGATACAGGCGGAATAAAAATCATGTTCAAAAACGACCGGTTGATCATAAACCAACCATGCCATCAGAGCATAGTTGCCCATCCCCAACGCCCATGCGATAAATGCGGTGACTCCTGTACGCAACACATCATGGCAGGTAATTTTTGGGAATGATGTATCACGCCAATCGGCCACGTTGTTTATTCCTCGGTCTTCTTGTCATCTTTCTTACCACCGAGCAGTCCGCCGACACCTTTGAGCAGGCCGTCTGCGGCTTTACCGATTTCCTTGGTGGTGCCTTCGACTGCTTTGCCTGCACCTTCGACGACATCGCCGGCGCCTTTGGTGACATCTTCAGCTGCTTTACCGACACCTTCGGTGACTTTGCCAACACTTTCGACTGCGCCGCCCATGGTGTCACCGATGAGTTGTGTCCCCAGGTCGCTAATCGCGGAGATGCCATCAAGTCCCTTGTCCAATTCACCAACGATGTCAGCAGGGATCAAGCCGCCTCCCTGACGAATGATTTCTGCGAGCATGGTCTGCACCAGCTTGGCAATGACCGTAGACATCTGAGCGCCTGCATCTTCAGCAGAACCGACGTTGGTCAGATGAATCGGATCTTTAAGACGAATCTGCTTCTTGACGGTGGTGCCTAAGCCGATGGCATCCATATTCACATTCACCACGATGTCCTCAACGAGAATATCCTTGATGACAAAACCGCTGCCGTCTGCTGCTTCTGTGGGTTGAGGCTGGGCAGCAGGTTCATCGCCGGACTTAAGTGCATCAGCGGTCTTCTGCAGATTGTCGAGAATGACCTGGTAGTTGGCACCGTCGTTGGTTTTCTCAATGCTCAATTCCACGCCGGTAAGGTGGAGTTTGTTGATGACGATGGTATCACTGCGGATCGTCGAGGTATCCAGTGCAAATTCGCCCCGGCCGATCTTCATGAAGTTGTCATAGTTGTATCCCGCGGGATTGGCGATGCTCAGATTGTCCAGGTTGCATTCGCCACTGAAAATCGAAATGTCGATCGCGCCCAATCGAGTTGGCACACCCAGTGCGTAGGTGCCACCTTTTTCAATTCCGGTCTTGGCGATGTTGTTGATCTGCATCAGTAAAACGCCAACGCCAATGGCGACTAGAACCAGTACCGCAATGAGAATGATTGCGAGTCTGCGGATGAGTTTGACCATTTTGATTCTCCCGTGAAAAGTCAGATACGACGGTTGTCGTAAAGTGTGTTTATTGATTTGATCCATTGTACCGGCAATTGTTTTGGATGCAGTTAAAACGTTTGGCTCAAAAGATGTATAAGTCTGACATTTATGGTATAAAAGTCTCCCCAACGACGGGGCAACAATTGCTTCGTAACCCTATCCACTCTTGTATCCGGAGACTGCTGATGAAGATTCTATTTCTGTTGATGTGGCTGGCGATCAGTGCAACGATGACCGCCAAGGTCTGGGCTGAGCAAACCAAGTCCCAACGTCAAACCGCCGAGGTCTTGGCAGGGGAAGCTGGCAGCCAGCTTGGCTATTGGTTCTATCAACCTCAAGGTGAAAAAGTCGCTAACAAAAAGTATCCGCTGGTGCTGTTTCTCCATGGGGCAGGTGAACGGGGCGATGATATCAATCGCGTCTTACGACATGGCCCGCCGATGCAGATCAAAAAAGGCAAGGACTTTGATGCCTACGTCATCAGCCCGCAATGCCCGCAAAAGAGTTGGTGGACTTCAGGTGAAATGGTTAAACAGTTAGACCAACTGCTCAAAAAAATCGCGGATGAATATCCCATCGACCCCAGCCGCATTTACATCACCGGCTTGAGTATGGGGGGTATGGGGACGATGGCAATGGTGCAGGCGTATCCCGACCGCTTTGCCGCTGCGGTTCCAATTTGTGGTCGTGGTGACACCAAAAAAGCTGACAAGATGGTCAACGTCCCCATGTGGTTCTTTCACGGCGAGTCCGATGGAACCGTCAAACCCGAAGGCTCCACGCAAATGGTCGAAGCCATCAAAGCTGCCGGTGGCAAGAAGGTCAAACTCACCACCTACCCCAGCGTCGGCCACAACTCCTGGACCATGACGTATGACAATCAGGAAGTCTATGATTGGATGTTCAGCCAGCGATTAGGCAAATAAGACATCCGTAGTTGAAACATATCAAAACGAATAACCGCGAGCATGACAAGGTCACCGCTCGCGGTTTTTAATTTGAAAGATTGTAGATGTCTTGTGACAGTAAACCTCGGTCACATTCAAGCCGCCAGATGAACGAAGTGAATCTGACGGGGCGAGTGTGCCATAGGTTTTACCCGTCAGATTCGCCCTCAAAGCCGGACTCATCTGGCGGCTTATTGTTTTATCTCAAACTCAGGTTTAATACGTTTGTTGTTTCATTCACCATACCGCTCCAACATCTGTTCAACCGTATTGTGATATGCCAATGCTTTGAGTTTCTCGACCTGTTTTCCGTAGCCGGTGTTGCGGTCGATGGCGGCGGTGAGTTGCTTGTTGTTGAATGTGGTTGGCGTAAAAGCTTCCCATTGGCCGGACTTCACATCAATAAGGCAGACTTTGGTACGGATGCGGATGTAGCGGGTTTCGTCGGGAATGATTGTGCCAACCACGGGTAGCCATGAGACAAGTTTGGTTTGATGGTTGACGATGCCGGATTCGAGAATGCTCCAATAGACCATGATGGTTTGGATGTGGGCTTTAGCAGCAGCGAAGCGCAGAACCTGTGCATAGTGCGGCAGAGGTGACGAATCGGATGTGTTTGCTTTGCCAGCTTCCGCGGACTCTTTGGCTGCTGTGACCAAGAGTCTGGCAACAAGCATGTAGTCCGGCTGGGGGGTGATGCGTTTGTGATCGGTGATGCCAGTAAAGGGCGATACGGTAAAGGATGATTCAAGCAGGGCGGTCATCTGTTCGTCAGGCATCAGCGCAGCGGATTGAACCACAAGCAGGTGGTCGCCATTATGCAGTTTGATTGGCAGATGCTCTTGATTCAGCGCCTGACTGATCTTGCCTTGATCAATGGGTTCGTTAAGGTGGATCCCAAGCAACTCCAACTCTGTGAGTTCCTGCGTAAAATCGTTGAGTCGGTATCGGTCGATAGTCTGCTGCGTGATGGTTGGATTCTGGCAGCCGGCGAGTGTCAAGACGATAAGAGTCTGTAGTAACCCGGAAAATATTCGTCTCATTGATTGCTCCTAAGACGGGGCATTGGCGTACTGGAACATGAAGCATCATACGTTGAAAAATCAGCTTCAAGATGCTGGACTAGTCAAAAGTTATGGTTGTATTTATTTCGGGTTGTGGTTGGGGTGTTTTGCGGTTAAAATTTTCGGTTCAGTTTGAGCCTGCGCTTGACTCGGCATGCGGGTTTTCTGATTGGGTCAATTCATGGATGAATGGCCGAACCTGGGTATGGACCTGAGGTCGCTGTAGGTATGTCCGGCAAATAGTCGGTGCGACAGTGAGGCTCATAGTGTGTCAAATCGGGCTTTGGTTCGTGTTGGATCACAATATATTGTGATTTAAACCTGTTGCCGTGGTGGTGGTGACGGGAATATTAAAATTAGATAAGGTTTGTGTTCAATCGGGCTTAAGCGCTTTGAGGGCATTTTTATTTACGCTCTGAGATATAAGTTTTTCTTATTTGCATGTCGATTGACATTAACAAGCCTAATGATACAATGGTTCGGCTATGGATACGATGCGCTTGTACTGCGAAGTTGCCCGCCACCAGAGCTTTTCCAAAGCTGCCGTGGCCTTGGGTTTGACCCAGTCGGCTGTGAGTCAGCGCATCGGGGCCTTGGAGAAAGAGTTGAGCATTCAGCTGTTTGACCGCTCGGTTCGTCCGCTAGCGTTGACGGTTGAGGGCGAAGTCTTTCTCAAGGAAGCAAGATTGTTGGTGGATCGCTATGACAAGCTGCTCCACAAGATGACACAGATGCAGCAGGGGCTTTCGGGCAACGTGGTCATTGAGACCATTTACTCCGCCGGGATCGACCTGCTTAATCGCGTGAAACAGGCTTTTGAAAAGGCCAATCCGCAGGTGTCCGTGGAGATTGCTTATAAGCGACCTGAGGAGATACACGACTCAGTGAAGCATGGTCGATGCGATCTGGGCATTGTCTCCTACCCGCGACATTGGCGGGATGTGAGTGTCACGGAATTGCGTGATGAACCAATGGCAGTGATCTGTGGTCCGGATCACGAGTTGGCGACACGTAAGAAAGTCGATGCCTCGGAACTTGGGCCTTGGCCTTTGGTGGCGTTTGAAGCGTCTTTGCCAGTGGGTCGACATGTGAGGCGTTACCTGCGACAGCATGGGGTGACCCCACGGTTGGTTGGCGAGTTCGACAATATAGACACCATGCGTCACGCGTTGACGGAGGTGGCAGACAGTTACGCAATTTTGCCGGTGTGCCATGCACTAAAGCAGATTGCTCGCGGCTCGCTGGTAGCGGTTGAAATGACCCCGCCACTGGTGAGACCTTTAGGTGTGATTTACGACCGCCACGGGATTCGTGGTGTGAGAAACGCCCGGGGTAACTTCCGGGGACGAGAATTTAAACCAGCCGTTGGAGCGTTCATGGAATTTCTGCTTCAACAGGTTGGTCAGACAGATGAGGGTTCTAAGGCGTCGCCGTTGCAGAGCTCACAACTAGAAGGAGTCGGTACAGTATGAAGAGCACTTTCGACCAGCAAAAGCAGGCCATGCTCGGATATTCAAAGCGTCCCGAGGCTCATGGTCTGTATGACCCGGCCAACGAGAAGGAAAACTGCGGTGTGGGCTTTGTCGCTCACATTAAAGGTGTCCCCAGCCATCAGATCATCATTGATGCCGATGAAGCGCTTAAGCGTATGACGCATCGTGGTGCTTGTGGTTGTGAAGCCAATACCGGTGACGGTGCAGGGATCATGACCGGCCTTCCCTATAAGTTTCTGACCAAGGTTGCCAAGCGTGACATGGGTGTGGATTTGCCCCCCAAGGGCAAGTATGCCGCCGGTAACGTGTTTTTACCGACTGATGAAGCACATCGTGATTACTGTAAGCAGGTTGTCGAACAGCTCATTGCCGAAGAAGGTCAAACCCTCATTGGTTGGCGGGACCTTCCCACTGACCGTGAAGCGGCAGACCTTGGGCACACGGCACGTGTGGCTGAACCTGCGATGCAGCAGTTGTACATCGCTGCCGCCGAAGGACTCGAAGGTGATGCCTTTGAACGCAAGATTTACATGATCCGCAAGCGCGTGTCGCATATCCTTCGCGGTCACGATCACGAGCAGGCGCACATGTTCTACATCTGCTCACTGTCGACGAAGGTGATCATCTACAAGGGCATGCTCATGGCTGAACAGGTCATGCCCTATTACCTGGACCTTCAGGACACAGACTATCAATCGCACCTGGCGATGGTTCACAGTCGATTCTCCACCAACACCTTCCCGTCATGGGACCGTGCTCAGCCTTGCCGATTCATGAGTCACAACGGTGAAATCAATACACTGCGTGGCAACAAGAACTGGGTCTTTGCTCGCCAGGGTGTCTGCGAAGACGTTCGCCCCGACGGCTATGGCAAGGACCTGCGAAAGCTCTTCCCCATTGTTGAGCCCGACTGCTCAGACTCAGGCACCTTCGACAACGTGTTGGAATTCAACCTCATGACCGGCCGAACCCTTCAGGAAGCTGTCATGATGATGGTTCCCGAAGCCTGGCAGAGTCATGAATCCATGAGTCCGGCCAAGCGCGCTTTCTACGAATACTACTCCGCTCAACAGGAACCATGGGACGGCCCGGCATCAGTCGTCTTCACCGACGGACACTACATCGGCGCTACCCTTGACCGCAACGGTCTGCGTCCTTCACGTTACTACGTCACCCATGACGACCGCGTGATCATGGCATCGGAAGTAGGCGTCGTTCCCGTGGACCCCAAAAACGTCAAGTCCAAGGGTCGCCTTCAACCGGGCAAGATGTTCTTGGTTGACTTTGAACAAGGTCGTATCATTCCCGATGAAGAACTCAAAAGCACGCTCGCTGCCAGTCGCCCCTATGGTCAATGGCTTAGCGAAAATCGCATTGAACTGACCGACATCGGTGCCGACCACGAGCCGCATGGCTTTGATGACGAAACCGTTCTCCAACGCATGCAGGCGTTTGGTTATACCACCGAAACCATTCAATTCATGCTCAACGGCTTGATCAACTCCAAGAAGGATCCGATCGGCTCGATGGGTAATGATGCAGCCTTGGCGGTCCTCTCCGACAAGCCGCGTATGGTTTATGACTACTTCAAGCAGTTGTTTGCTCAGGTGACCAATCCAGCGATTGACTCGATTCGCGAAGAAGTGGTCATGAGTCTTGAATGCTTCATTGGTCCCGAAGGTAACCTGCTGGATACGACACCACAGCATGTGAATCGTCTGCGTGTCCCGCATCCGATTTTGACCAATGAAGAAGTGACCGCGATCAAGCACATGGACGGCGAGTTTGCCGGCCGCAAGTGGAAGACGCGCACTATCGACATCACATGGGATAAATCCCAAGGCCCTGCCGGTCTTGCGACTACTTTGGATCGCATTTGTCAGGAAGTCGACGAAGCCCTTGCCGCTGGCGACACGATGGTGGTGCTTTCTGACCGTGAAATCAGTCCCAGCCGCGTGCCCGTGAGTGCGTTGCTTGCAACAGGCACGGTGCATCATCACCTGGTTCGCAATGAAGCTCGGACTCGTTTGGGCATCGTGCTTGAAACCGGTGAAGCTCGCGAAGTGCATCACTTCTGCCTGCTGGTGGGATATGGTGCTGACGCGATTAACCCATACCTTGCGTTTGAAACACTCTGGCATTGCCAGCGTCATGATATGCTCAGCGATGAGTTCGGTGGTGATCCAGAAAAGGCTGACGAAAAAATCGTCGCTGCATATCGCAAGGGCGTTGCCAAGGGCATGCTCAAGGTGATGGCCAAGATCGGCATCTCGACGCTTCAATCCTACAAGGGCGCTCAGATTTTCGAAGCTGTGGGTTTAAACAGTGACGTGATTGATCGCGGCTTTGTTGGTACTGCCAGTCGTATCAAGGGTGTGGGACTCGAAGTCCTTGCTGAAGAATTGATCCGTCGTCACAGTCTTGGTTTCCCCAAGCGTGGTACGGCATTACCCGTGCTCCCCAACGACGGGCAGATGCACTGGCGGGCGGACGGCGAAAAGCACATGCTCAACCCGACCACCATCGCAGCAGTGCAGCAGGCCTCCAAGACCAACAGCCCCGAAGCCTACGAAGTCTTCGCTAAAGCCGTGGATGATGATGCCCGCAGTCAATGTACCCTGCGTGGTCTGATCGACTTTAAGTTTGATGAATCCAAATCCATCCCATTAGACCAGGTCGAACCGGCAAGCGAAATCGTCAAGCGATTCCGAACCGGCGCGATGAGCTTTGGCTCAATCTCCGCTGAAGCCCATGAGTCAATGGCCATCGCCATGAACCGTCTGGGCGGCAAGTCCAATACGGGTGAAGGTGGCGAAGACGATGCTCGCTTCACACCTGATGCCAATGGTGATCTGCGTCGTTCGTCGATTAAGCAGGTGGCTTCGGGCCGCTTTGGTGTGACCAGTTGGTATCTGACCAATGCCGATGAAATTCAGATCAAGATTTCCCAGGGTGCCAAGCCCGGTGAAGGTGGCGAACTGCCCGGCCACAAGGTCGATGACATCGTCGCGCGTCTGCGACACTCCACGCCGGGTGTGGGTTTGATTTCACCACCACCGCATCATGACATTTACTCCATTGAAGACTTGTCGCAGCTGATTCATGACCTGAAAAACTCCAATCCTTCAGCGGGTATCAGCGTCAAGCTGGTCTCCGAAGTGGGCGTGGGTACGATTGCATCAGGTGTCGCCAAGGCCAAGGCCGATCACATTTTGATTGCCGGTCACGATGGGGGCACAGGTGCTTCGCCGATGACCAGTATCAAGCATGCGGGTCTGCCCTGGGAATTGGGTTTGGCTGAGACGCATCAAACGTTGGTGATGAACGACCTGCGAAGTCGCGTGAGTATTGAAACTGACGGTCAGCTTAAGACCGGTCGTGACCTTGCCATCGCTGCCTGTCTGGGTGCCGAGGAATATGGTTTTGCGACCGTGCCTCTGGTGACGCTGGGTTGTGTGATGATGCGTAAGTGTCACCTTAATACCTGTCCCGTGGGTATCGCCACGCAGGACAAGGACCTTCGCAAGAAATTCGCTGGTAAGCCCGAGTACGTGGTCAACTACCTGTTCATGGTGGCTGAAGACATGCGTAAGATCATGGCCAAGCTCGGTGTCGCCAAGATCGTCGACATGGTCGGACGCGTGGACATGCTCAAGACCAAGGAAGCAATCAGCCATTGGAAAGCCAAAGGCATTGATCTGTCTGCGATTCTCACCCCAGCCAAGGCTCCGGAACATCGTCCCAATGCTGGTTCCTACAAGCAGTTTGCACAGGATCATGGTTTGGAATTCTCATTGGATAACAAGCTCATCGAGTTGGCCAAGCCTGCTTTACAAGCTGGGGCTCCGGTGAAAATCGAACTGCCTGTTGAAAATATCAACCGCGTCGTCGGGACAACCCTTTCCCATGAAGTCTCCAAAGCTCATGGCAAGGATGGCCTGCCTGACGACACCATCCACATCAAACTCGACGGCTCTGCCGGTCAGTCACTCGGTGCATGGATGACCAAGGGTATTAGCATTGAACTCGAAGGTGATGCCAACGACTACGTGGGCAAGGGACTTTGTGGTGGCCGTATCGTCATCTACCCGCCCGCCGAGTCCACATTCAAGCCTTCGGAAAACATGATCATTGGTAACGTCGCACTTTATGGTGCAACCAGTGGTCAAGCTTACTTCCGAGGCATGGCAGCTGAACGCTTCTGCGTGCGAAACTCCGGCGCTCATACCGTTGTCGAAGGTGTCGGTGACCACGCTTGTGAGTACATGACCGGTGGCGTCGCCGTGGTGCTCGGGCAAACCGGCCGTAACTTCGCAGCAGGCATGTCCGGCGGTATCGCCTACGTCTGGGATGAGGACAACCAATTCCTCACCCGATGTAACCTCGAACTTGTCGATCTGGACAAGGTCGAAACCGAGGAGGATATCGCCCAACTCAAGGGACTGATCGAAAACCACAAACAGTACACCAACTCTGCTGTGGCTACGGACGTTCTTGAACGCTTTGAAGAGTTGCTCCCGCAGTTCATCAAGGTCATGCCCCGCGACTACAAGCGCATCCTAAACGAACGCAAAGCCCAGGAAGATTCCAAACTGGAAACCTCCGACGCGTAATTTGATTTTCAAGCCTAACAGTCTTTACCACAGAGACACAGAGGCACAGAGTAGAACAAGAGAAAAACTCTGCCTTAATCTCTGTGTCTCAGTGCCTCTGTGGTAAAGACAAAAATGATGGTATAGATGGAGACTCCCCATGGGTAAGCCCACCGGTTTTAAAGAGTATCAACGTAACAAGAACCCCTATGCCGACCCTGCGCAGCGGATGAAGAACTTTGATGAGTTCACCTTGCCGCTCAACGTGTTGGATCGTCAGACTCAGGGCGCCCGTTGCATGGACTGTGGCATTCCGTTTTGCCAGTCAGACACGGGCTGCCCCGTGGACAACCTGATTCCTGAATGGAACCATCTGGTCTATGAAGGCAAGTTCGAAGAAGCGATTCATCGTCTGCATAAGACCAACAACTTCCCCGAGTTCACCGGTCGTGTGTGTCCTGCACCGTGCGAAGGTGCTTGCGTGTTGGGCATCAACGAACCACCGGTGACCATCAAAGACCAGGAGATGTTCATCATCGACAAGGCCTTTGAGCAAGGGTGGGTCACTCCCAACACCCCGATCAGTCGCACGGGTAAGAAGGTCGCCATCATCGGTTCAGGGCCTGCGGGTCTTGCTGCTGCCGATCAGCTTAATCTGGCTGGTCACACTGTCACCGTCTATGAACGTCATGACCGCGTCGGCGGCCTGCTCACCTACGGCATCCCCAACATGAAGCTCGACAAGAAGGTCGTGCAACGCCGTGTGGATCTGCTGACCAAGGCAGGTGTGAACTTCGTGGTTAACGCCTTTGTCGGTGGCGATGAAAACACACCCGCAGGTGTCGGCCCCAAAGATGAAAACATCCAATACATCGATCCCAAGCAACTCGTCGAGGACTTTGATGCAGTGTTGATTGCAACCGGCGCCACCAAGGGACGCGACTTGCCGATCCCCGGTCGTGAGCTAAACGGTATTCACTTTGCCATGGAGTTCCTGCATGGCAACACCAAGGCACTTGTCGACGCCAACTACGCTGACCGCTTTGAACCGCCCATCGACGCACGTGGCAAGAACGTCATCGTCATCGGTGGTGGTGATACCGGTAACGACTGTCTGGGCACCTCGATCCGTCACGGTTGTAAGAGCCTGGCCAACTTCGAACTCATGCCCAAGCCCCCCGAAGGTCGTGCGGATAACAACCCTTGGCCGACCTGGCCTCGGATCATGCGCACCGATTACGGGCACCAGGAAGCCATTGCCAAGTTCAATGACGATCCCCGCGAGTATGCCATCCTCTCAAAGGAATTCATCGACGATGGCAACGGCAATGTCCAAGGCATCAAGACCGTCCGCGTCGATTGGTCCAAGCCCGATGGCAAAGCACCGTTTAGCGAAATCCCAGGCACCGAGGAAATCTTCGAAGCCGATCTGGTCTTCCTGGCGATGGGCTTCCTTGGTCCTGAACAGATGATCACCGAAAAGCTCGGACTCGCATCCGACCCCCGCTCGAATATCAAAGCAGACTACGGCCCGCATGCGACCAATGTTCCGGGCGTGTTCGCAGCAGGCGACTGTCGTCGCGGTCAATCCCTGATTGTCTGGGCGATTGCTGAAGGTCGTAATGCCGCAGCAAGTATTGATGAATATCTCATGGGCGACACTGAACTGCCAGCACCTGGCCGTGTCGCTGCACAGTTGGTTGGCGCGTAGGGTGATGTGATGGTGTAAAAACCGTCCTCATCATCGCGTTAAAAGACCTCGCCTGACTTTGTCCGGGCGAGGTTTTTTAATGCGCATATTTCAAAATATAATGATGCGCCCAATTGCACATTAAAGCCCGTGGGACTTGAGTCCCCGGGGTTGCCTTGCTGTCTTATTCAAACGTGTGTGATTAACCCCAACGTCCCGGGGGTTAAAACCCCGTGGGCTTTACATGAATTCAAAATCGTGTATTGGAACTAATCAATTTCAAAACTTGTCGACAACCATCACATCTTCAATCGGCAACTGACCGGGGCGTTCCCAGGGTTGCTTGGTTGCTTTGCCTACTGCGATCATCATGGTGATGACGTGATCCTCAGGCAGATTAATGAGCTTGGCTACCGCGTCAAAATCAAAGCCGTCCATCGGGCAGCTATCCAAACCCATTGCTTTGGCAGCGAGCATGATGGTCTGTGCTGCAATTCCGCAACTGCGCAGTGTTTCATCCCGTTGGACCTGGGGCTTGTCGGTGTAGTAGCCGGTGATGGCGGGAACTAAAATATCCTGGACTTCCTGGGGCGCTTTGACCCAATAGTTTTCCGGACTCTTATTCCATGCCTGCATGTCAGCACACATGACAATGAGCATCGACGCGTCGGTGACTTGAGCTTGCCCCCATGCCACATCACGGATGGCTTGGCGTTGAGCCTTGTCTTTGATCACTGCAAAACGCCAATGCTGAATGTTAAATGCCGTCGGCGAGAGCATTGCCAGTGAGATCAATTCCTTGATCTGTTCGTCGGACATCTCGTGGTTGGGATCGTAATGTTTGACGGCACGACGCTGACGAATGGCATCCAAAGTATCCATGTATTTAACTCCGTAATAATCATGTGAGTAATAACTGTTGATTGAATCTCGCTAAACGCAACGAGATGTCCTTGGATAACCTTTGATGATCGCTTTTTATTTCAATCAAACGCATCCAAACCACGCATGCGACGAGAGACGGAATGTTCGTTGTGCGTTGCAGCAGCAGACGAACCCATATCACTGATATGATCGTTGGTGTAAGACGTGGACTTGCTCTTGGGGGCTTTGGTCTTTACCGCTGGAGCAATGAGGATATTCTCCGACACATTATTCACATTCTCCGGCAACCCCGGAACCCCCGGAACCCCCGGAACCTCTGACGTTCCTGTTGCGTTTTGCGGGGCTGGTGGTGTGAGATTCATTTTAATTTGATGCGTTTGCGTGCGTGTGGCTATGCCGCCCTTGGTGTTATAGGTCAGCACATTTTCACTGACGATACATGGTTGGGTCTGCGTGGAAAGGTAAATCCCAACACCTGCATTGAGTTGACAGTGATTGCCAATGATCCAGTTGCCACCGCTTTGATCGCCGATTCGGATGCCATGCCCAAGACTGTTGCGCACGGCATTTTGCTGAACCCGTGTGAAGCGACTGTCGTACAAGCCGATACCATCATGTGACCAGTCTTCGACGAGCAGGCGTTCGACGATGCAATGACCGGCGCCCATCAATTGCACCGCAGAGCAGGCATGATCTGGGCCAAAAGGTGTGTCGCCAATGGAGTTTTGATTACCCATCAAGTGTATGTCACTGATATGAACCTGTGACTGTCCCAGTACGCTGAGCAATGGGAACCAGTGACAAACCATCGCAGGTGCGTTGGCATCATAGTCTGCAATGGTTGGCCCGTTGAACCATAAACGCTGCCCGTCAATCCGGGTGATCGTCAGCCGCGTGGCATTCCAACCCGTTTGCGCTGGGCTGGCGATGAGCACATCGTCACCGACTTCCAGCAGTGATGTATCTTCGACCTGCACGTGGTCAGTGCCTGCCTTGACGGAAGTCATCAACTGCGTGGCAACGGGGGGTGAAGCCTGCAAGGATGTGGTAAATCCCGCACCTTTGAGAACTGTTCGACTGGGGAGCTTGATGGATTGACGAAGCGTAAACCGACCCATGGGTAAGGTGACAATCCCGCCTGCTGGCCCCAGTGCGTTGACAGCTTTTTGAATCCCGCAGGTTGGATCCTTACGGTCGATGTATGGCGTTGCATCGACCATCCCCGGCTGTGGTGCCGACTGGTCTGGCAAGGTGGGTTCGAGTACACCTTCAAGCAGGTCATGAACATGAGCAGGCGCAAGGTCAATATTGAATAACGCCAACTCATCAATGAGCACTGGTTTGGCAGCAGGCGTTAACGGGCCAATCTGCATGTAATTTTGACGGGAGTTACTCACCGACAAACCTGCAAAGGGTTGCTGAGCATCCGCGGTTTTTTGAGCATCCAGATACAACGTCACGCCATCAGGATTAAACGTCACCGCGATGTGATGCCACTGGCCATTGGTCAGTCGGGTTTGGCTCACCAGCACCCGGTCATCGACATTGACCACCAGCGCTAAACCTTGTGACAGGTCGACGGTGATCTGGATCATGCCTTGAATGTTCAGTAGATCCACTTGGCCGCGCCCGCCGTTGACTTGCGCCCAAAAGCAGACACTGCCACAAAGTAGACGCCCTGGTCCCTTGCCAGTCACACGATCACCGGGAAGATGCAGTTCCAAGGCTTGCCCAAAACGCCGAGGAGTCCGCAGCGCGCCATGGACCGACAGTGGTTGACCATCCTGCAATGCATTGTTTGCAAGGTGTCGGCTGTTTTCATCAAAATGCCATAGCCCAATGAGATTCTGCTGCATGACCAATCCGTCTTCCCTCGGTTAGATTGAAGTGGTCATGATATCCCAAAACGATGGGAGAATATAGTGTTTCGTGAGAAAGGCCAGGATAAACTCAAGCACTTTTTGATCAATCAAGCGAGCCGCCGCGTATACATAACATGGTGGCAACCGATAGTCGGTAGATTTGTTTTTTAACACGAAGGCGCGAAGGCGCGAAGGTCACGAAGGACACGAAGAAAAAGGCAAAAGATTTTGTTTGCTCAGAGAACCGCAACTATTTCAAACATACGACACTGGAATGTGACAGGTTAGATTCCCTGTTAAAATGGCTTTCCTGTCTTACTTCGTGCCCTTTGTGGCCTTCGCGCCTTCGTGTTAAAAATAATCTCATCGATAAACCAATGGGCATGATCAATGGGTAAGCCGCGACAAGGGTAATTGATGCGTTAAAAGTTGTAATCATTTGGGACTGAAACTTGCACTTGGGTTTGGGGTATATTCCATTACAGGTAAACAATCATTTCTTGCATCACAGTTTTCGATTTGTCAGGGGGTCGGGCAATATGACATTGAAAAACCAAACGCCGCAGGTATCCGCGGAAAAGGTGACTGCGGACACAACATCTATATCCTCAAAATCGGGGAAACGTCAGTGGTCATCCATCAGTGTGTTGGGTTTGATACAGGTCATCGGATTTCTGCCGTTTGTGGCTACGTTTATTGCCTTTGCTGGTTCAATGCATTGGTTGATTGATCTATTTAATCATTTTCGATTTCAATATTTGATCATCCTCACGGTGGTGGCTGCGTTATTGGCATTTTTAAAACAGCGACGCCTTGCAGCTGTGTATCTCATTGGGGCGATGGTGAATCTGCTGACGGTTTTGCCGTTGTATTGGCCGACATTTGTTTGTGCAGATAAGGCACATCCGCAACTGACCTTGATGCACTTTAATGTCAATGTCGGCAATCGTGCCTACGATGATGTGGCTCAATACATCGTCGACTCTGGCAGTGATATCGTGCTGATTCAGGAACTGCATTTTCGCATGGATGATCGTCTTCGTGAAATCCCGGAGTATCGCATGGTGATTTCCGAGCCACGTTATGACAGCTTTGGTGTGGCGATGTTGGTTCGCAAGGATGTCTCGGCGTTGGCGATTGAGGAGTCGGTCAGCAGTGACATCACCGAAGGTCGCGCGAAGGTTCCTGCCATACTCGCCAAGCTGCGGTGGCATGATCAGCCGTTGGCGTTAATGAGTCTGCATACGCTCCCGCCGCGTTCGCAGTCCTATGCCCAAGCACGTGACACGCAATTGATCGAAGCAGGTAACTGGGTTAACAAGCAGAGCGATCCGGTGATTCTTATTGGTGACCTCAATGCCACGCCATGGTCAGACGGACTTCGCAATCTTTTTGGGATGACCACGCTACGCAATTCACAGCAGGGTTTTGGTGTTCACGGAACCTGGCCATCAGACGGTGGACCGATTGGGAAGATCCCCATTGATCACTGTCTGATTAGCGAATCGATTAAAGTCACCGACCGATATCTGGGTGACAGTCATGGTTCGGATCACTTGCCGTTGTTTGTGACATTGCAGATGCAGGATATGCGGTGACGATTGGTTAATTGTGCATCAGCTGTTTGAGCAGTTTAAAAATATGCCACCTCCGCAGCATCTGTGGGTCGGTAGCAAAGTGATGTCACAAGGATTCGCTGGCCAGGGAGCTTGCGCTCCCCGGACCCCTTGTCAAGTTCATGGCTTTCGCGTTTGCAGTGCGCGTCACACAAGACAAACAAGGCATCGGTTCATGATGGGCGATGTCAATCCTTATGTATCGCAACCCCGTCCGCGCCATGCATATTGGATGGATCAAAGCACCTTGAGCAACGCTGGCCACTCACTGGTCAATTGCAGGAGACCTGTACGTTTCGGTCCCACCTTCGGAAGCCAGGAAAGTTCCGAAAGCCCCCCGGAACCCAACCCTGCGAATTTCTGTCCGTGTCCGAGGCTTCCGGGGGCGGGGGCGTTCGCAGCGTACAGGTCTCCCCGGTCAATCGGTGAGTGGCCAGCGTAACCGCACTTAGGACAGGCGTGTGACGTTCATGGCATCAGTGCGACGTACTATCTCATCGGTGCCACTCGCCACCCTTGAACCGATGCCTTGTTGTGCGTTATCCGAGTATTCGTGGATTCCCACCTGCGCGGGAATGACAAGCAAACAATAGGCTTGAAGATTTAATTTTCGAACGGCTTTGATTCAGTGCAGCGGTGTTGATTATTCACTGCTAATTAGCGGCGTTTTTTGCGTTGTTTGAACTTGCTCTTGAATTTTGGTGCCTTGGGCGCTTTACCCATACCGGGCATGCCACCGCCCATCATCGCGCGGGGGTCCATACCTGCTGCACCACCCATGCCAGAGAGTGATTTGAGTTTGGAGAGTATCCCCATGCCGGACATCTGTTTGCCCATTTGGGAGACCATTTCAAAGCCTTTGACCAGTTGAGCGACATCCGCAGGTTGTGAACCTGAGCCACGTGAGATGCGGCGTCTGCGGGAGTTGTCCAGCAAGTCCACATCCTTGCGTTCGTCTTTGGTCATCGACTTGATGATGGCTTCGGTGCGGTTGATTTCCTTGTCGTCGATATCCATTTGTGAAATCTGATTGCCGATGCCCGGGAGCATGCCAAGCAGGGATTTCATGGACCCCATCTTCCGCATCATGTTCAATTGATTGAGGAAATCGTCCATGGTCATCTTGCCCTTGGCCATTTTCTCCTGAAGCTCCTGGGCTTCTTCTTCGGAGACCTGCTGTTGGGCTTTTTCGACGAGACTCACCACGTCACCCATGCCAAGGATGCGCGAGCTGATGCGTTCGGGATGGAATTCTTCAAGGGCGTCGAGGTGTTCGCCAACGCCGAGATACTTGATGGGCTTGCCGGTGATCTGTCTAACGGACAGGGCTGCACCACCACGGGTATCTGAGTCAAATTTAGTAAGGATCACGCCATCAAGTTCAAGCTGGCTGTTAAACGCCTTGGCGGAGTTGACCGCATCCTGCCCGGTCATGGCATCAATCACGAGCATGATCTGATGGGGTTGGACAGCGGTTTGCACCTGGCGAAGTTCACCCATGAGTTCATCGTTGACATGCAATCGGCCGGCGGTGTCGAGAATCACGACATCACACTTTTCAGCGCGGGCTTTGGCGACGGCATTACGACAGACAGTCACGGCGGCGCCGACGGCCTTGCCATACTCAGCAACCTTGTCGAGTTCTGCATGGAAGAGGACTTCGGGGCCTTTGTCGAATTCTTCGTTGACCTGTTTGGCCAACACCTCAAGCTGATGTACAGCAGCGGGGCGTTGGAGGTCGGCTGCAGCAACCATGACCTTTTTGCCCTGCTTTTTAAGGACCGCTGCGAGCTTACCGGTGGTGGTGGTCTTACCTGAACCTTGCAGGCCGGACATCATCACAATGGTGGGGCCAGGCGAAACAAACATGATGCCAGCGCCTTGCTCAAACTCGTCTGCTTCCTGGCCAACGGGCACGCCTGACATGACGGCGACCAACTCGTCGTGGACGATTTTGATCATCTGCTGGCCGGGCTTAAGGGAGGTTAAAACATCCTCGCCAAGAGCTTGCTCCTGCACGTTGGCACAGAACTTTTCGACGACTTCATAATGCACGTCTGCTTCGAGTAGCGCGGTGCGGACCTCGTCCATTGCCTCGCGGACATTGGATTCGGAGATCTTACCCTTGCCTGAGAGCTTGCGTAGAGCGTTACTGAATTGATCCGTCAGATTTCCAAACATGCGTTACCTCGCCCCCGAAAGTTTTAACCAGTTGATCTTGCCCATGTTTGATACGGGGACTAAGTACGGGCAAGACTGTCCATCGTAAATTTTCCGGAGGTAAAACGCAATTATGCTTTGGGTAAACGCAACTGATTTGGCATTCACCACAGCGTCCCCGAGACACAGCGTTCAAGATAGAGACGGGATGTAATTTGTGATAAAAGCCCAAGGCTGAGGCTTAGTAAAGCTTAGGATACGTTCAGCGAGAAGCGACTCGCACGGTGGGCGTTGATATCCCCGACTTCGCTACGCTCGGAGTTGGGCTTTGTGAGATTGCTTATATTTTGGTCTTTTTAGCCTCTGTGTCTCTGCAGTTGGTTGGTAAAGCCATGGATTATCAATCCGGGATACGATTTATCCTTGTGTCCGAACTATAAATCAGCTAAAAAGGTCTGTTGATACAATTTATAAACTTTGCAAGCCTTGATCCGATCCATTATCCTACCCTCTAACTCTCAGGTGGGAGAGAGGCGATGGTCGTCTCAAATGTGTCATTCTCCGTCATCACGATGGTCGCGGTAGACTAAGCGAAAGGGCCCTTTCTCATGGCCAACACAGGTGTGGTATCCCAGGTGATCGGCTCAACCTTCGATGCTCAATTCCCCGAAGGCAGCCTTCCCGAAATTTATAATGCTCTTAAAATTGAAGTTGAAAGTGAAGGACAAAAACACACCTTAACCGGTGAAGTCCAGCAGCATCTTGGTGGTGGCCAAGTGCGTGCCGTCGCTTTGGGTTCAACAGACGGTATGCAACGTGGCATGGAAGTGACCGACACCGGCGCTCCGGTCACCGTGCCCGTCGGCGAAGGCGTGCTCGGTCGCGTGTTCAACCTTCTGGGTGAACCGATCGACAAGCTTGGCCCGGTTGATGCCAAGGATACGCGTGCGATTCACCAGACGCCGCCTAAGTTTGTTGAACTCAACCCCAAAACAGAAATCCTCGAAACAGGCATTAAGGTCGTCGACCTGCTCTGCCCGTTTGTCCGCGGTGGTAAGATTGGACTCTTCGGTGGTGCAGGTGTCGGTAAGACCGTCATCATCCAGGAAATGATCGCTCGTATCGCTCGTGAACACGATGGTTACTCCGTGTTTGCAGGTGTTGGCGAACGCACCCGCGAAGGTAATGACCTTTGGCTGGAAATGCAGGAAGCCAAGTTCAAGGACGCTGCTGGTGTCGAACGCACCGTGCTCTCCCGCGTGGCCATGGTCTTCGGTCAGATGAACGAACCGCCAGGGGCACGTCTCCGCGTCGCACTGACCGGTTTGACCATGTGTGAAGACTTCCGCGATAAGTCCGGTAAGGAAACACTGCTGTTCGTCGATAACATTTTCCGCTTCACCCAGGCTGGTTCGGAAGTCTCCGCACTTCTGGGTCGTATGCCTTCAGCTGTGGGCTATCAGCCGACACTGGGTACGGAAATGGGTGAACTCCAGGAACGCATCACCTCCACCGACAAGGGTGCGGTGACTTCCGTGCAAGCCATTTATGTGCCTGCTGACGACCTCACTGACCCCGCGCCAGCGACGACCTTCAGTCACCTTGATGCCTTCGTGGTGCTCTCCCGTAGCATCGCTGAAAAGGGTATCTATCCTGCTGTGGACCCACTGTCCTCGACTTCACGTATTCTCGATCCGGGAATCCTTGGTGAAGAACACTACGCAGTGGCACGTCAGGTGCAGTCGACCCTCCAACGCTACAAATCACTTCAGGACATCATCGCCATTCTCGGTGTCGATGAACTCTCTGAAGAAGATAAGCTCATCGTGGCACGTGCCCGTAAAATGGAACGCTTCCTGTCTCAGCCATTCTTTGTCGCTGAACAGTTCACCGGCTTCCCGGGCATTTACACGCCACTGACCGAAACCATCGACAGCTTCAAACGCATCTGCGAAGGTGAAGCCGACGATCTGCCCGAATCCGCCTTCATGTACGTGGGGACGCTCGACGATGCCCGCGCCAAGGCCGAAAAAATGGCAGCCGAAGTCGCCTAACCCCCCCCCGGAAGCCCCGGAAGCCCCGGAAGCCCCGGAAGTTTTCCCTGTGTTCAGGGAGCATTTTTGGGTTAAGGCAACCAAATATAAAAAAACCGCGAGTTTCAACGCTCGCGGTTTTTTGTTGCGCGTCTGTCATGTCATACCAATCCAACAATAGCATGCTTGTTCTGCAATAGCTGCGACACTGCGTTTCGCTGATCGTTGCATGATTCTGGTGACACATGCGTTTTAGATAAGAAAAGCAAGGCTCCAAGCCGCCAGATGAGTCCGGCTTTGCGGACGAATCTGACGGGGCATTGACACTTTTCGACATGCGGCCCGTCAGATTCGCAAAACCTCATCTGGCGGCTTGAGTGTGAAAAGGTTTATCCAAAATTCAAATTTGTGACACAGCAGTATTTCAAACTGTTGATTTTATATGTCTTGGTGTTGGATATGGCCAGAACTGCGAATTCGTGGATTCCCGTTTTCACGGGATTGACATTAGTACGTAAACTGACATCCATACAAAACAGCACGTTGAAGCGGACTCCAACGTGCTGCAAATAGATTGATTTTGATGTTGCGGTTTTACTCGACCTTGTTGGCCATCTTCTGAGCATCGAGGCAGAGTCTTGCTGCGACGAATGCGTGTTCCTGAGACTGTGCGATTTCGGTACGGTTGATGCAGTCGGTGATCAACTCGCCGAAGAACTTGAGGCCGACTTTGCCGTTGACGTTCATGTGAACTTCGTCGGTCTTGTTGACGAGGTAGATGTGTCCGCCTTCTTCGGTGTGACCGATGTCAACGTACTTGCGCAGTTCGATGTAGCCTTCGGTGCCTAGGATGATGATGCGTCCATCGCCAAAGGTTTTGAGTTTATCAGGGGTAAACCAGTCCACGCGGTAGTATCCGGTGGTGCCGTTGTCAGCGACGAGATTCGCATCGCCGAAGTCTTCGAGTTCCGGCGTGTCCTTGTTGGCATAGTTGGCGACCGAAGCGTTAACGACCTTGGCGTCCTTGGCACCCATGTAGGTGAGGAACTGCTCGGATTGGTGGGAACCGATGTCACAGAGGATGCCACCATATTGTTCCATGTTGTAGAACCAGTCGGGACGCGTGCCTTTGGAATGCTTATGCGGTCCGGTGCCGATGTATTGGATGGGGCGACCGATGGCTCCCATTTCAATCAGGTCACAGGCATACATGCCACTTTCGGTACTCAGGCGTTCGCAGTAGAAGACCGAGTATTTCTTGCCAGTACGTTTGGCGGCATCGCGGGCATCTTCGAGTTGTTGATGGGTGGTGAAAGGCGTCTTGTCGGTGAAGTAGTCTTTGCCGGCTTCCATACAACGGATACCCAACGGGCCACGCAGATTGGGGACGGCGGCGGCGGCAACGAGTTTCACCGATTCGTCTTCAAGCACCTGGGCTTCAGACTCAGCAACTTTCGCACCATACTGATCAGCCAGAGCTTTGGCGCGCGCCGGATCAGCATCATAAACCCATTTGAGGGTCGCGCCAGCTTTGACCAGACCACTGACCTGGCCATAAACGTGACCATGATCCAATGCCATGGCAGCGAATGGGAATTCGCCAGACTTAACGACAGGTTCGGGTAATTTTCCGGAGGGTTCGTACTTGCTCACGATCGGGACTCCATGCGGGTTAGCAGATAGAAAAGTCCTATCTTCGCAAGATTCGTTGCGGTACGCAAACCAGTCAATGAGCTGGTGGAAGATTAAAAAGACAAACAAAAAGAGCTATTGAAGATCATTTTTATCTGTTTTGTGGCAGGAGTTTTGACAAGCTTCAGGTCTACCGCAAGGCTCTCCAAACCCAATAATCCGTACGACCCTACCCGGCTTGCAGACAAGCACAACAGGGTAGATAAATCGCATCAAGTCCATAAGTTGCCCAACCGAAATTTGCAATAGGCAATCTTGGCAATGCGCTCGTCTGTATGACGTTTGCAATGAATTGCCAGGCAACGACGAAAGGGGCGGAAATGATCAGCAGTTTTATGATGTTGGTTTAATCGTCAACTTACTGCGGATCTATCCATACTGATGTACGCGTGGTTCCAAAAATCCAGTCTACGATTCAAAGCCACCATTGTGGTACTGGCTATCGTTGCCATCACGCTGTCGGTCAGCTCTTGTGCAACATTGCTCCAGAGTATCCGCACGTTGCAGGGGGCGACCAATCGTGCAGCCAGACTCTCGGCTATGCACTTGGCTCATGTGTGTACCTGGCATCTGCAAACCGATAATAACATCGCATTGGGCAACTATGTCCGACAGGCGACCTATCACGAAGATGTGCTTTTTGCTGCGGTCTACAATCAGGATCGGAGTCTGATCACCTTTTACTCCAAGGACGAAGATGCCTGGATGCAATACCTTGTGGGTGACCAGAAGCCCACGGATGACTTCCTGCTGGCAAGCTTCCCGATTCGTGCGATGATACTAAGCGAAACCGGTGCCTATCAGCCTACGACACCGGGAATGCCCAGCAATTCTGAACAAGGTCCCATTGGTTATGTCACCATTGGTTATTCCTCGCGTGCAATGAATCATGCCAAGCGTGTTCAGATGGCTACGCTCTTTGCCATTTTCATGCTCAGTTCATCGGCAGCAGGTTGGATCGTCTACTTGACCATGCGAAGCTGGACCCGACGTCTGGCCCACTTGGCGCATGTCTCTGAGGAAATTGCCAACGGCAACTTTGACGAACAGATCACCGAAACATCGGATGACGAAATCGGACAGTTGGGACGTGCCTGTGAAAAAATGAGACGCGCGGTCTTTGAACGCGATCAAGCACTCAGACATTTCAACGACCTGCTTCAGGACGAAGTCGACCAACGCACCTGCGAGTTGGTTAACGCCAAAGAAGCTGCGGAAATGGCAGCGTTGAACCTGCAACACACCAACGAAAAACTCACCGTGCAAGTCTCTGAACGCGAGCGTTCCGAAGAAGCTCTAAGGCAAAGTGAAGAACGCTATGTCCTGGCAGCACGCGGTGCCAATGACGGTTTATGGGACTGGGATCTGACGACCAATCGTGTCTACTACTCCGTACGATGGCGCGAAATTGTCGGACATCCAGAACTCCAGGCCGATGAGTCACCGGACCTGTGGTATGACATTGTCCATCCGGATGATGTCGACCAGCTTAAAGCTGATCTGGCGCAACATTGGGACGGTGTCACCGAGCATTTTGAAAACGAACACCGTATCCGCCAGAACGATGACGACTACCATTGGGTACAGGTGCGGGGGATTGTTGAACGTCACGATGAGAGGCCCTGTCGAATGGCAGGATCAATCCGCGATATCACCGCTCGCAAGGAAGCTGAATCCAGACTGCGCTATCAGGCTTTGCATGATGATCTGACGGGGTTACCCAACCGGACTTTGCTCATGGATCGACTCACCGGCTGCGTCCTTCGCGCCCGGCGTCAGAAAGACTATCACTTTGCGATTCTGTTTATGGATCTTGATCGTTTTAAAGTGGTCAATGATTCACTTGGGCATGCCGCAGGTGATGAGTTACTCGTCGAATTTTCCAAGCGTATTGAATCGTCACTGCGTCGGTCGGACACACTTAGTCGCATCAACCAGGACACCATCGCACGTCTTGGCGGCGATGAGTTTGTTTTGCTGCTTGATCCGATTCAAGATGCCGCGCAAGTCTGCCGAATCGCAGATCGACTTCAACGCATTTTGGCAGAACCCTTCCATATCGGCGGGCAGGAAGTCTTTACCAGTGGCAGTATCGGTATTGCCATTGGTGACAGTCGCTATGAACGTGCTGAAGACTTGCTGCGTGATGCGGACATGGCCATGTACCGTGCCAAGAGTTCAGGTCGCGCCCGTTATGATTTGTATGACGAGGAGATGCACAAGGCTGCTTTGACACGTTTGCAGGTGGAAAACGACTTGCGGCGTGCTTTGGACGGCGAACAGTTTGCCATGCAGTATCAGCCTATTGTCGATCTGGGCAATGGTCGTGTCACCGGGTTTGAAGCATTGGTTCGTTGGGATCATCCTCAACAGGGCCGTGTCTCACCAGGCGTCTTCATCCCCGTTGCTGAAGAGACCGGCTTGATTGTGCAAATTGGTGCATGGGTCTTGGAACAATCCTGTCGTGATCTGAAATTAATGCAGGATCGACTGGGCCCCAACCGTCCTATTACCATGTCCGTGAACCTTTCCAAGCGACAGATCAATGAGCCTGGGCTCGTGGAAGTCGTCCGCAATGCCATCAAGAAATCAGGTATCGAACACAATCGCTTGAAGCTGGAAATTACCGAATCGGTGGTGATGGAAGCAACCGAATCGTTGTTGCCTGTGTTGCATGAATTGCGGGCTTTGGGTTGTCAGTTGCATATGGACGACTTCGGCACCGGTTACAGTTCACTGTCCTGTATGCATCGCTTCCCATTGGATGTGATCAAGATCGACCGCGCGTTTATCGTGAACATGACCGACGACCCGCGCTATGCAGCAGTCGTCAACGCCATCGTGACGTTGACGCATAACCTGAATATGAAGGTGACTGCTGAAGGTGTCGAAACCCGTGATCAGTTGGCACAGGTGCTGAGTCTGGACTGCGACTACTGTCAAGGTTACTACTTCGCCAAGCCGCTTAACAGTGATGAAGCGTTGGCCTTACTCCAGGAAGATCTCCCTTGGCTTGAACAACTCCCACAGCTTGAGGCTGGTTAATTCGTTTGACGTTATCTGGTTGATCTTATCTGTCTGAGACTTTGCGTTGCGTCACAATTCCAGCCGCTGCTGTACACGATCCCAGACCTGTTCTTCAGTGATCCGACGCATGATGGATTGATCATCTTTGCGGGCGCGGTAGCTTTGCTTTAATTCCTCTGCGGTGAGATTCTCAGGTTGCACGACCCATTGGTTTTGTTGATACGGCCCGACCTTGGCTGGATCAGTTGGACCAAAAAGACTCACCGTCGGCGTGCCCAATCCCACAGCCATATGCAGCGGTCCCGAGTCGTGACAGACCATCAACGCGGATCGTTGAATCAATCCCATCATCCGGCCAATGGTGGTCTGAGGCAATGAAGTGTCCAACGCATCAAGCAGGGGTTGGACGATTGCCTGTTCATGCGGTGCTGCGATGACTACGACAGGCAGGTTTTTTTCGTCTTGTAATCGCTTTGCCAGTTTCACGAATCGGTCGATAGGCCAACATTTACACAGCCATTGTGCCGTGGGGGCAAGTAGTGCAAAGGGCTGCTTACCAACGCCGATCTCTTTGAGATAATCATCGGCCCAAGCCAGATCATTTGCAGGCGTAAACAGCCGCATGTCCACTTCCGGGCGAATCCCATGTGCATCAAGCAGTCCGAGCATGCGGTCCACAGTGTGCAGGTTGGCGTCCACGTGATAGCGATGGGTATAGCCCAGGTGTCCGCCTTCGCGCGCGTTGGCAAAGCCGACTCGAACCGGCGCACGAGTCGCCCAGCTGAAAAAACCCGACCTTGCCAAGCCTTGAAGATCAAACACCATGTCGTAGCGAGATTCACGTAGTTGGCCGGTGAATGCTCGGAAGCTTCCCCAGCGATCAGGTCTGATGAGCAGCTTGCTGAATCGCTTGCGATCAAAGTCCACCACGGCATGTAAATCCGGGTGATTGGCCACCGCAGGAGCAAATGGAACCTGAACCAACCAGTCGATTTGAGCCGTGGGAAAGGCCTTACGCAAAGACACCAACACCGGCACCGTCCGGCAGACATCCCCCAAGGCACTGGGGCGAATGAGCAGCAAACGCTGCGGAGCGTTTACCGATTTACGGCTTTGGGGATGATGATCGGCCATGGATCGTCTACTATATCCATATTGTCGACTTAGTTGACAACCCAAGCATGATTTTCCTTCCACTTGTTCGCAACAGGATTATTCCGTGGCTCAACCCAACGAATCCACATCAACACCCCAACCTCAAGCCAAAGCCGCATCCACCGATGATCCCACCGGTGGACTTGGTAGCTTCGCGCTGATCTCTGATATCCATGGCAATATGGATGCGCTGCAAATCGTCCTTGCGGATATCAAAGACCGGGGTATCAAACGTGTCTGCTGCCTGGGCGACATCATCGGCTACGGCCCCAACCCCTGCGAATGCCTCGATCTGGTCATGAATAACTGCGAATGGGCACTGATGGGCAACCATGACTTTGCAGCGCTCTACGAACCCACTGCCTTTAACGCCTCAGCCGAAGCTGCTGCTTTCTGGACCCGTAGGCAATTCGAACTCGAAGAAGATCCCGTCAAACGACGCAGACGATGGGAGTTCCTTGGGAGCCTCGAAATCCGACACCAATTCCATGGCACGCTCTGCGTCCATGCTTCACCACGACGACCCATCAACGAATACGTCTTCCCCGATGACGTGATCACCTCACCCTCGAAGATGGCTCAGATTTTCGACCGCATCGAAAAACGCTGCTTCTGCGGACACACCCACGTAGCAGGTGTCTTTACCGACGAACCGGACTTCTACCCGCCTGCGGATCTCAACGGTCGCTATCGCATCAACAATGGTGAAAAATGTATCATCAATCCCGGCAGTGTCGGCCAACCCCGTGACCGCGATCCCCGCGCCAGCTATGCCATCGTCAGCAGTGAAACCGTGGATTTCGTTCGCTTGGAATATCCGATTCAAACCGTCATCGACAAAATCAACGAAGTCCCCGAACTCAACGAATTCCTAGGCCAACGCCTGCTCGAAGGGCGTTAAGATACGCTGATCGATTGATGAAATATCACAATTTAGAGCCGTTCAAACAATTAATCTCCACCCTCCGTCACTCCCGCGCAGGGACATTATGCACGTCGTCTTCTGACGTAGGGTGGGTAGAGCGTAGCGAAACCCACCATATAATCCGTGATATTACCGAATTGGTGGGTTTCGCTACGCTCTACCCACCCTACGAATGATGTCGAGTAAGCTCAACCTTTAAATCGTCCGCAATCTCAATCCATACAAGCACTTGTGAAATGACGTACATAATGTCCGCAGGCGGGAGTCCAGTGGAGTTTGCAGGCGTTTACTGCATGCCTCTGGTTTCCCGCCTGCGCGGGAATGACGAAAAAAAAGATGGCATGGAGATTCATTTTTGAACTGCTCTAAATCGACCAATAGCTCCACTGCGACGCAGTGCTGTTGCAATGAAGATGCAATTTGACATCAGATGTTGATCACAATGAAGTCTGAATCACAAAGACGGTTCTTCCAACGGGACCGGGCAGACATCACGTCGCAGGCAATTCTCGCAGTGACAGCCTTCCCAAAGCTCATTGAACTCGCCTAGCACTTCGTCGATGAGTCGGGCTTCATAGGTCCAGATGCCCCATTCAAAGTTACGCTTTCGCGCGGACTTGGCGCCCAAGCCTGCGCCGGTGAGATTGGCCGACCCCAGATACATCGCACAACTGTCCACCACGACAGCCTTGGCATGCAATCGCGGGCAGCGTCGGATTTGCAGATTTGCTGGCAACTCTTTTTTAAGATCACGCAATGCAGCACTGCTGGGGACACCAGCATGAAGCAGTCGAATTTCGACACCCTTTTTAGCCAGCTTCGAGAGATAGGTGACAATCGAAGGCGCCCGCCTGGAACGTGAAGAACTTCCGGTGCTGCCGGGGGTGGGGACGAGCATGGCTTTAAAGTCCGCGGTGGAAATGTCCAAGCTGACCTCAGCCTTGAGCATGCCCTTGAGGACCACCTGTTCAAAGTGTTGTTCGTTGGTGATAAGTTGAGGTGCAACAGCCATACCGATTCATCGGGTATCGGGGCGATGTTTCAACAGGCAATTGATTCACAGGGGGCGTGATACCAATAAAAAAACCCACGACCGAAGTCATGGGTTGGTTGTTTGATTTGAGGGGGTGTTGTCGGTTTAGTCGACGGTCACCACCCAGTCGTCTGGATTGGATTTACCATTTTCGATTCGTTCGACATGCCCGTCACCAAAGTTGGCATTAAAGCGTTCACCGGCGTGATGCAGGCCGACTTTCATTGAAGGGTTGCTACTGGTTGAGGATGTGGTGTTGGTGCGGTCAGCTGCATGGTCTGATTCACTGAATTGGTGAATGCCGTAGGACATTTGTGTTGCTTTGTTGGATGCCGAGTCAGACTCATAGTCGTCGCGGATATCAACAATCATCAATGAATTGGAGGGTTTGATTGCAGAAGCGAGTCGGATGGGGAATTCGGCGATATCCGAAACATTATCTCCCAGAGGAGCACCACTCCAGCCGCGTGCTTTATTGGTGTCATAGCTGATGGTGCTTACGACATCACCGGTCCATTTGCCTGGGATGATGGTATTCATGACGTAGGAAGCTTCGGTGAGTTCGGAGAATTCCGTTTGGCCGTAGAACTTACTGCTTGATGCACCGGATGAGTCTGAAGGATTGAAAGATTGGTCTGGCCTCATTTCCGGACAGTTGTAAATATTCTGTCCTTCACCGTTGCCATGTGCATATTTGACGAACAGGTAGCACTGCCAGTCCATTTTGCCTGAGCTTTCTTCAAAGTCACCTGGCCACATCCAGCCTTTATAGTCGGCGGCATAGGCACCTGCGATTGCGCCAATCTGCTTGAGGTTCGTCCCACAGATGGTCGCTCTGGCTGCACCACGTGCCGATGCCAATGCCGGCAGCAGGATGCCGATGAGCAGGGCGATGATGCTGATCACCACCAATAACTCGATGAGTGTAAAAGCGTTGCGTGACGGGTTGTTGCGAAGTTGTGCCAACTTCATAAGAGGTATTCCTTTTTCTTGCAGTTGTTCGGGATCCAAAAATCCCCGGACCTCCCACAAGCCTATGCAAAAATTGTTCCAGAATGATGAGCAGCTTGATTTTTCACCCATTCTGAACAATGTTCCACTACTACATAAGGGTATTGCGTCTCGACAAAACCCAACTTATTGTACTCCTCCCCCTGTTTAGGTAAAGACCGAACCCACACAAAAGTGTAGTTTTTAACTTAAACCATCAATTTTTCATGATTCATAATCAATTTACGACTCAATATTAAAACTATTTACCTGATTCTAATAATTCACTGGGATGCGATGCCTATTTGTTGGTGTGTTTGCTTAGCATCTGTGCAGGTCTTGGGATCATTGTTGAGTAATGAATGTAAAAACACCCCGATGACAAAGGTCAGCCGGGGTGTTTTGAAAGTGTGTCTATTTCATATCCTTGAGCTAAGTCAGCAGGCCTTAAACTCCAGCAGGTGTAGGTTCAGCAGTCCGAATTGCCAACTCATCATTCTCGACGGTGACCTGCACGTTGGAGCCTTCGTGAATATCACCTGCGATGATGAGTCGGCCGATCCGGGTTTCCAACTCACGTTGCAAAAACCGCTTTAACGGTCTGGCGCCATACATCGGGTCATACGCCCGGCTGACGATTAATTCCGCTGCTTCATCATTGAGTGTCAACGTGATCTGCTGTTCGATGAGACGTTGACTCACATCGGTCACCAACAGGCGGACGATTTTCTGAAGTTCCGAAAGTTGCAGCGGCTTGAACATGATGATGTCATCGACACGGTTGAGAAACTCGGGACGGAAGTGCGAACGCAGTTCACTCATGACCGAATTCTGTGAGGCTTCACTGATCTCCCCACCCCCCATGACCGCTTCGTCGAGCAGGTGATGGCTGCCGATGTTGCTGGTCATGATGATGACGGTGTTCTTAAAGTCGACGGTTCGACCCTGGCTGTCAGTGACACGTCCATCGTCTAAAATCTGCAACAGCACGTTGAAGACTTCAGGATGCGCCTTTTCGATTTCATCGAAGAGGATGACACTATAGGGTTTACGACGGACCGCTTCGGTGAGTTGGCCGCCTTGTTCAAACCCGATGTAGCCCGGAGGCGCGCCGATGAGTCGGCTGACCGCATGCTTTTCCATGTACTCGGACATGTCGATGCGGATGATATTGTCCTCGGTGTCGAACAGTGTTTGCGCCAAGGCTCTTGCCAACTCCGTTTTGCCCACACCGGTGGGTCCCAGGAAGATGAACGAGCCGATGGGACGTTTGGGGTCCTTGATCCCTGCCCGGGCGCGGATGACGGCATCGGCGACAAGTTGGACCGCCTGATCCTGGCCAATGACGCGATGGTGTAACTCTTCATCGAGTTTCAGCAGCTTCTGGCGTTCACCTTCAATTAAGCGAGCCACAGGAATACCCGTCCAGCGGGCGACGACCTGGGCGATTTCCTCCTCGGTGACTTCTTCGCGGAGCAAGCGTCCCCCGGAAGTTTCCTTCTCGGGTGTTTGCTCCAATGCTTTGAGTTTGGCTTCGAGTTCGGGCAACTGGCCGTACTTGATCTGGGCGGCTTTCTCCAGGTCGTGTTGGCGCTGGGCCTGTTCCATCTGGAGTTTGAGTTGCTCGATCTGCTCACGGGTCTGGCGGACGACATCAATGGCCGACTTCTCGCCATCCCACTGAGCGCGCATGGTCTTGGCTTTATCTTTGAGGTTGGCCAATTCCTTTTGCAGTGTGGCTAAGCGTTGTTGTGATGCGGTGTCGGTTTCCTTTTTGAGTGCTGCCTCTTCAATCTCCAACTGCATCACGCGGCGGGTCACCTCATCGAGTTCAGCGGGCATCGAGTCCATCTCCGTGCGGATCATCGCGCAGGCTTCGTCGACCAGGTCGATGGCTTTGTCCGGCAGGAAACGATCGGAGATATAACGATTGGACTGCACTGCCGCCGCCACCAGCGAGCTGTCGAGAATGCGTACGCCATGGTGTACCTCGAACCGTTCGCGCAGGCCCCGGAGAATGGAGATGGTGTCCTCCACCGAAGGGGGTTCGACCAACACCGGCTGGAAGCGGCGTTCAAGTGCAGCATCTTTTTCAATGTATTGACGATATTCATCCAACGTCGTTGCGCCAATGCAGTGCAGTTCACCACGGGCGAGCATGGGCTTAAGCAGATTGCCCGCATCCATGGAACCTTCGGTCTTGCCAGCCCCGACGATGGTGTGCAATTCGTCAATGAACAGCAGCGTTTTGCCGGCCGACTGTTTAAGGTCATTGAGCACGGCCTTGAGACGTTCTTCAAATTCACCGCGGTACTTGGCGCCGGCGATGAGGCTGCCCATGTCCAGGGCGAAGATGGTTTTGTCTTTGAGTCCTTCGGGTACGTCACCACGGACGATGCGTTGAGCAAGGCCTTCGACGATGGCGGTCTTGCCAACGCCCGGTTCACCGATGAGGACGGGGTTGTTCTTGGTTTTACGGGAGAGGATTCGGATGGTGTGACGGATTTCGTCATCACGGCCGATGACCGGGTCCATCTTGCCAGTGCGAGCTTCCTCGACGAGGTCACGACCGTAGCGTTTGAGCGCTTCGTAGGTCGCTTCGGGGTTGGCGGAGGTGACGCGTTGATTGCCGCGCACTTCGATGAGTGCGGCAAGGAAGCTGTCCTTGGTGACGCCTAGCGTGCTGAGGATTTTGCCTGCCGGTGTCTTATTGGGTTTGTCGAGAATTGCCAAGACCAGATGCTCAACGGAGACATACTCGTCCTGCAATTTTTTGGCATGAGCTTCGGCAGCGACGAGCAGTTCGTTAAGTGCCGGGGTGAGATAAATTTTACCCGGCTCGATGCCGCTGCCACTGACCGAAGGACGTTTGTCCAACTCACGATTCAGTTCCGTGATGACCACATCGGCGGGGCGCTTGAGCTTATCCAGTAAGCGAGGCACCAGTCCGTCGGTCTGCTCACAGAGTGCCAGTAGAAGGTGTTCGGAATCCACCTGCTGCTGACCGCGCGTGATGGCGATGTTCTGAGCCTGTTGGATCGCTTGCTGCGTCATTTGTGTGCATTGATTCAAGTCCATGAGATAACTCCTTCCCGGTTTATCTTCCCGGTGATAATGGATCGTTATTTTTTTAACACAAAGGCACGAAGGTCACGAAGAACACGAAGGGTAAGGCAGATACAATTTTTGCTTTAAATCGTTTTTATCACAGAAAACACAGCGGACTTTGGAGATACTGCAAATCAATTTTGTCTTTCTCTTCGTGTCCTTTGTGCTCTTCGTGCCTTCGTGTTTAAATCACTAACTTACGGCTTTCTGGGGTCAAACTCGGATTGATCCCGCAGTTGTTCAAAGAGTGCTTTTTCTTCGTCGGTGAGTTCTTTGGGCATCACGATTTTCACGCGGGCAAAGAGGTCGCCACGTCCTTGGTTTTTGGGTTTACGCAAGCCCTTTTCACGGATGCGCATCTTTGCTCCACTGGACGTTCTGGCAGGGATGGTCATGGTGATTTCGCCATCAAGCGTATTGACCGGAACCTTGGCACCCAAGGCTGCTTCCCATGGGCTGATGCGGACATCGACGATGAGATTGGTGCCTGATAGCTCGTAAATCGCGTGCTTGGCAATTTTGAGCTTGAGCATCAGGTTGTGCTCTTTAAGTCGAATTCGCGCACCGTCAGCAGCACCGGCTGGGATTTTGACTTCGAGTTTGGAGACCGAGCCGTCGGGACTTTGCAGACTGATCTGCCTAGACCCGCCGTGGTAGGCTTCTTCCAAGGTGATGTTCAGCACGGTGTCGTCATCACCACAGCTTCCCGAGCCACAACCACCACTGCCACATCCGCCTGCTTTGCCCCCGGAAGTCTGTTGGCGAGCTTGACCACCGAAGGGATTGCCCCCGCCGAAGGAGCCACCGCCAAAGGGGCTGGTTGCTTTGGCACGACCGCCGTGGGCTGCGGACATTTGCCCAAAGAGCATCTCGAAGAAATCCGAAAAGTCCCCGCCATTGGCATGCATGTTAAAGCCGCCGCGTCCGCCACCGGGCCCACCGAAGTTGAATCCTTCAAAGCCAGGTGGTGGTCTGAAGTCTTGACCTTCTTTGTAGTTGGCTCCGAACTGGTCGTACTGCTTGCGCTTGGCCGGATCCTTGAGCACTTCATAGGCTTCGGTGACCTTCTTGAACTGCTCCTGGGCGCTGGCTTCTTTGTTCACATCAGGGTGATACTTGCGAGCCAACGTACGATAGGCGCGTTTGATTTGGTCTGCCGAGGCTTTGCGCTCGACACCGAGTGTTTTGTAATAGTCTTCAAATTTGATTGCCATACTTTGAAATACGCAATCGGCGCGCCAGTGGATTGGCTGAAAATAAGGTTTTATGAAAGTTTTGGCTGACAAAGAGGCTTTTAGAGACATAAAAGGATGCCGTGTTGGCAGGTTGTGAGACGTTGTGCTTGCGGTGCATTATGGCTGAATCACAGAGGCTCAGAGACGCTGGGCAAGCCATGGTTGATTTCCGATTTGAGAAGTAAGCTCAATGCTAAAGTTATGCGATGCACGGGATAGCGGTTTTACCTGTTCGTGTATGTATCTCAGGAAACTCAGACTTGGGCTTGTGATAGTAAGTGTCGTTTATCGGATGGGATGGTTCTGGTTGGACATGCAACACAAAAAAACAGCCGCGCTATGTGAGATAACGCGGCTGTTTGGTGGTTGATTTAAATGTCGAACTTCGCGGAAAATCAGGCTTCTTCGGGGGTCGCCCAGGGTGCGAAGCTGTCGCCGATGCCTGATGCCAGGTAACCGCCATCAATGACGATGGTGTGCCCGTTGATGAACTTGGCTGCTGGTGATGCCAGGAACACCGCAGCGCCAGCGATTTCGTCACCACTGCCAAAGCGGCCCATGGGGGTATGTTCAATGATGCGGCGACCGCGGTCGGTGCCTTCGATCATCTTGCGGTTGATGTCGGTGGGGACAAATCCGGGGGCGATGGCATTGGTACGGATACCATGCTTGGCCCACTCGTTGGCCAGGCTGCGGGTCAAACCGAGAATCGCATTCTTGGCAGCGGCATAGGCGGTGACCTGTGTCAGGTCGACGAATGAGCTGATGGAAGCGAGATTGATGATCGAGCCGTCATGTTGTTCACGGAAGATTTTTTCCGCTGCCTGACAGACGCGCAGTGTGCCGGTGACATGGGTTTCGTGAACCATGTTGAATTCGTCAGCAGTAAGTTCGACGGTGGGCTTTTTGACCATGATGCCCGCGGAGTTGATGACCACATCCAGGCGTCCGTAAAGATCCATGGTTTTGTTGATGGCACGTTCGACGGAGTTTTCGCTGCAGACATCCAAGGCGACACCTGAAGCGACGGGGCCTTCTTCGTTACCGGGGTTCATGGTGTTGAGTTCGGTGACGGCGGCTTCGACTTTCTCCAGCGTTCGACTGCCGACGACTGCCTTGGCGCCGGACTGCACAAATGCCGCTGCCATGGCTTTACCGATGCCTGATGCGCCGCCGGTGATGAGAACGACCTTGCCGGTCACGTCAAAAAGGTTTGTGGTCATGTCTGTGTTCCTGTGTGGATTTCTATGGATAAGTCTAACAGGATACCAGATTGTGGGATTTTGTCTCGTAGCGGTTCGATCAAGTGCAAAGCACATTGCCACGGGGGGACATTGGCAGATATTTAATATTAGGAATTGGTTCAGATCAGATCGATACGATCTTGAGCGATTGACATCTGGCGGAGTGATTCCTGTGCTGCAGCGAGCAGGTCGCGTTGGTGCTCCGGGTCCAGATCAATGAATTTGAATGCTGCTTCGTATTTACGGAGTCCAACTTTTTTGATCCAGACGATTTGGCATTCGACGATGGCGATGCCTTTGGGGTGCTTGATATCGACATTGAGGATCGTGCCGATCTTGGGCTTACGCCAACCTTTACAGGTGACGCGCATCCCTGAAGCGGACATGTCTTCGATGATGCCGAATCGGGTGGTGAGCGTTGCGCATCGTATACGACCATGGCGACGACGGTCGTCATGTTTGCTGTCTTGCAGCAGGCGAGTCATATCCTGTCTAGGGCGCATGCTCATGGTAGTAGCATCGACTTAAGGTCAAGCCCTCTTTAGTTATCAAGCCACCAACCCCTGTAAATAATCAGGATCATCCAGTGATGGGGGTTTGTGCATCACCATTTGTATTCGGTTACCTGGGGCATGAAAAGTGACTTCATCCATGACATTTCGGATTAGAAACAGTCCCCTGCCGTTGAAGCGTTCAATATTTTCTTCATGGGTTGGGTCAGGCAGTTTGGTGAAATCGAAGCCTGGCCCCTGGTCTTCAATGATATAGAGAACGCGCTCATTTTCATGTTTGGCAACGAGTTGTATCATTCTGTTGGAATAGGGCTGTACCAGTCGACGACGTTCAGCCAGCTGATAGAACGGGTCGGTGGACTCAGTCATCATCGAGGAGGAGACTTCCAGATTGCCGTGATACAGGGCATTGCTCAATGCTTCCTGCAACGCCAGGCTCAGTCTCATCTGAGCCAACTCGTCATCCCAGCCACGATGGGCCAAGTCGGACATGAGTTGTTCGATGATCGGGGGGATGGCCATGGGGTCGTTCTCCAGTTCGAAGAACATTTCTCCTTGGCCTACAGGGACTTGCTGTTTTGCGGTGCAAATCAAGGCAGCACCTCCTTTTGCGGGTTGGCGTATTGGCTGAGTTAATCCAGACGCTTAGGTGAAATCTACAATTCAAAATCCGCGGATGCCAAATCATTTGCCAGATTGTTTGTGAGGGATTGGTAGTTTGGGCAAGGAAACAATGGTTGGGGAGCATTGCCAGCTGAACATAACCAGCGACGAGTACTTGTCAGTTGTGGTGAACTATGTTCATCGAATGCTTAAAAAGCTGGTCAGTATTGAGTGTGAATTTTTGTCTCGCATCAATATGAACAATGTTCGTTAAGTGTCGATTGGAAGGTTCAATCAAAAGCTTAAAACAAGTGAACATAATTCATTGAACGGTTGTCGATCTGTTGAGGTTGGCTTTGTGATTTACCAAAAACAAAAAAGGACAAAGTGTGCTTGAAATAAGGGCTAATGTTTGAAATAAATTATCGTAAGAGAAAATAATTCAACCTCTTGACGCGATTATGCCAATGACATATAACCAGACTCATCATAAGGTGGAGTAGGTCCATTTTATGGGTGAATTGTACAGACGACAATGTTGCTTAATCTGATCAAGGGGTTGATCAAATCAGCAGAAAAACACGTCATTTACAGGGGTCGGGAAAGCTGTTCCCTTATCCAAGTACGTCCGAATATGGTCGAGCGCTATCGTTCGACCTTGTTATGTTTTAGGGGTTTCTCCATATGAGATACACAATCATGAGCGCGAAAAAAAGAAGTTGGGCACGTCCACTAAGCCTGTTCACCACGGTGTGCATGGCAGGTGCGATGCTGCTTGGTCAATCACAGTTGCTGGCACAGGATGCTATTGCTGATCTGGATTCGACCAAAGATCGGATTCGTCAACTCGAAGCAGAGTTGGCTCAACTTCGTGCAAAGATGCGCGTTCAAGCAGGCAAGGCAGGTTACCTGCCACGTATTGAGTTGCCAGAGCCAATGATTGATGTGCATCCTGTCGAAGACGATGGGATGGTATACGAGGTTTCAGAGTTGATTGTGCAATACGCCCGTTCACATGCTGGACATCCGGCATTGGAAGACGTACTGATGATCGATGTGGATTTGATCAACACTGAGGGGGGCTTTGTCTCGCCTCGTGAAGGTGTTGCATCGCAGACAGTCCGTCTTGTCGACCTTCAAGGTGTCGACAACGTTCGTCTGTACGGCTCGGCGATCCGCAAGATCTCAGTGGCCATCGTGGACTACTTCAACAAAGCCGGGATCATCGGTGTGTTTGTCGGGCCCGACACGACGCAGATTAACAAGCGTCACGAAGACATCCGTCCTGAAGGCGACACGTCTCTACGATTGGTAATTCGCACTGCCGTCGTTGCCGAGATGCGCTCTCTGGCCAGCGGTCAACGTGTGGCTGATGCCGACCGTATCAACAACCCTATTCACAATCGTGTGCTTCGGAACATGCCTGTGCAGCCTTCGGACGGCTACAACGAACATGACCTGCTCAACAAGAAAGAACTCGACCGTTATGTGTCGCGTTTGAATCGTCACCCCGGTCGCCGCGTCGATGTGGCTGTTTCAGCTTCGGAAGATGCGGACCCCGGTTCGGTTGCTCTGGATCTGCTGATCACCGAAAACAAATCATGGCTTGCTTACTATCAGGTTTCCAACACCGGCACCAAGACCACCGAAGGTCTTCGCCATCGATTTGGCCTGACCTTAAACCAGTTGACCAACAACGACGACGTTTTGAGTCTTGACTATATCTCCTCAGGCTTTGAAGAATCACACTCAGTGGTTGCAAGTTACGAAGCGCCCCTGTTTGAATCTCAGAAAATTCGCTGGCGTATGGATGGTTTATGGAGCACTTACAGCTCCGAAGACGTGGGTTTTGCCAATGAACGTTTTACAGCAGAGTCCTACAAAGTTGGCGCTCAGTTGATTTTCAATGTGTTTAACGAAAACAATCAGTTTATCGATATCTTCACCGGTATCGCCTTTAGTGAAGAATACATCTCCAACGATGTGTTGGTAACAGAAGCTTATGCTGACCTGCTTTGGTGGGAAAGTGGTGCTCGTTATCAAAACCGCACTGACACTGATTCAACCTATGCACAATTGTCCTTCAAGACCGACATCTTCGGTCTTGCAGGTATCAACCAAGATGACTTTGATCTGATGGGGCGTGGCGACTCGGTTGACGAAAAACAATACATCATGTCCTGGTATGTCTCCAAGAGCATGTACCTTGAACCTCTGTTTAACCATGAAGCCTGGGCTGATACTTCCACACCGGAAAGCTCAACTTTGGCTCACGAATTCTTCTTCGCCTTCTCTGGCCAATACACTTTCGGTCAACGCGTCCTGCCTTCGCAGCTTCGCACGGTCGGCGGCTTGTACTCGGTGCGTGGTTATGAAGAATCCGAAGCATCAGGTGATGGTGCTGTGCAGTTGACGGTTGAATACCGTTTGCATGTGCCCAAGCTTTTTGCATTGCAACCGGATCCAAACAGCACCCCTCTCCCATTTTTCGGTACGCCTTTCCGTTTTGCCCCGCAGACGGTTTACGGTCCGACCGACTGGGACTTTGTGATCAAAGCCTTTGCTGATTACGCCCACACGTGGGAAGAAGAAGACGAAACCAACGCGGCTGCCGAAGCCTCTGAAGACCTCTTTAGTGTGGGTATGGGACTGGAAGTGCTCTTTAAGCGCAACATCAGTTTCCGTGCCGACTGGGGCCTTGCCATTTCAGAGGTTGACGATACGGAATCCGGCGACAGTCGTTTCCATTTTGCGGCAACGATTTTGTACTAAATCACCCAGACAAGTATCAGCACTTAACGTAATAAAAAACCGGGCAACCGGATGACTTTTTCGGGACTTGAAACAGTAAGAATTTAAATACCAGGTCAACGCACTAGAGCCAAACAAGTTGACCCACTCGGTAAAGGGAGTTTCATATGGCCTCCAATCTGCGAACATTGAACAGTACCAACATCAAAGAACAACAAAGAGCTCGTGAGCTGAAGCGTCGTGATTGGCGTCACAAGGTCCGCGGTTACTTTGCCGGTTCCTCTGCATTACTCACCGCCCTCATCGGTGTCAACGCTTATGCCGCCGATGGTGGTACGGTTGTTGCAGGTGATGCGAACATCAACCAGTCAGGTGCCGTCGGTCAGGCCGGCAGTGTCACCACGATTGATCAGTTCACTGATTCAGCCATCATCAACTGGCAAAACTTTGACATCGCCGATGGCGAAAAGGTTCAGTTCAACCAGCCTGATGCCATGAGTAAAGTGCTCAACCGAGTGCAGTCCGACAACCCCACCGCCATCTACGGTGAATTGCAAGCCAACGGTATTGTCTATGTCGTTAACCAGCACGGTGTGACCGTCGGTTCAGGTGGTATTGTTGATACGGCTGGCTTTGTGGCAGCAGCAGGTAACATCACCAATGAAGACTTCATGAATGGGGTGGACCACTTCACCGGCGTTGAAGGTGAAGTGATCAACTGGGGTCGTATCCAGACTCAAAATATGGCTACGCTGGTTGGCTCCCACGTAGCAAACTACGGTGAGATTGTTGCACCAAATGGGTACGTCACCATGGTCGCAGGTGATGACGTGCTTCTGGGTGAAGACTCCAATGGACACATCTTCGCACAGGTCAGTGGAGCAGCAGCCAACATCGACGCCAATCGCGCCGGTGTGGAAAATGCAGGCAGCATCATCGGTCAGCAGATCGCTCTTGCTGCAGGCGACCTTTACTCCATCGCCATCTACAACTCCGGCGACATCATGGCTGGTGATATGATCAGTCTTGAAGCTTATGGCTCAGGCGTTGTACAGAACGACGGCCTGCTGGATGCATCGAATATTGATGGTGTCGGTGGTACCGTTGTGATGACTGGTGAAACAGTCAAAGTTGGCGGTAGCATTCTGGCTTCGGGTCAAACCGGTGGTCAGATCAACGTCGGGGGTGGATTCCAAGGCGGCGTGGCTTCGATCCGCAATGCCACCAACACGACAATCAGTGAAACAGCACAACTCAGTGCTGATGGTACAGATGGCGCGGGTGGCACGATTATCGTCTGGTCCGATGTCAGTACAGGCTTCTACGGCAGTATCAGCACGCAAGGTGGTGGCTTTGCTGAAGTCTCCGGCAAACAGACGTTAATGATCCCAACACTTCAAAATATTGATGTCGATGGCGGTACATTATTACTCGACCCCACCGACATTGACATTGTGGACGGTGTATTAGGTGGCGGACTTGGTGGTTCGCCACACACAGCCAATACAGTTATTGACGCTGAAATCAATGACTTTCTGATTAATACTGGCAGCCTTGTTATCACGACTGCAGGTGGTGGTGGTGATGTGGGTGATATCACATTAGATGCCGCAGCTGAAATCAGCTGGAATACAACAAATAGTCTGACGTTGACAGCAGATAACGATGTGAATCTCAATGGTATTATCAATGCATCTGCTGCTGCTGCAGTCAATGTGAATGCCGGTAATGATGTTGCCGTTGGTGGCACCGGTATTATTGCTACTGCAGGTGGTGATGTGGTTGTTACAGCAACCGGAGATATCACACTCAATGCCCAGATCGACACCGACTCGGCTTCGGGTGGTTCGATCACTCTTAACGGCACCAATATTTCCACCGTCGGTGGTGGTGCAGGTCTATTCTCCCGTGGTGCAGATATTTTGGTTAACGCATCTGGGACGGTTGATCTGCAAGGTACCTTGCAGACCATTGGAGGTAACTTCACTTCCAACGGTACCAGTTTGACGACCTCGCTAGCTGCATCAATCACCACTTCCGGTGGTAATGTGACGATCAACAACACAGGCGCAGTTGACCTGAACCTTGGTGTGAATACATCAGGTGGTGCAGGTGGTGCCCTGAGTGTTTCAGCTGCAAGTAGTTTTGACAGTACCGGCGGTGCATTGCAGACCAACAATGCCAACATTGATCTGACCGGCGTGACCGGAGCAGTGACAATCGGCGGGGCCGCATCAACCAACGGTGGCAACTTCCTCGCAGACGGCACAAACTTTACCAATAGCGGTGGGGCTATCAGCACAACCGGCGGTAATGTGACAGTGGACAATACCGGAGTTATCGACCTGAACTCCGGCATCGATACCACGGGGGCTGCTGGCGGTGCAATCACCTTCTCAGCGGGTAGCAGCTTTGATAATACAGGTGGTATTCTCAGCACAGATAATGCTGCCATTGGTCTGACAATCACAAACAATGTACTCGTCGCTGCTGCAGTTGATACAGGTGGTGGTACTTTCAATTCCACAAGTACTGCAGGCACTTTCCGCAATACAGCAGGCATCACCACAGGTGGTGGCGGTTTGACTATCGATCATGCAGCTGGAACAGTGACTGTTGACCAAGCAATTAACATGACTGGCAACACCGGTGTGGCAACCATCACCGGTCTGGCTTATGACCAGAATGCCAACCTCAATACCGGTGGCGGTGGTGTGACCCTCAACGTGACATCATTCGATAACACCGGTGGCGTGATTGATACCAACGGCGGTGCAGTGGACTTGAATCCAACTGGTGCTGTGACAATCGGTGCAAACATTGATACCACTGGCGGCGTGGGTGGTGTGGATATCGACAACGGTGCAGCTTCCATTGATCTGGGGGCAAACGTTCTGGCAGCTGGCGGTAACATCAATTTTGGAACAACAAACGTTGTGGTTTCCACAGGTTCAACCGTCACAACAACCGGTGCTGGCACGGTCGACTTCGGCGGTACAGTTAACGGTGATGGCGATAGCGACAACCTGACAGTCAACACTGGATCCGGTGCATTGACCTTCTCAGGTGCAGTTGGTGATGCCAATGCCATTGGTATTCTGGATATCAATGCAACAGGCGGTTCGGTTGACTTTGATTCAACAATCGATGCACTTACAACAGAACTCAACATCAGCGGCGCCGGTGCCGTGACAGTGGATGGTGCAATGGGTAATGGTACTGCTCTGGGCAGTGTCACCATTGCTGGTACATCCGTGAGCGTCAACAACATCGGTGGTGCAGGCGACGGTGTGACGGGCGCAACCCAAATTACCAGTTCTACTGGCAATGTGACGTTTACCGGTACCACTTACCGTACCGCAGATACCCAGACCTACAATGCAGGTGGCAACACCTTTGCCATCGGCTCAGGGGGTGCAGTCACCTTCCAGACTTCCGGTGATGCAATCGCCTTTAACAACGGTTCGATCAGCCTCTCGGACAACTTGAATGTCAATGCAGCATCCGGTGCTTTCACCAGTGGTGCGATTACCGGTTCAGGTACTGATAACGTTGATATCCAAACCACTAACGCAGCAATTATCACCGGCGCGGTTTCAGGTGCAGGCCAGGTCAACATGAATGCAGGCACCTCTTCGGTGTCCACGGGCAACGTAACATCAACCAATGCCCTGGGTGTCACCCTTGACGGTGATGCAGGCGTGACTGCAGGTAACATTGTCACTGTTGACGGCGATGTCGATCTTGACGCTACAACTGCCAATATCTCAACAGGAAGCATTACCACAGCAGGCGGTAATGTCACCGGTGATACCACCGCGGGTAACCAGACCTATGGTGCGATTTCCACTGGTGTGGCTGCAGGTACAGGCGGTAATGTCGCACTGACCAGTGCTTCTGGTACGATCACCTTCAATGGTAATGTTGATACCGGTCTGGGCGGCACCGCGACAACCTCGGGCACAATCAATATTTCAGGACCAGTTCTGCTTGGTTCAGCAGTATCTTTAATCACAGATGCAGCGACGACGGATCAAAATATCACCATTAACGATTCGATCAATGGTGCACAAATTCTGACATTGAATGCCGGTGACGGGACTGTGCAAATCAGTGGCAACATTGGTACGGGTACTGCTCTGACTGGTTTCACTGTTTCAGCATCAGACACCTTTACGCTAGATAACAGCATCACCATTGATGTGGATGGTCCTGTCTCAATTAACGCAGATGACGGTGTGACTCTTAATGGCCAAGTGACCACCAACAACACCAGTATCACCATTGATGCGGATGTGGACAATAGTGGCGTCGGTACACTCACCATCGGTGATGGTGCAGGCGGTGCTTTGGCCGATGCAATTGATGCCAACGGTGGCACTATCAGTATCACCGCAGACGACTTGGTGATTAATGCAGCCTCAGGTGGCATTGACGGTTCAACCGTAACCGTCGTCACTTCCGACGGTGGCAGCATCGACGTGGGTGCAGGTAACGGCGGCGGTATGGTCATCGATGATGCCGAATTAGGCACCGTCACCGCAACCACTCTCAATATTCAAACAACCAGTACCGCAACCGTTGACAGTGTCACCGCAGCCAACACAGCCAACATCGGCACAATCGATATTGATGTCGATGGTACCGTGACCGTTCAGGACGTCGCTTCGGTCTTTGACGCAGCAGTGATCCTCGATGGTGCAGGAGGTGTGACACTCAGCGAAGATGTCTCGACTCAAAGCGATGCCATTACCATTAATGGTGATGTGACCGTCAACGGCGCACGTGCTTTGAACACCACCTCCACAGGAGCGGGTGCCAATATTACCGTCACTGACGACATCGGCGGCAATGCCGGGGCAGACACGTTGACCGTGACTGCGGGTACCGGTACGGCAACGTTAGCCTACAACGCAGGTACAACCACCGCAGCAGCCATCGGTGCAACCGGTGGTGTGGCAGACACGCTTGACGATCTGACCATCGCATCTGCAGGTGGTGGGATCACCCTGGGTAACATCGGTATCGTGGCAACCTCCGGCCTTGAAGCTGGCAGCGGTGTTTTGAGCATGCCTGCTGCGACGACCCTTGAAGGTACGACCTATCACACCATTGATGGTATGACCTTCACCAACACAGTGACCGTCGATGCAGACGCACTGACCACCATTTTGGTCGACACCAACAACGGCGTGATCTTCCAGAACACTGTCACAGGTGTGGGTGGCAACGACTCGCTGACGATCAATACTTCCAACAACAACACCAATGTCGACTTCCAGGGTGGTGCCAACGTCTCCACCTTGTCCGCCTTTACAGTTGACGCAGGCACAGGCGACTTGGATCTGCAAAACGTGACCGCCGTCTCAGGCAACATCACACTCACTGCAGGTGACAATGCTAATGGTGGTAACAATATCGGTCTTGAAGGCACGACCATCACTTCCACCGGTGGTAGTGTTAATGTCAACGGTGACGTGCTTCTGGCTGCCGATGTGAGCATCACCTCCGGCGGTGCAGCAGGACAGGACATCGTTTTTGACGACATCGTCGAAGGCACCCAACAACTGACACTTAACGCTGGTGCTGCTGGTGACGTGGACATGCAGGCTGCCGTCGGTGGCAACACTTCGCTTGCAGCCTTCATCATTACCGATGCTCAGGACGTAGATATCGAAAGCGTCTCTGTTCAAGGGACCGCGGTAGCTAACACCATCAACATTGGTTCCAACACTGCCATTGATGGCACGTTGACCATTGGTGCAGGCGGTGCAGCGGAACTCAATACGGACGGAGCTGCAGGTGATACCGGTGGCTTGCGTATCAACGCATCTGCAGGTGTGACTGTTGCCAATAACACCACTTTCGACACCGATGGCACAACCGCCACAGATGGAGCCCTGACGTTTGTCGGTGGTGCGACATTCAGTGGCACAGGTACTTTCGCTAATGGTGTGACCTTTGAAGTGGGTTCCAACAACATCGATTTGTCAGCCGCAACGCTCAGCAACCTGGACCACGTTTTGGTCAGTACGGCTGTGAACGTTACTTTAGGTGACATCACCGTGGGTGATGGTGCAGGTAACGGCAATGACGCGATTGACGTTGATGCCGCTGTGACTGGAACCACCACATTGGCTGGCGATCTGGCTACCGATGGTGAAGCGACTGCGGGTAACGTGGCGCTCAACGGGACTGGCAACATCATCCTCGCTGATGCCGATGGCACCGTGAGCATTGATACCGATTCAACAAACGATGCCGCCGTCACGATGGGAACCATTGTTGACGACGGTAATGACCGTGGTCTGACCATCAATGCCGGTACCGCCGACGTGACCTTCACCAGCACCATTGGTGCAGCCGGTGGTAACGGTGCGATTGGCGCTTTGACCGTTGATGGTAACGACATACGTTTCCAGGGTAACGTGGAATCAGGCGTGATTGATGTCGATGCAGCCCAAGGTGGCGATGACGACAGCATTACCATTGATGCCGCTGTGGTCATGGACTCCAACGGTGGCACACAAAGCTACGCATCGGATGACATCATCATTGGGGCAGGTGCTTCATTGACTTCCACCGGTGCTGCTGCGAATATTGATGTGACCTTTACCGGTGAAACCGGTGCGACAAGCATTGCTGTTGGCAGTGCTGCAGCTGGGACACTGGCATTAAGTGAAGCTGAATTGCAAACAGTCGCCAGCACGTTCACCGATATCAACATCGGCGTGTCCGGTGCGGGGAATCAGACCGGCGCAGTTGTAATCAACGATGCCGCTGGCTTGGATTTAGCCAACACAGGTTTGACGGTCAATGCCGATAATGGTGATCTGACCATCGATAGCAATATTTCCCTGACCAATGCCGGTTCTGACCTCACCATCAACGGTGATGGCACAACGACGACCCTCAATGCCAACATCCTCACCAACGGTGGCGATGTGACCATTAACGATTCACTGGATGTGACCGGTACCCGCACCATTGATACCGGTAACGGTGCTCCTGCAACCGGCGGTAACATCACCGTCACCGGCGTAATCAACTCCGATGATGCAACCGGCGACACCCTGACAATCGATGCTGACGGTACAGGTACCGACGGTAATGTTGATCTGCAAGGTGCCATTGGTGATACCGCGGACCTCAACGCACTGACGATTCAAAATGCTGCTCAGGTCGATGTGAACAACATCGCAGTCAGCGGCGGTGATGTCGCAATCAGCGGTACCAATATTGACCTTAATGGCACGACCATTTTCATCACCAACGGTGCCGGCGCCGAAACCATCACCTTTACCGGCCCGGTTGATCTCAACGCCAACGTCACCATCACAGGTGCAGGCGGTGCAACCGACGATATCACCTTCTCCAGCACAGTAAACTCCGAAGGCGGCGCTCGCACCTTGAGTGTTGTGGGTGGTAGTGGCGACGTGGACTTCGGCGGAGCAATCGGTGCAGGTGGTAGTGGCACACTCAGTAGCCTCACAGTCACCGGTGCAGCAATCGACATCAACGACATCGGTAACGTCGGCGTTCAGGACGGTGTGTCCGGCGTGACGGATATCGATGCCTCCAACGGCATCACGCTCGACGGTAGCGACTACCAGGTCGGTGGCACTCTCAATTTGGATGATTCCTCAGCCACTGCCATCAATCTCACCGGCGGCGTGACCAACATCGTCACCAGTGGCGATAACGTCAATATTGACACCGGTGACGACGACTCAGTGGTCACACTGGGTAACGGCACCAACCTGACTATCACAACCGCTGGTGGCAATGTCACCGCTCAAGCTGGTTTCGACGGGACATCCGACGAAGACTTGACCATCAACGCAGCGGCAGGTTCAGTGGATGTCGGCCAGATCGGCACCAATGATGCTGACGGCATTCATGACGTGAACATCACCGCAAACGGTGGTGTGACCTTGCGTGGCAATATTGTCACCACCAATGCTTCGGCTGGTGATGTGAACATCACCGGGACAACCACCGTTACAGGTAACACCACCATTGACACCCAGCAGGGAGCAGATGGTAACATCGACATCGACGCGATCACCGGTGATACCGCTGGCGCAGGTTGGGATTTGACCCTTAACGCTGATACCGGCAGTGTGACCGTCGGGACCATCGGTACCGATGCCGCTGCCGACCGCATCAACGCTGTCGACATTGATGCTGACGCAGGTGTGACACTCAACGGCTCAATCTTCACCGGTGAAGATGCAGGCACCAATGACGGTAACGTCGATATCGACGGTGCCGTGACGTTGGGTGCAAACGTGACCGTGGACACCACTGACGCTGCTGCTGGCGACGCAGGCACTGTGGTCTTCCAGGACACCGTCAATTCCGACGGTACGACTCGCAGCCTCACCGTGACCACCGCCATTGATCGTGACATCACCTTCAGCGGTGCAGTGGGTACAACCGCAGCTTTGTCAGAATTGACTGTGACCAATGGTGACGTGGTGACCTTGCAGGCTGTGGACACCAACGGTGCCAACGGTGTGCGAATCGGTTCAGCCGCTGCCGTGACCCAGATTATCCTTAACGGAAATCTTGACTCAACCGACGGCGACGCTGCTGCCAATGGTGGCATCATCAACCTCAACAGTGCTAACATCGACCTGACCACCACTGTGACCCTCGACTCCGATGACGATGCGGGTACCGACGGTGCGATCACCATCGGTAATGCGGCTGGTAACGCGCTGGATGCCAATGCAGCCGGTACCGAAGGCTTAAATATCCGTGCAGGTGGTGGCACACTCACTGTCAACAGTGACATGGGTAACACCACAGCCTTGGGCGCTATCGACGTGGATGCCACCGGTACTGTCAACTGGAACGGCGACATTCAGACTCGTAACGCAGCGGTGAACTTCCAGGGTGTCACAGGGACCATCACTGTGACTGGCAACGACAATACGGACTTTGTCATCGACACCAGCGACGCAAATGGTACTGCTGGTGATATTCTCTTTAACACCTCCAGCACGATTACAGCCAATGATCGTAATCTCACATTCAATGCCACATCTTTCAACGCCAGCAATGACGGAGATGTGACCCTGCCGGGCACTATCACGCTGACCACTGGTAACCTGGATGTGGATGGTGAAACCATCACCGTCAACGCGATTACCACCGGTGGCGGTAATGTCGACCTTAATGCCGACGCCAGCGATCTTGATCCTGCTGGTGCTGATATCGTCTTCTCGGGTAGTCTCATTGACACCACTGCCGGTGGCACAACCGGTGCAGGTTCCATCAGCCTCACATCCGGTGGCAATGACGACACCATGAACCTCACCTCCAACCTGACGCTGCGTACTGCCGGTGCCGGCAATGATGACGCAGGCATTACCATTGGTCTGCAACTTGATGCGACCGCCAATGAAACCTTGACCATCAATGCTGACGATGGCGGTGGTGACGGTGACGGTGATGTGGACATCAACGCTGCTTTGGGCGGCTCGGGCGTGTTGGGTCTTTTGGACATTAATGCAGACCAGGTGACCATCGACTCGAATATCGATGCTCTGGGTATTCGTGTGACGGCCCAAACCTCCATTGATATTGACGGTGCAGCGGTTTTGGATATCAACGGTGTGGATTCCTACTTCGAATCCGCCAGCATTGATGACTCAAACGGTGGTGCAACCATTATCGACTCGGTGACCGGCGGTGACATGATCTTCCGCGGTCTTGCAAATACCAACACCATCGCAATCGGCGATGACGCCAACTCGGATCTGGATATCTCCGATGCTGCCGTTGACATGGTCCAAAGCTCGGTGACCAATTTGGAAATCGGTTGGGACAGCGCCCAGGTGGATGCTGGTGGCAACAATCAGACCGGCGCGATCACGGTCAATGGTGCTTCTGTAACCACCAATGGCGGTGTGGTCGGCGAATCTGGTACAGGTGTCATCTTCAACGCTGATTTGATCATTCAGGCAGATAGCGCGACCGTAAGCGTGACTGATGACATTGCATCAACTGGCATCGTTCAGTCTCTGACCGTCAATACCGGTTCGGGCCTGACAATCAACAATGATTCAGCTTTTATCACCGATGACAATGCGATTACGATCAACGGTAATGTCACCTTGGCTGACGGCGTTGACTGGTCGATCAATACCGACCGCCAAAACCTTGCCACCGGTGCCGATGTCACCATCACCGGCAATATTCAAGGTACCGGTGGCGGTGGTAACGAAACCCTTTACATCGAAACCGGTATCAACTCCGGTAACGTCACCCTCGGTACCGACGGCACGAACGTCATCAACGGCGGTGGTGCCAACAACTTTGGCGACATCACCATTGACGCTGCCGGCAGCGTGACCATTCATAGTTCAATCGACGGTGATACCTTGACCGTCAATGACGTTGACGGCGGTACTAATCATGCCACGACCGTCACGCTCAATGACCCGATCGATCTGGACAATGGTGGTGCTGGCGATGTGCTTGTCATCACAGCCACCAATGTGGTCTTCTCCAACGATGCCACCATCACCACTGGAACGGGCGGTAATGTCGATATCAACGGTACAGGTGCCGGTTCGGTCACCATGCCCAATACCGCAGCTGGTGCACATACCATCGACGGCACGTTCAACATCGACAACCAGTTCGGTGGCGGCGTGACACTGGGTGAAAACATCACCACGACCGGCGATGTGATCACCATCGCCTCAGCAACCACCATCACCGAAAACATCACACTGGATACCACCAGCGGTGCGGCAGCCGGTGCCAACATCAGCCTCGCAGCTGTGGAAGCCGAAGGCCTTGCGACCGGTGAAACGCTGACACTCAATGCCGGTACCGGTGGTGATATCACCATCTCCGGTTTGGTGGGTGCAACCAACCGCATCGGTCTGCTGACGATCACCAATGCCGATGATGTGGACCTGACCAACAACAGTGCTGGTACACACAATGTCACCGGCATCACCTCGACTTCCAGCACGTTTGATGCTCTGGACAACATCGACTCCCAAGGTGCTGCGGTGACCATCACCGCTGACGACGCCTTGGCAACGGGTACTTCCGTAAACATTCAAGGTCTGGATGCTTCGGATCAGAACGTGACCTTCAACGCTGACGCCGATGTGGTTCTGGGTGCCGCACTCAACACCACAGGCGACCTGACCATCCGTGGCACGGGTGTGGGGACTGCGATCAACATGGGTGACAATGCTGCTGCCGGCGGGCTGGGGATGTCCGACGCGTCGATTGCCTTCATCAGCGATAACATCGCCAACATCACCTTCGGTCGTACCGGCCAGACCGGTAACATGGACTTTGACGACAACACTGGTTCGAGCTTCACCTTCAGCTCCAACCTCGAATTCATTCTTGATGGTGGTGCCAACCTGACACTCAGTGACAATCTGAGCACGCTTGGTGCATCTGCAACCGACGATGACAACAACGTGCTGTTCACCACGCACGCCAATACCGACATCAACTTTGAAGCCAACCTCAGTACAGACAGTGGTAATGTGACCACAACGGGAACAGGTGAATTGATTGTGGGATCTGGTGTTGGCCATATCATTGACACGAATGTGAATGCTGCGGCACCGGGCAACGTGGATTTGTCCAGTCTCACCCGCATCACCGGTGCAGCTGGCGATTCGGACTTTTCAATCCAAATCAGCGGTGGCACAGGCGGCACAATCAGCTTGCCCACAGTGAACGGGGCAACTGATCGCTTAAATAACCTGCTTCTTACGACGAACGCTGATGGTTCAACAACGCTCAACGGTGACATTCTTGTGGATGATGACGGCACAGGTGGTGCTGGTAGTTTAACTATCAGTGGTGGCGGTGATGTAATCATCTCCAACAGCCTGCTGATCGATACCGAAGACGGTAATACGGCTGGTGTTGATGGCGGTGATGTCACCATTGGGTTTAGCAATGTCTATGCGGATAGCGACGGCTACACCCTGACCATCAACACTGACACCACCGCCGCCGGCCAGTCCGCTGGTCAGGTGTTACTGTGGAATACAGTGGATAATAACGCTGGAGGAAATAACTTCCTCGACAGCTTAGTGATCAGTGCCGATGGCGTGACCGACGGCGTGGTCAGTATTAGAGGTGACATCAATGTTGATGGTGGCCCGGTGACCATTGACGGTCTGATTCAAATCGACGCCAACCGAACCATTGATACCGAAAATGGTGACGATGAAGCAGGTGGTGCAATCAATCTGGCAGTGACCAGCGGCAGCATCTCATCTTCCACCGCCGATGACGATCTGACACTTGACACCGGTTCAACCGGTGGTGCCGGTGGCGCGATTGCATTGGGTGAGTTTGGTAATGCCGGCGGCAACTATATCAACGACCTGAATCTTGATACCGACGGCACGACCGACGGATCGGTGACCTTCCACCAGAACGTGCTTCTGGATGCCGGTGCCGATACCGCGGATATCACCTTGACTGGTTCAGGCGACATCATCATTTCCAACACGCTGAGCATTGACACCGAACAGGGCAACAATGCTGACGGTGGTACAGTGAACTTTGGTGCAGCCAACATCTATGCCGATGCTGGCGGCTACACCTTGACCATCAACACCGCCACGACAAATGGTGGCGGCACCGGCGGTGATGTGACCTTCGGCCTGGTCGATGACAATGCTTCGGGCAACAACTTCCTCACCAGCCTGGTCGTGGATGCCGATGGTGCAGGTACCAACGGTACCGTCAACCTCAGCCAGAACATCAGCGTGGATGAAGGCGATATTGACATCGATGGTAATGCCGCGGTGACCGCAAGCATCACTCTGGACACCGAGCAGGGCAACAACGGCGCTGCGGGTGACATTCGTCTTGAAGGTGCCAATGTGTACGCTTCAGGTGCTGCTAACCTTGTACTGACCTTGAACACCGCGGTAACGGGCGCCAACAATGCCGGTGACGTATACACCGGTGGCTTTAGTGACAACGGTGGGGCCAACAACTTCTTTAACCAACTGCTCATCACCGCGACCTCCGGTGCGGCAACGGCTGGCGACTTCCGTCCGGCTGGCAACATTCAACTTGACGACGATGGTGTGGGCGGCGTGGCTGTCTTCAGCTTTGCTGGTGACGATGTGCTACTCGGTGCAACAACTTCGATTGATACCCAACAGGGTGACAACGCTGCAGGTGGTACCGTCAACCTTTCGGCTGGCGACATCTCGGCAACGGGTGCCGGCTATGACCTGACCATCGACACCTCCACCACCAACGCCGGATCCAACGGCGGTGCGGTGCAGATCGCATTGGTCGACAACGGCGGTGGCGCATTCATCAACGACCTGACCATCAGCACCGGCGAAGGTACCGGTGGCACAGCTGGCAGCGTGACGCTTCACAACAATATCTCTCTGGACGACAACGGCGGTGGCGACACCGGTGACCTGACCATCAACGGTGGTGGCAGCCTCATCCTCTCAGCCGACGTGACCATCGCCACCGAAACCGGTGGGCAAAATGGTGGTAATGTTGATATCAGCGATACCGTCCTCACCGCAGACGCGGCGCCACTGGATCTTGTGATCAACACCAACACCGCAGGCACCACTGCGGGTAACGTCTCACTGGGTGCAGCAGGTAATGCTGGAGGCCAATACGTCAACGACGTAACCATCAACACCGATGGTGGCACCAATGACGGTAGCCTGACGCTTCAGGGTGTCTTCAATATGGACACCAGTGGTGTAGACCTTGCGGACTTCACCAAGTCCTCCGGTGGCGACATCATCGTCGCAGCCGATGCCACCATCAATACTGAATCTGGTGAAGACGCCAATGCTGGTAACATCGATCTTGGCAGTGGCACCTTCAACATCAGCGCCAGTGCCGCCAATGCGACATTGACGCTCAACACCGACACCGGTGCTGGTTTCACCGCGGGTAACGTTCCCCTGACCGGTGCGACGGTGACTAACACCGCTGGCCAGTTCCTTCAGGGTCTGGTCATCGACGCAGGCACAACTGCTGGTACCGACGGTGTGGTGTCCATCAACAACAACATCTCCACTGACCCCGGTTCGGGTGCCGGTGGTGTGACCATCGACGGTAACATTCAGATTGCCAGTTCCGTCACCATTGACACCGATGACAGTGATGACGAAGGTGCTGGTGCCATTAACCTGGCTGCCACCAGTGGCAGCGTCTCGGCAACAGGTGCAGGTATCGATCTGACACTGAATACCACGGGTAACGCTACCGGTGGCAATGTGGCCCTGGGTGTCTTTGACAGCACCGGCGGTAGCTTCATCAACGATCTGACCGTGACCAACAACGGCACCGCAGACGGCACCACAACCCTCCACGGCAATATCAGCCTGGACAACAACGTCGCTGATACCGGTGATTTCACAGTCACCGGTGACGGTGCGATCATCATCTCCGCCGATCTGACCATCGACACCGAAAACGGTAATGATGCCAACGGTGGTAATGTCAACTTCAATAACTCCACCATCTACTCTGATTCTGCGGCAAATGATCTGACCATCAACACCTCCAGCACAGTTGGTGCGGGTGACGGTGGCAGCGTCAAATTCGGAGCCATCTCCGACAACGGTGGTAACAATGTCTTCCTGGATACCGTGACCATTGACATGGACGGTGTGGCAAACGATGGTCATCTGACCTTCGGTCGTGCCTCCACGAGCATTGAAGTCGACGGTGTGGCAGGTTCACAGGATACTGCGACGATCAATATTGATGGTGTTATCGACCTCCAGGGTGCTGGTGGTATCGCCGGTACACAGATCGCAACGATCCTCTTTGATACCAACGCTTCGAACACAGCAATTAACTCCGGTGCAATCGACCTGCGTGACGCAGTGACCGATGGCTCGGCAATCGGTACGGTTCTGACAGCTACCACCAGTGGTGATGCCACCGGCGGCGGCGTGGGCAACTCCGTTAACGCAGGCAACATTCGTATCGGTGATATGGGTCAAAGTATCGCATTCGAAGGTTTGATCTTTGATACCACCGGCAACACCACTAACGGTGTCCTTGTCTCGCATGACTCTGATGGTGACGGCACAACCGAAATCTTCCTCGAAGATTTTGCCGGTGTAGCGCCAGTCTTTAATGTCAGTAAAGCCTCGCAATGGGTTATTACCAGTAATACCAACCTCGATACCGAAGGTGCTGACGACGATATCGCAGGTCATATCGACTTGACCAATACCATCGTCTCCTCCAACGGTGTGTTCAACCTTGAACTTGATGCCAACGGTGGCACCAGCGATGGCAATGTCACATTGGGTATCTTCAACAACAATAATCCCGCAGCCGTCGCTGAAGGTGGCAGCTACGTCGAAGACCTTGTCATTGACGGCCACACTTTGACCATTACAGGCGATGGTGATGCGACCAACGGTCCTGCCAACTTGTCCGTTGAAATCAACGGCCTGTTCCAGGCACTCGTCGACTCGGCCGCGATTAACGACGACATCGAAACCGACCGTGACGCCAATGGTGATACGTTCGAACTTCAGGCGGTTAACAATGTCACCGCCGCAGCCGACACCACCATTGATGTGAACACCGGCCAGGCACGCATCGAGTCAACCTCGGCTGCGGTCACCCTTGTGGATCTTGACAGTGCTGCAGCTGACGGCGCAGCACCGATCGTTCTCAGTGGCGGTCAAGTCAACTCCACCTCACGCGGTGCAGGCAACCTTGCAATTCAAATCGAAGCCGCAACCAATGTGACCACCGGTGACATCACCTCCACCAACTCCGGCACGATCGAAGTGATCGCCGGCGGTGCAGCTTCAGGTGGTGCCACGGCAACCATGAACGTAGATGCCATCAGCACAGCCGGTGGTACGGTTTATCTACAGGCCATGGACGGTTCAAATACCGGCACCATTGTCGATAACAACGACACCGCTGCCAACGATGCAACCACGGTCATGAACGTCACCGCGACAACGCTTGATGCACGTGCCCAAACTGACATTGGTACCAGCACTGCAACTAACGTGGTGCTCGATCCGGGTGATGCCGGTTACACCGGTAACCTGCTGGAAACCACAGTAAGCAACCTGGCAGTACGCACTACGGAAACCAACAGCAACATCGGCATCGATAACACCGGTGCCCTGGCTGTCACCGCCTTGAGTGTGGGTGGCAACAATGAAGGCTACAGCTACATCCGTAACTCTACGAATCTGGATATCTCTGCCATCGCTTTAAGTGGTGCAGCCTTTACCGGCGACGATTTGGCCTTTATCGCGACAACAGGCAATTTGACCATCAACAACTCCACCATTGATCTGACCGGTGGTGGCACCAGTGTGATTCGCCTTGAAGCCGCAGCAGGTCAGGTTGATGAATTGGGTAACGACAACGATACCCTGACCATCAATGCGACAAGCTTACTCTTTAAGTCCGGTGAATCCGAAGTCCTGGCCACCAGCGTTGACTTCCTTGATGCTCAAATCACCAATGCCGTCGACGGCGTCAACGGTGACTTGACGGTGACCGAAGCCAACGGCGTGGATGTCCAGGACCTGGATAACGACAACATCTCCTTGCAGGCACAGGACACGATCAACTTTGTCGTGACCGATGCTGCAGCAGGAACCACTGCGGGTGTTCGCATTATCAACAACGTCAATACATCACAAGACGGTGCCAACGGTAATGGTGCTCTGGCGACTGGTGATATCAGTATTGATGTCAACGGTATTGGCGACTTCTCAATTGGTACTGCAGGAAATTCAACGGTGAGTTCCGCAGCTGATCTGACCATTGATGTGAATGATGGTGCGGTGAATATTGGTGTTGCTGCCACGACAGTGGATATCACCAGTGGTGCCGGTGCCACAACAGGCAATGGCAATTTGAGCATTGATATCTCTGCTCCCACATCTGAACATGCGATTACTTTTGGTGATGGCACAGATGCCAACGGTGTGGTGACAGTTGTTGCCAACGGTAACTTTATCATTGATAACCGTGGTGTTGCTGATGCGGGTACCGCTGGAGCTTTTGCAAGTTCCATCCTGGTTGACGACGATGCAACGATCACAGCTCGTAACAATGATGGCCCTGAAACAGGTGCTTTGACAGTGCAGGGTTTGGTGACCATTGACGGTAATACCGCCGTGCAAACCGGCCGTACCGGTCAATACCTCGGCCAATCAGGTGACATCACCATTGGTGCTGGTGGTACGACCGGTTCAGGCAACCTGACACTTTCAGCAGGTGCTGGCTTTGATGTCATCGTGCAAAACGGTGGTATTATCACAGTCAACTCTGTGGGTGGTGGTGCCGACGGTGACCTGACGATTAACAACTCAGACAACTTCATCATGGACCCGAACTCCGACATCGTCGTGGATGGTTCGGTCACCATTGATGTGACACAGGACGTCACACTCGCTCGTGTGCTTCTTGATGCAGATGGCAACGGTCGCCCAACTGCGACGGGTCCAGCAGCTTTGACAGTAAACGCTGATGGCAACATTACACTGACCGGTTCGATCAACGCCAATACAGACGTTGACTTTGCTGACCGTCGTAACACCGTGAGCCTCACTGCTGATGACGACGGTAACGGTGCAGGCACCATTGTTGACTCCAGTGGTAACGCAATCGCCATTGACAATGCATACACCACGACACTTCGCGCAGGCACCGGTATCGGCTCGACTGCCAGTCCATTGTCGATCAATACAGTCAATGTCGATGCTACGATTTCCGGCCAAGGTGTAATTGCCTTGGACAACACCCCTGACGTGTTGAACACGGAAGATGCTGGCACAGGTTTGGACGATCATACAGGCGACACGGCCACCATCGTTCAGTTGATTATCGACAGTGATAACACGGATGCCGTCAGTGGAACCAACGAAATCTTCTACAGTCAGAACGGCCACAACCTCAATGTGGGTGTGGCTGCTGGTGGCGGAACCTTCGTCAACTCCGACGGTGGTAACATCACTATTGATCCGCCAGCAAACCTCACGGTCAATACCAATGTGACCTCAGCAGGTGGCAACATCATTGTCGAAGCCTTTGACAATGTGATCTTCGCTGCAGGCGGCACGCTCCAATCCGGTAACGGTGTCGCAGCAGGTGGCAACATCAACGTCCGTGCAGGTGACGATATCACCTTCACCCAGACCGGCACCACCATCACTTCGGTGGGTACCGCGACCTCGGGTAACATCACAATCTCTGCTGACGAACCTGTCGCAGGTGGTGGTGCAACCGATGGCACCGGTACCGTGACTTTTGTCACCGGTAACGCCAACTTCGCTGGTGCAACCATTCTTGCTGACGGTACTGCCGATGGCACGATCACCATCGAAGGTGAAGCAGTCAGCCTCTTTAACTTCTCAGCCAATGCCGGCGATTCAACACTTAATATCATCACCAACCGTGACCTTACCGGTGCCGGTGGCATCACCAATGATGCAGATGACAATGTCGCTGAACTTGCAGCTGGCACCATTAACCTGACAACCAACAATGGTTCAGTCGGTGCAAGCGGTCAGGAAGTCGCCTTCCAGGCCAGCACAGAAATCAACGCTGATGCAGGCACAGGTAATGTCTTCCTCAAGACCGTCGGAACAGCTGACGCAACAACCGATGCAACGGAAACCTTCAACGTCGGACTCATCGAAGGTGTGACCATTGAACTTGAATCCTCTGCGAACTTCGCAGACGTTGATGCTGCTGACAACAGTGACATCATCGGTACGACCGTGACACTGACCTCGGCAAACGGTATCGGTGCAACAGGCACCAACGCCGCCATCGAAGTCGATGCCACCACACTCACCGCCAACAACACCCTCGGTGCTGCTGAAACCGGTGGCGTGTTCATCAACGGCACAGGTACCGGCGGCATTTCAGTCACCGTCGATAACGATTCGACCATTGCTGACGGCGTTGAAATCCGTGCTCAGGAAGACCTGACACTCACCAGTGTCGCAACCAATCAAGGCAATATCCTTGCTGAAACCACCGAAGGTGACCTGACTGTGACTGCAACCGGTTTGGATGCTTCAACATCCACCGGTACCGTCACCTTGCGGACCTTCGACAACGATGGCACCGAAGGCGTTGTCTTCCTCAATAGCATTACCAACAACGCCATTACCGGCTTGACGGTTGATGCATCCAACGACATCGAACTCGATGGCAACTTGTTCTCCACATCAGCCACAGCAATTACACTCACTGCTGTGGACGATGTGAACTTTGACGCATCGCTGACTGCTGCTGCTGCCACACTCAACGTGACCAACACCAACGGCCAGGCCACGCTCAGCAACGGCACCGTCACAGCAAGCACCGCAACGTTTAACGACGAAGTGGTTCATGATGCTGATGGCACAGTCACCATCACAGCAACAACCGTGACCTTTGAGGACACGCTCGATTCAGATGGTGGCGATGATGACTTCTTGATCGTCACCGGTAATGCTGTCTTTAACGGCAATGTCGGTACCACCAATGCCCTTCAATCATTGGATATCTCAGGTACAACCAACGTTAATAACAATTCCAATATCACCACCAGTGGCAATGCCGGAAGTGGCGGCCAACGTTACACCGGCGATGTGACCGTCAACGGCACAACCACCTTCAACACCGGAAACAACCCCATCGTCTTCAGTGAAGACCTGTTGGGTACTTCCGGTATCGTGACCATTGATGCAGGCACCAGTACCGTGGCACTTGGTAATGCAGCAGCCGACGGTGACCTCGTCAACGTCAACAACCTGACCGTCAACGGTGATACTTCAATCACCCTCAACCTGTTGTCCGCAACAACGGTCAACGGCCAAACCTACAACGATGCAGTGACACTTGGTACTGACGAAGCCAATACCACCTTCACCACCGGCGGAGCATTAACCTTCGCCAGCACAGTGGATGGTGGCCAAGACATCGTCCTGGCCAACAGTGGTCTGGCAACCTTCACCGGTGCAGTCGGTGGCGGTACTGCCATCGGTGACGGCACCGATGCGGCCATCACATTCAATGGGATAGGCCAAACACTCTTTAGCTCAACCGTGAATACCGCTTCGGGTGTGACTCAGGCGGGTACTGCTGGCAATATCACCTTCACTAACGGCGTAACTTTGCAGGCTGGTAACGTCGGCAGCACCTTCAATGGTGATGTCACCCTCGATTCCACCGCTGGCGCTTTAGTGTTCCTCTCTGACGGAACCCTGACGCTTGGTAGTGATGGAACCGATCAGGTGACCTTGACTAACGGTGGTGGCGCCAACGGCATCACCATCCGCACCAACAATGCTGGTGACACACTCACCGTCAACTCGGCAGTCGATGGTGCAGTCGATCTGACCCTTGATAATGCCGACGCGGCAACCTTCCAGGGTGCGGTCGGTGGCAACACCCCGATCGGCGACGGCACCGGTCCTTCGATCATCTTCACATTCACCGGTGCCACAGCTGGCACAACCACATTCAATAACACGGTGGAAACCGCTGATGGTCTGATTCAGGCCAATGATGCAGGTTTGTTGACCTTCAATGACAATGTGACGATCAATGCAGCGACAGTTACTTCAGTATTCAATGCAGCAGTGACACTTGATAGCATGACCTTCACCACCGCAGGCAGTGCGACCTTCGGCAACGAAGCGACCGATGCCCTGACGATTCAGAATGGCTTGGTGACAATCCAGACTTCAGAACCTGGAAGCACGTTTACCTTTAACGGTGACACACAGCTTGACAGTGATCTGACGGTCAATTCTGGTGTGTCTGATATCGACTTTACCTCAACCTCGACGACCGATGGTACTAATGATCTGATTCTCAACAGTTCAGGAACCACGGACATCGACGGTGCTTTTGGGGGTAACGGTGCAGTACTTCGAAGCCTGACAACCGATGCCGCTGGCACGACCACCATCGCTGCCAATATCTCCACAGCATTGTCTCAAACCTACAACGACGCCGTTGAGTTTGATGCCGGTGCAGGCAATACCGTTACTCTCACCGGTAACGGTGGTGTGGGTGCGACGGCGACCTTTGCCAGCACGGTTGACAGTGGTGCAGGTAATGCTACGGATGTCGTTCTGAGCTTCACTGACGCGACGACCTTCGAAGGTGCAGTCGGTGGCACAAACGCCATCGGTGACGGCACCGGTCCAGCAATCATCATTGGCTCAACGGGTACCACAACCTTCGAGTCCACCCTGGCAACCGCTTCGGGTATCACCTCGGCTAACGGTACCGGTACGCTGACCTTCCAAGGCAATGTCACCCTCGGTAATGGCGACACTGGTACAACCCTCGAAGGTAACACCGTACTTGACGGTCCGTTGACTGTAACTGTCAATCATGGCGGTGCCGTCCAAATCGGCACGACACCACTGGATACAGATACCCTTACGGTCACCAACGGCAGTGTCACGATTGACGCAACCGCCAATGATGCTTCGGTTACAGTCAATGCAGCAACAACGCTCAATGCTGACCTGACCATCTCCGTGGATACCGGTGACATTACATTCAACGATGTGATTGACGGCTCCAATGACTTGGCACTCAATAGTACCGGCACCACAACCTTCAACGCAGCAGTCGGCGGCACAACCCCGCTGCTGACCGTAACCACCGACGCGGGTGGCACCACGGCCATCAACGGCGGCTCGGTCACCACAACAGGTGATCAAACCTACGGTGATGCAGTGACCCTTAACTCTACGACCAATGCGACGACCTTAACCGGTAACGACATTACCTTCGCCAGCACACTAGATGGCAACGGTGGTGCGGATAACACCGAATCACTGACGATCACCGCTGACGGCGTGACCACCTTTAATGGTGCAGTCGGCGGCACCGAAGAATTGGCAACCCTGCTGATTAACGGTGGCGGCACCACTGTCGTTGACGGCACAGCTTCGACCTTCGAAGCCAGCACCATTACCGTTGATGATGATGTGACCCTTAACATCTCCACCAGCTTTGATGGTGATACCGCGGTGACCTTCAACGGCACCATCGACAGTCAGGCATCGGAAACCAATGACTTGACCGTTACCTCGGATGTCATCACTTTTGCTGGTGATATGGGTACGGCAACCAACGGCGAACTGGGCAACCTGACTGCCACAGCCGGAACGCAAGTCGTCCTCGGCAGTGCATCGAACAATGTCATGATCATCGAAGCCCAGGAAGCTGTGACCATGGACAATGATGCCGCCATCACTCTTGCCAGCGGTGAAGTCATCATTGATACCACCGGCGGCAGCGACGGCGATGTCGATCTGGGTGTTGTCGCACACAATGCCAATAACGCTTCACTGACTGTCACCACCGACGGCAGTGCGGAAATCGACACCGTGGCTCTGGGTACAGGCAACCTTGAAGTGACGGTTGACTCCGACAACGATGCTCTGACAACTGAAAACCTGACCATCGGTACCGGCACCAACGCCATCATCTCAGCTGGTGATGTGGAACTCACCGGCGGTCAGCAAGATATCATCACACTCAACGGCAATACCGCCTTCACCGGTGACATGACTGTCACTATCGGTGATGCTGCAACCCAAGGCACCGATGGCCTGATCGACATCAACGGTAACGTCATCGGCAGCGGTACGGACAGCGATCTGATTATCAATGGTGGCACCAACTCGCAGTTGACCCTTGACTCGGTCTCCAGCGACCCAACCGATGGCACGGAAGTCCTTGTCACCACCACCGGTGACCAGACCTACGACGTCGCTTTACTGCTTGAAGATGATGCCTTACTCACCAGCTCCGCTGGCGACCTCACCTTCAGCCGATTCGTCGATGCCCGTACCGGTGTCCTGGCTGGTCTTACCGCCACAAGCACCACGGGTGACAACACCTTTACGCAAGAAGTCGGCAGCTATGTGAATCCCAACCAGATTGGCGGTAACACCGCCGGTCTGGAATATCTCTACACCGATGATTTGGACGGTAGTGGCACCGCTGGTGGTCACTCCACCACATCCGCAGGTACCACGTATCTCAATTCCAATGTCCAGACACAGGGTGGTACACAGATTTACAACGATGCTGTGGTGGTCACCAGTAACATCACACTCAATGACACCGGCACCACCGGCATCTACTTCAACAACACGCTTGACTCTGATGCTGCGGCCAATGCCCTTGACATCACTGTCACCAACGCTAATGCAAGCATCCAATTCGGTGGCAACGGTTCAGGTGTTCTGGGTACAGGTGATGCCGATACACAAGCTGACCGCGTTGGTGCTGTGGGTGAATTTAGCACTTTGTCAGTCAACAACACCGCAAATACCACTGAGCAAGCAATTGTGATCAATACCGATCAAGTCTATACCTCATCGACACAAACCTGGAATGGTAATCTTGAACTCGGTAACGATGTGACCATGTCCTCGGCTCAACCGGGTACTGGTGCAGTCGGCGGCGGTGGTAGCTTCTCCTTCACCGGCATTATCGATTCCGATGACGATGCTGCACGCGATCTGACCATCATCTCCGGTACTGGCCCAATTATCTTCGGTAACGGTGTGGGCACGGATAACGTAGGTGGTATTGATGCACTGGATTACCTGATTATCAATCGTGCGGACAATAACGATCGTCCCGGATTGGTTATGCAGTCCAGTAATGCAACCATCACCGCGACAGGCTTCTACATAGAAGACGCAGGTAACGTGAGTTTGAGCGCTCAGATCACCACCTCCGGCCAATTAAACGGTTTCGGCGGTTCACTGACCGGTAACACCAACGGCGTGGATATCAATGGTGAGACGATTGGCTTCTTTGACCCGGCACCCACCGGTGCTACGCCACGTGCTGATATCGACACCACCGGCGACGGCGGCGTGCATATCGGTAACACCGGTGTCCTGACCATCGCCGACGGCGTGGACTTCACCATCGACGGTAACTTCCTTCAGGACGGCGGCGGAACCGTCACCACCGGCGGTGACATCACCACCGGCAACGGCGGCGACCTGACCGGCGACATCGTCTTCACCGACGCAGTGACTCTTACCGAAACCGCTGGCACAGGCGTTGCCCTGACTACCGGCATCGACGGTGCAGGTACTGCTTACGGCGATGTGACCTTCCTGAGCACAGTCGACGGCACAACACGTCGCGCTAACCCACTGACTATCGACACCGGCGACGGCGTCGGCGGACTCATCGACGGCGATGTGAACTTCGAAGGCAACGTCGGCACGACAACAGCAGCGGGTGCTTCGGCATTGGGAACCATCACCATTGATGGCTCACGCAATGTCAACAGCCTCGGCGACATCGAAGCCAACAGCCTGCTCATCGGTACCAACGATGTCATCAGCGGTTCAACTGCTCTGGGTAACGACCTGGGTGACAGCATTGTGACCTTTGCTCGCAACGCTGAAACCGATGGCGGTGCAGTGACCATCAATGCTGATGGCCAAATCCAAGTCACCAACATCGAAACCGGTGGCACAACCACCGAAGGTGTGGCTGATGCAGCTAACGCTGGCAACGTCGCTCTGACTTCCACCAACCAAGGCATCAACATCGGAACTGCGGGTAATGCTGGCAACGGTTCAATTGATGCTCAGGGTGCCAACACCACTACAGCAGCTACAACCGGTGGCACAGGTGGCACGGTTTCCTTGATCACCTCCAATGCTTTGGTGGCTTCAACTTACAATGACATCACCGTCACCGACATCAATACCAACGGCGGTGCTTCAACAACCGCAGCAGGCGGCGGTGCAGGTGCCATTACCATCACATCCAATGCCAATGACGCTGGCACCGGCACCAATGCTGATGTCATCATCAACGGTGCACTGACAGCCAACGGTGGCAACGCTACAGCAACCGGTGCTGGTGGCAACGCAGCAGGCGTCACCATCCTCACCAACGGTGATTCATCCGACATCCTTGTTGCCTCGACCGGAAGCATCACCGCTGACGGTGGTACAACAGTGGACACCACCGGTGGCACAGGCGGAGCAATCAGCCTCACCACCAACGACGGCACAGCTTTGCTCTCCATTGGTGGCGGCCTCTCCGCTGACGGTGGTGCTTCAACAGCCGGTGGTACGGGTGGCACTTCAGGAACCGTCACCATCTCGACGGTCAGTGATAACTCAACCATCACTGTTGATGCTGAAATCTCCGCTGACGGCGGAGCAAGTGTCAGCGGTGCAGCAGGCAGTGTGAATGCAGCCGGCATCGATATCACCACGCAGGGTGCTTCAGCTACCATCGACATTGATGCTGCTGTCCACGCCAACGGCGGTGCTCTGACCGGTGCAGGGACAACGGGTAACTCCGGTAACGCTGGTCCCATCGACATCACCACGCAAGGTACTGGTGCAACCATCACCGTCGGAGCTGCTGGTTCACTTGCAGCCAATGGCGGTACGATCACTGACGGTACGGGTACAGCGGGTAACGGTTCAAATGTGACCGTGGGTACCACAGGTGCTTCCAACGCTGGCATCCAAATCCTCGGCGATGTCCAAGTCAACGGCGGTTCGGTTGCAGCAAGCACCGGCGATGCTGGCGACGCTGGCATCATCTCGGTGACGACCACAGGAACCAGCTCAGCTCTTGAAATCTCCGATACCCTTAACGCCAACGGTGGCTCAGCCATCGGCGGCACGGCTGGTACCGGCGGACGCATCACGCTGAGCACAGCTAACACTACATCAGGTATCACAACCAACAGCATTCTCTCTGCCGACGGCGGCGACAGTGTGACCGGTACAGCAGGCAGTGCCTTTGCTCCGGGCAGTGGTGACGCGATCACCCTCTCGACCACAGGCGATACTTCTGTCATCCAGATCAACACCAATATCCATGCTGATGGTGGTGCAACAACAGGTGCTTCATCAACCAACGCCGGCAACGCCGGTAGCCTCCAGATTCAGACCTCTGGCTCTGGCAGCACGATCACCGTTGACGCAGCAGCAACACTCTCTGCCTCAGGCGGTCACACCGATGCAACCTCAACTGCTGGTACCGGCGGAGCAGGTGCCCAGGTCACACTCACCGCCTCAGGCGACAACGGCAATATCCAAGTCGACGGCGACATCGATGCCAACGGCGGTAACGCCAACGGCACCACGGGTAACGCCGGTGCAGCAGGGACTATCAACATCACCACCACCGCAGCAACCGGTGGCACGATCCTCCTTGAAGACACAGCAGACATTGATGCCAACGGCGGCACCTCGGCAAACGGCCAGGGTGGTGCAGGCGGCGATGTGACTGTCTCCACAACAGGTACCAATGCAACCGTCACCATGGATACAGGCAGCTCCGTCACCACCCTCGGTGGCAACGGTGCAACCCTTGGCGGAGCCGGCGGTGGCAACACCATCCTCATCTCCACCACAGGTAACAACGCTGACATCACCGTCGACAACACGCTCCAGACCAACGGTGGCAACGCACTGACCTCCGGTGACGGCGGCGATGCTGGTAATATCACCTTGCAGACAACCGGTGATGGCTCAGATGTCACCGTCAACAATGACACGGTCATCAATGCCAACGGTGGCACTTCCGCTGATGCGGGTACAGCCGGCGACGGTGGCGTGATCACCATCCAAACCGATGCAGGCAGCTCAGACATTCTCGTCACAGCTGACGAAGACATCACCGCAACTGGCGGCAATGGTGCTGGCTCAAGCAACGGTGGTGCAGGCGGTCAGATCATCATCAACACCGACTCAGCTGCCAACGGCAACGATGGCGGTACGATCACCCTCGAAAACGATGTTGACCTGGTGACAAGCTCCGGCAGTGCAACCGGCACCGGTAACGCAGGTGACGATTCAACAGCCGGTACCGGCAACGCAATCACCCTCACCACAAACGGTGCAGGTGGCGATATCACCATCGGCGACTTTGTTGACCTGACCACCACCGGTGGTACAGCAGCAGCCGGTGAAGCTGGCAACGGTGGCAATGTCCTGGTGACCACACTTGCTGGCACATCAGACATCGTGACCAATACATCACTGACCATCACCACCTCCGGCGGTGCGTCAGCAAGCACAGCCAACGCAGGTGGCTCAGCCGGCACGGTGACCATCTCCACTGACGGTGACACTTCAACCATCAGCCTCGGCCAAAACAATACGGTCACAGCAGTCGGTGGTGCTTCGGCAGCCGGCAACGGTGGTGCGGGCGGTAACGTTGTGATTGATACCGACGGCTTCAGTGCAACGATCACCACGGCAACCAACGTGGACATCACCACAACCGGCGGTGCTTCAGCAACCACAGGTACCGGCGGTGACGCTGGTAGCGTGACCTACTCCACCGATGCTCCTCTGGCACCCATCACACTCGGTGCAGATAACACCATCACCGCCATCGGTGGTGCAACCGACACCGGTGCAACAGCCGGTAACGGTGGTGCAGTGAACGTGACAACCACAGGTGCCGTTTCAAGTGTCCTCACTGGAACCCAACTGACAATCAACACCACAGGTGGTGCAGCCAATACTCAAGCGGCTGGCAACGCAGGTGGTGTAACCATCTCAACAGACGGTGCAACATCACCCATTACTCTGGGAACTTCCAACACCATCACATCCATCGGCGGGGCAACCGTCACCGGAACCGGTGGCAACGGCGGGGCAATCCTGCTGGATACCGACAGCGATGCATCAGCCATCACCACCGGCAACCTGCTTGATGTCGACTCCGTCGGCGGAGCAGCAACCGGACTGGGAACGGGCGGCAACGGTGCAAGCTTCACCGCTTCAACCGACGGTACTTCTTCCCGCATTGATCTGGGCACCGGCTCAGTGAATGTCGGCGGCGGCGATGGACTTAACGCTGGTGGCATCGGCGGTACGGTCAACATCAATACCGACGGTACTGGATCACTTATCGAAATCGAATCCACCCTCGACTCAACCGGTGGTGACAGCACCTCCGGTACAGGTGGCAACGGTGGCAACGTCACCATCACCACTGATCAGTCCGGTGCATCAATCACTCTTCTGGAAGTCGCAGACGTCACCACCTCCGGTGGCAACGGTGACACCCTTGGCGGTGACGCAGGTGACATCACCATCAACGCTGACCTTGATGGCAGCGGTAATGCCACCAACAACGTCGTCACCCTCAACTCCGACCTGGTGGCCAACGGTGGCAACCTCACCGGAACAGCTGGTACCACAGCAGGTAGCGGCGGTGCAGTCGATATCACCACAGACGGTGACGGCTCGTCCATCCTCCTTGCTTCCACCGGCAGCATCAGTGCAGTCGGCGGCAATGCCACCAACGCAGCTGGTACTGCAACAGGCGGTAGTGGTGGCTCAGTCAACATCGTCACGGAAAATGCTTCTGACAGCGACAACGCTGATCTGACCCTCAACGCAACGGTCAACGCTTCTGGCGGTTCTTCCGCTGGTTCAGGTAATGCCGGTGCTGCAACGGGTATCATTAATATCTCCACCGAAGACCGCAACAGTGACATCATCGCAACCGCTGCCATCACCAACGACGGTGGCGTGGCAACTGGAACCGGTAACGGTGGGGCAGCAGCCAACATCACCATTGACACCACAGGCTCAAGTGCAGCCAACATCACTCTCACCAGCGTCTCAGCATCCGGCGGTGCTGCCACTGCCGGCAACGGTGGTACAGGTGCATTCATCGACATCGACACCGCAGGCACGACCTCATCCGTGACCGTCTCCGGTGCCATCTCAACTGTCGGTGGTCAATCCACCAGTGGTAACGGTGGTGATGGCGGTAACATCGAAATCGACACCGATGGCACAACCAGCAGCATCACACTCTCAACGGTCACCACCGACGGTGGCGATGTGACGGGTGGCGATGGTGCAGGTGACACCGGTGGCGACGGCGGCTATGTCCAACTGACAACCAACTCCACCGACGATGCTGCTAACAGCGACATCACCCATGGCGACATCTCCACCGAAGGTGGTTCGGTCACCGGCACCGGTAACGGTGGCTCGGGTGGTGGCGTGAGTATCAATACCTTTGGTGGTCAAAGCTCCATCTCCGGCACCAACATCACCACCGACGGTGGCGATGCTCAAACCGGTTCCGGTGGCAACGCAAGCGGCGCGATCATCGCAACCAATGAAACCTCAACCACCGCAGATTCCGACATCACCTACACCGGTACGATCTCGATCCAGGGTGGCGACTCAACCGTCTCGGGCAACGGCGGCGGTGGCAGCCTGGCAACCATCCGAACCGATGGCGGCCTCTCTGACATCAACCTCGTCAATGTCATCACCTCCGGTGGTAATGCCACAGCAGGCAACGGTGGCGGCGGTGGCAACATCGACATCGACACCAATGAAACCACCGCGACTGTGACCGTCACTGGCGGCCTCACAAGCTCCGGCGGTTCCTCCACAACAGGTGGTGGCAACGGTGGCCAAGTCCTCGTAACCACTGACGGCCAGGACTCAACCATCACGCTTAATACCATCACCACCAACGGTGGCCTGGCTACAACCGGTGCAGGTGGTATCGGCGGCGGAGTCGATATCGACACCAATGGTGCTTCAGGTGCTTCAGTCACCATTAACGGTGCAGTCTCCACAGTCGGTGGGGCTTCAACCTCCGACGACGGTGGTGCTGGTGGCAACGTCGACATCCAAACCGATGGCACCACATCTGACATCACCACATCAACCATCACCACCGACGGCGGCGACGTCTCAGCCGGTGATGCAGCAGCGGACAACGGTGGCCTGGCTGGTACGGTCAACATCGTGACCAACTCCACCGACGATGCTGCTGACTCGGATCTCACTGTCGGTGACATCTCCGCAGAAGGTGGCTCAGTCACCGGAACCGGAACCGGTGGCAACGGTAACACTGTGACACTGACCACCAACGGTGGCGTCAGTACTCTTACCGCAACCAACATCACCACCGACGGTGGCGATACCCAAACCGGTGATGCTGGCAACGCAGGCACCGTCAGTGTCCAAACCAATGAAGACATTCTGGCAGCCGATTCGGATATCAACATCTCCGGCACCGTCTCCGCTCAGGGTGGTTCATCTGCCACGACCGGTAACGGTGGCACCGGTAACACCGTGAACATTGGAACCGACGGCGGTGAAAGTAACATCAACCTGACTTCCACCGGCAACAACGTCATCGCCGATGGCGGTAACGCAGCAACCGGTAACGGTGCAACGGCAGGTCAAATCACCATCGCAACCAATTCAACTGACGCAGCAGCCAACTCCGATATCAACATCGCTGGCAACTTGTCACTGAATAACGGTTCATCCACGGTCAGTGGTAATGCCGGCGCTCGCACTGGCAGCGAATACGTTGATGTGTCAACCGCAGGTGGTAACAGTGATATCAACTTCACAAGCACCGGCAACAACGTCACTGCCAACGGCGGTGGGGCAGTCACCGGTGACAGCAGTGTCTCCAACACCGTGAGCATCCATACTGACGGCGTCTCAGGTGCGAATATCAATATCGCTGGCACGGTCTCCTCACAGGGTGGTTCAACCACAACAGGTAATGCGACGGGTGGTTCAGCCAATACACCGTTCGTGAGTATTCGTACCGCAGGCACAGCCAGCAACATCAACCTCACCAACACCGGCACCAATGTCATCACCGACGGTGGTGATACCGCAAACGGAACCGCCGGTGCAGCGTCTGAAATTAATATTCATGCCAACTCAACCGATGCAGCAGCCAATTCGGACATTACCGTTAACGGGCTGGTCTCAGCCATCGGCGGTGATGCAACAATCGGTGCAGCAGCAATCGGTGGTCGGGTCAGTATCCTCACCAACGGTGGTGATGGTGACATCACACTGGCGAACACCGGTGCTAACATCATCGCCTCAGGCGGTAACGGTTCAACCAGTGGCGGTAACGGTGGTGTGATCACCATCGACACTGATCTGGATACCGCAGACATCGTCACCAACGGCACCATCACCTCCAACGGTGGTAACAGCACCGCAACCGGTGACGCGGGTAACGGTGGTACAATCACCATCAATACCGACGGTGTCACAGCAACCATTGACATCAACGGCAATGTCACCTCAACCGGTGGCAACGCAGTCAGCGGTGATGCTGGTAATGGAAACACCATTAACATCAACACCACAGGCTCATCCGCTGCAACCATCGACATCGATGCCAACCTCGAATCCAACGGTGGTAACTCAACCACAACAGGTGAGGGTGGTAATGCTGGCAGCATCCTGGTCTCCACCGATGGTACTGAATCGCAGATCACCATCGACGGAACCTCCACTGCCAACGGCGGCTCCAGTGCAGATGTCACCGGTGGTGCAGGCGGCACAATCGCAATCGACACCGATGGTGCCAACAGCTACATCCTCATCGGTGACACAGTTGACTCTGACATCACCTTCAACGGTGGTGTGGGTAATGACGGTGGCAATGCTGGCTCCCTGAATATCACTTCCGATGGTGACCTGGCTCACATCCAAATCGGTACCGACACCCAAATCACCGGTAACGGTGGTAATGTCAACGCGGCTTCCACTGGAACCGGTGGCGACGGTGGCACAGTGCTCATCCAGTCCGATGCCGACTTCAACGGCATCGATGTCCTGGCTGACTACGATAACGCCGACGTGATCATTGGCTCGACCATCACGGTCAACGGTGGTGGCGACCCGGTCTTTAGCACTTCACCCACTTCAACCGGTGGCGACGGCGGCACCATCAGCCTCCAGGCCGCTGCTGGTCTGGAAGAAGAAAACTCCAGTGGTAACCAGTACTACGCTCTGCCAGCCGGTCTGTTGATCATCAACGATGACCTGACTGCCAACGGCGGTAACACGGCTTCAACCGCTGACCAAGTGGTCACCGATGCCAATATGGGTCTGGCCGGTCAGATCAATCTCAACACTCTGACCACACGTCCTGACTCAGCAACCAATGATTACACGATGCCTGGCTTTGCCTCGATCATCAGTACCAAGTCTGGCACATTGGAACTTAATGCATCTGGTCGTGAAGATACCGATGCCGACCCATTGAACACGACCGACACCGAAATCAACTTCGGTGCCCGTGAGAAGTTTGTCGTACTCGGTGCAGTAAGTAACTTCCAACAGGTCATCGGCAGTGCAACGTCGACCGACATCGGTCGTCCGACCACCAACGATGCCCTGGGTGACGGTGGCTTGACCATCAACCTCAACGGTGGCCAGGTTGTTCTCTCCGACGTTGTCGTCGACGGTGACTTCTTCATCGAAGGTGACTTCAACGGCGACTACTTCGCAGACCTGCCAAGTCCTCAGCGTCACCAAACTGCTGAAGTCCGATTCATTCCTCTGGCAGCACGTACGCCTGAAGCCATGCTCAACAGTCGTGATAACACCAGTGACTTTATCTATAACGAACAGGACTGGACCACAGATCAAGGTCTGGACATCGTTGTCAACGGTGAAATCCGCTGGGACGCTACACTCGGAATCACCCCAGCAGTGATCTCCGGCAACGGCAGCATTGACCCGCAATTCGGTCTGCCCACCGGTGAATACTTCACCACCATCATCCACTCAGACTTCGGATATGTGGTGCGGTTCCTCGTTGATGGCTTCGATAACCCGGTCTTCGCTTCAGGTGTCCAGAACGTCGGTTCCAGCACACTCGACTACTACATCCTCGATCTGCGTATCGAAGGTGTCACCATCGCCGAGCCAGCCTGGACCTTGCCTTACGACGTGAATGACAGTACCCGCTTCCGTCGTCCAGACCAGGATCTCTTCGATGCGGTCGACAACTACCCACTGGCCGGCCCAGCTCAGATCAATGAACTGGAAAGTGCGCTGGGTATAGGCATCAATATGCCTAACGACAGCGAACTTCGCGGTATGGCCGGCGATCATGCTTGGTTTAACGACATGCCTTCGACTCTTGGCGCCACAGACGTCACGGTCAACGCAGGTCGCCTGCCGATCGCTCAAGCCACCAGCGTTCTCGAAGCTCATGGCGGTCTGTTCTATGTCCAAGGCGAAATTGATCCTGAAACCGGTGAACCCACCCGTATCGATCAGACAGACCACATCCGCGAAACACTTGCAATTGCAACCGCGGATCTGGCACCTGGTGCTTCGGCAGCTGAAGTCCGATCTGCCATTGATGCAGGCGGCAATGAAGCAGCTTCCATCATGACCCAACTCGATAACCTTATCGATCAGATCAAGGTCATGGGCCTCACACCACGTGAATTGAAGATCGTGCTGGAAAATCTGCTCTCAGGTATCACCCCGGGTAACATCACTGTTAACCAGCTCCTGGAAGCCATTCAGACCGAAACCCAATCCGTCGAAGTAACTTCAACCGAAGAAATCTCAGCTGAGTAAATCTTCGTTGGCTGCTACAAGCCGGAATCAGACAACTAAATAAAAACCAACAGGCGTCCGTCGACTTCCAGACGGACGCCTGTTTTTTTATATATCAAAGCTGATGCAGTTTTCACGTTGTATTTTTCCATGCTATTGCCGGACTGACATCCTGTGCTCTACAACGCGATATGATTCTCCCGACCCCCGACCCCCGACCCCCGACCCCCGACCCCCGACCCCCGAACCTGCCAGCTTTTTCATGACGCCATGCCGAATTAACCGATTTCAATACTGTGTGCTTTTTGACTTTTTCCGCTTTCACATGGTCATCACCCCATGGAATTATTACTCGTCATTCTCGCAGCAATGAGCGGCCTGGTGCTACTGGCATCACTGGCTTGGCCGCTGGTGATGAACTACAGGCTCTTTAAACTCAAGCTTAAACGCATGGATTCGATCCGTGGCCAACCGCGATACCGCAAAGTGGACGCTCTGTTGGATACGGTACAGGTGCAGACCCTGGCATCCCTTAAGCAGGTCGTTGGCAAGGATTTGGCGGTCTACCCCAAGGTTCGACTCGCGTCGCTGCTGAAGCTCTCACAGGGCAAGGAAGAGGCCAATCCTCAAACGGCGGCCTACATCCGACAGCAGGCAGTCGACTTTGTCGTCTGTGATAACAGCACCCAAAAGCCAGTCTTGGTCGTCATGCTCCGAAACAGTCTGGATCAGTCCACTCAGACCCAACATCGTCGCCAGCAACTTGAAGAAGTTCTCACCGATGCCGGACTCCCACTGCTCCCGATTGCCCGTCAGCAACCACCGACGTCTGTCCAAATGGCCCAGTCGTTACAGAGCGCATTGACCACATTTGTGAAACAACAAGCCGATGCTGCGTAACACGTTATGGCTTGAGTAACTTTTTCCCACAACCTCATTTTTTTGCGTGACAGCCCAACGTGCTGCGGTTATCCTACAAGTTGGGAAAAGTGTTATCGGTACTTGCACGCAGGAGGGGACTTGCGGCATGGAGGTTGCCTTATGGCTCACCGCTCTCGGTATAGTGATGCCGAACTAGCCTTGGAGACGCTCAAACTTGAACTCGAACGACACCTGCGAAAGGTGCCCTGTCCTGTCCATGGGGAGCATTCACGTCGCGTGACGGTCTACGGATCGTCCGTCTATGACATGCGCTTTAAAGTCGACGGTTGTTGTGACGAGTTGGCTGATGCCATGCTCGAATCCATCGGTCAGGCGAATTCGATTGTCTGACGCGCTATGTTTCCGGGCTTCTTTGATTCAGCAATGTGTTTTTGGGTTCAGTTTGTCTGATCTCATGGTGATGTGAAAGTTCATGCCATGCAAACACCTCGCGCTGAGATAATGCCCCCGGAATTAGATCAGCAGTTGGTTTGTGATCTGTCAGCGATCGCAGATTTTCTGGATGGTCATCCCCCAACTGCTCAGCGGAATGCAGCACTTGCACAATTCAATCAACTGGCTGGTTCTTCTTTGGATATCGATGATTTTCAGGACCTCCATGAAGCGATGTCTGCTGATGAATTCGTTCGAATTATCCTTTATCAAATGTCGGTGCAATACGATCCACATTTGACTGTCGATGAAATGGCATGGATTGTCCAACGCATATTGGCTGGAGATGATGATCAGGATTTTTACATTGAATTGTTTTCAGACAATTGCAAACATCCATCGGGGACGGGGTTGATCTTCTGGCCGGAGCAGGTTGCTGACTTATCATCAGGCAACGAACCAACAGCACGCCAAATTGCTGAGCTTGCCATGCGTGAGAAAAATATTGAGTTCCTTTGAGTCGATGTAACACATCGCTTGTATTGCAACACCCCATAGTAGTTCCAATCATCTTGTTAAGTACCGTGAAACAGATTGAGATGTAGTGTAGACGCGCAGGCAAGTCTGCCTGCGGCTGTTGCAATACAAGATCAACAGCCAGGCGTTTACAGCGCGTGCGACGATATACTTGAATGCTTCAACGGTGAATGCACTAAAAAACACGCAGCGTTGTGAGACGCTGCGTGTTTTAAATTTGATTTTGATATCGTCGGTTGAGACTTATTTCTTCTTGTCGTCATCCGATGGCGTGCTGTTAATCACTTCATCGACCAAGCCGTATTCCTTGGCTTCGGGGGCTGAGAAGTAGCGGTCACGTTCGGAGTCCTCTTCAATTTTTTCAATCGCCTGGCCGGTGTGGTTGGCAAGGATTTCATTGATGGCTCGCTTGGATCGCAGGATTTCCTCTGCCTGAATTTTTACGTCCGAGGCCTGCCCGGTCACACCGCCGTAGGGCTGATGGATCATGACCTTGGCGTGAGGCAGGGCGAAGCGTTTACCTTTGGCGCCCGATGCAAGGATCACCGCACCGCCGGACATGGCGCGGCCGATGCAGTAGGTGGCGATGGGACACTTAAGGAAATTCATCGTGTCGTAAATCGCCAACGTGTCATCGACACCACCGCCAGGTGAGTTGATGTACAGGTTGATGTCGGTGTCCTTCTTCTGGTTTTGAAGATGCAGCATCTGCATGATCACGCGGGTTGCTGAGTTGTAGTTGATTTCACCGACGAGAAAGATCACGCGGTTTTCAAGCAGCAATTCGTCAATGGTCATTTCACGGTAACGCTGCATCGGCGGGGCAGCAGACATCGAGCCATGCGCTCCCATCATCGCAACCATAGCGGGATGCATCATATCGGGTGTCTGAATCTGTTTGTCTGTCAGGTCGTGATTAAACATGAGTAACCTCTTGTGAATGATCGGAATGAGTGTGCTACATGATAAAGCAAGTTGGACGCTGGGAAAAATCCGACAACGTCAAAGCGGCAAGACGATAATGCGTGCGGACGTGATTAAGTGGCATAAAAGGCATTACAAAAGTTTTTAAAACTGAATATAGCTCTTAAATCTGAAAGTTTGGTTTCCAGATTTCCGATCAGTACAGAGCATCGCTTGGGGAGGGATGCAGTTCAAGTTCTTGCAGGTTAATCATTGACCTGTACTTGATGAAAATAGGTCCAGAATTATGACAAGTCTTTCTTACAAACGGCATGGGCTGTGGATCATTTTTGCGTTTCTATATGGGTCAGCTGCTCTGATTGTTCTGTTTTGTGTCAATTGGTTGTTCCATTCACAGCTCGATGAGTACATCGATCAGAACATGAATCGCGCTCAGATGGAAATCGAATTACAGGAACATCTGCTCCAACGCGAAATGAAAGTTGTTGCTTCAGATGTATATTTCCTGTGTAACAGCTTGGAAATGAAGACCTATCTGGATGCACCTGGTGATGACACACAAGCAGATCTCACCGCGGAGTTATCATCCTTTATTTATGAACGCGGTATTTATGACCAAGTGCGATTACTCGACACCAATGGCATGGAAAAGGCTCGGGTGAATCATATCTATGATCGTACCATGCCCATTCCTCAGGATGAATTACAGGACAAAAGTCATCGCGGCTACTTTCAACACTGCATGCAATTGCAACGTGGGGAGGTTTATGTCTCAGCTATCGATCTGAATCAGGAACATAAACAAATTGAAAAACCCTACAAACCAGTCGTCCGTTTAGGCATGGCTGTCTACAACAATCAAGGAAAACGCAAAGGCTACGTGATCCTAAATTACTTGGCTAAAAGCTATCTGGACATCATTAATAAACCGTCGGTCACGCGGGATAATCTTGAGTTTATGATGGTCACTGATGACGGATACTGGGCCGCACATCCAGACCCTTCAAAGCAGTGGGGCTGGTTGCTGCCTGATCGGTCAGAGCAGAACTTTGCCAATACCTATCCACAACTGTGGTCAGAAATGAGCAAACACAAGTCCGGTCGATTTGATGATGGGCATATTGCCATGGTTTACCGTTCAGTCGATTTTCGGATACGTGAGGAAATGGTTACCCCCAGATCACTTTCAGCAGAGCAACTGCCTGTTGATGATCTGTCTTATCGCAGCACGGCATATCAAATCGTAGGGATTCTGCCTGCTCATGTACTTACTGCAAAGCGACGGGCTTTGTTTCATGAAGAAGCGTTGATCTGGACCATTCATTTGATTTTATCGATCTTGCCGTTGTGGGGACTTTCATATCTGATTCATGTGCAGTATCTGCGTCATCAGGAATTGACCCACCGCGCCCATTTTGACAAGGTGACAGATCTTCCCAATCGTGATTTGTTTTTGGAAACCCTGGAAGCCACTCGCCAGAAAGCTGCACAGACTCGATCCCGCTTTGCAGTCCTCTATATTGACCTTGATGGTTTTAAACCGGTCAATGACACGCTCGGACACAGCAGCGGCGACGAGGTGTTGACCATGGTGGGGCGGCGACTACTCAAGTGCATACGCCAATCGGATATGGTTGCCCGAATCGGCGGTGATGAATTTGCAGTCAGTCTTTCGCGCATCGCGCATGTGGATGATGCCAGTCGCGTAGCCGAAAAAATCCGTCAGCATATCAAAGCTCCTTATCTGCTTAGCCAGGACGTGGCACATTTGAGTTGCTCGGTCGGTTGGGCAGTTTACCCGGACCAGTCCGAAAACATTGAACAACTCCTAGAGCTGGCAGATCAACAGATGTATCTAGATAAACAGACACGCAAAACGCTCAAGATTACTGATGAACGCTCAAGCAATGCATCGCAATCCATCGACTCTATGCTTGTGGATACATCGGATCTGCCAATTCAAAAAGAAGCATGAAGCATATTTTTGGGACTCATTGCTTGCCTATGGCGGTTTTGAAGCTATTATAACTGTATCGATATTGTGGTACAGTTATATGACACGCACACTTAAATACCAAATCATCAAGGATTGGCTCGTCGATCAGGCAGCCGACCCTGCATCGCGTAAGGCCATGCCCTCCATCCGTCAGATCCGTAAGCACTTTGGTGTCTCACTGGCGCCGGTTACACGGGCTTTACAGGAGTTGGAGCAGGAAGGCATCATCGAACGTCGGCAAGGCGCATCCACCGTGGCTTCCAATCGCAATCGCACGATCAATAAGCCTGCTGAAGACGGGACGACCGCAGGCACAATCGTCGCAGTCATTCCCGACTATCCCGCCGAAGTCTATTGGCGGATTTGTCACGCGATGGAACATCAGTCGCGGATGGTTAACCATGAACTTCAAATCTACAAATTCGATCACACCTTGGACATGCAAGACGCACTGCGTTTTGCCAGCAGTCAGAAGCGGATTCATGGCATGGTTCTCATCTCCGGTGCCAGTGCATTGGACATGACGCAGCTACAGCAGTTAGCTGATGTCTCATTCCCGGTGACGCTATGCGACCATCTCTTTGAATACGACCATTTGCCAGACAACGTGACGATCCTCACGCCCGACGCTCGGCTGACCGGTGAGTTGGCAGTCAAAACACTCTATGAGATGGGGCATCGTCGCATTGCATACTGTCGCAATGAACCCAAGACCGATCAAGGCGATCAGAAGTTGGCTGCAACCCTCAAGACGGCCCGTCAGTTGGGTATCGCGTTGGACAAACGCGCGGTCTTTTCGACGGCAATCAAAAGTTGGTCCAGTTCCATGGAAGCAGCCATTGATCTGACACGTCAGGCGATCCCGCTGATCCAGGAACTGGGTATCACCGCGATGTCCTATCAATCCACACCTGGCGCTTTTGCAGCCTCTCAGGTGTTTTATGAAGCAGGGATCAAGGTTGGCAAAGACATCAGCGTCATCAGTGGGGGTGATTATGAGTTCGCTCGTTATGCCAGTCCTTCACTGACGGTCCTGGCATCGGACTATGTTCAAATGG
>DLCK01000026.1:29458-30415 GCA_002480565.1 Phycisphaerales bacterium UBA7800 | reverse complement strand
GGCATCGGACTATGTTCAAATGGCCAAGGACGCTGTGGACTTACTTGTGAATAAACCCCAGGACACGCCTTCACTAATCAAGTATCCGCCTACGGTGATCAAACGAAACTCCGTTTGCCAATTGATGGAATCTTAGAAATGGTTGCATCACAGCGCTGATGCAAAACGTATATTTGAAATGGTATCCAAACAGGAGCGTTGACCATGATTCATCGCCGACACTTATCTTATGCACGTGACGCACATGCCTTCACCCTCATCGAGTTGCTAGTGGTCATCAGCATCATCTCCATTCTGATTTCCATTCTGCTCCCTGCCCTGGCCAAAGCGCGCCAGGCAGCGATGGATATCAAGTGCATGAACAACCACAAGCAAATCAGCCTTGCCATCCAATACTACATGTCCGACACCAACTACATCCCACGCACCACCGATTCTTCTTGGAATAATCAGTGGCATCAGGTGCTCGATCACTTGTATCTCACCGGTGTCCATAAAACATCCTACAGTGATCCCAATCAACGCCCCGAAGCCAGTTACTATGACTGCCCACGCAGAAGTAAGCCCATGATCGGTGGGAGCAACGACAAAATGACATGGGGCACCGGTGGCTATGCGTCCAACGAATGGGTCATGGTGCGTGGAGACATTCCCTACCAGGTTCAGAAAATTTCCAAGCCCGAAGAAGCACCGCTGATCTTCGATGCCTCCAATTGGTATGTGAGTTACTGGGTCTTCCGCAATGCGTCCGGCTATGCCAACACACGCTTTGATCACGATGACACGTTCTATGTCTCATTCATGGACGGCCACGTGTCGCGTATCCGTGAACGCGAAGCCAAATCCGCGGACTCTGATAAATGGTTGGGTGGTGCGTTCGGAAGCCGAGCAATGAACTACTGGGGCATCTACAGCTGGGACTTCCAACCCGACCGCTGGTAACCCCCCCCCCCCCCC
>DLCK01000026.1:29001-29144 GCA_002480565.1 Phycisphaerales bacterium UBA7800 | reverse complement strand
CCCCCCCGGAACCCCCCCGGAAGTTTTCCCCTGTGGATGCGAACGGTTTGGGGTTATTCGCTCAACGTATTCAAATCCCATGGGACAACATCAACTTGCCAACCGCGCAACGATTTACCACTAAAGCCCGTGGGGTTTTAACC
>DLCK01000026.1:0-28691 GCA_002480565.1 Phycisphaerales bacterium UBA7800 | reverse complement strand
CCCGTGGGGTTTTAACCCCCGGGGTTGCCTTGGCTGTCTTAACAAAACCATTCAAAACAAACACGGAACCCACCCGATGTTCAATACACAATTCATCCCACTACTTCTCGCAACCCTCTGCATCACCCCTGCCTATGCAGACACCACAATTCCCGACCTCGTTGCGATCACCGACATTAACAACCCCAACGACATGCACATGGGCGACAAGTTCGGCTATGGGCTTGTTGAACAACCCTATCGCATCGGCAAAACAGAAGTCACCAATCGCCAGTATGCGGACTTCCTCAATGCAGTCGCAGCATCCGATCCACACCAACTCTACGACGAACAAATGGCGACTCACAAACACGGCGGGATCATCCGTCATGGTAATGCAGGCAAGTACACCTACACCGTCATCAAAGACCGCGCAGATCAACCCGTCGTCTTTGTGAGTCTGCTTGATGCAACTCGCTATTGCAATTGGTTAAGCAACGGTAAAACCGAAACCGGTGTCTATGCCATCACGACGGATAAACGTTTTGACACGGCATTTACCGAACCTGCGATGCGCGATTTGATCTCGCTTGATGGTTCACGACTTTATTACCTGCCGCACAGACACGAGTGGTACAAGGCCGGATACTACGATCCCAATACCCAAACCTATCGCCGCATCACCGACACCAATCGCAATCAACCCTCAGCCTATGGCACACTTGATCAAGTTGGCAAAGCACGCGAATGGTTGGAAACACCCTACCGAGCCTACCGTCGCAATATCGGCGCAAGTTGGGATCACGATACCGACAAAGACCGCAATGCAACCGACTGGCGAAGCACACGCAGTGACCAAGGTGATAGTGATCTGGGTTTTCGTGTCGCTGCAACACCTGCTGTCCAACTCATCGGCACTGTCAACGATCAACGCAATTACTTCTTCGATGGCAAGAACACCGGCAAGGTGCAATTGCGCTATGACGGTCAACCTGCTGAAGCACAGATCACATGGACACTCACCGACTACTTCGGGAAAACCCTTGAAAACCAGTCGAAAACCATCACTCTTAAACCCGGTAAGCAAACTGCTTTTACATTCACACTCCCAAGTGTCGATGGATACTATGAACTGAATGTCACAGTCGGACTCAACGGGCAAACACTTGCGTTTAATCCGTTACCTTTGGTCGTAGCCGATTCGCCGATTCATCGCCCACGCGATTTGCACACAACCAGTTTCGGCGTCACCGGACACTTGGGTAAATTCCGTTATGACTACACCACCTTCAGTGAACCGGATCAAACGCTTGAGCTTTATCGCTATGCAGGTATCACCATCAATCGCATGGACGGCCCATGGGAGTTGGTGATTGATAAGAGCCATCGAGCAGGTGTCCAGAATTTGATTGTGCTTTCGCCCATTGGTTGGACGTATGAAAAGTGGAAGACCGCATCGACTCAGCAGGTCATCGACAAGTGGGCCAAGCAAGGTATCGCCCCGGAGTTTGCGGGCTATGCCGAGTATGTATTTAACATCGCATCGGAGTTTAAAAATCAGGTCGATGCATGGGAGATTGCTAACGAACCCTGGGGCAGACACATCACACCCGAAGACTACACCCAATCGGTGAAGGTTGCTGCCAAGGCATTACGCATGGCTGATCCCGGCGCAGTGATCCTTCATGGCGATACCACGTTCCTCGGTGAAACGATGCTCCAATCAGGTTCAGGGGCTCATTGTGATGTCGCATCGTTTCATGTCTATAGCTACTTCCGCGAATACTTCTGGGGCATCCCCACCAAGCTGCGAGACATCCGCAAACACATGGACACCTATGGCATGGCAGGCAAACCCATCTGGCTCACCGAGACCAGTGGTTGTGGTTACGGCTTGCACATCTATCCCGGTCAAACGCTTGCTGAGGTTCGTCATTATCAAGCAATGGACTTGCCCAAAAAGATGCTTGCATCACTGGCAGTCGGCGCGGACAAGACATTCTTCTACAACTTCCGCGATACCCCTGCACATGGTACGGAAAATGAATTCGGCATGGTGCATACCGACCTGACACCCAAGCCTGCCTTTGCTGCGTATCGAACCGTTGCCAAACTCTTTAACAGCAGCCGCTACATGGGGCAGATTGATTTACCCGATGCATATCTTGGTTACCTGTTTGAAACGGACGGCCAGCAGCAGGCCATCATCTGGCGACGTGATACGCAGTCCAATGAGCTGGGCAGCAAACTCGCATCACTACCTACACTCGGTAATCCCAATGCATTCGACTTCAAAGCCACGGGAGTCATCAAGCAAGTCAACGTGATGGGGTCGCAGCAAACGTTACCTGTCTCTGAGGGTAAAGTGCAATTCAATGTCGATGGCTATCCGACTTACATTCTTGGTGCGGTGGATTTCCCGATGCGCACTGTGCCATCGCTTACGTCCAAGACGATTGCAACCCATCCCATTGCAACAGCAAACCTGCGCATCCTCCCGCCGATGCCTGTGACAACCGACATGCGGAACCTGGAAAAACCCACGCGCCTGACCGCAGCATGGTCTAACCCATCAGAGATGACCGTTCGCATATTTAACCAGTCAGCCAAACCGATCCGGGGTATGTTGAAGTTGCAAGTCCCGCCGACATGGTTGCCCGATAGCTGGCAGGTTTTGACTGCCGAAGAGCAGGTGACTTTGCCCGCTCATGGTTCACTGACGCGGGTACTTGGATTTAAACCTCCAGCTTCCAATCCTGCGGGGATCACGCAGTTTTTGCTGACCGCCACGCTGACTTTGGATAGCGGTGAAGTCTTTGCTGATCACGCGATTCTCAACATGGCCAAGGATCAACCTTACCGCCAATGGCGATTGCCCAAAGGCAAGCAAGCCCAAGGGATCACCTTTGAGAACAAGCTCGAAAAAGGTTCAGCAGATGCACGCTTAAGCTGGGATGACACACGTGGTAGTTGGACGGAGATTTACGTTTACCCATCACCGAAACTCGCTGAGCATTCATTGGAACAACTCGCACCTTACACCTTCAAAGTCCGCACGCAGCAACCAGAGCAAGTCCGTTGCATCAACCTGCGCGTCCGCGACAGCAGTGGCGAAGTGTTTCAATATCGCTTTGAACCCAAGTTCGAAAACGCAGATTGGCTTACGGTCCGTTACGACATTGCCAACGATAAACCCCAAAGCACATGGGGTGGCAACAAGGATGGGAAACTCGACCTGCCTTTGATGCTCCAAGGATTGTCCTTCGACTTTACCAAGGGTGAAGCCAAAATGGGAAGCCTGGATTTATTGGCCAACTAACTGGAGCATACTCTGCCTCTGAATCAATCCTTGCATGTTGCAGATTGTCAGAGATAATTGGTGTATTCACTTAAACCAAGCAGGGGATGACGAATGAATACACACACGCTCGAATCGGAAGATAAAATCAACAAGATCACATCTGTCCCGCAGGCACTTGTGGCCATCGCATCGGTGATCTGCGCATTTACGATGGTGATTGTGATCATGATCGGCATCTTTGCCCGTGACCAAATGATCGTCGCAGCATACATCGCGGGTGTACTCAGTTTGATGGGGCTTGGTATGGGCGCGATCGCAGTCAAATCCGCCAATCATCGTCAGTAGTCAACGTTCGTCGTTAAGCATCAGATCAAAACAACAAAACACCGCGCGATTGAATCGTGCGGTGTTTTGTTTTGGCTTGCGGAATGGAATGCAGCCATTGTATTGATTGCGTTTCTAAAGAGTGTCTTTAGAAACTTCCGGGGGCGGGGGGATTAGAACTGGGCAGCGTCGTCGTTGTTGTTGCCGCCTGCGTTGTTCTCTTCGAGCATTTTTCGGAGATAGCCGTTTTCGCGGCGGGTGGCTTCGAGGTCGAAGACCAGATACTTGATCGACAAACGCAGATAGTCCAGTGACTCCTGCAGGTCGCTGACCGTCTTGCGAAGCTTCTGATGGCGTTCCTGCGTCTTCTCAGCCATCTTGGTGAGGCGTTCACGTTCTGCAGCGGGCAGCGTGGAAATCTCACCCATCAATTCGGTCAATTTATCCTGAAACTTCTGTTCTTCCATGGCGTCACTTTTCCCTTCGGGCAACAAATTAACTTTCTCTTATCGGTCACAACGTCGTCTCTGAACGTTGATCGCGTCCTCTTGCTTTTGAATATATCACAAGAACGCTGCCGAGTCGTAAAAATGTTGATATTTCATATCATATATCTTTAAGTGACTGTTTATAAACTAGATGTGTTAAACACAATTTTAGCATCACTTTGAAATTCAAGGTGGGGCTGTAACGATTGATGCATAAAAGCCACGCCGTTGTGTGGTCAAAACCACACAGTCAGTTGAACACATGGCGATCAGACGAGTGGGCGAAATGATACTTTGGATTTGAGTCCGCTAACTTGATGGGGCTTTCGAGCGTTTATCTTTCAAGTGTCGTATTGGCGCGCAGCCAAGTCTGGCAGCGGCTAATGAATAACACCATCAATAGCTACGAGCTGACAGCTCGCGCGTCCCCGCAGCATGTGTTTGAGGTACATGTGCAATGATCTCAACCTGCCTGGCGGTCATTGTCGGTTGTGATGTTGCCATGGAGTTGGTGGGGAGCTGGGGTGGAGGCTTTGGCGATGGCCATGTCCATGAGCTGTGTTGCTGTGAGGTTGTAATCGCTGAGCATCATGCAACTGATACCTGCAGTTTGTTCCCACTGGACACCGGTGTCTGTTTCAAAGACATGGTTCTTGCAGATGGCAGTATAGAGTCGGTCGACAATCGCCTGGGCAGCTTGCTGATCCACGCCTGGACAGATGATGGCATAGTCGTTGCTGCCTTTGAGCTTGCCAACGATACTTGAGGATCGGCTATGGCGTTTGAGCGTGGTGCCGATGTCCTTGAGCATGTGATTGACACGCTCTTGACCGATGAGTCCAACCAGAGCTTGAATGCGATTCAGATGCACGACGCACAGCGCGGTAGGCAGTTGCTTTTGCTTAAGGTATCGCGTGAGTTCAAAGAACATATGCTGCTGGTTGGGCAGTTCAGTGATTGAGTCGGTGAGTTGCAGATTACTTAAGCGTGAACCCAGTCGCGCGATTTCCAAGCGTGATGCAATCAGTGGCGCCAATGCTTCAAGCAGATACAGGTGATGGCGTTCAATGCGTTCGCCGCCACGTCGTGCAATCCACAAGACACCCATCGGATCAGCGTGTCCGACCAGAGGGCAGGCCGCTAAAGTCGTCAATCCTGAGCGTGAAAAGGATTTGCCCCAACGGGTTGATCGTGGCGTATCTGGCCAATAGGTAATCTCACGTTGGGAGATAATCTGAGGCATGAAGTTTTTTTCAATCTCCGAAACAAGTTCGCGATTGGGTTCAAGCAGGTAAGGATTGGAACCGCGATGAATCACCTGTCGACTACGCCATGCATGGTTGTCACCACGCAGCGCGATGCCGACGGCTTCGACGTTGAAGATTTCGTACAGTTGCGTGCCTGCAAAGGTCAGCAGTTCTTCGACGGTTGAAACGCCAAAGAGTTTTTGCCCCAGATTCTTGAGACCTTGAAGCTGCTGGGTCTGTTGGATGAGTAGTTGTTGGCTTTGAACCTGGGAGGTGATGTCCTGCACCACCCATAGGCGTCCGCGTTGGCAGGCATCTTGATCCTGTACGGGAATGCCTTGGAAAAGGAATGTCCCCACGCGGGTGTCAAAGCGTTCACGTCCAGAGCGATCTGACTCGGTGGAAATTTGTTTGACGCGACGGACAAATGCACTGTGATTGAGAATGCCCAGTTCATCCCAGAATGTCTGTGGTTCGTAGTGTTTGCCAATAATGGCATCGGCGGAGGTGTGAAGCAGCATGGCCAGGCGTTCGTTGCACGCAGCGATATGGCCGTTCTGATCCACCAGCAATAGTCCGTCGGACATATGGTTGATCAGCAGCTTCATGAGTCGGCTGTGGTCTTCGATTTCCAATTGCAGTTCACGCAGTTCTGTGACATCCTGCAAAGCCAATCGCACGCGTTGGAGCATGCCATCTTCATCCCGAACGCCTGCACATTCGACGACAACGTTACGGGTTTTTTTGCCTGTTTGGATGACCACTTCGCAACGCGGGGCCTGATTCATATCCAGTCGGTCAATGGCCTGCTTAAGCATGCCACGGTCCGAGGATCGCACGAACTCCATGACACGTCGGCCGACGAGTTGGGATTCGTTATTGATATTAAACATCTGCGCAGCCCGGTGATTGGCTTCAATGATCAAGCCCTTGGGGTCCATGCTGATCAATGGGGCAGGTGCGAAGTGATAAAGATTTTCAAAGGCACGTTCGCGCTTACGCAGTCGGTCGGTGGTATTTTCCAGTCGCGTGAGCATCCCACCAATGGATTGGGCCAGGAGTGAAAACTCGCCCTTGTCATGTCGAGCGACACGGTAAAACGGTTCTGCGCCGGCATGAGCATTGATGAGTTGGAGAATTTCACTTAATGGTCCGGTAAACCAGCGTCGAAGCAGATACAGTCCCAAAAGCACCATGATGCTCAGGAAGAACCAATGCAATGAGATGTGATTCAGAACCGATGACCAAACCCGCCAGATGGAGATGCGTCCGTCTACGAGTAATTCCACGGTGACCGTACGGTCATGAATTTTGAAGGGCGCCTGGATGAGCGTCATGCGTGATTGATCGACTTCCAGACCCGATGCGACAGCATATTCTGAGAGTGGCCAGACGATCGCGTTGGATTCCTGATTCGTCGGCCAGGGACCGAGGATGACCGGCTGTTGATCCGGGAATCGGATGCGTGCTGAGGTGATGAAATCCACATTCATCATCGGTGCGATGGACTCATGAAGCAGATTGGTGTTGGGGAATCTGGGGCTGTCCTTATAGGCCTTGCGAAGGATATTCTGAATGTTTCGAGCCAGCAGTTGTGATTCCTGGGTGATCTTTACTTGTGTGAGAACTTTGGCACGATGCATTTCAACCCATGCCACACAGCACGAAAGGAAAATACCTCCCAGAACCATGCAGGTCATCAGGCGAAATACCACTGAATGTCGACGCTGTGATTGCATATTTGCAGTCCCGTTGGCATCAAACGGATGCAGGGAGACGGACCCTCTGCCTGTTGTTGTATCGTCCGATGTTTGATGGCAAATACGCACAGCTACTTGATTGCGACGAGTTAGGTCTATTGCATGTCGGGATATGCGGCCTGTAGAGGTTAGGGCGCATTGGATTGTCACGTTGATGGCCGGACAACTGCGAACATACCACAAGTGATGCAGCTCATTGAGAGATGCCACAGAGTGATATGACTGACGTACTTCAGCAAAACGTGTGGACGTTGTCTTGGAAGACTTCCAGGTGAACTTCCGGGGGGTTATTTGAGGTGGACTTTGCCGGTGCCTTTGGTGAGGGTACCGAGTTTGAAGACGGTTTCGCCGGCTTTTTCCAGTTGGTTTTGGATCGAGTCTGCAAAGTGGGGGCGGACGATCATGATGTAACCCACACCCATGTTAAAGACGCGGAGCATTTCAGCTTCGTCGACGTTGCCATGTTTCTGGAGGAACTTGAAGATCGGCGGGACGGTCCATGACTTGCGGTTGATCTTGGCGTCGACTGTTTCGCTGAGCGTGCGATTGACATTGCCAGGTAAGCCGCCACCGGTGATGTGGCTCATCGCGGAGATCGGCATCTTGTGCTTATACTTGCGCAGCACACTCACCACACTCTTGGCATAAATCCGGGTAGGAGTCAGTAAGACCTCGCCGAGCTTCTTGTCCGGGTCCAATTCAGGATACACCTTGTTGATATCCAACTTGGCTTGCTTGAGAATCGCGCGAACCAATGAGTAGCCGTTGGAATGGACACCTGAGGAAGCCATGCCCAGGATGACATCGCCTGCTTCGGTGCGTGAACCGTCGATGATTTTCTTCAGTTCACAGACACCGACTGAAAAACCTGCTAAATCAAAATCGCCAGGCACGTAGATGTCGGGCAGCTCTGCGGTTTCGCCACCAATAAGCGAACAGCCTGAGAGTTGGCAACCGTCGGCAACGCCTTTGACGATCTGTTCAATCTCTGTGGGGTCGACCTTGTGAATCCCGATGTAGTCCAGGAAAAACAGCGGCTCGGCGCCTTGAACAATCAGGTCATTGATGTTCATGGCCACGCAGTCCTGGCCGACCGTGTCGATGATGCCCATCTGCACGGCGAGCTTGACTTTGGAACCCACGCCGTCAGCACAACTTACCAGAACAGGGTCTTTGTAGTTGCGCTTAAAGAGCTTTTCGTTGTAGTCGAGTCGGAAGCAGCCGGCAAAGCTGCCGAACTTCCCGAGAACACGCGGGCCATAAGTCCGTCGGATGTGGCCTTTGATCTTGTCGACGGCGGCATCACCGGCATCGATATCCACACCCGAATCCGCATAACTGAGCTTCTTTTTTGCCATGCGCACAAGTTTATCCGAAGTCAGTCACTGCTTACAAATCAGGGGGTTTAAGATCAGCCGGGGATTATGCCGTTGCAGCCGCGGGTTGATCCATTTTTACAGGCAACGTCAACGTGAAGGTTGCGCCTTTGCCAGGGCCATCGGATTCTGCGATGAGGCTTCCACCAAGCTCCGTAGCCGTGAGGATACTGTAGTGTAAGCCATAGCCGCGGCCATCGACTCGGGTCGTATACCCGTGACTGAAAATACGTTTGAGATTTTCTTGGGCTATGCCACAGCCGTTGTCGGTAATCTGGTATTGCAACTGTGCTCGTACATCGCCTGTGATAAGTTTCACATCGGCATGAATGAGGCGTTGGCTTTGAATCGTATCCAATGCAGACTTGGCGTTGCTGATGAGATTGACTAATACCTGCAGGACCTTGTGCTTGTCCATGAACACCGCAGGCAATTCCGGTGGATCAAAGACGACCTGAATGTCCCGTTGTTCAATGCCTGCTTTGTTGATTGCCAAAGCATCATTCAACACATCAACCGCATTGGTACTGTGTTCCACATCGACATGGGTGACATAGGATTGCTGAGCACTGATGATCTTCTTGATGTTGTCCACATCACGTGTCATCTGACCGATCTCGTCTGTCAATGCATGAAAATCGCTATCCAATGATTCTGCCAGTTGCAAAATAGCATCGGGAAGATGTTTTCCTTGAACGTCATCCTGGATGTAGTGCGATAAGTCCTGTCGGTGGTCTTGAATCAATTCCGCGACGCGCAGGAAGTTTTGAAACTGTGAACGGTTCATCCGCTCATTAATCATCGTGGTGCTGATGTTGATGCTGTTAAGGACATTACCCACGTTGTGCAATACGGCTGAGGCAATCTCAGCCATCCCTGCTTCACGTGAGGTGGCAATGAGTTGATTATGGAGCGTGTCTTTTTGTTCCAGGGTTTTCTGGTGTTCTTTAATTTCGTCTTTGAGCTGATCGTTGTGGATCTGCATTTGTTCTTGTGAGATTTGCAGCAACTCAATTTTTTTCTTCAGTCCAGCAGACATATCTTGGAAAGCCGTTGCCAGTTCACCGTATTCATCAGGTCGCTGGGCAAGGTCATCAAGATTCACACTAAGCGATCCCCAAGCAACCTGACGGGCAGCTTCGGTGAGTTGATCCAGTGGAGCAGTCAGACGTCTTGCGACAATGTATGCGATAACCAATCCAGCCAGGATCGCCAGAAGGGCTCCAATGAGATACAGGATATGGAGTTTCTCATCCTCGAGATGATGTGCCTTTAATCGATGCATGTACAACACCAGCACCACAATCGTAGGTATGAAAGTGATTCCCAGTGTTGCCAGAATGAGTTTTGACTTGATTTTCAAAGTGCCAAACACGTTCTGTCCTACCGATCTGCAGCCCCCCGACACCATAGGATGGTGCCTGTTAAAAGCTCTATTTGATGCATGACACACCCCGTTGATGTGTAAACAACAAACCGAACCATAACTTTCATCGACCATCATACGGCCGTGATTTACAGACAATTGAATCAGTTTGATCGATAGTTTGACGGTGTGCGATTACCGGACGTAATTGGCTACCGCACCAGCAAGTGTGACATCACGTGCTGCTAACGCCGCCCCACGGGCACAGGATTGCGTGGAAAAGGCACAGTTATGCACTTGTAGGGGTTGTGGTAAATGCCCAATACGCATGCCGTTGATCCGTGATGCCAGATCGTCCAGAAAATTCTGGTTGGCGATGGGGCGGTCACCAGCTAAAAGCACCGCCTGGGGGTCAAGCAGGTTGACCAGTGATGCGAGCGTCAGACTCGACTGTTCACTGACGTGTGATAACCATTCAGAGAGTGGGGCGTCTTCCTGAGCGAGCAGCTGCATGTCCGCTTGAGTGCCGATGGCATTGATGGTTGGCATGAGCCGTTGATCCAGTTCACCTGCAGCGAATTGTGATCCGCGATGAACTTGGCCGTTAAGTACCAACGCTGTGCCGAACGAGCGATAACCGATTTTGTCTTCGACCTGTTCGTCATCCATGATGACCACGATAAAGTCCCGCAAGCCTCGGGCGCTACCTTGTTGTTGTTCTGCCAGAGCAATGAGATTCGCATCGTGATCCACGCGGACAGGGATGGACAAAGCTTGAGTTAATTCCTCTGCCATGTCATAGTCACACATCGCAAACAAATCGGATCGGATGACCGTGCCGGTCTGTACATCCACGATGCCCGGCATGCCTAACCCGATGCCCAGAAGCTTATCGGGCGACAGGTCGTATTGTTGAGCACTCTTTTCAATGAGCTTGGGTAACGAGCGTTTGAGTTTGCTTAGATCCTTGTCTGTATTCAACAGGCAGTCGCCGACGAGTTGTCCTTTGGCGTCCAAGATGACGACCTGGGATTCGCCCAATCGCATATCAATGCCGATCACCCAACCATAAGCCGGATCAATCTGCAGCAGTTGTTGTTTCTGTCCTACCGTGGTGCTTTCACGTTGACCTGCCTGCTTGAGCATTTTCATCCCAAGCAGTTCGCGCGTAATATATGTCAGTGTTGAACCACGCAGGTCGGTGAGTTTCACGAGTTGACTTCGAGAGAGTTGTCCATGTTCCAATAATAAATGGATGACCAGTTGGCGGTTGTTGACCGCTGCGGTTTGTTGATTGACTCTTTTAATGGTCTCAAGCAAAATAGAGCTTCTTTCTGACGGCTGTAATGGATCGGACGCAATTGAGCATCAATTCGAGACAGGATGCCATCAATAAAATTTCATTGAACTAATAAATTATACGCAGAGTCGGTAAGTCTGTAAATGGGTTTACATTTGTCTTATCTGTCGTTGCTGTTTATATGTCCCAATCCGTTACACTTTAGCGATGGATCCTTGCAACAAACCATCTTTACCATCGTATGAAGAAGCCCTCAACCGATTGCTGAGCGTTTGCCAACCTGTTGGCTGTGAGACTGTTTCGTTTGAGGCAGCATTAGGGCGGACTCTGGCTTGTGAAATTGTGACAGATCGTGATCAGCCTCCGTTTAATCGTTCAGCCATGGACGGGTATGCGGTTCATGCTGAGGATATCAATGCTCAAACCCGGTTAAAAATTACCGGCACAGTTGCCGCCGGCGCGTCAGCAGAACATTATCAGACGCCAATCGCTCGTGGGTGTGCGTATCGGATTGCGACAGGAGCTCCGGTTCCTGTGGGTGCCGATGCTGTGATACCCGTTGAACTGTCATATATAGATAAGGATGACACCGTTGGGTTTGATATTCAGTGCGTACCTATATGGAAGAACATTCATCGCCAGGCCGCCGATGCCAAAGCAGGCTCCCGTGTCATCAAAGCGGGAACGGTGCTGGGGCCTCATCACATCGCCATTGCTGCAGCCACGGGTAACAGTCAGTTAAAAGTGCATCGCACGTTACGTGTAACGTTGTTAACCACCGGCGATGAAGTCCGACCGCCGCAGACCACGACAGATGAATTGGAGCCTCAACAGATCCGCAATAGCAATGGGCCGATGGTTGTTGCATTGTTATCGCGCCTTGGTGTATCCAATGTGACGCATCTACATATAGTTGATGAAGCTGGTCCAACATTGGCAGCTGCCGAATCTGCGATACAAACATCGGATTTGGTCATTACCGTCGGGGGCGTGAGTGTCGGGCAGCGTGATCATTTACCCAGGACATGGGAAAAGCTTGGGATTTTGCCCATCGTTCATGGTGTTGCGATCCAACCTGGCAAGCCAGTCTTCGCTGCGACATCAAACAAAACAATCATACTTGGCTTACCAGGCAATCCGGTGAGTGTGTTGGCGACTTCACATTTGTTTTTATGGCCGGTGGTCTGTCGTTTACTCAATCGCCCGTTACCCCAATGGCAATCGGTGACACTTAATGATGTCGTGGAACCGCAATCTGGACGTGATCGTTTTCGCTTGGTGACTGTGGATGATGCCAATGCACAGTTATTGGTCTGGCAAGGGTCCGGCGACCTGATGCATTCGGCCTCGGCCGCCGGTTTTGTGTGGCTAAAACGTGGTGAAGTTGAATGTGAAACTGGGCAAAACGTGCCGTTTCTTCCGTTGCTTGACTAAAATCTGAAAAAAAACTTCAGTTGAACACTTGGTTATCAGATTGCAAAAAACCCCTTTAAAACAGGGGTTTTTGTGTTTCGGCGTGCGCTTATCCGGACGCCAATTTACATAATTACAATTATTCCGATTATTCCGATTGCAGTGAAGTTAAGACGCGTGCTAATCGTCCCGATATTTCCTTTCGCAAAGACCGTGTGGTCTGAAGCAAACAAATTGGTTGAAGGGTTTCTAACTGTAAAAGAACCTTTCGCTGAGGAGCAAACCTTTAGGAGTTTGGGGAGACCGAAGAGCCATGAGTCGCATTAACACCAACGTAACATCACTGCTTAGCCAGCGGATTTTGAAGCAGAACAATAGTTCGCTCAATCAATCACTGGAAAGACTGAGCACCGGACTGGCCATCAATCGAGGCGCAGATGACCCAGCCGGACTAATCGCAAGTGAAAACCTGCGATCTGAAAAAGCCTCCATCGAAGCTGCCATTGGCAACGCTGAACGAGCAGACCAGGTGATGAACATCGCCGAAGGTGGCCTGCAAGAAGTCAGCTCACTGCTTTTGGAAGTTCAAAGCCTCGTCGGCGAAAGTGCCAATGACGCAGGTCTTTCGAAGGAAGAAAAAGCAGCCAATCAATTGCAGGTCGACTCGATCCTGCAGACGATTGACCGAATCGCTTCCTCGACGAGCTTCCAGGGAGCCAAACTACTTAACGGTACGTTTGACTTCACGGTCTCAGGGCAAGCTTCGGAAGTCAGTGACTACCAAATCAACGCAACGAAATTGTCTTACGGCGAAACGCGTGACGTTGAAATCGTAGTGACTGCTTCGGCCCAGCATGCTGGCCTGTTCGTCTCCACGAACGGTGCACTGGACCTGACCAATGCAACTTCAACCTTAACGTTTGAAATTGCTGGTTCCAAGGGCAGCCGCGAATTCAGCTTCGCATCGGGTACCACTTTGGCATCCATTACTGAAGCAATCAATACCTTCAAAGAAACTACAGGCGTCTCTGCCGCAGTTTCAGGTACTGGCTTTAGTATCAAGAGTACCGAATATGGGTCGAATGAATTTGTTTCCTTCGACATCATCAACCAAGGTGGTCAGGCCGGTGCAGTTGTCTCACTGTCAGCTGGTAACGAAAACGACCTGAGTTCAACAAACACGACCTTTGCTAACGTCACCAGTCCCATTCGGGATGCCGGACAAGACGTCGGAGCGATCATCAACGGCATTGCTGCCACATCTGATGGACGTACCGCACGAATTGCAACTGACTTCCTGGATATGGAAATTGAGTTGGACGGAGCAAGCGGTTCCAATGCCTTGCAAACAATTAGTGCTTTCACCATCACCGGTGGCGGTGCCAAGTTCAACCTTGGACCCAGTGTGGACATCAATAACCAGGTATCCATCGGGTTAGGCAATGTCGCATCCAGAAAACTGGGTAATGTGAACATCGGTTATCTGGATGACCTTGGATCGGGCAATTCGTCCAACTTGGTTGACGGTAACCTTGAATCCGCCCAGAAGATCGTCAACGCTGCCATCAGCCAGGTCTCGAGCCTGCGTGGTAAGATCGGTGCCTTCCAATCCAATGTGGTTGGAACAACCATGCGATCCTTGGGTATTGCCCTTGAGAACACCTCGGCCGCTGAAAGTAGCATCCGCGATACGGACTTTGCTTCCGAAACCGCAAGCCTTACACGTGCCCAGATTCTCTCACAGGCATCGACCAACATCCTGAGTATGGCCAACTCCCAGCCGCAGTCGGCTTTGGCCCTCCTCGGATAAAATCAGGGAAACCTGACTCCTAATTAAAGCTCCACCGGTCTGTGGTTCCCCAACCACAGACCGGTTTTTCTGCGCACACATAATCCGCCATGATTGGACGTGTCCATGAATACACAATCAATCATGATTGGACGTTTCATAACATCCACTGACTATGCGCAAAATAAAGCCTCGGGGTTTTAAACCCGAGGCATCACCGATTCATTCACTATGGGGCAACGGTCAATCAAGTGATCGACCAATGACCATTTCAATCAATACACGTCACGTTGATAACGTCCTTCGTCTGCCATTTTTTTCACATAGGCTTTGGCGTCGTCACTGCTCATCTTGCCTTGCTGTTCGATGATTGTGTGAAGTGCGGTATCCACGTCTTTAGCCATGCGTCTGGCATCGCCGCAGACATAAAAATGTCCGCTTTCACTGATCCATTGCCACAGCTCAGCTGCATGTTCCATCATGCGATTTTGTACGTAGACTTTTTGATCACTGTCACGTGAAAAGGCAGTCGAGAGTTGATGCAGATAACCATCTGCTGCGTATTGTTCCAACTCATCGCGGTAGAGAAAGTCGCTTGCTTCGTGCTGATCGCCGAAGAATAACCAGTTCTTACCCGTCGCGTTGTCGGCTTTACGGTCCTGTAAAAATGCACGGAAGGGAGCAATGCCAGTACCTGGGCCAACCATGATCATGGGAGCATTCAAATCCGTTGGCGGTGCAAAACCATGTGATGGTTGCACAAACACACGAACCGGTTGATGTTGATGCACACGTTGCCCCAGGTATGTCGAAGCGACACCTTTGCGTTTGCGACCAGCCATCTCATATTCCACAACACCCACCGTCAAATGCACTTCGTCCGGATAAGCCTTGGGCGATGAGCTAATCGAATACAGACGCGGGGACATCGGCAATAATGTGGTGACAAAATCCTTTACACTCAGTTTGATACTTTCAAAGTGCGACAACAGATCGATTACCTGCGGTTCGGCAGGTAAACCGTCGACTTCTTCGCTATCGAGTAACTTTCCAAGCATCGTTTTGTCTGCTTCATCCGTTGCATTGGCCTGCATCAATTCAAGCAGTTCGTCAGTGGGCTTGATGATGTCCAACTCGCAAATCAGTTGCGTGCGATACATCGCAATTTCACCACCGGTCGCATGAAGCAGTGACAGAATTTCACTGACAAGCCCAAAACAGTTTTCTGGATACACGCCCAGTGCATCGCCTGCTTTGTAACTCAGACCGGAGTGCATGATGTCGACACTGACATACCGCGTATCTTTACTTGAAGTCACTGTATTGAGTCTTGTCGCAGCAAGCAACGGGGCAGGGTACGGATTCTTTCGGTCAAAAACCCCTGTGTTTACAGTGTTTTTCGCGTCTGTAGCTGCTGGGGCTTTGCCTTCAATGGTGATGTCGGCGGACTTGAAAAGCTCTTTGAGCTTCTTGGCCGTATCTTTGCCACCAGGTTGACAGAGTGTCAGATTCTTTTCCTCACCTGATGCAATGGCTGCCGAATAGGTTTGGCAGAGATAGCCACATGCACCGCAATCCAGTTGCGCCATGGCAGCCATCATCTTGCTTTTAAGCGGGCGACCTTCCGCCAATGCCATGCGTTCATCCAGTGGCATCGCTGCGTCATGCCAGGGATGATCTTCGTCATCTTCCTCGGCATCAATCGCGGGAGCCTCGGTGCTTGGCGTACTGGTTGCAGCGCCAGTGTCCGCACCAAGCAGACCGGCAAAAAAACCGTTAAGCCAACTGCGTTGATCGTCACTAAACGGCGCAGTCTCAGGTAACACGGGAACAATTGGACTGGTCATTTTCAAATTCCTTCAATATCAATCATTTTCTGTCTTAACCACAGAGTCACAGTTTTTGTAGGGTGGGTAGAGCAAAGCGAAACCCACCGTGTCTTGTCATTGTCGTGGTATTGGTGGGTTTCGCTTCGCTCTGCACCACCCTACGATTGCTCTCTGTGTCCTCTGTGGTAAAAAAACATTTATGCAACTGCAGGTTCATAAGCACAGTACGCTTTGAGTTGGTCGATTTCGTGGCGGTTACAAAAACTCACAAAGCTTTCCGATTCATCGTTGCGGTTGTTCATATACGCTGTGAGTAATTGTTCGACAATCATCGGAGCGTCGGTGGCCTGGACACTTTCAAACAGATCACGGGCGATGCCTTGGTTTTCACCATATCCGCCGCCGATGTACATGTGGTAACCTTCGACCATGTCGTCATCGACACTCACGCCCGCGCCCATCAAGCCGATGTCGCCGATGTAATGTTGGGCGCAAGAGTGATGACAGCCGGTCACATGAATATTCACAGGAGTATCCAGTGCAACGGTCGTTTCGACATGCTCGGCAATGAGCATGGCATGACGTTTGGTGTCACTGGCTGCGAACTTGCAGCCGTTGTTACCGGTGCATGCGATCAGGCCGGCACGGATGTTGCTTTTAGACCAATGCAGACCCGCAGCTTCAATCGCCTGCTTAACCGCTTGGATCTTGTCGGTGGGGATATTGGGGATCAGCAGGTTCTGCCAAACCGTCAAACGGATATCACCATTACCAAATTGATCGGCGATATCGGCGATGGCATACATCTGTTGTTCTTCGAGTTTGCCCACGGGTAAGGTGATGCCGACATAGTGTAAATCAGCCTGTTTTTGTGGGTGAAAATCGACATGTCCCATGCGATCCACTTTGCCTCGTGGGGTACACTTGGTGATGTCGAACTTGGGCCAGTCGAAGGACAGATGCTTGGTGGTTTGGTCCAGGAACTTTTCAAAACCCCAATCGTCAAGCAGATATTTGAGTCGCGCTTTTTTACGGTCCGTCCGATCACCATGTTCGATAAAACATCGGACGATGGCTGCTGCCGCTTCGACACATTGGTCAGGTTTGAGCATCACACCGGTGTCCCGGGCAAAGTCTTTGTGGCCGGTGATGCCGCCAAGTTCGAGTCGGAAGTACACGCCTGCGGGGAATTGTTCGGTCGCGTTTTCTTCTTCGACTTTGACTGCCATGAATGCGACGTCGTTGGTGTCGGCTACGGAGGAGACGATGCCACCCCCGTCGAATGCGATGTTGAATTTACGCGGCAGTCCGTACATGTCGCGGTTTTGGATAATGTAGTGGTGCATGTCTTTGGACAGTTGAGCGGTGTCGATCAACTCTTGTGAATCGATCCCGGCGGTGGGGCTGGCGGTGATGTTGCGCAGGTTGTCGCCGCCGGCCCCACGAGTGATGATGCCGAGATCTGCCAAACCATTAAGAACATGGATGGTATCGGTGGGAGGGATCTCCCGAATTTGCAGGTTCGCCCGTGTGGTGACATGGGCATAGTTTCCAGCGTGGTCTTTGGCGATTTGCGCGACCCCACGCAGTTGGTGACTTTTAAGCAGGCCGCCTGGCAGTCGCATGCGACACATGTAGGAGTCTTGTGCGGGTGCGACATAAAACAGGCCATGGAACTTGGTGAGGAAAACATCTGAACCCTTGGGGAACTCGCCTTTTTTGGCGCGCTCGACCATTTCATCATAGATGTCCAGAGCGTTCTTTTCGCGTTTGGCTTTCTCTTCGTTGTTGAGCTTCTTGCCATCGGCGATGAAGCGATCCTGAGCTGCACGATGGATCGCATCGGGCCCCCCGACGGTGACCATTTCGCCACCCCCGCCCCCGGAGGCTGCTGCCCCGTTATTGAGAATGGGTAGTGATCCGGCAAGTGAGCCCAGACCTTTGTTGTGACGTTGCAGGTCCACGCCGGATACGAATCCTTGCAGATACTGTTTTTGTGCTTCAGTGAAAGCGGTGTTACTCATGGTTCGCTCCTTCTGATTCAATTGCGACCCAAGGCTTGTTAAGACTTAACGCGACGGCACAAGCTTTGTATGAGGGTTGATGCGAGTAAGTATCGAAGACCGGTTTGGTCAGACGATTGGTTTCATGGTTATGCATAGGAATAAAAATCTGTCCCGGTTGGACGGTCGCTGTGACAAACGCGCGGGCTTTGAGTTGACCGCGACGTGAGTGGACATAGACCCACTGAGTCGGTTGGATGTCCATTGCTTTGGCGTCCACCGGATTGATCTGCACGTAGATGTCGTTGGGGTAAAGCTTACGCAGGACTGCGGACTTGCCAGTGCGGGTTTGGGTATGCCATTGAGCAGCACTGCCCCGTCCGGTGAGCAGCACAAATGGATAGTCCCCGTCTGGCAGTTCAGGCATTAAACGCGAGTCCTCAAAGAGGAACTTTGCTTTACCATCAGCATGGAAAAATTTGCCATCAGCAAAGAGGCGTCGATGGGTGGTTAACTCATCTTCAGGTTTGAGTGGCCATTGAATCCCGCCGTTCTCATCAAGCATGCGATAGTCGGTAATGCCGGAGATATCGCAGGGCTGACCTTTGGAAATCTTGGCAAGGATTTTGAATGCTGCTTGCGGATCAGTCCATTTTGCGAACATTTCGCCACAACCCCAATAGGCTGCGATGGCTTTGAAAATCGAGAAGTCCGCCAAGGCTTGTCCGGGTGCAGGGGAGACTTTTTTCACCAGTCCAAAGCGGCGTTCGGAGTTGATGAGCGTGCCATCTTTTTCACCCCAACCTGCTGCGGGGAGTACGAGGTCTGCCTGCTGTGCGGTTTCGGTATTTCGGTACATGTCCTGCACAACGAGGAAGTCGAGTTTGCCCATAAGCTGCTTGAATTTGTTTTGGTTGATCCACGAATGCGATGGATTGGTTGCGATGAACCAGAGCGCTTTGATCTTGCCGGTTTCGACGCCTTCGATGATTTGATGGTATGACCAGCTGTCACGATCAGGGATACGACTTACATCAATGTCCAGAATGTCAGCGACTTTCTGGCGATCTTCGGGCTTGGTGAAAGAGTGTCCGCCCAGGAGACTGGTGGTGTTGGAAAACAGGCGTGAGCCCATGGCATTGCACTGTCCGGTGATGGAGTTGGCGCCTGTGCCGGGGCGACCGATATTGCCGGTCATCAGACAGATGTTGATCATTGCCTGGGCAACGCGGGTGCCTTCGTGGGATTGGTTGACGCCCATGGTCCACCAGAAACTCACGCGCTTGCCATCATGGATTTTCTTGGCCATTGTGCAGAGGGTGTCGGCATCAATGCCGGTCATCTTGGCCACGCGGTTTGGCGTGTAGGCTTTGACATGTTGGGCAAATGCATCGAAGTCGGTGGTGTGTGCGTCGATGTAGTCTTGCTTGATCCAGCCGTTGACGATGAGCAGGTTGGCAATGCCGTAGAGCAGTGTCAGGTCACTCTTTGGGGAGATCGCCAAATGGTGTGTTGCTGCCATTGCCGTTTCAGTCTTCCGGGGATCGACGACGATGATGTCGGGGTTGTTTTGATTCCGCATGACGCGTTGCCAAAGGATGGGATGCGCGATGCAGAGGTTGGAGCCGACAAAGAACATCACGTCGGACTCTTCAAAATCCTGGTAGGTGTAGGGCGGTGCATCAAAGCCAAAGGATTGTTTGTAGGCAGTGACAGCGGTGGCCATGCATTGACGGGTGTTACCATCACCGTGGATCATGCCCATACCGAATTTGGCAAGTGATCCGAGTAACGCCATTTCTTCGCTGGCAATTTGACCGGTGGAGAGGAACGCGACGGATTCGGGGCCGTGCTGGGCCATGACCTTTTTGATGCGGGTGACGAAAGTGGTCAGTGCGGTGTCCCAGGAGACTTCTTTTTGTTCGCCGGACTCATCACGCAAAAGTGGCATGGTCGCGCGGTCCTCGGAGTCGAGGACTGCCAATGCTTCCCAACCCTTGGGGCAAGCCATGCCCAGGTTCACGGGGTATTGGGTTTTGGGTGTGAGGCCGACAGCTTGCCCGTCTTTAAGGTGAATGTTCAAGCCGCAACCGGTGGCACAAAAGCCGCAGGTCATGGTGGTGGTTGCATCAGGCTTGGCTTTGCGTGGGATCTGCCCCAGGCCAAAACCACCCGGATCACGGACGATTTGTTGTGTCAACGGGCCATCCCATTGGCGGATGATGTTGGCTGCTGTTTTGAGCAGTGGCAGGTTGAGCGTTTTGGTTTGTGACATCAATGGTGTCCTCCATCTGCAATCTGAATACCCGGCATCCGCAGGGCATCACTGGCAGCAAAGTACAGGTAACGTTCAGCCAACTCTCCGAGCGTGAGTGTTCCAAAAAGGGTTGCGGAGATCGCTGCAAGGATCAGCGGTTGAGGCAGTGTCCCGAGCATCAGTAGCAGTAGAGGCAACACCACACCGCCGATCACACCTAGCCCGACCCGTGCTGCGATAAGCATTGGCAATGCGCGGCTGTTGTAAGTCAGATGCGTCATCTCAAAGGCGAGCTTGGCGATGGTAGATGCGACAAGTAACAGACTCACAAGCATCAACGCGCTGGGGTCAGCCGTGGTTTGACCAAGGATGGCGCCACCGCAAAGCGCAACGAGCGTTGCAGCCAAGCCGAGGATAATGCCGGTGAGACCGAACTTGGTCACCGTGTTTTTGATATCCCAGCAGGGACGTTTGGTGTCGATGTAAATCATCATGGAACAGAACACGCCCCCCAGCCCGGTGATGACTGATGCCCAACCGGTGATCCAAAGTGGCACAGTTGGGATGGCGAATGGAATCTTGTCTAACACAAACGCGGGGATGAGATTGTTCTGCAACGCCACCATCGTGATATGAGCATGGACTGCTGCAGCAAAGCCGTTAAAGGCGATGATCTCACGGGAGAGCCAACTCGTCCGCCAACCCAGAAAGGCGCGGTAGGCATACATGGGCCGACCAAGGTGAAGGATCGCACAGGTCATACCAAACATGCCGATGCCGAATCCCATCGCCGAGGTGATGAGTTGTGTCCAGTGATCGGCAAAGGGCAAAAGCAAACGTTCAGCCAACAACGCACCGACACCCAGCTGCGTGAGTGTGAGCATGACCACCAGTGGCAGGTGTCCATGTTCAGCACGTGGTAGTTGCTGCGGGGCGTTGAGCGTTTTACCTGCCAGTCGCTTGCTGACATATTTTGTGGTGGGTGTGGTGATGGTGCTATCCGGCGCATCAGCCAAAAAGTCCTGTTTTTCAGCTAGTTTTTGCGCTTCGACGGTGTCCACCAGTTTGATGCTGATTGCTTTGTCAGGACATGCCTGGACGCATGCGGGCGCTTCACCTTCAGCTAAGCGATCCGTACACATGTCACACTTGCGGACAATGCCCATCTTCGGGTTGTACTTGGGGACGTCATAGGGGCATTTGAGGATGCAGTACTGACAGCCGATGCACTGGTCATCAAGATGCTTGACGATACCGGTGACCGGGTCTTTGTCGTATGCCATGACCGGGCAGCCTTCAAGACAACCAGGTTCAACACAGTGATGACATGCAGTGGTGATGTGTTGGACGACCGGCAGCGAAACATCATTGCTGGTAAGCAGTCCGACTTCACGCCATGCTTCGTTGTAGTCAAGTCCATTGAGATTGTGACAGGCAGTGACGCAACCTTTACAGCCGGTGCAGGCATCGAGATTGACTTCAAAGGCATACTGTTGGCCGGCCTTGGGTTGGTCGGTTGGGATCAGCGATTTGTAGTAAGCAGCCTGCGCAGGCAGATCACCTGCTTCGTGGATTTGGGCAAAGCGATCCACAGCCGTGAAGGTCTGTTGGTCTGCCAAGAGAGCAGAGAGCAGGTCCTTGCCATCGGACGCGACAGGCGCATCGGCGGTTAAGGTTCCGGGGCTTCCGGGGGTGGGAGTCATCACTCGTCTTTCCTGCCATGTGTGCAGCCATACAACATGACGACACGACAAGGCACATATCCGCGTACTGAACTTCCAAAAGCCATCCCATACAAAAGAGATCATTCACGGGATTGCAACACCTGCGCTGGCGTCAATACCGCTTAAACAAAGGACCACGTTGTCCGGGAGGGGGTTGCCCGATCGTTGGGCAAAGATGAAAGTGTCAGAACGTCATGCTATATGCAAAGCCCGTGCCAGTTTGGAGACGGGCTGTTTTATAGGAGTTACAACAATTTGAACCAACCGATTACAAAGTTACTGCCCATATCGCGCGCATTGGGCAAAACATTGCGTGTTGGTTAAGCATTTAAAAAGACCAGATAGTGATTAGATTGGGTGACGATTCGATATGGATTGAACTACACTGTATCGATTCAGATTCTTGATTCATGGGGGCCACATGCCAATTCGCAAATGGATACTTTGGAGTTTTTTCGGACTCCTTGGGCTCAATGTTCTGGCAGGGTGTTACGGGATGTTAATTCAGGAAGACCATATTTTCGGGCCGGCCATTAGCGGGACTGTTACGACCGCAGCCGCATGTCTGTTGCTTTATCCGGCCAGTTGGTTATCGCTGATCAAACATGGTAAGCATACTTCTTGGGTCGCGATGGGCTGGTTGGTGTTGACGTGTTTGATGTTCAACGGATTGTTTTTTACATGGACCAACAGTGCCTTTCGACGTGGACGGGATTTGGATGAGTTTTTCCTGGTCTTGATCCTTGCGTTGATTCCCGTAGCCTTGTTGTTGGGATTGGGGGTATATCTCAAACGATTCAAATCGCTGGTTGTCGCATCGTGGATTCTTATCATTGCGTCAGCTTTATTCATGGTCATGTTAACCGTAGCAGGATTCTTCTCAGAGATATTGCGCAATTGGCAAGTGGTTAACACACTGATGATACTGACAGGCTTGGAAGCAAGTCTAGGGATTGGTTTGGCGATTCTCTTTGTTGGGTGTTGGCGGTGGTACAAGCTTGTTGCATTAGCCGGTGCTACGTTGGCAAGTACGCTGATTTTGATGGATACGTTTGGGGTATACAATATTCGTCCCAGCAATGTTTGGCAGGTTGGGGTTGGTGCGACGTTAGCGATCGTTATTGCCTATTTCAATCTGTTGTGGTGTATTCCTATCAAGCCGTTTTGGGTGCGGCTATTTCGCAGTTTTGCCTTGGGCTTGGCGGTGTTGGATGCTTCGGTAATGATGTATTTTTGCGCTTTTGCACCCATGATCCGTGGCCGACAGGAGACTGTCATCCTTATGTTCTTTGGCATGGTATTGTTTGTGTTGATCTGCATGACGTTTGTGATCGGTTTCAAAGCCGCTGCCGATGCGATCAAAATTCGTCGAACCGACTTACCATCACAATTCAATTACACCCAACTTCAAATCCAATGCCCGCATTGTCAGACGATGCAGTTGCTCACCCAGGCAGGGCAGAGTTGTTTGCAATGTGGCCTGAAATTTCAATTCCGCATCACCGAGCCACACTGTGAAAACTGCGATTACCTGCTCATCGGTCAAGCATCGGGCGACTGTCCTGAATGTGGGCATCCATTAACTGAAAATATTGGGCAGGGCCTTGAAAATATTTAGGGTGTGTTTCGTCTATTTATTGAGTTTGGACGGAGTTTGTGTCACATTGTCGTACAGGGGAATACCTTGAAAATACGTCGCAACATACTTAGTTGTCTGATTGGTTTGTTGATCGTGGACTTTGTCCTGATTTACATTGCCATGTTTGTACATGTGCCGTTGATGGGTGATGCGCTGGTGGAAAATGTCTTTGCCTTGCTTATTGCCATATTGCTCATTTATCCATCAAGTTGGCTGACTCATCTTAAGGGTGGCAAACACGCTTCGTATTGTGCCATGGGTTGGGTTGTGTCGCTTTGCTTGCTGTTTTGTAGTGTGTCCTGGTTTGCTGTTTATGCCAATTGGGCCAACCGGTATCAATGGACCTATCAACAGATTTATGATGCTTTGCCTCTGCTTTTGACAACGATGTTCATTGCTGCGGCGGTACAGGTATTGGCTTTGTATCTCAAGCAATTTAAGGTGTTGAAACTATCAGCATGGCTGCTGTTTGGACTGATGGGTTACTTTCTGCTGTCAAGTTGTATTGCGCTGGTGACGATTCGGATGAATCGCAATATGGACCTGCTGCTGGCGTATAGCTGGTGCGGCACGGCGTTGGGGTTGCTGGCGGTATGCATCTGCGTGGGACCATGGCGATGGCATAAACTCGCAGGCTTGGGAGTGTTGCTGAACCTCTCTGTCATGCTGGCGTTGGATGTTTCGCTTGATGGCATGCCTGAGTCGATCCCTGACTGGATTGGCCTGTGCCTTTGCGTGGTGATTGCCTGGGCCCATGGCAATATCCTCTGGCAATTGCCGCTTGGATCAGGACGCCTGTCATTGATTGGCATACTGACCAAGGGGCTGGTTGTTTGTGTGTGTCTTCTGGTTGGGATATGTGGTTGTCTCCTGGCTTTGGGGTGGGGGTTCCAAAACAACAATATCAACGGGTTGCTCATCGTTTTGGCTGCGGCAATCGAATTCATTGCGGTCATGATCACTTGTGCGTTGCTGTTTTACCTGGCGATGAATCGCATCCGCATCAATCGAAAACCTGCGGACAATCAGATCAATTACTCGACCATGCAGGTGGTCTGCCCGCATTGTCAAACCCACTTGCATCTCACCGAATCAGGAGAATCGTGTACCACCTGTGGCATGGAGTTTCACTTTCATCTCATCGAACCGCGATGCCCCAAATGCCATTACCTGCTCATCGGCAACGTACAGACCAACTGCCCGGAGTGTGGGACGGAAATTGACTGCAAATCAGCTCAACCTGTTGGTGAACCCGACTGATCCGGTACAATCAAACTTCATCAATAACCAATGTCACGACAGGGACGGGTGACGCGTGTCGCTGACTGACTTGGGAGACTTTCATGTCCACACGCCAATGGATCCTTCGTACGCTTTTAGCCACCCTTGGGATTGCTGCGGTCGGCGGGGCGATTGGTATCCTCTTTGGCGGTGACGATCTGACCTGGCGGATCGTCGGTTCAGCGATCACCGTTTCCATGGGATGCATGTTCTTTCAAGCATGCAATGGTATGTCGCGGGTGGACAACTTTCACCATGCAGGCTTATTGGGGATGGTGATCACCTGCATCGAATTTGTATTAACACTACTGCTTATCTGGATGGTGGATTCCAATCTCTTTGGCAACGACAATTTCTGGGAAGTCTGTGGCATGATCGCGTTGACTCTGCCGTTAACGGGCGGACTTGCCATGCTCGGTTTGTACTTGAAGCACAAAGACAGTTTCAAACTTGCTGCACTGAAATTGCTGGCAATCACCACGATCACACAGATCACTTTCACGCTTGCAGCGATTAATACAGCCTACCGATTACGCAGTATTCTTGGGAATGATGACCATCTGTGGAGAACGGGTTGGGTGACACTTGTATTTGGCTTGATTGCATCTATCATCCTGGCAGGTGGTTTTCGCTGGCATAAACTCGTCGGCCTGATCAGCGCGTTGATCGCATGGATCATGCTCGTTGCAGACATCTGGATCATGGATGGCGATGATCCGACGTTCTTTGCACTTTTCTGCATCGTCAGCATCGCTTATGCCCATGGCAATGTCATCTGGCACTTGAACATCAAGCCCGGTGCCCAGGCGATGACACGTCTGTTTGTACAAGTGCTCGCGATCCTCACCGGTTGTCTGATGCAACTGGCAGTAATGGAGATCATCTCCAAAAACGCACGCAACGATCTGGCAAGGCTTGTTGGTTCCTGTGCGTTCATGTTGGTTTGCAGCACGTTTGCACTGCTGGTCATGCACGCAGCTAACCGCCGTCGATCACATCGGCGTACCGTCGAAGAATCCGAACTGGTTTACAATGAGTTGTCATTAACCTGCCCGCATTGTCAGTTGCAACAGACTTTACCTGTCGGCGAGAGTCAGTGCAGCCAATGCAATATGCAGTTTCAGATCAAACTCTTTGAACCCCATTGCCCACACTGTGATTATCTGCTGGTCAACAGTACGTCAGACACCTGCCCTGAGTGTGGCAAGGCAGTCAAACTAACCCACGAAAAACCCGCCTGATTCGCAGGTGAACCAGACGGGTGTTTGTTGTTTGAGTTGTCGATTGGCGATGTTCTTTTATTCAGTCACTTCCGTGAGAACCAGATCGCTGATTGTGATTTGCCCGTTGCTTAGCGATCCGGTGAAAAAGCGCAGTGATCGCGGTGTGTCATACACATCCTTGACAGGCTTGGGGGTGAACTTGATGACGTGCTTCTGAATTTTGTCCGTCTTGAGTGTCACAGGCACACTGGCATAATTGCTGTAAGGTGCCTTGGCAAGGATGTACTTGACATATATTTTGCCTTCGACGTCGCTCTTGGTGGAAAAGCTGAATTGGTAGGTCTTACCAGCTTCAAGTTCCATGCTGTTGTAGACCTGTTGACCGTAGCTGAGCGGTTCTTCAAGCTTACTGGCATTGACTGTTTGAATGATGATGTTGTTGTCTTTGAAAGCGACCGAAGCATCCGCTTGTTTGTAGGTCGGGTGAATGAATGCCTTCCAGCCGGCCTTTGCACTGACTTCTTTACCCAGCAGATTGTTGACCGCTGGCGATTGGGTTTCTTCAGCATGCAGCAGACTCATCGACCAAAGCAGGACCATCAGGAGTGTTGTGCAGTATTTCATGGGGATTCCTTTTTACTTGAACAAAGAGTTGATACCGATTGCCATCATCTTGAGGATGGTCCCCGTCATGATACCCACTGAATGATCCGCCGCACAAGATGCGTTTTGCTGCTGCGGACGTTATCATGTGCCCACCACTCCAAGCGGGCGTGGCGGAATTGGCAGACGCGCTAGATTTAGGTTCTAGTGGGGTAACACCCGTGGAGGTTCGAGTCCTCTCGCCCGCATTGTTCCCGGAAATGTCCAAAGTGAATCCGGGGGAATTTAAAATAAATCCAAGATGCACTGTATTACGCGATGACTTGGGGTATCATCAATTCATACCTCATACCTCATACCTCATGACCGCAACATCCTCACAAGCTATCGACACCCATGCCGGTCAAGCCGTCTATTCCCCCTTTGTCCTGAAGCTCTATGACGCTTGGGTCTTGGGGATATCCAATCGCTTGATCTGGAAATGTCCCACCAAACACCTGCTTGCCATGTATCAGCAGCACGTCACTTCAAACCATCTGGATGTTGGTGTAGGGACGGGTTATTTCCTCAAAAAAACCCGTTGGCCAATCAATACGCAGTTGGCATTAATGGATATGAATCCCAATAGTCTGGCAACTGCAGCTGCTCGTGTTCCAGGTTTAACTCCCTGTACGTTTGAAGCTGATGTCTTTGAACCATGGTCATTGGGAGATAAGCTTTTTGATTCCATCAGCATGAACTATCTTTTGCATTGTCTGCCTGGCAACTTGCAAAACAAGTCCGTCGTATTCGAACATGCCAAAGCTCATTTGACTTCCGGAGGGACTCTTTTTGGCAGTACACTACTTGGCAAAGACCTTCCCCGTAGCTCAACTGCCAAACGTCTAATGGACATCTATAACCGCAAAGGTATTTTCAGTAACACCGAAGACTCACTGGACATCTTAGAACATGTTCTGAGCCAATATTTTGCTAAAGTCGAAATTCAGACACGTGGATGTTGTGCGATCTTTATTGCAAGTCAATAAGTAGCAGATATGAGCCTGTTTGGTTTGTGTGTCACTTCTGAGATGCGATATCTTTTTTCGATTTGACCCATTGTTGCATCTGTTTTATTAATGCCTTCTTTGTTTTACGTGGCGAATCAGGTTTGTAGGTTTCTGCTAGAGGTTGCTGGGTGTGTTTGGCGAGTGCTTCGAGGATAAGCAGATTGATTGTCTCTTCGTCGCTTCGGCTGTAAATCAATGCCAGGGTATCAATAGCTTCAGGGTCTTTCTGAATAATTTCTTCGATGGCTTTTTGTTTGTCTTCGGTACTTTTCTGCTGCTTCATTGAATAGATGAACAGATCAACCGTATCGTCCATGACATCATCCAGTTTATGGACGATGGTGTTGAGTCTTTGATCAGGTGTTGGATCAGACAGTGCACTTGGTAATGACGTGGTAAGGGCCACAAGCGGGCCCCAGAAGCAGCAGAACCATCCAATGCGAATCGTGAATTCTGGATGAAACTGCGTGATACGTGACTTAATGCAGTTGGTGATTTCCTCGTGTTTGGCCATTTTCAGAATGATGAATGCAAGTACGCATTGCACGCTCAGCAGGACAATATTCTCATGTGACCCAAAAGAATAAAAAAAGAGTTTGAATATACTAACGACGAGATAAATGATGATCAGGCCACACCATCGCTTGAGCATGTGATCCCCCTTGCCGAGATGCTGAAATGGAGCATAAAGAAGTTGCGTTGATTATAGCTTGATAATTTATTGTCACGGCGATGGGTTT
>DLCK01000062.1 GCA_002480565.1 Phycisphaerales bacterium UBA7800 | reverse complement strand
CAAAATTACCGTGCACCGTCTTGCGGCGTAAGAATCCGATCAAAATCCACATATTTACTGAACGATGCATGGAGATACGAATGCTACAGCATGCGCGTTAAGTGCTTTCAGGGCGGAACTAAACTAAATCCGGTGTGTCTGGGACTCGTAAAACTTGCCGTGCCGAACCAGCACAACAGTCTGCTGCGCCGCTACAAATCTCACTGACTATTAACCAGCATCATTTCGCGTTGGTAGTTACTTGAGCTGCCGTAGCGCCCGTAGGTTTCACTGCGTGGCAGATACAAAGTCTGGAGTCCTGTGCCTGTTCGCGACAGATAATTGTCAAAGATTTGCGGTGGGTTGAGACTTGGATTGTTCCCATTGGTAGCAAACGTCAGACTCACCTGGGAATTGGCACATGTGTATGCCGGTACGCCCGGATCAACGGAATTGACCAGGTGATACGCGCCAAGCACTTGCGACATGCCATTGGTTGTCGCCAGAAATGTAGCTGTTCGTTCCGTCTTGAATCCAAGAATCCACATCACTGAGCCGTTGTTTTCGACCATGGGTTTGGTAGTGCTGTATCCAGCTTCGACATTCAGTTGTCGTGCCCAGACAAGCTGATTATTGCAGATGACACGATCACCGTTTTGCCCATGAGCAGCAAAATCTTCCAGAAACAATTTGCCTGTTCCGGTGTTGTTGTAGGCACCACCGTAGCAATAGATCATGATGTTGCGCAGCGTCAGCGGTTTGGAACTGGCATCGACAAAAGCCGTCGCACCTGTGATGCCTGCCATGCGTACAAAGAGATTCTCCAACACGGTGGCATTGATCGAATCCGATGGTGTCTGAATCAGAAAGACAGGCTTGGGATTGCTGGATGAAGTGAAGGTGTGATTGGATGCCACCCGTATCGTAGACATCATACCCACCACGTGTCGAATGTGACTGCCGATGGTGATGGTGTCGGACACCTTGTAGGTGCCATAAGGGAAATACAACGTGCTTCCCAGTGGTGCATTGTTGATGGCAGACTGAATTGAAGAAGTGTCATCTGTGCCATTGGGTTGCCCCACACTAACCCAATGACTCAAATCGGTATCCCAAAGTTGCGGTGTAATTTCTTCGGGAAGATTCAATGTATCCACTGGTGCGTCACTTAAGTATTTTGCATCTGGCTTGGCCACATCCGCATAATACGGGCCAATCAGATCGACACCTTTATGACGAACTGCGTTGACGTAATAGCCACTGGTGAACACATCACGCAGATAGATATTGCCGGTGGATTCGATTGCATAGTTTCCCGATGCTCCGCCACGCAATTGTGCATGATTCAAGACCAAGACAGACGGATTGCCATAGATGGAACCTGACTGATCATGGATGGCAGGCACCGTGTTGTCACTGACAAGGTTAGCGATGACCAACTCCATGTTGTCATTGAGAATGCCATATATTGCCTGATCACTGAGTGTGATGTTTTCGGCAGTGATATTCAGTGTCCCACCCGACGCATTCCAACCTATGTCAAAGCCGCGGATTTCGAGGTTTTTAATTAGACACGGCCCAACAGAACGTGTGGTCGATAGGCCGAATTTACCGAGACCTGCCGGGTCAGATGAATGGATGAGTACATCACGAATTGTCCCTTGATTGCTGGCCAGATAGTCGATGCCGATCGCACCTGCATTGCCACACCCCGCATCGACCGTGAGATTACAAATGGAATTCATGAAGGCCTGATCACCTGAGCCGGTTTCAGGATTCCATGTGTTTTGTGAGGCCGTATACAACACCGCCTTGGGGGCATTGGCATCCATGAATCCAACACATTGATCGGCGAGTTTGATGATGGTTTTATCACGGCTTTGTCCCTGGATCATTCGGAAACATGCCCAATTGCCTGACGTATCTTTGAATACAAGTCGGTCACTGACTTTGTATGTGCCATTGGGTAAATAGATCACACCCGTGTGATCATTGATGGCTTGTTGAATCGCAGCGGTATCATCCGTTACACCATCACCTGCAGCATTGTATGGCGGTAAAGTCACATCAGTGAATCCTGCATCACTGGGAAACTGGCGTTCTGCAATGGCAGGATCGGGATAGAGGCTGATGGTCAAATCATCCAACGCATTCGTGCCACATCCTACGGGCGCCCCGGTTTTCAGCGAGACCCACAATTGATCTGCGTTGAGAATACTGCTGTTACTCAAGGATGTACTGTTATAGGTAATGACACGCGTTGGTGAACTGGTACCGTCTGCCCCAAAGTCATCGATGGTGATCGTCGCGGAAAACGTATCGCTGCCGGTGAGTTTGTAGGTTGTGGTGAGTTTGCACCAATTACCTTTTGTCAACGTGAACACATTGGAACTGGACGTGATGATGTAGCTGCTGCCATTCCATGATCGCAGATTTACCACATATTGCGTCGGCGTGCCTGCTGGTGTGGCCTGTGCGCTGACTTGAGCAGTGAGATAAGCCGTGCCCGTGGTATTCTGCCCCATCACTGAGTTGGCATCAGGCAGTAACGCTGTGCCGATGGAGTAATTACCGTTAAGACCATTGGTCGTGGAGTCTGCTTTGAAAAAGGTTGAAATGGTATAGCCGGTGTCTGCAGTCGAAAAGCCCGCAAAGGGTGTGTTATAGCGGAGTATGTCGAAGTTTCCTGCCACATACACATGTGGTGAATTGTCCAGACCACCGGCGGTCTGATAGGAAAATGTGGTGCTACCTGTCAGACCATGCTCGGTGAAATGGGATGTCAGATCTGTGGAGACAGCATCAAAATTTTTATTGAGCAGAGTGTTCACCGGATGCCATGTTGGCTGCGGGAATGGATCGACATAAAAATCATCCAGCGAGTTGGTGCCACATCCAACGGGCGCACCGGTTTTCAGTGTGACCCACAGTTGATCTGCGTTGAGAATACTGCTGTTACTCAAGGGTGTGCTGTTATAGGTGATGATGCGTACGGGCGAGTTGCTACCGTCTGCACCGTAATCATCGATGGTGATCGTCGCGGAAAACGTATCGCTGCTGGTGAGTTTGTAGGTTGTGGTGAGTTTGCACCAGTTGCCTGATGTCAAGGTGAATACATTGGAACTGGACGTGATGATGTAGCTACTGCCATTCCATGATCGCAGATTTACCACATATTGTGTCGGCGTGCCTGATGGTGTAGCCAGAGCACTGACCTGCGCAGTGAGATAGGCCGTGCCTGTGGTATTGATTCCCATGACTGAGTTGGTATTCGGCAGTAATGCGGTACCGATGGAATAGTTGCCGTTAAGACCATTGATTGTGGAAACTGCTTTGAAAAAGGTTGAAACCGTGTAACCGGTATCTGTAGTCGAAATGCCGGAAAAAGGCGTGTTATACCGGAGAATATCGAAGTTCCCAGCCACATACACGCGCGGCGAATTGCCCAGACCACCAGCAGTCTGATAGGAAAATGTGGTGCTACCTGTCAGACCATGCTCGGTGAAATTTGATGTCAGTTCCGTAGCATCCGAATCAAAATCCAGATTCACCAACGCATTGATTTGAGCCTGTACAGGCAATTGCATCACCATGAATACTGCCAATACCACCCCGCAATGAACGCCGCATAACAACCGTCCATACAAACGATGCAAGCAGACCGATAGCAGTGACACTGTACGATGGTACATGGCAATTCCCTTTGACTATGTTTGGTCAGAAAACCAGATGTTCAGTTAAACAACACGTTCAGAGCCATCACATCAAGATGATGATGTGTTACGTTCGAATTACTGTTCCAATGTCACAGCCACCACACCCAGCATGTCATCATTTGAATCTGAGATCAGTCGCATTGAAGTGACGGTCCATTGCGGATGTGGGTTTGCAAGGTTCCATGCATACAGATATACCATCTCTGGTTTGTGAGCATTAAAACGCGCACGCCCACTCCACGCGATGCGTCCCTGTGATAGTGGCATCGTGTGTGTCAGCGAACCGGTATGCAGCCCGAGGACGATGGGAAGGATTGCTGTCTGACCGTTGCTGTATGTCAGTTGCAGTTTGGCAACCGTGTCCCCAGCAGCACACGTATCGCTTGCGGTGCCCATCATCCAAATGGATGGTGTAGTCATCGCGACGATTGGGAGTTCTACGGTAGACGAAGTCGCACTGCTTAACACCATCACTCCACGATTGTCATTGGCCTGTGGGTCAGTCAACGTGAAGGGAACATCCTCACTATAAACTGTGGGGGTGAACGCTTCGACAGGTCGTGGAACGTGCAACACAGGGTCCAAACCTATGCGATTGACTGGAAAATAAGACAAATCCGGTCCCTGGCCAAATAGGCTGCGATAATCACGATTGCACACCGATGCTATGTCCACTGACTTCCAGTGGGTATTTTGAATGGCAGCATTGCCCAAGTCCACCCCGGCATTGTTCAGCAAGGTACGAATGATCCGACCACTACGCTGGGGCATGGCAACGGCCATCTGGTCCCATCGCAATTGACAGGCGATGATCACGGCGTCATTTGTCATGTGCTTGATCAAGAGCCCGGCCGGGTTCAGACTTGCTGATGATTCTGATTCAGAAAACACCTGTTGCACAATCGGCAATGAATCCTTGCCATGTCGTTGCCAGTAAAAATCATCATTGTCCAACCCCGCAAGCAGTTGCTCAGTGTGATGCAAGGATACCTGTGCAGTGTCTTGTGATGTGACACGCGTCTGCAGCCCCAATGCATCGCACCATGCCTGGGATGGGCGCTGCAACCATACACTGCGATGTTGTGATAATTGTTGTTGGACGCTTGCCAAGGCTTGTGCATCAACAGTCGACTGTGATGCATCAATCATCAACAGATGAGGCTTAGCGACAGGAGAAATGTCAATAAAGGGAATTCGCAGATTGTTTAAGGCTTGAGGTAAACTCGAATCCACCGGCACCATCACTGCCAACGTACCTGTCGATGTGTTAGATTTAATGGGCGTATTGATCAGCCGGTGCAACAGTTCATTTGCAGCGGGGTCTTCACTTGCCTTGGTTAACAGTGGCATCTGGCACATGAGATACGATCCCTTGCCACGGTGCATACGTAACATGGCTGCATGGGTCAGACCATTGGGAGCGCCGCATGCGAGAATGACTTCATAGTTACCGCGATCAGGTTTGAGCAAGGCATCACTGGCAACAATTGTGTCATCTCCCCACAGGCCCATCGCGTTGTTGGTCAAATCCTGCATTAGTGGATCATCAGGCCGGCTGATAAACGCAAAACAGGCACGGTGTCCGTCACTTGTTTTCAGGGGGGCGGGTAACCAGCTTTGTGCAGGTGTAGCGATCCAAGTGACATGTAAGCCGTTGCTCACTGCGTCGTCAAGTAATTTTCCCTGTGCATCCGATAGCGAGACACCTGCAAGCAACAAACGCTTGGGATTGGTTGCCAGAGCTTTATCCAAAGTTTCGAAATGTTGACTGTTAAGTGCTGGTAACGGGACCTGCCCCACCACTGCCCAATCCTGTGGAGCAACCACCGGCGATGGTGATGGGAACACGGTGTACTCATAAATCCGGTCACACAACACTTGATCGTTTTCAGAGACAAGACGCAATTGCCACTGCACGGTCTTCACCTTTTGCACACTCGGCATCGGCAATGTCACGGGCATGACATGACTTTGTCCAGCTTTGAGTGTCATGCGTGACAGGTTATGTGTCGTCGGCTTGCCATCGACAAGCAATTGACTTTCAAGTGTTGCCTGTTGATCTGCAAAAAGCATGTTGTAGATGCGTAGCGTTCGATTGACAGTCTGTCCTGATGCAAAGGTGCGATTGACTTCGTCAGTTGCGCACAGGTAATCAGGCATGGACTGCCCAAGTTCGACATAGGCTTTGCCCGCAGGTCGCGTTTCATTGAGTCCCCATGGATTCCAAACTGCGACACCTGCGCGGTAGTAACCTTCGGCCAACATGTGATAGGCATCAAATGTCACGCGTGGTGCGATCTGCGGATCGTAGGCATTGTTACCACCCCATTGTGCTGAACCATAGGGTGAATGGATGCAATAGGGATCGTACATATCTTCACCGAGCATGATCGGCTTGCTTTGATCCCAGGCGATTGCCTGCCAGGGCATCCCACCTTCCAACAACCAGTTGCGTGTGGTAGGGATCATGTTTGTGGGTTTGAAGGGTTGCCATGCGTAATGGAAGTTAAGTGTCGGTGCTGGGCCGGCATGTCCGCGTCCCCCAAGATCATTTTCACCATCAAAGGTCACCGTGCGCGTGGGATCCAATTGCATGACCTCTTTGCCAAGATCATTAAGCCATTGATCGACCCATGGCCCTTTGCTGCTGTCAGATGGCATGTAGTTGGAACCAAACTCATTGCACAATCCCCAGTAAATCACCGACGGATGATTACGCAACAGACGCACCATGTTGATGGCATGATCTCTGGCGTGCGGCCAATAGTCATCGGCAACCTGATGCCCACGCGGTTCATTGATGGCAGACTCCGGTGAGATCAACCATCCCAATTCATCAGCCATCGACAACAAGCGCATGGAAGGCCCACCATGCAAACGTGAACCGACATAGCCACACTGTCGCAGTGTCCTGACCATGGATGCAAATGTGTCTGGCTGCATCGTGGACAAATACGGGATGATGGAATTACGCCGATGCATGAAGGGCACATCGTTGAGTAAGAGCTGATGACCCGCCACGCGCATCTCGCGAAATCCAAGACGCTGCGAGTAACAATCAACAAGCTGATTCTTCTCACTGATACTGATCTGCAACTGATAGAGATGCGGATCATGCGGCCACCACAATCGCGGCTGATCCCATGTGTCAGAGAGTGTAATGCTTTGTGTGCTGTGTGCGGCAAGCGTGATGCTTTTTGATGTGTGTTGAAATTGCCCATCGCGCGTTTGGGCTGAGATCGCAAGCTGACGCGATTGATCGGTCGTGTTGTTGATGGTCAATTGCGTGGTTAAGCGTGCACCATTGTGAAGCGCGGGTTTCACGATCACGTCCGACACAAAGACGCTGGCGTGTGTCTGCAGATGCACAGGCAACGGGATGCCATTGAACTGCTGGTGAAACCATGTCCAGCCGACGGGACGATGTGTACCGTCATTGCCAGTAGTTCGTGTGGAGAGCACACCGATGGCAATGCGATTGGATTGACCGGGCTTAAGCGCATCGGTGATGTCCATGGCAAAGGGCAGAATGGCTTCGTCGCTGTGTCCGACATGTTGATTGTTAACGAGGATGTCACATTGATCGGTGACGCGTTCGCAATGCATTGTCACGCGTTTTCCCGCCCAATCTTCGGGAATCATCACATCGCGAAAAAACCAGGCGCGCTGACCGAACTTCGCAACACTGTTGATCATGGATGTATGTTCGCCGGGTACCAGCACCATCATGCTGTCAGCAGATGATTGGGGAAACGCGATGGAAGTGTCGGAACCAAACGCTAATTGCCAGACACCCCCAAGATCCAGTGCCTGGCGCGGGGATGTGATGTGATCCAGCAGCGGGAGAAAAGGCAGCATGACCTGTCCTTCGACACAATCGGCCAGCAGAGATTTGACATCATCAACCGCTTGAAAGGTGAGATCGTCAACCTGATGGGTTGGATGATCGATGCGAAACTTGATGCCATCCCAGCGTGACAAAGGCACATCACTGATGTCGATGGTGACGTCGCGCAGACTTGGATCAAGCATGTAGGATGCATCGGGATCGCTGAGTGCTTTGACAGCAACCCACGCATGCAGTGTGTCGGCATTCTGTTGATCCTGCTGGATTATCAACCGGAGAACAAACCAATCATCAGGCAGTTTGTTGATCGATTGAATCGTTTTGTCATTGGGCGTGACCAGTTGAATGGACTTGCCGACTTTGAGTTGGATTGCGGGTTTGGGGTTGTATGCGGGATTGACACCCAGCATCAGCTGCATGCCGTTGCGGACTTTGAGTTCCAGGCACCAAGCTTGATGAGTTGTCGCTTTCTCCCATGTTTTACGGTCAAAAAGCAGGCGAGCATGATGATCACCGCCAGCGGGCGCGGTGAGGATGACCGTTGCATTGCCTGCGTTGTCGGACTTGCTGACCACCAGGCCACCGGGCTTGCCATAGGGTGATGATTTCCAGGCCCCCTGATCGGCGATGGGTGATACGGTCTGTCCATCTTTCAGATAAGATTCAAAATCCTCATGAACGACAGTCAAAGATTGTGCGATGACAGGTGTGCCACGCAGCAAGAGCGATGACAGAATACAACATACGATCAAGCGATAGACAGACATCAAGAGAGCCTTATACAGGAAGATTCACAGATTAGTAGGCCACATCACAATTCAGATGTAGCTGGTGATGAGCGCGTGTTATGCGCTTTTATCGCTTGGGCATTTTGGCCGTGCCGCGATAGAGATTGGATTGATCGCCTTTGATTTCGTCATAACCGATGGGTCGCACGTGACCATCGACGAACCATGCGTTGGATTTACCGGGATTGGTTGCCACCCATTCGGTCACCAGTTCACCTGAGCCATACCCACCATAATGACGCAGTGAAGGTGAGAAGGTTGCGCCCGGTCCCCATGCGATTGAAACGATGGAGTATGAAGTACCACTGGTCCTGGCCGAGTCATTCATCCAGATGGTGGTGCTGGGCGCGAGCACTTCAAGCGTGCGGGTGTACCAGCGATCGGAGTTGTAATACACCGCGCTGAACGCGCCCATGTTCATGCCATAGGTCACTTCACTTTCGATGGTGATGTGATCATCACTTTGTAGTCTCGTAATCGCCGATGGGCAGCAGAAAAGATTGCTTGAAAATCCCGCACCATTCATCGGCCAGTAGTTGTCCCCCCAACTGTCGGCTGCGGGCTGGGCCTTGTTGGTCGCATATTCATACACCAGGCTCGGCCACCAAGTCAGACGACTGCGTGATGAATAACCGTTGCGGTTGTAACACCCATCAGGTGGCAGATAATCATTGAACTGCTGGGAATACATCAGTACGCCGATACCGACCTGACGCATCTTGTTGGCGCAGGCGATCGCCTGCGTGGACTCGCGTGCCTTGGCTAAAGCCGGCAGGAGAATGGCGATGAGAATTGCAATGATGGAAATCACCACCAACAGTTCGATAAGTGTGAAGCCTTTATGTTTCATTGAATATTCCTGTTGTCTGAAGTTTCCAAATAACATTCCTGTTACCGATTACCGATTGTCTGAAGTATCCAATACACGCACTGCCATGCATCGGAACTTTCATGTTCCATGATTCAATTCCATCATTTTCCCGCGACGTTGCCCGGTCCCCATGCGGTATTGCCGATCACCCACTGCCCGCGGTGTTGTCGTGATGGGGTTTGATGTGATTTGCTGTTGAGCACATCCAGCATCATGTCCGCCGCCTGATAACCCATCTCAAATCGGTCATTGGCGACACGACAAAGTCCCGGCCATGTTTCATCCACTTCCGGTGTTTCGTCACAACAGACCAGGCCATAATCCCGACCGATCATCAAGCCCATGGTTGAAGCTGCCACCAATACCGCCTGGGCTGCATGCAGGTTGTAAGCCACCACCACGGTGTCCGGCTTGAGTAATTGCGGAAGTTGCGTATAAATCCAGCGTTTCTGTTCGGGTTTGTGCCATGAATCAAGCACGTGAAATGACACACCATTTTCCGCTAATGTTTGGGTGATGGCATTAAAGCGATCCGCCAGACTGAAATGCGATCCGGCGTCCGATGTCTGTCCCGCCCACAACACCTTGCGATATCCCAGATTCAATATACGTCTGGCCACACAGTGTCCAACCTGCAATTCATCGCGACGCAGACAGTTGCTTTTCTCATCGTGATTGGAGTCCACCCAAATACAACGTGGAATCTGCTTGGACACCCAATCGACAATTTCGTCTGTGAATTGACTGAAGACAATCAGGCCATCAAGCACATGCTCTTCGAACACGCGCGACTTGGCCTGGCGCTTGCCGCCGATATCGCCGATGCGCACCACACTCAGGAGATATCCGTCAGACTCCAGTCGGGCATTGATCCCCAGCAGCAGAACAAATGCCGCCATGTTGTGATACCGATGCCCGTCTTCATTCCGCAGCAGCAAACCGATCTGACGGGTCTGCTGACTGCGGATCGCGCGGGCGGCCGCGTTGGGGACATAGCCCATCTCACGGGCAGCGGTGAGAACGCGGCTTCGTGTTTCAGGCCGAAACAGGTGTCCTTGGTCATTAAGCACCTTGCTGACCGTCTGCCAAGACAAACCCGCCCTTTGCGCCACATGTTTGAGTGTTACCGTCATTCATAGGTCCAATGCGAACGCAATAACTAATGTTATTACGTTCGCATGAATACTAGGTGTCTCCACGCCAAAGTCAAGCCTGACAGTCAATAAACTTGTTTGATTGCGACAAAAACATTGAAGCATGCAACACCGACAAACAAGTGCCGGATTCGGCGCCAGGAAAACCGCCCCGGTGCCGAAAATAGTGCCAAACGTCAGTCTGGGATAGGCGTTTGTTGTCAAGAACTCACAAAAAAAACCGCCAACCAATCCGAATCCCCCTAACTCTCGCCCCATGCGCAAAATAAACAACGGCTGACATTTGCTGTCAGCCGTTGTCAAAGAGCGGGTGAACGAACACGAACCGTCGACAATCACGTTGCATACATTCCGCAAGCGAGAGGGAACCAGCATGAGTTTTAAAGCGAATTCGTCAGACTATCCCCCCCAGCCTGATCTTAACTAGTCGCCCCTGAAAAAGTCCTTCATTACTAATCAAGCAAGTAACACCGCGACGCGATGGTGGTGATGAAGAAGTAGATGGTCCAGCGATCAACTTGCCAGAGAGAGATTAGATTCCAGATGACCGTACACAGAACATGATGCCGAAGTTAAAGACCTGTGCCCAGGCAAATACGGACCATGACCTGCCCCCTCAATGCTGACCGGCATGCCATTCGGACGGGAAGGAATCGTAAACACCTAAACCCGGCCATCGGGATGCATGACTTCTTGCACATCAATGCGCAGACATAGCCGTTCGATCAATCCTGCCTTGGTTCGTTCGATCTGTTCAAAAGCCTGGCTTCCAATGACTCGCCTGGGCGGTACAACTGTCACTCCCAGGATCATTGTGCCACCACCCTCGTTCGCGATGGCGGAACAATACTTGACCAACTTATCGAAATGGTAGTTGTGCTTTGCCTCTTTGAACTCTAAATGCTCGTTTTCCGACGGTGCAGTGAGCCATTGATCAAGCTATTGCTGTGTAATGGTCATGGACGTCTTACCGTACCTTTACTTGATCTGGAAGGAAAATCAGCCATTTCTGGCAATGAGCAGACAGCTAGTTTACGACCTGGTCACCACAAGGCAAAATCACCCGATACCAGCGTGTCGTTCGAGCTTGTATTAACGGTAGGCAAGCATATCACTGCATGACAAATCCACGACTGATCAGGAATTGTCATCAACTGACATACAACGGAATAATCACAAGCAACCCGCTGGTACAATACCCCTCCTTTTCCGGGATGTGTGCCATGCCTTGGTTTACCAGTACGTCGACTTTGAAGCTGATTGATTCCGTGGCCATCGTCATTGCTCAAGCTTACCAGTTGGCTCGGTGTCGATTGGCATCAACTGCTTCGCCGGTACTGCAACTGATGATGGAGCGCGATGAACTACACACCAAATTTGAGTGGCTCAAACGTGAACTGAAAATCCTGCGCAGCCAACGTGCGGATATGCTTCCCAAGAAACGTCCGAATTACTCACCCGAACAACATCTCGCTATTGTGCAATTGATGCGGCAACAACGTTGGAGCATAGCCATCGTTGCCAAACGGTTTGTGATCCATCCTCAATCAATCCGTAAATGGATCAGGACGATGGAGAATGGCGATCCAACGTGTTCGCTGTTTCCCATGGTTCGATGGAACCGGATTGACGATGCGGTGCGTTGGGTGGTGCATGAATTACGCCATTTGTATCCTGAACCTGAGATGGGCACGCGAACCTTTGCGAGGTACTGGATTCGTGCTGGCATTCAGATCAGCAGGCGATCGGTACAACGAATATTGCGTGAAACCCCACCGCCTGCTCCGAAGAAAGTCAGGAAAAGAAGACCACCGATAAATCCGCCCGTCGGTGCTGAACCACATGGCCTGTTAACGCCAACCAATCGCAACGATGTCTGGCATATGGATCTGACGAGCCTGAAGGTGCTGTGGTTTTCTTACACCGTTGCAGCCATCCTTGATGGTGCGACTCGACGGTTGTTGTGTCTGCATGTTTACAGAAAACGGCCTAACACTCAGCAGTTACTTCGACTGGTTTGCAAGACAGTCAATCATTGTGGTACTCCCAAACATGTGATCACTGACCATGGTGGAGAATTTCAAAAGCAGTACAAAGATAGCTTGAACGAGTTGGGCATTAAACATATTCGTGGGCCCGTCCGGATGCCAAATTTTAACGGGAAGATCGAACGCTTTTTTCGAACCCTAGTAATTTGTCAACGATCAGTCTGGTTGCTGCCAATGCAACAGAATTTGCAATATCGCCTGGATCAGTACAGTCTTTAGTATAACACCATCCGTGCACATCAAGCCCTTGGTGGTTTAACACCCGATGAAGCATGGAATGGTATCGAACCCGATGAGCCAATCCCAATCCGATCAGCAGATTGGCCAACCCATACTCACATTCGCATTAAACGCAGCGGCTTCAAGAACGACATGTATTTGCCAGTGATCAAGATCACCGTAACACGCCATGCTGCCTGAATGCAAAATGACAACCCGTATTCACTTGTCAAGGAACTCCGTTTTCTGCGCGATCAATACGCGCCTGCTGCGATTTTGAGTGCTATGATCATGTGGCAAAGGGTTTGTTCAACGAGCAAAACCCGACAATTATCAAGTGACAATCTTCTGCACCGCTACACGTGTTCTGACGTTCTTCTTATCTCGAAGAATTCACGTTAAAATTCACTTCATGGGCGTGAAAAGTGCCATTACAAACTCTTCTTCTTGTAAACCAAAACTGCCAGAGCGTGACGTGGTAAGGTTAGTTGTATGTTCTTACCAGCTTTCTGCGAATTCCATTCACCCAAACCACCATGTTCCATAAAAGTGTATCCCGGCACATTGATCGTCACGTCAATCTGATCCAGGTGACTTTGTGTCACCAGCACGGCCATGCGATCAGAACTGACAAACGCCCGAGCTTCGACCTGATCGTTATCACAAGCGAATCCCTGTGTATCAACATAGCGTCCTTCCAACAGGAATTCCGCATATTGATCCCGTAACATGTTGGCCTGCTTCAGATACGCTGCGTAAGTAGGCGTTTCTTTAATCGTTTTGCGACAACGATAAATTTCCACGTCGCTGCGCAAGCCTCGAAGCAATGCCATGTTCACGCGTCTCGGAATATCTGTGTCATCACGAATCGTTCGATCCGTCATAATGATTTCGGGGAAACAATAGCGAAACCATTCAATGAAATACTTGGGAATCGGCTTTTCACCAGTTGTCTCCCAGTCATTAAGCACTTCTGTATAACCAAAAAGGTTGTGGATAAAGTCACATTGCTGGGCCGTGACATCGCTTAACAATTCAATGCCAATACCCATCTTTGGATTAAGAGATCGTGCGTAATCGCGCAATTCTCGTGTCAATTCTGCTTTGCGCCATGACATTTTCATGTTGGGTACATCATGGCCATGCGATGGATCAAAACAGGGAAATTCCTCACCTCCCAGTTGATCGAAAAATACGCCTTTGCATCCGAGTTGGTCCGCAATACCCACCGCCTCTTTCATCTTATCCATCCACGCTTCACACCATGGGCAAGCTGCAACAAAAGTTCGATTGCCATAAAGCCCGGTGTAAGTTCCACTGGCGCGAAAGCGGTAGGCATCGCGAACTTGAGCACCGAACTTGTCCTTGACGCAAATATCCTTGCCGACGGTCTTGTAGTAGTCGGTATTCACGTCGATCAGACGACCGTTGAAATAGAGAATGACTGAACCATTTTCCTCAAACGCAGCGATTCGATCTCGCAATACCTCCTCGCCCCCCATCGCTTCATCGATAACATAATCGGGATTGCTATTATCCATCCCGCCTGCCCACCAACCAAACAAGTTCACCGAATTAATTCCTGCTTTCAAGCCGTCGGCATGAATCTCTGAAAGCTGGCTGTAATCGTAATGAACCTCACCGTATTGATGCTTAAGGATCATACGTTGCCAACCCTTCATCCTCTTGACCCACTGCGGTGGCGTTGGCGGGTTAAACCAACTATCGGCCCATCGGCGATACTTGTCTGCTGAAACGTGCCAACCACCGGCATGCGGGCTGAGTACGAATGTGCCAACGGTGCATGATTCACCCGGTTCCAAACTGGGATAACGGGCAAACCCACACTCAAGCTTTTCCCCGTAAAGACGAAATAGATGACGGGTGTGCTCGAAGTTATCGTCGTGACAAGCGCAGTACAGACTTTGACCATCGCCTGGGAAAACATAACAGTTCGTCGCCGCTGCAAACGGATAGCCAAAGTCCATTTGCAGGAATAAATGATCCGAAGCTTTATACAAAGTATGGAACTTACGGATTTCGGCCGGCAGATCGGGAATCATTTGACCGCCAAATTGTGACAAAAGCACATCCGTTCTGTCCCCAAGTTCCAAACTATGAATCAATGGAAATTGACATTCGCGTAGAATGATATCCGACTGATTGTTTTGCAACGTCATAGACCAGTGTGTCTCGTCGCTCAGTAACTTAACCGTAATTGTCACGCAAATAGCCAACTGCTCTTGCTGGTATTGAACACCGTCATAAATGAGTGTCAACGTATCATCCGTGGCTGTTACTTTCGGCAAACTGCTCGAGCCGACAATCTCACGATCCATCTGATCACCACGTTGAAAATACAACCGCCAGAGCATACCGCCGGACGCATAATTGTGACCCGTTGGAAGATGCGTCAACTCTTCTAACTCCCCACTGTCAGTCATTGCCAACCTTATCAAAGCATTTTTAAGAACTACCATCTACCTGATCCTTTATCAACCATCAAAACATATTCAACTAACATCAAACAACTCAGAACCAATAACAATGGGTTAGTGAGTCATCGCTGCGTAAAAAAGAATTCATTGAGTCACAGTGCCTGTACTGAAATGCGAGTGTATGCCGACCATGTTGCTTGAGGCGCCAACGCTTGTACACCTGTCATCTCAATGGGAAGTGCCATATTCAGTGCATTGGCCATCCAGGACAGAGGTTCTGCACAGATAAAACCTTTGCCACCCGCATCATTCCAGAAGTACCAATGCTTGAACTGTTGATCAACCGTATATACCACCTGCAATTTCTTATCTGTGTGTGTAATGACCGCTCTGTTGAACGACTTGCCGTGACGTTGTCCAGTGCTCATCGGACAATGCCAACTCACTGGCTGCAAATCAGTACAAGGCCAAACATCATCATGCCAATTAAGCAGCCTGCCGGTGGGAAGTGCTCTGGGAGGAAGAATTTCCCAGTATTGAGCGACAGTGGTTGCTTGCATCCGTGAATCAGGAAACATGGTAAATGCGGTGTGATAGCCTAATCCGATCGGCATAACTGAATCGCTACAGTTGGTCACACGCATCCTCTGATGCAATCCCGCATCATCTAACCAATAGTGTAATTCCAGCATACAGTCGTGACCATAGCCTTCTTCTGCAGTAAGCTCATATCGCAGAAGAACACGATCAGAAGTCTGTTCGATAACCTGCCATGTTTTTCGAAGCATCACGCCATGAATATGATTGCCGCGATTCAAATCATTACATGGCAGAACATACTCCCGGTGATTAAACACAAATCGACCATCGGCAATACGATTGGGCGGAAACAGAACAGGAATACCATAGCACTCTGGCGCAGCTTCAAAAGCTTCATATGTTTTAGGACGTCGAATTACATCCAAACCCGTTGGACAATGAACCAATCGACATAAATTAGCCCCCACTTCCAACGCGATCTCGGCATACCAGCATGTCGATTGAAGAATTAATAGACGCGTATGATTGGACAACTCAGATTCGATTAACATCTGCACAGATTAAAATCCACAATCAAAAACCAATATTATCGCTCTGTCACATTATCATGAGTCAATCGAACACCATCAATCATATTTTCAAATTGCATTATTGAACCATATAAATAGGGTGACAACTGACGGTGACATTTCTTTTGTCACGAATCAAATTACCCATCATGTCGTAGAATCGGACGTTCTCATTCATTTCCAACTCTGGTAACTCACCTATCGGCCAGTCCGTTTCTGACCACAGAACCTGAATTCTTTGTTCATTCTTGGTAAATGTAGCTAAGGAATATTCTGACTGACTTGAAGTAACATCCGTTTTATATCCAACAGGCTTGGAACCCTCTAGAAAATAGACCGACGCGGCATGTGCAGGTAAACCCGGCGATGTCATGCCATTGAGATCCGTGATGGCAGCATAATCAGCTCGTGTGATCGCCATCCCATTAGGTTGTGTAAAACCCGTGTATAAAAAATGTGTCCGAGCCCCCATGGCTTTCATGCTGACCAACACCTGTATGATCTTGGCCGTGCCAATTCCCGGTGTTAACACCTCAGATTCGGCGTGAACATGACCAGAAGTTTTCAACCATGTCGGAACAAAGGGCAAAACATAGCCTTCGGTATGCCATGGTACAAGTGGATCACCATTGCGATTGGAATACCCTTTCCAGTGAAGAATATCTTTTTGGCGACTGCTCAATCCCTCTTTGATATTTCGCCTGTAATGATGAAACGACAGAGCATCTACATATTGCCCAACTCCTAGATCCAAAATATCCTGCATAAACGTCCGTGCCGCACCGGTAATAACACCTGCTATGAGTGTGATATCTTTTCGATTCGCTAGAGCGGCATTGGTATGTTTCACATAGTCCAGATAGATTTCCTCGCGTACCAGCCCATCTGGAATCTGCATAAAAGCACCGTCAGGTTCATTACTGATTTCCCATGTGTGAATGTATGGCCTGAACGCTTCGGTTGTTTTTTGCACGTAACGCTCCCACGCCTTCCAACCTTCTTCGCCTTTGGGTGGGTAGCACCGATACCATGTATGAAAAGCCTTCTCAGGTATATCTGCGTAGAACTTCGGCACCGAGTCCAGTGACCCCATGATCGCAAACCCCATCTCAGTGGCTCGCTTCGCGCCTTCTAATGAAAATTTAAAGACGCCTTTCTCGGGCTCAACCACTTCCCATTTGGTGTCCAAAGGAGGATGACAACGCAACCAACGCACCCCAGCCAACTTTGCAAGATGCAGATTGTAAGGGGTGAAATGAACATGACTACCAAAAAAGGAATCCTCTGGATGATCAATCGGGGGCAAGGCAACCGGCACACTATAAACAATCTCGACAGCAGGTTGCTTGTTTCCCTCAACACCCTCAAGATACATTTCTGCTTTAAAAGCACCATATTGATCTGCTGGCAATTTCAATCTTGCCCGTCCCAAACCATCTTCATTCAAAGGCACTTTCAATGATAAAGATTTTAATTGATTTCCCCATGTATCTAACAAACTACCAGTCAGTTTCAATTGTTTCTCACCTGGCAAGCCCTCAACCAGAACATCAAACTCTGGCTGCTGACCAGATGTAAATACGTTTCCCAAAGCAGATTCATCCACTCTTTGCCAACCCACATTTGGGGTTTCCAAAATGGCATTTTCTGATGATAATTCCTGTGTCACCTGAATATCATCGATCAAGTACTTTCCAACTTCTTGCGATTTGATATCCAGCACATACCGACCACCTACAGATGGCTTGGGTTTTACATAGAAAGTGTGCTTTGCCCATTTCGTTCCTCTATTCTGAAACGTATGAAACTGTTCAATTAAGTTAGGAAATTCCCCACCGACGATCGCAACTTTCAGCTTCGCATAACGTTTATCTTCATTGCGCGACCAAAAAGATATTCTGGTCTCACGTCCATACTTCAATTTGAAAAATGCAGATGTAATCTGTATTCGACAATCAGGCAGTACTTCAAATCGCAGACAGTTCTTTTTATGCGGCGCATCATCGATTGGTACTGACTCAAACACAGCTTTGATATTGTTCTCAGACGCCACAGGAGAATTTACATATCCGCCTATTTCTCGAAATGTGGCATACCATTTATCAATGCCCACCTCAAATGTCCCATTGGGTATCTGGTTCCCCTGAGCCACCTCGCCATCTTCTTTCGGCTTGAGCTTGACCACGGACACATCGTCCATCCAAAACGATATTTCCTCATCCAGATTAAACATCAGTGTCATTGTTTCAGGCTGAGTTTTGGGCGGGAGCGTCACATTAAACACATGCTCCTGCCATTGATTGGACAACGGTATGGATGCTTTAAAATAGGTCGTCCATGGTGAAACGTCCATTCTTAGTTGCATAAGTATCTGGGTCATATTTTCCGGACCACGGGTCCAAAAGCGAATCTGGATCGAATCACCTGCCACAACGTCTTTTAAGGCATGAAAAAACTGCAAATCGCCACCAAGGTGCTTGATCAGGGATATTTTTTGAGAGTATTTTCCCGAGTGCGGACGATCTTCATCCTGAGCAAATGAAAAAGTATTGCTCTGCACGACTTTTTTACCTTGCGAATTAATAGTTACCCGCTTCCACCAATTTCTCTTTCCCCAGCGAGATTGTCGCGGTGACAACTCAAAGCCGGGATCTGTAATCATATTTCCAGTCTCCATGCCCAAGTTTTCCCCATGCGCCAGGTTAACAAACATCAGCAACGTCACTGTGATAACAACAAAGACTCGTACCATGTTCACACTACGATAACCCATCAGCCATTCCTCCACGAAACAATTAATTGAACACAAATATAATATTTAAAAAATCTAAGTATTAATCATTCGAATTAAAGTACCACCGAGCGTCATGGGTACCTGGCTTCTCATCAAAGGGTATGCTACCAGCGTGGCCATCAGCATAGAGGTAATTCGACCCACCACCATTGTGCCATGTCGCCAGTTTGAGAATATCTGTTCCTTCAACACGCATCTGAACACCATAATGGAATTGTATTCTCAAATTACCAGCTCTCTCACTCAAAACAAAGGTTTTTGCCGGGCGAAGCACATCACTGTCAGAGACTTTATCTACGCCAATGCCACGGTATCTTGTGCCACCATAGTTGTAGATTCCACATATCAGGTTATAGCTGATTGGAGCAACTTCTCTTGTATTCACGTTGTCGGCTGGACAGAAAAATGCATTGCTATGTGGAATCGTGGCAGGATCCTGATCATACCCGGCATACCGTGCCAGGTATGCAGCCCATGCCCCGCCATTAGCAGTATCGATAACTGGCCATCCGTCGGTACTTTCGCGAACACGGGGATAATACTTGTTCTCACTCACGTATACACTGAATGCTAAACCCAATTGATGCATATTACTCAAGCATCCCACATTACGTGCAGCTTTACGTGCTCCCTGTAAGGCAGGGAGCAAAACAGCTATTAAAAGTGCAATGATAGAAATAACAACCAGCAATTCGATCAAAGTAAAACCACCAGCATCTTGATTCAACACGGTACGTGATGTATTTCGACCAATTTGCATTTCAATAGACCTCCAATGAACACTATGCTGATTGATATAATCAACCTGTCACGACTGATATAAACCATTTATACTATCACCCACCAGCACATACTTATTTACGTGGTGGAGCACACGTTTTATCTTTTAACATCATCGACAAAGGCAATGCCACAGAAGGCAAACTTTTTTCTGGACGTGATATTTTTTTCATCAACATATCAACTGCTTGCTTGCCTAACGTCAATTCAGGCACATGCATGGCTGTAAATTGATACATGCTTACTTCATCGTGAAAATGTAAAATGGAAACATCTTCTGGGACCTTCAAGCCAAGTCGTAATGCAGCCGTCATCACAGCCATCGCATGTGGTGGATTATAGGTAATCACAGCTGTCGGCCGTTTTTTCCGCCCAAGCCATTCCCTCAAAAACGAGGCATATTGGTCGTATTCCAACTTTTTGCCCGGAGACATTTCCATAACTGGAACGCCCGCTCGTTTCATCGCGTTAACATACCCACAGCGACGATCAATCAAACTGTAATGCGGCTCATTAGGAGTATCCACATCTCCTAAATGCCAGTACCCAATTCGTCGATGCCCCAGCGAGAGAAGATATTCTGTAGCTTCACTGCTGCCTTTGAAGTCATCCAAATATATCGCATCAGTTTGATGCTTGGAATTCATCCAAATTGCTGGTATATGATAACGATGCAATATAGCATCCAACTGTTTTGGATAACCCGTTACATAATTCACCAACAAACCATCACTGGCCATATTCCGGAGGATATCCGGGGCCGTTTTTTTCGACACCAGATTCTGGTCATCCATACGAACGAAATTCAAACTTATTGCATGTTTTTCCGCCGTTTCCTGGAGTCCACGCAGTCGGTTGCGAGTCATATGGTTATTACACCATTGTGTACTCCCAAGCACCGTAATAGTATTATATTTGCCGGTCACCATTGCTCGAGGTGCAGCAGGCTTGCGATACCCCAATTCATCAGCAAGCCGCCGGACCGCTTTATAGGCTTTAAGCCCATCGGACCGTACAGGCGGCGATTTTGCATTGAGCATTCTTGAGACTGTCATTGCTGAAATGCCAAGTTGGTCTGCAATTTGCCCAATAGATACAGATTTATTGGCTGACATCACGACACTCCTTAAGTGTTATGCATATCACTTTATGACTGTCATTTTATGAAGTCAAGCATAGGCAATATTATTTCTGCTTCTAACGAGCCAAAATCAACAACTGCGTCAATTGAGATCAGCTAAAATGGTTTTTCACGCTAGACACACCAAAGATACGAAATTTGCTCAACATACGTGGAATTACCCAAACAAAATCCGGTAGCGCATTAACCGCCCCATTGACGTCCAGCAACCCTGGATGAATGTAGAAGTTGATTGTGAGTTCGATCCGACTATACCGTGACCTGCCCCCTCAAACCTAGTCCAAGACTTATGCGAGAATCTCGCGATCATGCACGTCATTTGAAGGGCAGGTCATCATGGTCCGAATTCGACATTACTCCAGCCAAGATCAAATCGACTACGGTCATTGATTACGTAGCGATCATCCTTTTCATACCGATCACCTGGTAACTTAATCTGGCCGGCTCTCGTAATACCCCGTGTTTCACGACGAAACTGTTCATGTGTTTCACAGCAACAATATTGAATCGTCGCGACACCTTTCGTTTGATCCATGCGTAGAATGGAGTCTCGGGTTTAAATTGCAGCTTATGAACAAATGAGTCCTTATGTAAATCAGGACGATGATTGCTGTCCGCATCACGAATTCGGAAATAAACAAGCCTCCCATTTAAATGAGTATGATCAACCCAATGTGAAATTCGTTCGTAATAATCGTCCAGAACCAATAGTGACAAACCAAAACTATGCAGAAATCGTTCAATTGACCTGCCCCAATCACTTTGATTATCTCGTACTTTTATCAATTCACCTGCAAAAGGTATTTCATTTTCTGACAAATTTAATTACTGGCGAAGGTGCCGCCGCATTCTTATTTGGTTTTCGCAGATATTGCTACAACGAGCTTTTAAGCTATCAATTTCTTCTTGTAGTTCAACACAGTCCAAACGTTTCTGGCGAAATTCATCGCTTATTTCGATAATGTCATTCTGGACCTCTGCCTCAAGGTCTTTGGCATTATTTAACCATTCACAAATATCCTATGTATAAAACAGTTGGGCGGTTACTATACATTCCTGATTGCTGATTATGCGTATCCAATGCGCAGAAAAACCTTCGGGAAAAGTATGTTGCACATAACCATCAGCCCCAGCGGTTAATTGGACATACTGCTTAAACCGGCCGCAGCCCATGAAATCAACCTCAATGGTGAACGTCACCTGCACATTGGCATCGTGGCTGATATGCAGGCATTTGTTATCAAAGCCGGTCATCAGATAGGGATCGGAAGGCACATTGGCTTTGACGGCTTCATCCCACCAAGGACCGCCCCAACCTGCAGGCTTGCCGAAGTTCCAGAGATCATCGGTCTTGCCGAACCAGAGTCCGGATTGTGGCTCAGCGGCGGTGTCGATATAACCCCACGCAGGACTTGCATTGTCCGCGCCCAGCACAAGCATGCCTCGGTAGGAGCAGAAATCACCATGAACCCATAGATGTGTGCTGATGGGTCGAATGCCCCAAACCTGATTCCCATACGCCCAAGGGGAAAGCTCATAGAACATGCCATGGTGATCCATCAGGAAGCGTTCGTGTTCGACTTCACGGATACGCGGCCATTCGGTCTGGCATTTGTGATCAAAGCAATGTGAAGCTTTGGGCATGCGATAGGTTCGCCATGTTTGGTCCTGATGGGTGTATACTTTCAAAATCGCGGATGCCTGATCCCAGCCGGTGGCAAAGATCGTTCCCCCGTCATTGCCACGACCAGTCACACAGACAAAGGGCTTGCGTTCGAGAAGGGTCCACTCCTTGCCATCCCATTGCGCCAACCGTCCCTGTGCACGTTCGCGTTTCCAATCTGCTTCCATGTACTCGTTTGAACAGACGACGAATCGACCGAAGTGGCTGTAACAATCCTTGAAATGTACGCGGCCTTCGCCTTCGGTGTTCAGTTCGTCCTGCAGGTCCATGATCTGTCTGCATTCAAACGTCACCGGGTTGAGTTCAAAAACCTCCCCTTCCATAGCCAACACATAAACAAGTGCATCATCCGTCAAATGCTTGGCAACACCACATAGACGATACGGCACCAGTTCTTTAATAGTGGTCGCGTTGTGCTGTTCGTCAACGACATGCGGACCGATGATCAGACGATTGGTTGGGTAATGCACAAAACGATTGGCATACGTCCCGTCGACGCCTTCGGGATGCTTGAGCATCTGCATATTCTCATCAATCACACGCATCCCCACCCCCGGGCCGGAGTCAGCCTTGTGCGAGTTGTAATTGATGACATAGAGTTTGCCACACCAGGGCATCAACCCTCCGACACCAATTTCAGAACGGACCTTGCCCAGGTCGGCCACTTGCGCAAGGCTTGGGACAACGCCCGAATAGCTGCGTGGCACGACATATGCTGGATCGTTGGGTTGGGGAAATGCTGGTGTTTGTGTTTGACTTTGGATGGACATCATTGATCTCCGAAAAAGATAAATACGAAACCGACTCGGCTTCCAGTTGCAAAGATTCTAGACGCGAAAAACAGAGCGAAATGCGTTGATTGCGCAAAGTGATATTGCTGGCACGCAAAGTCAAAAAAACGGGTCAATTCGCTTGGTATGCGTCCAATTCGTTGATCGCACCATCAAGCAATGCTAAGATTCTGACATGGCTCACCCCCCCGTGCATATCCAGCTTTACCTGCCTTGCTCATCAAGCTTTGGAACGAAAATTCTGGAAGGAGCCAGTCGCTTTGCCCGTGAAAAACCACATGTTCGATTGATTATCAATAACCAACTGAATATCCAGACGGACGGCATCCTCGCTGCGTTGGATACACCTGCAAACATCCCGAAACTGCAAAAAATCAAGCTACCTGTCGTCAATGTCACCGACATTCAGTTACATCCGACCTTCCCAACGGTCATGTGTAACAACTATGCTATCGGTAAGACAGCAGCTGAATACCTTGTCTTGCGCGGCTTTTATCAAATGGCCACTTATGGATGGGATAAGCCCAACCCCGACGCCGATCCCAACTTTGCATCCGAACGTTTTCGCGGCTTCATTCAAACACTTGAAAAACACAATCGTCCGTATGTTCAGATTCTGCCCGAGGCCTGCTCTGAGCAGTGGAAAACACATCTGCAACAGTTATGCGATCAACTCCAATCACTGCCTCGTCCTTTAGCGATCTGGTGCTCGTGTGACCAAATGGGAGCCAATCTGCTTTATGCTTGTCGTGAGTTAGGATTGGGTATTCCCGATGATATTGGTGTACTGGGCATCGGCGATGAGTTTCCGATTTGCGAGATCTGTGAACCTGCCATCTCCAGCGTTGATACCGCCATCGTGCAACGCGGGTACCGTGGCATGGCGATGCTGACCCACTGGATCGAAAATCAAACACGCGCACCACGCACACAAGTGCTCCAACCCGTCGGTGTCACGGAACGCGGCTCAACCAATGCGCTGCACTTTACAGACATTCATTTACGAACCGTCATGCAACTGATCATGGAAAATCTCGATGGTGATCTGCACATCGAAAGACTGCTTGATCACGTGCCGATCTCCAGGCGGCGTCTTGAAACCAAGTGCCGAAATATTCTGGGTGAATCACTGGCTCAAATCATTCGCAAAGCCAGACTCAACCGTGCGCGTGAACTGCTCATCGACACTTCGCAAAGCATCCACGACATTGCCGGTCAATGTGGCTACAAAAACATCTCGGCTTTCTCCGCAGCATTTACGCGTGACTTCGGCAGCAAACCCAGCGTCTACCGAAAAATGCTCGGCCAGCTTTGATTTCATTTGAGTTGATACGAATACCATCCTGCTACAGCGGTCTTGTGGCTACAGGCAATGACGCTTGAGTGATCGCTTTGCATCAGCATGTCATTGCTGCTCCATATCCGCTGCAACTGTACTTGCTTGCCTTGAGCAAAATGTAAAGGCAGCGTGACGGATGAATCGGCATTGTGTAACTCACGGAACAAGAGAATGTGCCCATCCTGCGAATCAGGATCGTAGCTCTGAAAACCCGTCCACACGTGATCCGATGGTGTTTGCCCCAATGGGAAAACATAGCCACGCGTCATCGCCTCGCGGTATTGCCGATAAAGCGCAAGCAGTGGTCGGATTTGTGCACGCGCCAAATCGCTAAGCCGTTGCGTTTCGGTGAAAAGGATGGGTAAGCCCATGAGTGTTATGGCCAATGCGTAATCATGCGTATAGCTTTTGCAATTGGATAAATCATCAATGACCAGATCAAGATTTTGATAGCTGATCTGAAACTGGTTGAGATTCAAGTCATGAGCAAGATGCCATGCGTCGCGCAAAATCAAGCTTGGGACATAGCGAATATGATTTAAGCGATGCAGCGGCTCAGGGCCATTTTCACGGTTAGCCAGATAGAGGCTGCCAAATTCGCGCCCGATAAAATAGCCTACGCGAGGAGCGTTTTCTGTTAAATCCCAATTCACACGAACATCTGATTCATTGGCAGAAGCCAATACTTTGGCCTTGGCAAGCAGTCCTTCCAACTCATCGCGTGTCTGACAATTGGCAAAGTCCAGCTTGAAACGAACGAACCCACCTGCATCTAAATTGCTGAGCATTTTCTGCACATCAACATGACTGTTAAACCACAGTCCCAACCGAACGCCTTTGGCTTGAGCATGCGACACCAGTGCCTGCCAACCGTCGGGCCATTTTTCAGGATTTGGCAGCCAATCCCGATCGATCGATGTGGGATCAATCGCAGCAGGTTCACATTGCCAACCGTCATCAATCTGAACAAGGTCAATCCCAAGATCAGCAGCACTGTCAATTTCCCGAAGCACATTGGCTTGATCCGCAGCTTGGCGCGAACGTTCACCTGACCCACGACTACCCCATGTGTTACTCATCACGATCGCATCACGCTGAGGCTTAAAGGGGTAGCGAGCACGATCAAACTGCTTGATCGCCAGTTGACGTGCGCTTTGATCACCTCGGTAAAAAACCAGCCAGTTTGCCCATGTTTCGCGCCAACCCGGCAGATCGTGCCATGCGGTTCCCTGGTAATGATTGCTGCATAACCCCAACCCGCTGACACCAAGCTGGTTCTTCTCAACAAGGAACGCACCACCGTCAATGCCGTTTTGGTTCACGGTCTTATGCGACTCTTTGACGATAGCCAAACCTGCGTTATGTCTCTCGATGTATAGTATGTTATTCCAATCCCAGATTTCCAACGCATCAGGCATGCCAGCCATCTGCATTGCGCGGCGAATGGGCGTTAACCGGGAATTGCGGTGCTGCGTATCGTTGTAAAAACCGACCCCCAACCGCCGCGAGTACTCAAGATTCATTGCCAGTTGCAGACTCAGACTATCCCCTAACCAACTGGGAATATGCTCTGGATCGTGCGCGGTCTCAAATTGGAACTTCAACTGCGTGCGTAAACCTGCAACATTGGGGTAAAGCGTGAATTGGTAACGCAAACGCATCTGAAGCGAACTGAGATAATAGGTCACCGAAACGACCATCTGATCTGTGAGTAGCGGGTGATCGCAAATCGTCTGCACATCTAACTCAGGTTCGCCAGGTGCACCAAAAGCCTGAAATTGCGGCAATGACCAAACGGGCAATTGACTGTGCGTGACCCATGATTCGTCGGTCGCATCATGATGAACCAACTTCTGCACGATCAAAGAAGACTCATCAATCAACACGTCCATCTGAAAATGACGATTGGACATCGTCAACCGATCGCCATGACACGACACGGAAATGTCACCCAGACATTTGTCTGTGCATGGTTGAATGCCAACATCAACAGGCCAGATCGTCATTACACATTACTCACTGAAAACATCTTGTTTACAAATTCAATCAACACTGCTTAGCAGGACAATCACCAACGTTTGTAGCGGTAGGGATCATCACCCAATGCAAAATCATCTCGCCAATCATCACAGTAATATCCATCACCGGGCAGAGTCTTATCCTGCCCGGGTTCGGACTTAAGCGACAGCGAAATACCTTGATCGTCACTGCATACACCACCATCACCGTAGTTGTTAAAGACGCGAATGGCGATGACATTGCCGGACTTTCGCAGCAATCTGGCGGGAATGGTGTAGACGCGCGGGTGACTGTAATAAGCAGGCGTGCTGGCATCTGTCTTGCCGATCAACTCGCCGTTGAAATAGGTATCGTCCATGTCATCAATCGGGCCGATGCGTAAGACCAGATCACGCCCTTGCCATTGCTCGGGAATTTGAACCTGCTTGCGGAAGACAGCTTCGCCCAGGGCATGGCTCCATTTTCCGCCGAAGATATTCCAATAGGATGGCAGGTTCTTTTTCTGCCATGTATGGGTATCCGCTTCAAGGGAGACGGCTTGCATGGCCAGTTTACTAAGACCGTGATCCTCGTAACGATTGGTTGAATCCGTAGCCGTTTTGTAGTCGGTGATTCTGGCTGCCCATGGCCCATTGAGCTTCAGGACTTTCTCTTGCGAAGCTTGATTGTCATCCGCCTTGGCAGCAAAGATCAATTGATCACTCTTGAAGGTCGCCCCCATGTTTGCCATGAGTTGTGATAACGCGCGGGTCTGTCGCCAACGTGTCATACGCAAATAGGTTTTATGCTCCACATCAAATTGCTCAGGATTGATCTGCGTGAAAATGATATGCCCCTTACCCAACGTTTTCTTGAGCAGCAAGCCATCGGCACCAAGTTGTTCATCTGCAGAGTTGGCAGTTAACAACCATGCACGATCAATTGAACGCCAACGCAAATCTGAAACACTCATACCACGACAATCTGACCATTGAGGTGGATGAACGGAACCGGCAAAGGCATCAACGTGTTGCAACTTCACACCCAATGGTGCGTCGGATTCCTGCCGCGCCAATACCAATACACGGCCACCTTGATTCACAAATTGCTCTAGTTTTTCTGTATCAAAAGCAACATCAGAACCAATCACCAACAGGCCCTGCTTATGTGGGATGGCAGAAATCGTTTCAAATGCCACCCCCAGTTTTTTCAACTGCGACGCATCTGAGGCATTACCCATCAGCATCGTGGCTTGGGTAACATTTTCGCTCAAAGGAGCATGGGCTGCATATTGCAGGACCTTTCGAGCAACACGGTCTGCTGCGGGATCGACCAACGCTTGGTCTTCCAGATCCAACGAACACCAGATCATGCGTCCCTTGCCTTCATCGAGTTCCATCAGTGGGGAATAAGCCAGATCAAACTCACATTCCAAAATCGGCCGCCATCGGCTGTGGTGTGGTTTTTCAATTGCACAACTACTCACTGCACCCTGACTGCCCCACATCCAACCGTACTTCGGCGCTGGACATCGCGCCAGATAGGAATCGATCTGTGGCAGGGTTGCATGCGTCTTGCCAAGCAGACGACTTTGCCCAGTCCAATCGCGTAATTCTTCGCGATTGAATTGGTCAGCCAACGGATGATTGGCAACGGGAAAGACTCGGCGGGAGACATGACGAGCCACGCGCAAGCCGGTGTTGTTTCGAACCCATTGTGGGTCTTGTGCCATCAGCAACACGCGTCCGCCTTGTTCTATATAGGTTTGAACGTTTTGTAGAAATTGGCCATGTTCAACCAATGCGTTTTGCCCAATGATCAGAAGCCCGTTTTTGATAGCTGGCCTCCATGGCTGTGTCGGCACCCCAAGATACTCAAGCAGCGATGCGGTTCGTCCAACGGGATCAAAAAGGTACACTTTGCCATAATCCAATTTGTGGGGTTTGGTATGGGCAGTGAAATCGAATGTGTCATGATGTTCGTTGCCATCAATACTTGCAGTTAAGATAACTTCACCCGCAGCATTTTGAGCAAACAGCGAATCAGGAATTTCAAAATGAATCGGTAAAAATAGGGTTTGCGCAACATCTAACTTGCCGGTGTGCTCCCCTTTAGCAATGTCCTGACCGTTGAGTTGAACCAGCCAACGTAGTTGATATGACGTGCTGTGCCTTGTATCATTGAGCAGTACTGCCAGCTTGTTGACTTGCTGGCCAACCGCAAAATGATGCGACTGCTCTGTGAACGATTCGGGCTTACCTGCGATCCATGCCAGCGTGGGGCCGTTGTTCTGCTTCAATGTCTTGCCAGACGGATATTCGGTCACGCCTTGAGGAAGAAAATTGTAATAGGCGTTGCTGGTTGTTTCGGATAGATACGTGCCACGTCGACCGGGATTGAACGGGGCAAACGTGACAGTCTGGCCTTTACTCCATTGTCGTTCCCAACCGCTGGCCCAACTCCAGGGAATCATCCCACCTGTAATGCCCCATGTCCGCCATGCCCGCCATGTTTGTTTGACGAACAAAGTCTGCAATTTTTGAAAAGCCGGTTCAGCGCATAACACATCGGACAAACCCCTGCGGTAAAGATCATCGCTGAGATACAATTTGGCAATGGCATCACGGTAAACCGGACGTTGCAGTGTGTAAGCATCGGAGCCGAGGTAGGTCGCGCAGAATTCCGTCATCAAGGGTTCGCTGCGTGATATTTTGTTAAAGGTCCGTTGCCTGAAAAATGAATAGCTTAGCGGCGTGCCGAATTCGATCATGGCCAAGGGCATATTGCCAGTCTTATCCCATTGGCTCAACCAATCCATGCGCTCCTGCAAAGGGATGAAATTTAAGTAGGAATTGACATTGTAGACATCCCCCACTGCACTTCCCGAATGAACCAGAACAGGGCGCGTTGGATCAAAATCTTTGATCAATCGGCAAGCATCCTCACCGGCAACAGCAAGCTTCTGCCAGGCAGGCAGATCAATGAAACCTTGCTGTTTGTTGCCAAGCAAGACGGGATTTTGATCTTCGGCATGACCAAAACGGTTGGGACTGGTCGCCCAGATCAACACGGAGGGATGATTGCGCACACGACGTAATTCATCTTGCATGTGTTTTTGCCAGTTATCCTTGACACCCGGCTCCTGCCAAGACGCAGCAAACTGGCTCATGTTCAACGCCACGCCCATCAATGGGAAACCCAGCTGATCCGCGCGGTCATACCAGTGGGGGCGAAACTCGACAAAGCCGCGCCGCTCATGATCGTGAGGCCAGAGTTCGCCGATATTAAATCCCATCGACATGAAGCCTTTGATCACCTGGTCGATCATCTCATGCATGCCCTGGGCAACGGATTCGGGCGAGTTGTTGCCACAGCTGGTCGGGCGGAAACGGATTTCCTTGCCGTTTAAATAGAAACGTTTGCCATCAATCCAAAATTCGCGAAAACCGAATCGCTGATGGTACACATCGTTCAATCCCTGAGCCTGTACGGTGAGTAAAAGCGTATAGAGATTGGGCTCACCGACATCCCAAAGCTTGGGATCATCCCATTGGAACTGTAAATCACACTTGGGATTTGTTGCATCAGAAAGTTGCTGCTCGGATTTGAAAACCTTTTCCAGTTTGCCTGCGGCGTCGTAAATTTCAGCGGTCAATGCAACCTGTTGTGCCTTGTAGGAACCATCTAGTGCAACTTCCAAAGACAGAGTTTTGTTGCGTGTTGAAGTCACCACAAACACGTCATTGATATGTTTGCCCATCGGTCGAGACTTAAGGATCACATCATCAATCAGACCTGTATTGTCGAGTTGTGCTTTGGTCTTGATGATTTGATCTGCGTTGGGCCCCATGTAGTTGATGGTCTCTTTCTCAGAGAGTGTCCCAATGACCAAGACCTGCAACTGTGCGGATTGGCCCGGGGATACCATCTGCGTGATATCCACTTCACCCGTTGGCCATGTGACTTGCCCTGCGCGTTTGCCATCCACAAAGACCACCGCATCCGTACTCACACGGGCAAAGTCCAATGCGATATGTCGGCCTGCCCATTGCTCAGGAATATCAATACGACGTTGATACCATGCTGCAAAGGTATTTCGCCCTTTACCGAAGTCTATCCAGCGATTGCCAAAACCTCGCGCAACGATGCCGGGCATCCAGCCTCGCCAACTTCCCGGACGCCATGAACCGGGCACGCGAATATAGCCCCAACCGTCTTGGGGCACAGCTTCGGTTTGATTCAATGCAGGCACAAACGCCCAGACACCATTTAAGCAAATCTCATCGCGCGTGCGACTGACCACTTCAATCGGCTCTCTCCCCCAAAGCTTTACTTCCTGGGGCAAATCCGCTTGACGAACTGCCTGTTCATCTAGCGTCACAAGCTGCATATCCGCATAATGCACGCAACCATCTGAATAAATCGCTGGTCCAATTAAAATCTGCTTAGCGTAATCAGGTACCTCATAGACCTGCTCAAACCTCACCCAACCATCTGTCACTTCACGCCAGCTCGGGCACTTGCTCCAATGTGATTTTTGTTTGTCATCACGAAATAACACGCTGATTCGTGCAGTATTCCATGATTTTTCCCCTGGCGTAATCGCATCCACTTTGACACGTCCACGCAGAACCAATCGACACCATGTCGGATCAATCGGGATCGTTGTTTTGACATCTTTGCCATTACGAAGTGTGATTAAACCGTCTTCAGAAGATAATTGTTTGGCAAGCTTCTGCTGAATATCAATGACATTATCCTGCGGTTGACTGGTCGATGCTTCCGCCCCCAAACTTTGCACCAAAAGGATTAACACAATACAGCTTGTTTTTTGCAGATTAGATAACATACTTAAATTCAGGCCTTAATTAAGACATCTCCAGTATTCACTGAAAATGTTGCAATAACTTGTGCGATTACCAGACTAAGTTTCCGGAGAAGGCAAATTGCGTCCCGACATGAAGGTAGTTGTAATAGGTTTCCTGGCTGGTAGCCTTGGCATGCATGTCCGCAAACAGCGTATTGACCGCACCACCATCGCTGGTATGAACTGACCATGGACGTGCAGACCAGTTGTAATTTCCCGGGTAAATTTCAAAACTGTTTTGCGGGCTGCCATTCCGCTTTGAATCCATCACCAGAAAATACTTGCCCGGTTCAGCCAACTGATTCCATTCCAAAAGCCTGAACTCCTTGGTCGTCCCCTCCCAATCACCATTGACTTTTCTCAGACTGTAACTGCTACTGCCCTTCCAAAAACTTGTGTAATTGCTTGCATAGGTTCTTGACTGGAGATTCAGCGGGTAATCCACATTATTTGTGATTGAAGACTTGTAATATTCGGCACTGGGGCATTTGTAGACTGCGTTTTTTTCGTTGATTATCCCTGACTTGGCGATCTGGTAGTAAAAACTGGCAGTACTTTTCACATCAAGCAGAAGCAAGTCTTTGTTGTCAGCTGCATAAGCTCCCTGCAAAATCGACGTCTGCCTGAGATTCGACAAGCACATTGTTGCTCGAGCGGACTTGCGTGCCGATTGTAACGCAGGTAGCAAAATGGCCAACAACAGTGAAATGATTGAAATCACCACCAACAATTCAATCAGTGTAAATCCCAAACCATCTCGCTGGCTCATTGTGCCTTCGATCTCTTGCATTTCATTGCATTTCATCTGATGTGCATCTTTCATCAAAAGAGTCCTGGCGTGATTGAGTACATCACTATTATCTGTACCAATGATCAAACTGAATTAACCCATCAGAAGTATAAAGTTATGATTTCGTCTTTCTACAATGCCCATGGATATTTGCGTGTTTGCAGTATTGTTTTGCGTTATCAGAAAGTTTTTTGTTCTTCAGGCCCAATTTTGACTTTTAACGACTAAGCAATCTGCCTTCCAGCAAAATCCGGCAGCGCATTGACCGCGCCATTGACGTCCAGCAAGGCGGGGTCGGTGTAGAAGTTGGTGGTGAGTTCGATCCGGCTATGCCGCATGACGGCTTGGGCGACACGGGGATGGACAATCCTTACGCCCCTGCCATGGTAGATGCCATCAGCATGTTTTATTGCAACGGAGATATCCCGATCGGCATGGTGCAAAATGGGGTCACACCAGAAGTCGGCCAATTCAATCGTGTAATCGTCGAACGAAAAACACCTGATGGACATGCACAGTTCCCGACTACGCATCCTATGGGAGATTACATGCCAGCAGTTATCCTGCTGCGTCGATTACACGCCCATGCCCAAGACCACAGCGTGACATTGATCCTCATCGGATTTTGCACCAATCTGTATCAATTGCTTATGACACCACCTGACAACGCTTCATCACTTAATGGCAAGAAACTCCTTGAACAAAAAGTAAGTCATGTGGTCATGATGGCTGGCAACTTCACTGACATAACCTGCAATACACCAAACACCCATCGAGAATACAACATCACCGAAGACCTGCCTGCATCGACTCGTTTTATTCACGAATGTCCCGCGCAAATCTTATTCAGTGGCTGGGAAGCTGGCGCACCAATCACCTATCCAGCTCATAGCATTCTCAACGATTATAAATGGATTGATTGTCACACGGTTGTGAAAGCTTACAAGCTATACAAGACAATGCCATACGATCGACCAACCTATGACTTGGCTGCTGTACTCCATGCCGTGAAACCAGATCGTGAGTATTTTCATGTCTCCAAACATGGTAAAGTGCATATCGATTATCAAGGCATCACCCATTTTTCCTACGCCCCACAAGGCAATCGCCATCTTCTATCAGTCGATGATGTACAACGTAAAATCATACGACATGTACAAATCGAATTGTTCTTCCAGCCAACAACACAACCACCCCAGTAAAATTCAGTCATCCAAACCAAACAAGTTGCGACAGCAACTGATATCTCCCCCCCCAATGAATTCTCGAATCCCGGCCAGGCCAACGTCTGGATTCCAGTGCCGAATTCGATGACACGGTGCCGATTCGGTAACGATGCCATGCTGCCGGTGATCAAAATCACTGTGTACTGTCTTGCGACGTAAAACCCGACTAAATTCTGCATACCCAATGAACAACACAATTGCTGCTACATGCGCGTTACGTATTTTGCGAACGGAATTAGAGAAATCAGGCGCTTCAAAATTCATAAAAACGTGTCAAATCAGCGAAACAATCCGCTGTTCCGCTACACACTGAGCCATACCACCTACTGACACATTCTATCCCTAATCAAACATGGCACATGGACATCATGGCTTCCATGGTCGTTTATTGAAGGCCGTGGTATAAAGACCGGTGACAAGATCACCAATCTGTTTGGATGAGGCATGTCCGTCACAATATAGTGCATTAACAATGTTACTTGAATCAATGGACGAAAGGCCTTGTTTATGCCGCCCTTCCATTCCAAGAATCGTTGGGTTTAATGAGGCTGTAGCGTTGAGGTCACGCACTGCTGCGTCAGCTGCTTGGATAATTTCGCTTGCATTAATAATGTCTGTACGACGCAATGATGATGTGGTTTTACTGACTTTTGCATTTAGACCGTAGTCAGAGTTATTTCCGTTTACATCAATCACATCATTGGTACTTGGACAGGCAAAGATTGAAGGTGGGCGATTCCCCAAACTCCATAAAGTTCCAGCACGAATATTTAGATATTTTTCGCCAAGATGCACTGACCACGTTTGGGTACCAATCGTTGTTTGAGGTAAATAATCCTGGTTGTCATCAGCATAAATACTAATTGCCACGCCAATCCCGCGAAGATTCGATGCACACTGGATCATGCGTGAACTGGCTCGTGCCGATGCCAAAGCTGGCAGCAAAATCGCTATTAAGATTGAGATAATACTAATTACAACCAGCAATTCTATTAATGTAAATCCTTTAATATTTTGCTTCGATTGAGCCGTATATTTAATCGCCTTTGAAAACATTTTATATCCTTTTAAAGTCGCTGATTTATTGACACAAGTTGCTTCATGCACGATCAATCTAATTCAATCACACTAATAGACAATGGTGGGAGTTGAATACCACCTGTCCCCTGCTGCACTGCCATCACATCCTGGTCAAATGGATACCAGCCGTAACCGGTAAGTTGCGGTTCGGTGTAAGTTTTCAACGTATAGGTGCCAGTGTGGACGACACCATCAATTTTCAATTCCAATGGGCAAGCGACATCAAGTTTATTTACTGCGAACACAACTTTTTTGCCATCTGACCGCTTGACTGCACGGGCAATCGTTGCGGGTAAATCGGTTGTTAATTGAGGCGATGTGCTTTGGGCCAAGTAAACCTGACTGTCTTTGAAAGTATGAATAATGTTACGGTAAACAACACCGCGTCTTGATTGAAAGCGTTCACCGGTAACACGATTGCAGTTAAAAAGGCTCTGAGCTTCAGGGGTTTCTTTGGTACTGATCAAGATATGGATCAATGCCTGGCGAACCGGACCTTCTTGAGACTGTTTGAGAATCGCAAGAAACTTATCTGCAACTGACAAGGCAGTATAAATATTATTCATCGCCTCATTATCTGACCGCATGCCAATAATACCCCATTCGCTTAAAAGCAAATCGCGATTGCCAAACAAATCGGTGTAATGTTGCACATCTTCATTGAATATTTTGTAGGCACTAAGTAACAAAGAGATGGTTTCATCATCACATACCGTGGTATCCACTCTCAGGTATGGGTGCATGACCACTGCATCATAGTAGTTGCAACCTGCAAGCTCTTGATCCCAGTCCATCATGTTGCCATCACTCATAACAGCAGTTTTGATACTTGGATCAGCAGCTTTGAGTGCATCATTGAGTTGTTGGGTAAAGCTGATGTATGCAGCTTGGTCTTCAATTCGCCCGCCCTGTTGGGCACTGGAATAATTTTCATTCCCCAGTTCAATATATTCAAAAGTCAAACCAGCCTGCTGTCGATTTTGCAAACGAGAGACGGACTCTTCAACCGTATCCTTCAGAACATTAAAAACCAACTGCGAAGCGATTTGATTGGTTTGGCAAAGGTTCGCATAGGCTTGAAACTCGAATTTGTCATCTTTATCGATCAAATTTCCAATCCACGTTTTGAGTCGACCTGTATAAGGATCAGGCATGAAAAATCCATCAGTCTGCCAATCATAAAAGTTGCTGACGGTTCCGCCGGGGAAACGCAATTGCGGCAGATCAATACTGCGAATCAGATCGTCAATGGATGAATCGCCATACTTGATGGGGCTTCCTGCAAACTGCTGATTGGCACCAAGCAGGTGATTGTTCATCGGCGTTAATTTCGATGTATTGATATCCAAGCTGCAATTGGGATTGTCAGGTCTATCAAACGGATATTCAAATGTCGATACAGGTGCTTGTGGCAAAACCATTGGGTTTTTGAATTCAACCTGACCTTCGCATTGCTGAATTCCTAACTCAAAGGTGAGTGTTTGAGGATTCTGTTGTGAGGTGATTTCATATTCCAAGGTGACAAGGGACCATCGGTTTTCAGGCAGGCCGATGATGTTTCTGGCAAGGTATGCTTTGCTGCCATCTTGGTAGACTTTTATTTTTGGACGCGAATAGATCGCCGTCCCTGGCACAATATTTTTCAGTCGAACCTCAACGGTGAAATAAAACTTGGTGTGGCCAAAAGCAGTTGCTGGCACTTCGATATTCACACGTCGGTATGCATCAGCATGACCATCAATCGTCAAAATGCCGTTCTCGATAGTAGCTCCTGTACATAGATTCCAACTCTGTGTCGACAAACCAATATCAGGCAAAGTATCAGCCATGCATGGAACGGCAGACAATGCCATCATTAAAACCAAGAGACGATGTAAACGGTTATATGATTTAAACAATAGGATATCCTCCACCTGAATCACAGGTTCTATCGTGTTAATAAAATATAAAATCAAATGATCTGAAAGTTTCAGACCGACTAAGTTTCGCTGATTGTTAACTTTGGCATCACGACAATTGATGGGCTATGCAAGCTGCGGTCTGCCCATTTCTGATGAATCATTTCAACACCCTTGATACCCATCTCGCACAGAGGGACATCCAGTGTTGCCTGCGGACTGGCCCAGGCTGAATTCGCGCTTTTTAGCGTCAATATTTTGACATCGTGCTGCGGCGATAAAATTGCATCCAATGCCATATACCATTCATTGATGGTGATGAGCCCAATGCGTTTATCAGCAGGTAAATTGCGCACTGCGTTGAGATTTTCTTTGACATCCGTGTCACTAAATACACGGGGAGACAAGCCGCTCTGTCGAATAAAACCCATGTAAGCATTAAGCCGTTTGTTATAACTACAGTGATTGATTTGAGGAACGACAAAGGCATAATCCATGCAATCTTGTTCACGGAGCCATTGCAGTCCCTTGAGCAAGGCCTGTTCATCGTCACTGACAATGCAATTCATTGGCTGATCTTGCGAAGGATTGATCGTGGCATAGGCGATCCCTTTTTCATCCAGAGATTCAACTGCCTGTGGGTAATATGATGCGTTTTCCAAAAATAGAACCCCACCACACTGCCAGCCACTGATTGACTGGGGGATATTTCCTGCAGCGACATGCTCAAGAATCGCACGACCGCCTGAGGCCTGAATCGCTTGATGAACACCTAAAAATGCTTGAATTAAAAATGGATCCGGGCCACCTTTTCTGTCACGCATGATCACAGCGATATCGTCGTTGGGGCGATAACCGACTTTACGAGCGACGCGCAAAATTTCATTACGTCGCTTATCACTCAAAAATGCTGATTTGCATGCATCTCGCATGGCCTGCGAAACCGCTGTTGGTGATACACCAGCTTGTCGGGCAACTTCTCGTAGTGTCACAGTCGGTGGCATTGGGATAGAATTCCTTGCATAATTTACTGTAAATATATACAGTCAATTCTAGCTCTGAGAAATGTGAAGTCAAACCCATACGTGTCATTTGACTCCTGAATGCCAAAGAACAAGCCAATGCAATATTTACATATGTCTCGTTTTAACAAATCAATAAAATAAAAGGTCGACACAGATGAATTCTGCAAGTAAACCAGTCATTCCTGACGTTAATGCAATGAATCACGATCAATCGCATCAGGCATTCTCGAAAAAAATCCGGCCTGCGCCGCTTGATGGCGGTTTTGCCATGAAAGATTATTGGGTGTGGTGCGGCTCGGTCATTGCTGGGCCTGATGGTCGTTTTCACATGTATGCTTCACGCTGGTCCATGTCGCTGGCTTTTCGGCCTCACTGGCTGACTAATTCTGAAATTGTGCATGCGGTCTCAGCAACGCCCCAAGGCCCATATGAATATGTGCAGACCATTTTGCCCCCTCGGGGTGAGGAATATTGGGACGGTCGCATGACGCATAACCCCAGTGTCTGTTACCGCGATGGCCAATATTTGCTGTACTACACCGGAACGACCTATTCCGGGCCAACCCCCACACCCGACAACCCGCTGGATTGGGAAAGTCCTGCTGTCTGGGAAGCGCGTGGCAATCAGCGCGTCGGTGTTGCGATTGCCTCCGATCCCAACGGACCATGGCAGCGCATGGACAAGCCGATCCTCATGCCCCGACCAAACCATTGGGACAGCCTGATGACTACCAACCCCGCGCCTTGCGTTTGTCGTGATGGCAGCATCTTGCTGATTTACAAATCCGCAGGTGCGGTTGGCGAGGATCAATACAACCTTCGCTTCGGTATCGCATCAGCCGATACCCCACTTGGCCCATATACCCGCTTGCAGGACGATCCAATTTTTAACCTTAATGCCAACATTGAAGATCCCTTTGTTTGGGAAAGTCAGCCCGGCCGATATGAAATGATCATGAAAGTCATCAATGCCAACATCACCGGCGAATCAGGCTGTGGCTTGCATGCTGTTTCAACCAACGGCATGGATTGGCAGCTAAGCGATCCCCCGCAAGCCTACAGTCGGAAAGTCCAATGGGAAGATCAGTCTGTAACGATCCAGCATAATTTCGAACGCCCGCAACTGTTATTGGAAAACGGCAAGCCAACGCACCTGTTTGCGGCGACTTCAGTTTTACAAAATGGCAGAGAAGAATTGGAGCGAACTTGGAACATGGTGGTGCCTTTGAAAAGCTAAGGACGTACAACCCAATAACCATCACACACACGATTTCAAACACCTTTCGGGCAACGTCGTAAACCTGAAGGTTGTAGCGACGCAACGGATTATTACTTAGGCTTGTTTGGATTCTGTATACATGACTTGATGAACAATTTGTGTTACATACTCCAATTCAATTCCACATAGCAATAAAGTCTCTTTGAAATGGCACAAATCAGACCGCCATAAATATGGCGAATCATACCCTTTGCAATTCGACATGCAGTTATTTCAATATATGTATCTTGCTTGCATCCTATTCTTTACTATGTTGCCATAAAATAGTCATAGCAATCAATGGATTATGCCCAAGATAGTCAGGACATGGGTAATTTTGCTCAGTACCGGGTTTTCTGGCAACTTTTCTTGGATCACCACCAAATGGGTGGTAGAATTCCCATATGGTTCCAGTTTGTTCAAATTGCTTCGCAGACTGATCCAATGCTTTTTCCAACAAAGTTGCAGCAGCATCAGAATGATGATATCGCAAACAGCCAAGTGCAACCCAATATGTCATGGAATTCCACGCAGGGCCACGCCACATTCGCAATTCAAATCGCGGATCGTCCATTGAAACGGTGGTTAATGGATGATCGGAAAGAAATAGTTCCGGATTCATCAGATTCTCAATCACACCATTGGCTTGCGATTCTTTTGCAGCACCGACAATCATGGGCCACGCACCTTCAATTGTCATAACGCGGCTATCTGGATCATCCACATTCCAAATATCGTGAAAAAATCGGCTTTGGAATGAATAAAGTTTGTCCTGGATAAATTCACGTAATTGTTGTGATTTATCTATGTAATCAGAAACATCTTTTTTCAGGCACTTTCCCCAAATTGATGCAGTCTCGTACAAAGCAAAAAGATGTGATGTTGCATCAACGCAAGCATAGGGTCCTGATTGTGTATTAAGAAAACGGATACCATCGTCAACACCACTCTCCCACGTGTGATTGAGGATGTCTGTATAGTAGAACCCTTGAGGATCAGCAGATCGGTTGTTCTCAAACCATTCAATCTGGCGTGATATAACTGAAAAGCATCGCTCTCTAAATGCAACCGTATCATATTGTGGATGCATTTTGAATAATTGATCGACAGCATATGGCCATACAGGAGGATGCCCAGCGACTCTATTCCATTGAGGCTTGTCTTCACCAAACCATATTGAACCAGGCAACAGACCATCATCCTGTTGAACTGAAAAATTATTCACCAATTGCTGATACGCATGCTCTGGTTGCACTTGCATCACATCTAATGCTGCATGCACGATATCCCAGTGACCAAACGCTGGACCATAACAATAACCGGGGCCAATTTCTTCCCAAGGATAAGTAAAAGGAAATCTAGCTGGATGGGTCGATATTGCATGAAGTTCTGCAACATAAGCAAGCATCGGCCGCCAATCCGGCTTGCCAATAGTTTGCACAAAATCTTGAAAATTTTTTAGTACTGCTACAAACTCTGGCCTAATAATAGAATCTGCTTTTTCTGAATATTTTGAACACATTAAACTACCTTTTGCTTCAAAATCAGTATTCCCATTTACATATACAGCAAGAATACATATTTATCGCTTATGTATTGTAAATTATTTTATTGCCAACCAGATCATGCGGTATCACGTAACATCAATTGGCCGTTAACTTGGATTCGCAAATCATTCCGAAAACCCTTATTGATCATTTCATTAGATTTTTGAATCAAAAGTTTACCTATCTCTTCATAATTACTTCTTATTGCAGAAATAGTCGGATCAATCTTATCGAACTCATCAAAGTCATCATAAACCAGCAACGACCTGTCATCAGGCATTTTAAGTTTCATTGCTTTTAGTGTTTCATAAGCCACGAGACCACAAGCACCATTGGCAGCAAAAATGACAGATGCTTGCTTGATTGCAGATTCCAATTGTGTCCGATCCTGTGCAAGCATTTTGGGATGATACGGGTGAATCGGCAACAGCAAATTTTTGTTTAGTTCGATATTATTTTTCTTCAATGCCTGGCAATACCCATCAAATCTCCCTTTAATATGATGTCCCAAGCCTTCATTGGGATATACAAAAAGAATGTCTTTCGTGCAATATGTATTAATCAGGTAGTTGACAGCTTTTTGCGTGATCTGACAGGATTCGACACCAATTTGGTTGAACTCACCATGAGGATAGGTTCTAACGATATAAGGTACTTTTTGGCTAACCAGGGACGGGATGATTTCATCCATATGATTTTCATACAATGCAACAAAGGCCTGGTTCGCCCCCATTGCAAGAATGGAATCAACTTTTTCTTCCAGAGTATCATCCTGATGCAGAAAAAGAATCCGTAAATTGACATGTAAGTTTCTTGCTTCATTGCCCATTGCATTGATAATTTTGGAGGCTGTCCATGATCGCTGATGAAAAAGATCGTCACCAATGGTGTTGATTTTCATCATAATGTTGATCGTGTTTTTCAATGCTTTTTTATTTTTGACGATCGTCGTCCCTTTACCAGGACATCTGACAACCCAGCCCATCCCTTCCAGAACGATCAAACTTTTCATGGCCGTATTTCTTGCGACGCCATATTTTTCCATGATCAATTTTTCCGAAATGGTTTCTGAATCAAACCGATTCGAAATAATCTCATTACGGATTTGATCTGCCAGATTGGAGAATAATCGCTTGGTTGGGTTGGTTTTTTCAATCATTGCTTGAGACTTATTTATCTACGATGTCAAAGGAAATAAATTCGTAAGGTTGCAAGGTAATTTCACGCATTAGCTGCTTTGTGTCAACATCCAACACATCAACTGTTTGGCGAGACGATTGATTCGTGATTGAAAATGTAACAGCGGACTTGCCCAAATTGACTGCATAACCGATGTTTTTGTTTTCAAACCGGGCAAATCGCGCTTCAATGGTTTTTATTTTAGCTTCTGTGTCTTGAATGGAAAGTCCAAAAGCTCTGGTGATCTTCGCTTGCTCAAGCACCTTCGTCGCAGGCTCAATATAGTCAAGCCAATTTGAATGAATCGGCCACTGGATCGATGGAGCAAAAGGGGTGAGGTTGCCCCCGCTCCCAGCAGGAGTTTGCGAAAGACAGTCTTTGCCAACAAAAACAACGGGGATTTTCTGCTGGATTTGCTTGATTTTCGCAATGGCTTTGGCATCAGCATACCTGGCATTGGGTATGACCAGCAATTCGATCTGACGTTGATTAATCACATCATTTTCCAACATCTGATCCGTTACAAATGTCACGGACACATCCTGGAAGTACAAAGCTCGGTAAACTTTTTTGAGTACTTCCAGATATGCTATTCCATCATAGACAGCAGAAGGCAAGGAATAGTAAATAGCAATGGGTTTGTGGGACTTGGCAAAGGAAGTAACTCTGTCAAAGTTTTGGTTGATTTTTAATGATTCGTGCGTGTAGGCTTCAAGAACCAGTGGGAAAGTCATTGCATTGCCGATTAAATAGATCGGGTCTTTTTGATCGCGGTCCCCGGTATAAGACCATAGATGGCAACCCGCAAGACCATGCCATGTTGCAAGCCTTAACGCACATTTAAGATATTTTGCATCAACAACAGGATGCACATGGCCGACAGATTGCACCGAATGCCACTCAGAATCAAAGATCGGCTGCTTAGGATCCAATGCCTTTTGAAAATCAAATGACATCGACTGGTTCTGCCAGTCAAGCGAAAAGTGTTCGTCCGCTTCGGGATAGATTCGCGTATCACAACCATTGACGTCTGTGATTTTCATTAGCAGCTCACGATCATAGCCGGTGCTGTAATAACTTTTATCTCGCCAATGGATCCCGTTCATGAGTGTCATGGAGATCGGCGGAATGGCATCCCCTTTAAACGCATCGGTGAACTGTGACTTCATACGCTTAAAATGCAGCATCAATCTCTGGTTGTTAAACTGGCACCAATCGTAGAAGGCATTGGGGATTAAAAAATAGCTATTGGGATTACCAACCTTTTCAAAAGACTTAAAATCAGTCCCCCAAGATTGATTGAGTAGATCGATCTGATGGTATTTATCTTTGAGATAATCCCTGTATTTTGCTTCGGTATAAGGCGTCACACTGGAAAACCCTGGTTCGCGTTGCAGATCAATGGCAATAATATTATCACTCAGACCAGACTGATGAATTGCCTTAGCGACCAAACCTACATAGGCATCCCAAGCTTCAATAAATTTAGGATGGTCTGGGTCGAGATCCAAAAAGTGATTTCCGGATACAAACGCTTCTGGGTATTGTTTCTTAAAATATTTAGGAACTCTTTTTTCAATCACATTCAGCGGATCAGTCCAAGTAACAAGCTGATTTTGGAATGCTTTGCGAATAGAGTTAACATAGATTCCCAAAACATTATCGACACTTGATGATGGAATTAATGCGTCTGATTTAAAAAAATGATGGATTGAAGGCCATGCAATTCTTTTGGTATTAAAGTTCAAACTTTTGACTGATTTGATATCTTCAATCCCGTAAGAGCCAAACAAAAAGACGGGCATGCCCTGGGCATCACGGAACCATCCGTCCGCAGGCTTGATTGGCATATGTACCGGACGAACCACCTGTTGATCTTGTTCGGTCTTGACACTGTTTAACGCCTTGTTAAGTATTTCGTTTATCTGGTGTGCTTGACGCAAAGCTAAATTGTAACGCTCCTGTGACAAGTCTGATGCGATCAATTCATGAAATATTTGCCCGACCCCCAAACTGGATTGGGCGCGTTTTGTATTAAGCTGATCCGAAGGTAAGTTGCCAAGTACTTTCTGCAGACTATCAATTTGCTTGAGATTGTTTTGTTGAAGTCGATTTATATCACTCTTAACTTGCTCAAGCGATGTTCTTGTAATTTGAAATATCTGATTGAGCAACGGATGATCTGCTGCGGAAATTCCAACATTCAAATCGTTCAAACCATATTCAAGCAGACTTGCAGGAAAGGAAACGCGCAGGCGATTCTCACCTTGAATCAGATTCAAGGTATTCGCATAAACCTTTTTCTTGTTGATGCGAATCGTATATTGTGCTTCGGTGATCGCTTTTGTAACAGCAGGGACGAGGAGGATCAAATGAACTTGATCGTCATCATAGAATTGCTGGTCTTGATGATCCAGGATCGCAGCAGCCCCTATGCCGAGGTCTTGCTTGTCAAAAATCAGAATGCCGTATTTTTGCGGGCTTTTCCCATCAATAATGCCTGAAGCCCATTCGTAACCTGTGCGTCCTTTACCATCGTTGTCGTTAATGGCATAGGCGTATCCCATCTTTTCAATCTTATCCGTGTCGTGTATATCCAGCACCTGCCATGGCAGATGGATATCGTAACTTTGTTTGCCAGTTGTATGGGAAAAATCAAACTTGACATCCTGCTGCGTAAAAACCGTTTCTTTTTTGATCAGAATGGGCGTTATTTCAGCTTGATTATCTGCAAAGGCAAAACAGAATTCGTAATCTTCATCGCCAGGCTTAGCCGTCCTGTCACACAATGGATCAAAGGCCATTTGCAGACTATCGCCCTTCCAGGTATTCATCCCTTTGTATACCTGAAAAAAACTGTCATCATTGACTTGAATATGAAAGTACAAACCATCGTTATCAAAAAGAACCTTGTTTGTTGCGATGAGTTTGCCAGCATCCTTTAAAGCCAACTGACTTTGTTCAGCAGCCGCAGCATTTTTTTTCTGAACGATCAATGCTGTTTTAAAGTCCGAGGACGATTGATTAACAACTTTGAATATGTTTTGCTTGATTTGTAACTGACGAACTTCGGCAAGTCCGGTTGCAAAACCGAAGACGAATTTAACATCCATCCATCGTGCCTTGGCTGGAATGGTTATATTCAGGTTTGTGGTTTCCCATCCATCGGTTTGCTTTCGGAAGGTGACATTTTCTCTGCCAATCACATTGGTTGATTGCTCATCGATAAATTCGAGCAGAAAACTAAATCCATGAAAGCTTTTATTGCCATAGATTTTAACATCCTTGACATTGGCTTCAAAGCGAACAGCAATTGGCATGTTTTGATATTGACGTACATCAACACGGTGTAGCGCCCCATTCCAATTGATCTGCGTGTCGCTTTTGGCGACCTGCATGCGGTCACCTTCCAATTTCACCTCGGTCTGCCCTTTGGAGTTCATGCGTCTAAAAACACTTGCGTCATTTTTCTCAAGAATCGTTTCATTAGCCAAGGCTAGATTGCCTGCTGACACAACCAAAACAAGAACCAAGATCATGTATGGGCGTACGGATTTCAAGTAGCTATCAAGCGACATAAATAAGATCCAATTTAAAATTCTATTGCGTGAAAAGATATTCAAAACAAACTGAAATACCCAGGGGCCTGACAATCACTCGCCAAACGGCTTCCAGAAAGGACCATCCCAATGTCCCGGGCCGGGAATAAGACTGATCGCTCGGTCAAGGCTCAGATTATTAGCGTGACCATCAAAATATAGAACATTAGCCACCCCATTGTGATTCGCTGAAAACCCACCGTAATTTAAAGCCGCATCATCAAAGTTGTCTGCGGTAAACCGGCTGGGATCAATGCCTGAATTCATATCTAAAAGCCATATTTTTTCAGTTGGCTTGAGAATTTGATCAATTCTTCCTTGTCTAAAGTCACTTGATACTGCTGGCGCATACTTGGCAGAATGTGCATTTGGAGCATAATTCACAGGCCGAACATTGGGATAGGTGATATCTGTTTTTTCCGGACAGGTCATCAAACATGGTGCCTGAAGGCCGGCCGACGTTGGTCCCAATCGCCAATAATCAACCACATCAATTTTTAAATAATCAGCAATACGTACATACCAACCAGGGCTACGAGTCGTGCAGTATCCACCAAACGTGGCACCAGATGTCAAATCCAATGCAAACGGAATATATTGCTTGTAATCGCCCGTATAAGTTACTGTTGAAATACCCATTTGCCTTAGATTGCTCGCACATTGAATCGATCGTGCCGATGCCCTGGCTTTACCCAATGCTGGGAGCAGAATACTGATCAATAGTGACACAATTGAAATGACAACCAACAGCTCAATTAGTGTAAATGCACGGCGGTGAGATTTACTAGTTTTCATTGATTCGCCTCAAGCAGATTTAAAATAAGGGTTATTTGAACAGTAACAACCTTTATTTAGTATATTCATGCGATTTTCAAAGTCAAAGTTTTCAATTCAAACGATAACCGTAGACACCATTTGGTGATAATGAAACGGCTGAAGCACTATACAGGAGACAGTATATAAAATATTGTTTAACAGATATTTAATTCAAAAACATGACTGCTAACTCTGAGTTAATGAGCATTTTTTTAGATCTTTAGGAAATCGATAAACGTAAATTTTGGCTACCACTCACATCTCTGCGGCCAACGGTCTGTTTCACAGTCAAAAAGAACCCCCAGGCCGAATTCGAAGCCAGGAAAACCGCCCCGGTGCCAGAAATAGTGCCAAACGCCAGTCTGGGTGCTGTCAATTGATGACAAAAGAACTAGTCTCAAGATCAAACCCCAATTCCCCATAACTCTCACCTAGTGCGCACAATAAACAAAACTGACATTTGCTGTCAGCCGTTGTCAATGAGCGGGGCAGCGGACTCGAACCGTCGACAATCACGTTGGCAACGGAGGGCTGTGAGTCGCAAGCAGCGATATAACAAACACTGATAACCCACACAGCAAACGGTGCCGAATTCGGTGACATGGGGTCAAATTCGCGTGAGACACAGTAACATCAGGCGTTGCGAATATTGTCCCGCTGTACCGATTCTGCCTGGTTCGGCCCCAATGCCACGACGTTTACCCGTGTGGCATACGGGCGGGCTCGGTGGCCATGGATAACCGAAACGCTGGTTTCCTATACCAACGGATCGACACGCGCCTGGTTCTGCCCGGAAGTGGTCTCATCGCACATGTTCTGGGATGACTGGGACACACGAACGGTCACCCAACGCACCGCTGCCATTTCTGTAACAGGTGGCGGATACTTCAATGCGGTATCGGCATACGACAAAACATTGGGATATTGGCGTCGGCACCCCAATCGCGGCTCAGGAGTTAAACATGATTCATGGCTAATGGATCGACTGGAACTTCCATCAATCACCTCGGGTGACTATCGCGCGGATGCTCCTAAAACCAGTTCCGCAGTCAAGTCTGATTCGGTTGTCCTTGCCGAGTGGTATCCCAATCTGTTTGACAGCCGTTATTTTGGATTTATCAACCGACACACACAGGCAAACGGTATCCCCAGCGGCGGCAATATCCTACTCATCGACAACTCTGTTTCCTGGGCCAATGCTTCTGACTCTGACATCGGTTGGGTCCAAACCACTTTTGACAGCTCAAGAGCCTTGGTGATCGCCAAAGGTGCCAGCGGAGGCAGATGGCGTAGCGACTGGTAAAAGACGCGATCAACCAGTTTAACCTTCCCTGGATTTACGACTCATATCCAATTCATGTTTGCGGTCTATTACGAATAAATATTGCACGCTTATGTACCAACCGTTTTTATGTTTTTATGAAAGGCGGCATTGCAACAACCTTTGACTGCAACACCAAAGAAATCTCATGGAACAAGTCTATGTCGCAGGTAAACGTCAAAAAGGAAACCCCAGCTTTAGTACACTCTCGCGTCCTGCAAACCTTCCCAACTACCAACGCCAGGATTGGTCGGACCCCACGCGCAAGCATGCCTGTCTTGGCAATGGTGTGATCGGTTTACGTCTTGGTGGTATCCCATTTCGTGATGCCCAGGTTTTAGTCAACGGGTACATCGGTCGCGATGCAGCAACCGGACTGGAAAGCCAGACCTTCGCCCCCTTCCCATTGCAAGCTGATATTGTGATTCACACCGATACTGTCTGTCGACTTTCGGAACGTCCCGAACTGATTCACATACACAAGCAATCACTCGATGTTGCTTTTGGCGAACTGACCACGTCCTTTACTTTTGGGCCAGAAGGTCATCATGTTCATGTCGAGGTAGTGACATTCTGCTCACAAGTCATTCCCACTGCCTGCTGTCAGGAAATTCGGCTTAAAGTCGATCGACCATTGATGGTGGAACTTGAAGCCATCATGGACCCAACCGCTCTTCCCGGGCAATGCCTTGAGCGATTTCGGTTCCAATCCAAAATGGATACCGTGCTGTTGTGGGAAAGTCGCGGGAGTATGACCACCGTCGGTGCAGGGTTTTTCACTGAAGTCGCCGGTCTCGACGAGTATGTGTCACGCCAGAACAATTGGGGCAACGAGCTCGATCAATGCCTTTGCACTCATCAACTCAAAATCACCCCCGGCCACAATGTCAGCCTTCGACAATATGGCGTCCTCACACCTTCAACCAAGCAGGATGAACCGCATATTGCGACTATTCACATGCTCCATCACATCAAAGATGTCGGCTTTGATCGAATGCAATATGAGAACCGAAAAGCATGGCTTGAACTCTGGGAAGGCAGGCCGGTCATTGAGGTCTCATGTGTCTCCAACGTAGGCACACTGCAGGAATATGCTGACTCAGCTTTTTACTATGTCCATAGTTCCATCCATCGATCAAGCCCATTGAGTATCGCCCCATTTGGCTTATGGGGGATCGATGCAGCCAACGCTTATTCGGGACATGTCTTTACCAGTGACTGTGAATACTACACCTATCCCGCGGTCCTGCTGACCAATCCCGGCGCTGCGCGTGCGATCCTGGATTATCGCACGCGACAGATCGACATGTACCATCGCAATGCGCTGGCAGCCGGACAGGATGGTTTACTGATCCCCAACCAAACCTGTCTATTAGGCAGCAATATCAGTCGCATGGATGCTGTTGGCTGTCTTGGTGCAAGTGCCTTTAAAAATCACTTTGTGGCTGACGCCTTTCTGCAATACGCCAACGCACATGGCGATGAAGACTTTCTTCGCGAAAAGGCATGGCCAATCCTCAAGGGGACCGCAGACTGGATGGTCAGCCGGGTGACACTGACTGAGCGTGGTTACAAAGTGCATAACCTTTACATCAACGAGCAATATGGTGACACGCAAAACGAACCGCCAGTGAGCCGCGCGTTCCAAAGAATGTTGCTTGCTGCATCAGACATGGCTGAAAAGCTCGGCAAGCGTCCCCGCCCTCAGTGGCGAAATATTGCACAAAACATGGTCATTCTGACCGACCCCGAAGATTTGCGTCGCGAGACATCATGGTACGAACCAACCTACAAAGCCTTTACCCGTGCCACCAATCGAGAAGATCTGATCAAGGAAATGCAGGGCCTCAGTGGTGTTCCCATCTCCGCCATCCGCCCCATTAAGGCAGCATTGGATATGGGGCATCGCGATTTGACTGCCCAATGGTGGCCTGATGAGGTAGCAAGCAAATATATCCCGCAGTGGTTTGGGATGTGGCGTGAATGGTCGACAAAATGGAGCAGTGGCGGCAGAGCATACCCCTTCCAACAGGACTGCTTTGTGACGTTTGCAGGCCACTTGCTCAAGCAACTGCTCATTCAATTCCCGCAGCTGAATATCAATAGTCCAGACCCTATGTCCTGGCCAAGCAAACCGGTAACTCTGCCCCATGGCTGGGCTGCCATCCATGTTCAACGCATCTGGATACAGGATCGACCTGCAAAAATCACCGCTGAACACGGTAGGCATGCAGACATTCAATGGCTCGATTGACCAATCACCAACGACAACGAAAACTTAATGAACAAGTAATACATAATAGTAAAAATATCTACAACCCGTTACTTTTAGCTCAGCTACGAATCCTACTTCAACGCTAAATCCAGCTAGAAAATATAATGAATACAATAGTGATCCAACAAACGAACCTAGAGAGTCTGATATCCAATCAATTGCAGAAGGGTTAATCAAAATTGTTGAGTTCGAGGGATCCATTCTGGCCAAAAGAGCACATGAAATCTACCCACGACACTGTGAAATCAAACGAATGGTAAAATATCATAAAAAACTTATGAATAGCCCCCTCAGCACACAATAAAGAACGGCTCACTTGGTAGTGTTGATGAATGGAAGTCTGGCGGTTTATTATATACCATCATCCACATTCCAGGTTAAAAAATGCCCGACCGTTGTGAACTTGGCAGACGCACTGTAGACGAAATCCCTCCATCAGAACTGAACCACTACCGGCTGA
>DLCK01000069.1 GCA_002480565.1 Phycisphaerales bacterium UBA7800 | reverse complement strand
TAAACCCATCGCCGTGACAATCAAGACCGACTAAACTTTAGTTAGTGTTCTTCAAGTCAAAAAGGGTCATTCAAACTCATCAAATTCTGTTAAGATCATTTATCCGGTTGAGTTTGAAATGTTGACAGGCCAGTGAGATATCACTGTGCGTATGTGAATCGAAGTTAGAAACGAAATCCATGTCCGAGTTATCACATAACACCAATCCCGTACATGTTCTGGTGATGGATCAGGACATGGAGGCGCAAGATCAAATCGCCGACCTGCTCACAAGCCAGGGCTTCGTAGCCAGTGCGGTCACTGATCCTCAAGATGCCATTAATGAATTGCGATTCGCCAAGCACAATATCCTGATCATGGATATCAATGACGACCGTGAACAAATCCTGCCGCTGATTCAAACTGTCCGTCAATCCACACCACATATTCAAATCATCTTGTACACCGGTCACTGTTCATTCGAAATGGCCAAGGAGGCATTGAACCAAGGTGTGTTTGCCTATGTGGATAAAAGTGAAAGCCTCGACGTACTGCGTAGCACCATTCACCGCGCGGTCCATCAATATGATGCCTTGGCATTGGATCGTTCGCAGATGCGATTTGCCACCATTGTCAACGACCTTAGTGACATGGTGATTCGTTATCTGCCTGACGGGACGATCACGTTTGCCAACCGCGTGTTTCTGGATGTCTACGACCTTTCGACGATCCAACTCTCAGGCCGACAGATCACTGAATTCATACAGCCATCGCAACCGTTTGATCTGCCACAGCTCATTGAACAATTCTCTGAGCATAATTCCGTGGTCACCATGGATGTGAAGATGAAGATTCCGCCCAGTCGTGAGTCTTGGTTCCGCTGGACCAATCGTGCGATTTATGATGACGCCAATGAGCTTCAGGAAATTCAATCCGCGTTACATGATATTACCGACGCCATTTACTCTGAGCGATACCTGCTTTCACGCGTGGCTTTGAGCAGTGACCAGTTGGATCAAACCCACAAGCGACTGGCACAGGAAATTGCTGACCACCAGATGTCCCAGGACCGCATCCGACAACGTGAATCGGAACTTGCCCACGTTGCACGCTTGAACATTATGGGTGAAATGGCTTCAAGCATCGCCCATGAACTCAATCAACCGCTGGCAGCGATCGCCAATTACACGCGCGGCTGCGTCAAGCGACTTGAACGTTTAGACGAAGTCCCCCCCGCCATTCTCCAAGCCATGGAAGCCGCAGCAAGACAGTCCGAGCGCGCTGGACAGATTCTCCGACGCCTCCGAGACCTGGTGCAAAAACGCAGTACACATACCCAGCCCACCCATCTGAGTCATGTTTTTAAAGAGGTCATGGAACTGCTCAATCCTGTCATCAAAAACCATGGCATTCAACTGCAAGTGATCAATGACCTCAAAAGCCAACTCGTCCATGCCGACGTGATTCAAATTCAACAGGTCTTTATCAATCTCATCCGTAATGCCGTCGATGCGATGAAACCCATCCAACATGACAAATCCACCATCAAGGTGCACATGTACATCAATGATGCCAAGCAGGTTCAAGTCGACATCATCGATCAAGGCCATGGCCTGGGCGATGTGGACACCAACCACGTCTTTGATATGTTCGTCTCCACACGATCCGAAGGCATGGGGATGGGCCTTGCCATTTGCCGGACGATCATCGAATCACACGGCGGGCAATGTGTTGGTAAGAACCATCCTCATGGCGGAGCGATATTCAGCTTTACGCTCCCTGCCTATCATCCAGATGACATTGAAATATCATCCAAGTTGCACACAGTGAAGCAGAATCAAAAACATATCTTGTAACAGATGCATCAAAGACTGCTGTCACAACAGCCAATCAACGGTAAACTGACAAGTCGTGCAACGTATCATTCTCACCCAACCCCTAAGCGATCACGTCGCTGAACAATACGATGGCCTGCATACGCAGTCCAAAATGTTCATCGTCCTGCGATGGCTTTGTCACCTGCGCTGGCTGGCGGTCATCGGCCAAGCCCTGGCGATTGCCCTTGGATACCTGATTCTCCAACTGCCACTGCCGCTTGTCAGTTTAGGCGGATTGGTGGGTGGCGCATTGGGTTCAAACCTGCTGCTCTGGGGTTACCTGCTTAACACAAAGTCCCCGCCCCAGGCCTTGGTGCCACTGGTCTTGATGCTCGATGTCATTCTCCTCACGGGCATCCTTGCATGCACCGGGGGCGCGAGCAATCCATTTTGTGTCTTTTATCTGATCCACGTGGCTATGGCTGCAGTCGTCGCAAGACCAGGCTGGAGTTGGGCGGTTTTGGTCATGACACTGCTGTGTTACGCGATGATGTTCCTAGTCACCGACACCGTCCTACTAAGCAGTGAGCTGCCCACATGGGTCCTCCGCGCCGGATCATGGATCGCATGGGCTTTGTCGGCAGTCGTCATCACCTATTTCGTCGGCAGGCTTCGCACAACGCTTCGTGCACGTGAAAAACAGATCACCATGATGACCCAACGCGTACATCGCACCGATCGCCTGGCTGCATTAACCGCACTGGCAGCGGGCGCAGCACACGAGCTTGGATCACCCCTGGGGACGATCATGCTCGCAGCATCTGAACTGCAACATCAAGCCACGCAAAACCCCGACGCCCCGCCATCTAAACACCTCGTCGAAGACCTGGCACTCATCGCCCAGCAAGCCCAGCGCTGTCGACGAATTCTCGACAGTATGAATGCCGACACCGTCCGGCATGCCGATGAACAACCCACAGACTTTACCGCTGCCCAACTCGTTGATGAGATTAAAACAGAATTACGTGCCGACCAATGCGACAAACTCATTGTCCATGATCGACTGCGCAACAGATGCATCACATCACGCAAGCACACACTCATCCAAGCCCTGAGCATCCTCCTGCATAACGCACTGGACGCTTCAACTGACACATCAAGCCCCGTCACCTTCACCCTCCAGAAGTCCGGCAGCCAATACCAATTCATCATTCAAGACCAGGGCTGCGGTATCGACGAACAACAAATCCAACACCTCGGTGAACCCTTCCGAACCACCAAGTCCCCCCAACAAGGCATGGGCCTTGGACTCTTCCTTGCCCGACTGATGACCGAACAACTTCACGGCCAATTGAGCCTTCACTCCGCTGCTGACAAAGGCACCATCGCGGTCCTGCAATTTGATGTGAACCCAAACTGACATCATGAACGAACCCACATCCAATCCGGGGCCAACTTCATTAATGCATCAACTGATGATGCTCATTGGACTATGCATAGCCAACTGGCTTGCGATGATGCTCATCCATGAACTGGGGCACATCCTTGGCGCACTTGTCACAGGCGGGCAAGTCAACCAACTCATCTGGCATCCACTGGTTTTGTCACGTACGGATGTCCTGCCTAATCCATCACCGTTAATTGTCGTCTGGGCCGGGCCGTTACTTGGCGTGATTCTGCCAATCATCATCACCGCGCTTACCCGATGGCTGTATCGCCCCGCATGCTATATTGCAGTGTTCTTCACAGGCTTCTGTCTACTGGCCAACGGACTGTACCTGGGCTTGGGTTGGATCGATCAAATCGGTGATGCAGGCACCATGCAAACCCATGGCACGCCCATCTGGATCATGATCTGCTTCGGACTCCTCTGCATTCCCAGTGGCTTGTATCTCTGGCACCGAGTCAGTCAACAAGTCGGACTATCGCGCACAAAGCACGCACGTGTTCAACCGACACACGCGCGGCTTGTGTTGATCATTGCACTGGTGTGCTTGGCTGTTGGTCTTGTTGTTGGCAATCACGGGTGAGTCTTTCGGACAGATCAAAATCAAACTCACGAGCATCTGAATCAAGTGACAGATTCAAAGTCTCCAATCCCCCTGACGTCTCTACCATCACCCATATTCGCAACGGCCAGACCCAACGATCCAAAAGTTGTCCCTTGCATCGATCAGCCGTCAATTGGAATGACACGAATTCCCCCGCCCCGCCGCTAAGGTGTCCGTCGGTCCCCAACAGCAATGGGATGTCACGCTTTTGCCAGGGCGCAATGCGTAACACGCGCACGCCATGTGCAGGGATCGTCAACGTGATCGAATCATCCGCATCGCATAAACCATGAACGCTCTGCGTAACCAACTCCATAACACCCATCTGCTTTTTCCCTGCAATTTCAGGGATATTTGAGAGCCTCACCGATTTTTCGACCGGCTGATTAGCCCAGTTAAAGACCGCCAACGTGTACCACGGATCATGACGCGTCATCTCAGGATCAACGCGCGTCCATAACATCGTTGGACACTGTGGTGATTCAAAGTCAATGACCTTCGCTGGTGATGTCGCAGGTGGCATCACCCGTCGGAGCATCGCATAACGATCATCATCCAACTCGACCATGCGTTCGCAAATCGTCACCGCCCCACCGCCAATATATTGGTTTACCAACAAGGTCATCGCTTCATCATCAGTAAACGATCCTTCACTGAGATGGAAATATTCATCATGTCCACGGAACGGTTCGTTGCGTCGTCGCAATTGCATCGCATCGGGGTCTGTATGCCAGAGTCGGTTGGTATGGTTGCGGAAGATGTTTTGTTTGATGCGTGCCAGATACCCGAGTTTATGGTACGCGGTTTTGCCGTTGGGATCTTGCCAATGCCCGCGTGTATCCGAGCCGATTCGGATGCCATCGACCAGACCTGCGGTGCCTTCAAAGAGTCCGCCGCATGCGAGGATGTAGGCGTCTTTACCTGCGTGCTTTCGGACCAGTTGCATACCCCGGCGATAGGCTTGGGCGCGGGTCATGGTGGGGTCTGCAAAACGGATTCTCGGCGAGACAATAATCGCGCGCAGAAAGTCGAGTTTATGCGTGATATAACCCCATGATCGAAGCTTGCCAAAGAGTTCCGCAAAGTAGGGTTCCGCATCGGGACTGGTGGGGTCGAGCACGTTTTCCAACCTGTTTTCACAGTGGAACGTCATCAATTGCCCTTCTTGATCCCTTGCTAGAAGATTGGGATATTTTTTGAGGATCGGCGAATCATGACTGACCACAAACGGGCAAGTCCAGATGCCCGGTCGATAACTTGCTTCAGTGATTTTTTGTGCAGCATGCTCCATGCCATCCGGGAAGCGATGGTTGGCTTGATAGTCACCAAAGTCGGTCATCCAACCGTTGTCGATAAGCAGGACATCAAAGGGTAGCGGTCTGCGTTTAAACTCAAGGAGATTCTCATCAAGGTCCGCCTGCGTGAAGTCCGTGCCATAGAAATACCATGAGCAGAAAAACGAAGGAGCAGGCGTTGGTTCATGGACATTTAATTCTGTCGCAAGCATGTCAACCTGTCGCTGACGGATCGCTTCTTCATTGTCCGACTCATAGATCATCAGCCAATGCGTGCGTCGTGTTTGCCCGGGGCGGACGGTGATGCCATCAAATTCGCAGAGGACTTTGAGGTTTTCAAATGTCTGCTGATCGTTACCTGTGGACAATGCAAGATGTGACAAATGCTCGGTCTGCCCCAGCATACTCATACACAGGGCTTGGGCCGATGCGTCCTGCCGATCCTTGAACCAGAAACCAGGGTCCGCCCGGATGGTCATCATGTCCACCTTGAGATTTGCCAGGTCCTGGGCACTGACTCCTCGACCTGCCTTGAGTTCCGCGCCATCAATTCGTGCATGTTCCATGTCCATGTCTTGGACACCTGGCTTGAAGTTACCGGGCACATCATTTTTCTGACGCGACATGCGGACGATTCGCCAGTGAGTCATTCCTTGTCCTGCACCTTTGAGGTGAGCCTCCCCAGTCACCTCAAAAAGGTTCACGTCATCCAGGACCTGATCTGAATCAGAACTGTTGAGTAGATGCACGCGCATCGCCACGACGGTTGCATCATCTGCGATAAAGACTTCACGGTTGATCTGCCACGGGCCATAGCTCGAGAGTCGGCTGTGTGATCTGCCTCTGATCCCGCCGAGTGTTTCCTGCTGCTCAAGTGTCCGCGCCGTTGGGTCCGCCAAAGTCATTTCTGGCAGCAGCTGTCCGGTGACCTGCCACGTTTTACCCTGTATTTTAAGGATATCTGACGTATTACATTGACAATGAAGTTCATTCATGTGTGACTCACTAAACAGATCGTGTGTCCAAATGATGGATACCGATTCTTATTGGGGACTTTTAATACTCAATTTACTTACCACCCAGACGCCAAGGCCGCAGAGTTCCAACTCCTGAAATACCCTTAAAAACAAAGGAAAATTCTCTGCCTTGTAAATCTTGTCGTCCTTGGCGTCTTGGCGGTGATAATGCATAACGGCTTTATGGGATTTGGATGACAATATTGTTTTGAGCATCACGTTTGACGGTAGCGGTGACGGTCTGCGTCTTGCCGTTTGCCGTGGCGGTGATTTGATAATCGCCCAGGAATCCGCGCAGCTGATACGTACCGGACTGACTGGTTTGGCCGGTCTGGTTGGTCCACCACTTGTTAAAGACAAGGTCTTCGTAAACTTTGCCACTGGGTTTAATGGTCCAGTCGGTGTTGTAGATGCTCGCTACGGTTCGGGCAGGATTACTTGTCCACCACTTCCAGATGGTGAAGTTGTAGAACGCCGGATGACTGAAGACCATGGTCATATAATCGCGCATGTAGTCGGCTTTGAGTTGTTCGTCGGCCATGTCAATATCAAATTCAGTGATCGACAGTGGTTTGCCAAAGGCCGCGAGTTTATCGAAGTTGGCTTTGAGTTCATCCATGTGGATCGGGACTTCGCCGGTATGCCCCTGAATCCCCAAGGTGTCCAACGGGCCGCCATTTTCCTGGATGATGCTGGCCAGTTTCAGGAACCGGTCGGACTTGTCGGGCTTGAGTCCTTCGGTGCGGTTTTCATTGAACATCAGTAATGCATTGGGATCTTCCTGGCGGGCAATTTTAAACCACTGGGCAATGGACTCCTTACCCAACACATCACGTAACGCGCTGTTATCGACCGCTTCATTTTCAACCACCCATTCATCGACAAGACCCTTGTATGCACGCATCATCTGGCGAATATGATCCGTGACACGTTTGCGGATGGCATCCTTGTCACCCCTTTGAATCAGATCACGCATGTCCTTGGGCATGACATTCAAACGTTCCCACACCAACACATGAGCCCGGATGTAATAGCCGTTGTCCTTGTAATACTGCATCAGTTCGTCAGCTGCTTTGCGGACTTTGGGTTGCTCCCAGACTGACCAGACCAGTGAACCTTCGCAAAGTGCCAAGTTAAACAGACGCTTGTGATGGGCTTTGAGGTTCGCAGAGTCTTGATTGCCATACAGCGAGAGTTTGTTGAGCGTGCAACCAAACCAGAATGCGTGACGTTGCATGTTCACATCAACCTGTGCGTTGGGGATGGGGTGACCTGAAGCATCTTTGACGAGGATGTTCATCGCTGCCATGCGGTGTTTTTCAATCCGTTGTTTCGCTTCTTCTCGCCATGGCGCATTTGCTTCTCGACCACGGTATGTGATTTTGGTTACCGGCAAGTCTTCGACAGCAATTGAACGTCCGTAGTTGATGAGATGGATATCAGCAATCTGCACGGTTTGCAGTTGTGCTCCAAAGGAAAAGCCGATGGCTGTGCGGTTTTCTTCACTGTCTATTTGCGCATTAAACGGAGCGAAATATCGTGTCCATTGTGCATTGGGAGCGACGATACACTTGCCAATGCCTTTACCCAACACGTTGAGGTTCATATAAACAATACCTCCGCCGGTATCGTTATGCCCACCGGCAATCGTGCGAGCATAGAAGACACAAAGCAGTGAATCGCCTTGTTTGATTTGACCGTGTGTTTTGTACTTGGTGCCGATGCGATAGTACTTCTCAGGTTGAACGGATGTGGTGACTTGGATCACTTTTGAGAACGGCATGTCTTTGACATCGACAAGTTGCACCTTCCCATACTTTTCGCCAAATGCATGAGCATCGGACCCCAGAAATGTTGCCGGCGTCACCAGTCGATCCCCCCCCTGAGGAATCTGCATTGTCTCTTGTGCGTCAAGTGTCAGCGGGATTACACCCCAGAGCAGAGAAAGTGTCAACATGAAAAATAGAGCTTTATTCATCGATTCAAATCCTGTGAGAATAATGTTTGCAGTGTTGGTTTGGATACCCTTGAACAATGTCTATGCGGGTATGTGAGAGTGGGTCAGAGGAGGAACTTACAAAATCCGTTAATTGAATTTTGTTTTATTTATCTCGACGGTAGTAGTAATCCACATCACCATTTTTGCCTTCAATGAGCGACTCTTTGGACATGAACATCACATGCCCGTCGACAAAGCTCGTTGCTTGCCCGGAGTCCAGATGACGCTTACCGGGGATGGCCAGGGTATGGAATATCCCATCGCCATCTTTGACGGTGATGGTGACTTTGCTGGGCTTATTGGCACAGAGCATTTCGCCCATCCCGTTGCCACTCCATGGCTGATTGGGGAAGTCGATATCATCTGCATGGGTGATGGTATCACTGGGGAAAAGCACTTCATCCATCTTCGCGCGTCGATTGGTATCATTGCCGGGACTACCGTTGTTAAAGTCGAAAGCTCCCATGTAGTAAAGATTCCAACCGTAGCCGCCTTCACCATATTTAAATTTGTCGGTCACAATACTCTGCTTGGATTCTGGGCAGGCAAAAACGCCTTGAGCAATACTGTAACTCACCTGTAAATCGGTAGTCGGCATCTGAGTCGTCGAGCCGTTGTTGTGGATCGGCACATTCATGTATCGGGCAATCTCCATCTTCCAAACCATTGGCAAGGTGATGGGCGCGCCCGTACCGTTGTACGACTTGGTACAAGGCAGATAGTTTTTCTGATCATTGACATAACAATTGATCGCCACCAAATGCTGACGTTGATTGCTCAAGCACCCGGCCAATCGTGCTGACTCGCGTGCCTTGGCTAACGCTGGCAGAAGGATCGAAATCAACAAAGCCACGATACTGATCACCACCAGCAATTCAATGAGTGTAAAGGCTAATCGGGATCGATTCATAACGTGCTCCGAGAGATTGGAATATTCTGGAAATCGATTTCCATTAACTCTAGTCTCGTGACGTTCACAAGTCAACGAACAAACAACACTATTTGCGTTTCAATATCTATATTTATTTGTATTGCATATATTTACAATATATATATGTAAATTTTAAATCGATAATGGTTGTCAATTTTGGATAAATATCCATTTCCAAATAACACTACAACATCCTAAACTCAACGATGTGATGGCGGGGCCGTTGAAGCACGGATAATCAATTCTGACGCCAACATGGGCATGGGTTGATGATCCTCAAAGGCGTCGGCATGGCCGAGTTGTTCAAGCAATAATCGCGCTGCCTGTTGAGCCATTTGTTGCATTGGAATTCGCATGGTGGTCAATGGCGGGATGGCGTTGAGGGTAAACGGCGTGTCATTGAAAGTCGCCACACTGATCTGCTCGGGAACTTTCACACCGCGTTGCCACAGGGCAGAGAGCAACGGCAAGGCATCCACATCGCTATAGCAAACCAATGCCGTCGCCAAAGGTTGCTCGGTCAGAATCCGATCGATCCATGATCCGACAGGGCCTTTGAACTGCCGGACTTCATATTTGAGTTTCGCTTCCTTCACCGCGGCCTGCGTCCCTGCGAGGCGTTGGAAATAACTGAAGTGTCGCATGTACGGATGGGTGCTGACATAGGCGATATGCTTATGGCCTTGCCTGATCAGATAGCGCCCAAGTTGCAATGCCGCATCATGATCGTCCGGCGTCACATCAGGAATATTTGCCTTGTTTAACAGTTCATCCTGCGCATTTAGCATTACCGCGGGTAGTTTCAAGTCCGCTAGAATTTTGGCGACATGCGGTTCGATTGAGTGAGCAACGACTATCCCATCAAATCGTCCCTGCTGCAGAATCTGTGGCAAGCGTTCAGAGTTAGGGATGAACTGCAAGTCATAGTCATTTTGATGCAGCAGATCGACCAAGACTTCGAGAATATCATGCCAGGCTTCGGAAGCTTCGGGAACGCGGGACCAATGCAGCAGGCCAATTGTACGCGTGGATTGCCTGCGAAGTGCCTGCGCCGCCCATGCGGGTTTATAGCCCATCTCCTGCGCAGCTTTGAGTGCCTTTAAGCGCGTGCGTTCGGTTAACGGGCATTTGTCAGGTGAATGATTCAGCGCCTTACTGATCGTTGACGGCGCCAAACCACTTGCTTTGGCAACATCTGCTATCGTCGGGCGTGCACCGGGTGATGGGATTTTGGACTTGGCCATAACCGATATTATAGCAACGTCCGACATACATTGAAAAACGTTTTCTAAAGACTTATTTGAATTCCATTGTCATTAAAACTCACAACCCCTCCACCAGATTACAGGGCGAAGCTTGAATTGCTTTGCCCTTGCGACGGATGATCCATGTTGCCAGGCCGTAGGGTTTGATTTCGATGGGGACTGGTTTGAATCCTGCCAGGGATAGCGAACCTGCAACTTTTTTGCCGGAGACTTCCTGCAGGCGGACGACCAGCGCATCCTCTTGCAGCGCCTTCTTGACTGCGACGATCTGCACATGATTGGGCGTGACAGTCAACGGACTCTCATCGGCTGCGATGTATCGTGATTCAGGTTGCAAAGGATCAGGATAATAGACATAGCAAAAGGCGCCAGCATTGAATATTGCTGCGCGTTGGGTGATCAACTTTTCATCCAGCTTTACCCCCCAGCAAAGTTCATAACTCACCTGCTGCTCACCTTGATCCTGACGGGGCGCAAAGCGATTGTCATTGTGCGGATCATTGGGTTGGATATTAAAGGAAGTATAGGCAGGACTGCGCAGGACGCTGATCGCCAAGGTGTCATGCGTGAGGTTGTGAGCATAGCTACTGGAATTAATCACACCAACATACTGCCCATCGTGTGCACTTGCCATCACCCAACGTTGATTGGGCTGCTCCTGATAATGCTTGGTTGGATTGCGATAAGTCACACTATAGGCTGCTTCAGAACTGCTGTGATCCGGCTTGAAATTCAAAGGCATCAGCAACTTGAGCATGTGATCTTTATGATTAAACAGTATCCGATCACGCACCTGCACACGACCACTGCGATGGCAGATCACATAGTGACGGATGATGGCTGACGGGCCACAGACAAAGGCCGCTTCGACGGTAGTCCGCAGCTTGCCATCTTCAATCACACGGACAGGCTTTGCGTGTGTCTTTCCCGTGTAACCCCATTTATCACATGCCAGCGGCGAAAGGTCAGCAACTTCTTGCGGGGTTGCCAATGCAAAGAGCTTGTCTGGCTTCTCCCATGCCGGGCCTTGCGACCAGATTGTTGTTTTGGATAGTTGCTTTGGATCGCCGCATGTCCAACTGTGATCCAAATCTTCAAAAAGTGCTGGAATCAAGGCATTTTTCCGCACCAATGATTTTGTTTGGCCTTTGGGGATCATGTTATCAATCAAGCCGGTTTTCGGATTGATCTGAAGTGTCCCAAGCTTCGTTTGAAAACAAAGATTCTTTTTGGAAACCTTACGGTAAACGATCGGTTGGGGTTTTACAGCTTCAAGTGAAGCGTCCAGACGCATGATCTGGTAAGGCTTCATATCCACATCGACTGCCAATCGCACCACCATCTGCCCACTGATATTATTCTCCGGGCTGATTTTCTGATAAGGAACTTTCCGCCCCTTGTGTTTGAGCACGATGGTGTAATCATCCTTACCAAACGCTGCGACGGTGTAATCAATTTCGACCTGCTGCTGCACACGATAGCCATGCGGATTGGTGATGAAAATGGGGACTTGGCCTTCAGCAGCTTTGGGTTGGCCTTCAAGCAGTTTGATCAATGTCGCAAAGCGAACCTTTCGGAGAATGGTTTGGGCATGTCCGAGTTGCGCCAATGCATCCTGTTCGACTTTGGGGACGCCAGAACCGGGAAGAATGTCATGGAACTCGCTGAATAAAATATCCTGCCAAGCTTCATCAAGTTGTTGTTGAGGATATGGCTGATCACCGGTCCACCAGGCCAATGCTGCCATGGTTTCGGTTTGCAGGATCATGTGTTCTGCTTGGCGATGAGCTTGCTTGACACGATGCATTGCCGTGTAACAACCTGGGAAGGAACGTTCGATTTCACCTTCAACAATGGGGAAATCGCCTTGAATTTGGCGGACTTCTTCAAAAAACGCTTCAGGTGTTGAATGGATCATGTTCACATCCGAGCGTTTCTTGATCAATGCCTTGATCTGTTTGTATTCAGCTTTGCTAACCCCTCCGCCATGATTGCCAATGCCCCAGAGGATCATGCTTGTCGGTTCATCCTGATAGTGTTCGATGAACTGTGGGAATTTGACATCCACATCATGCCCGGAGTCTGGGCGTGTGAGATACATATCATCACTGCGTCTGGCCATGACCGTCGTGCGACTGCGATCCGACCATTGGAAGCTGCCCACAGGTAAATCGTACGTTCCAAAATCCGGTCGGCAGAAAATGTAGGACAGCATCCCACAGCCAGCAAGAATCTGAGCAAAGCCTTCAGGATGCCCAAAGGGATCAAAGTTGTATGCCACCGTGGGACGTGATGCGAAATGCTTCTGGAAAAAGGATAAGCCATAGAGAAACTGCCGAACATGACTTTCCCCCATGGGCGTGTTCACGTCCGGCTGAAGAAATGCGCCCCCCGCGATATGCCAACGCTTCTGCTTGACGAGTTTAACGATGCGATCAAACAGCGGTCGGTCATATTGCATGATCCATTGGTAAAGCACCGACTCATTGTGATTAAAGACAAACTCCGGATGCTCATCGCAGAAATCTGCAGCGATGCGAAACGTTGAAATGGCTTCGGTGAGTCCGTCTTCCCAGGTCCATTGCCAGACGGGGTCCAAATGGGCATTGCAGACAAGGTGGATATTTTTCTTTGTAGACATGACAGTGATCCGCAGGATTCCAGGTAACATCGAACAACATGAGTGACAAAGCGGGAATGTTGTTGATGATCTTAGTCAACCTGCGGAGACGGCTCAATTGTTTCAAAAACGATCATTTTCATTCACGCCAAAGCTTCATCAAAACAGACTGCCACCTTGCCACATTGGCCCGTTGCCATCAGTGCATATGCTTTGTCGACGTCCGCCAAAGCAAAGCGATGCGTGACGAGTTGTTCAGGGCGAATGTTCCAACGGACAATGCGTTCGACAAGTTCTTCCATCTTCCAAATAGAAGTGACCCACGAGCCGTGAATGGTTTTCTGGTCATGAATGATGTCCGGCGAGGGATTGAATGCCACGGTCCCGCCTTCACCAATCATGACGATACTGCCCCACTTGCGCGTCGCCCGGATGGCGGTAGCGCGTGCTTCATGATGAGCAGAACAGTCGATTGCACGTTCCACGCCGTGCCCATTCGTCAGATCACGAACCTGCTGTACATTCTGCGGGTCTGCTTTGAGGACATGATCGCAAAGCTGTAAGTCAGCAGCGATTTGAAGACGTTGATCGATCACATCTATGCCGATGACTTGATCTGCTCCCATGGCTTTGCAGAGCATTGCCGTTGCAAGTCCGACAGGTCCAAGGCCTGTAATCAGTACTGCATCGTTACCACTGATGCCGACTTTTTCGAGTCCTTCATAGACCGTCCCAAACCCGCAGGCCACTTGCGCACCATCGACATAGCTGAGTTGATCCGGCAAGGCGACAAGGTCTTTTTCATCCGCCAGCAGATACTCTGCCATCCCCCCATCCCTTTGCCAACCGTAGGCCTTGCGGTACCTTTGACTGGTGCATGAAATCATGTATCCACGCCGACAGTCATTACACACACCACAGCCGGAGATGTGATACACAATCACGCGATCCCCATCACCAAATCGCCGACAACCTGGCCCGGTCGCTACGATCTGACCACACGGTTCGTGACCAGCAATAAAACCCTGATACCCTTCGGGACCTTTACCAAGGTGTTGGTGATAAATGCAGCGAATGTCCGAGCCGCAAATGGTGGACGCTTTGGTTTTGAGTAACACCTGCCCATGTCCTGGCGTGGGGACATCAAATGTTTTGAGTATCGCGGAGCTGTCACCAGGCAATGTCGCACCGAGCATGGTCGAGGGAATGGTGGTCATGTATGTCTCCTGTTAAGGGGATGGTTTTAATAATTCGTTTTTTACCGCAGAGACGCAGAGGACTCAGAGTTAAGAGAGCGAGGAACCAAACATTTTTAATTGTGTCAAGCCCAAGTTTGAGTCAGCCATGACTGGGATGCATATGACAATCCTGTGTGTGTGAAATGAATGTATCCCAGTTTTCGTTGACTCAGTTTCGAGCCTGATTACATTTTTAAAATCTCTCTTAGAGCAGTTCAAATAAATAATCTCCATGTATCGTCATTCCCGCGCAGGGACATTATGCACG
>DLCK01000092.1 GCA_002480565.1 Phycisphaerales bacterium UBA7800 | reverse complement strand
ACAACACAGCCGCTCTGTGGTAAAGACTATAAAAAATGATCATGCCAAGCATCAATCGAATTGCCCGGAGACAATTCCCCAACAACCCCCAAACACGCTATGATACTCCCCATGCCTATGGATTTATCGCATGTATTGGCTACGGATGGCCCCATCGCCCGCAGACTTGGTGAGCGGTTTGAGGTGCGCCCGCAACAGGTTGAAATGATCCACGCAGTCGACCGTGTCCTGCAAGAGGGTGGCACTGGTGTCATCGAAGCTGGTACCGGCGTGGGCAAGAGCTTTGCCTATCTGCTGCCCGCAGCCAAGTACATCATGGACATGCAGGAGTCGGGGCAGGTGGATAAAAATGTCGGTCGCGGGCGGGTAGTCATTTCCACGCATACCATCGCGCTTCAGGAACAACTGCTCAACAAAGACATCCCACTCATCCAGGCGATCAGTGGCGGCGAATTCTCCGCGGTACTCGTCAAAGGTCGTGGCAATTACATCTCGCTTCGCCGACTCATGCGGGCATCCAAACAACAACAGGAACTTTTCCCCGATCCTGAAGATGTGGCCTCCATCGACGTGATTGAAAAATGGAGCCAAAGTACCACCGATGGTTCGTTGGCATCACTGCCTCAACTGTCGCGTCCCGGAGTCTGGTCACGTGTCCAATCGGATCATGAAGACTGCATGGGCCGTCGATGCCCGACCTATAACAAATGCTTTTATCAAGCTGCCCGTCGTCGCATGGAGAATGCGGATTTACTGGTGGTCAATCATGCCCTGTTTTTTGCGGACCTTGCGATGCGCCGCGAAGGCTTTGGCTTTTTGCCACCCTATGACCACGTGATCCTTGATGAAGGTCACACCGTCGAAGGTGTAGCCAGTGACTACTTTGGCATCACCGTCAGTCGCTATCAAGTCCATCTCCTGCTTTCCTCACTGGCCAATCAACGTCGGCAAAAAGGCTATCTCTACGCCCAACTCCGCAAGCGTGGCTCAAGTGTTCCCGGCTTACAACGTGCTATGGACTTGATCTACGTGGCCCATCGTGCGATGGAAAACCTCTTTGGCGAACTCATCGCATGGCAGGAAAACGAAGGACGATCCAACGGCAGAATCCAGCAACCCAACGTTGTGACCAACGAACTGTCTCCCGTTCTCAAAGACCTGACCTCCTCACTCAAACTCATCCGCGATAACACCGAAGACGATGACGAACGCCTGGAAGTCGCCAGTTACATCAACCGCGCTCAGTCCATTGCAGGTGCGCTCACCGCATTGATTGAACAGACCGTTGAGGACTCGGTGTACTGGATCGAAATGCAAACCGAGCATCGCATCCCGCGCGTTAAATTGGTCTGCGCACCTGTGGATGTCGGACCATTGCTCAAAGAAAACCTCTACAACAAGTCCAATGAAGATCAGCTTAAGGGCGGTGTGATTCTCACCTCCGCGACACTGGCAACCGGCAAAGCAGACTCCGGCGACCGCGCGTTTAAGCATCTCTTTGAACGCCTGGGCATCCCCGCAGGATCGACCACGCTTCAACTGGGTTCACCCTTTGACTATGAAAAACAGGCACAGTTGTTTGTCGTCTCCAATCTGCCGGACCCCAATCACAGTGAGTATGCAGCCAAGCTCAGCCCGTTGGTGTTGGAGCATATTGATCAAACCGATGGCGGCGCGTTTGTGTTGTTCACCAGTTTCAGATTGCTTCGACAGGTCGCAGAATGGTTGGAACCGTTTTTAGCCCAACGTGACATGCCGTTACTGGTGCATGGCAGCGGGCCGCAACGTTCGGAGTTACTTGAGTCCTTCAAACGCAATCCGCGCAGTGTGCTCTTGGGTGCCGACAGTTTTTGGCAGGGGGTGGATGTGATGGGTGAAGGTTTGCGGAACGTGATTATCACGCGATTACCATTTGTGCCCCCCGATCAGCCGTTGGTCGAATCACGCATTGAGCAGATCAAGCTCAGCGGTGGCAATCCCTTTGCGCAATACTCATTGCCCGAAGCGGTGCTCAAATTCAAACAGGGCTTTGGCCGACTCATCCGCTCCAAGCAGGATACCGGTCGCGTGGTCGTGTTGGACAATCGCATTGTCAGTAAAAGTTACGGCAGGGCATTTATCGACGCCTTACCACGTGTCCCGGTCTACGTGAATCAAATCACACGGTAACCCACGACTCCGGATGACTCCGGCGACCTAAGTGAATGGAACTAAAGCCCGTGGGACTTGAGTCCCCGGGGCACCAAGATTAATTGTCACAATCCCCTTATCATAAACATAGATGACCGACCCCAAAGCACAACCCAAACTCACACTGTCCACCTCAGTCAAAGAACTGCCCGGTGTCGGTAAAGCGCGGGCGGCATCCCTAAACAAACTGGGCATTGAAAATGTCAGTGATCTGCTAAGACATCTGCCCATGCGCTATGAGTTTCTCGCAGGGGAAACGTCCGTCGAACAACTCCAGGCCGACACCATCGGTACGGCAAGGGGGATCGTCGCAGCCAAGCGTTGGGTCGCTGGTGGGCGAGGCAAAGGTCGTCTGGAAGTGACACTACAGGATGAGGCGGACACCCTGCGACTCGTCTGGTTTAATGCGGCATATTTACAGGAAAAACTTTTCCCCGGTGTGCATCTTCGCGTCACCGGCAAGGTGCAGCACTTCGGCGGATACCCGCAGATGGTCAACCCCAAGTTTGAAACACTTGCTTATGATGTCGTCCCCGAACCCTTGCCTTCCTATCGCAGACCGATTTACCCGGCAACGGAAAAATTACCTTCGTCTCAAATCGAAGAATTGATCGCGCATTGTCTGGATCAATTGGCGGGGCAGATTCCCGATCCTTTGCCTGTCGAGTTGTTGGAACATCATGCCATGCCGAATTTGGCAGAGGCATTGATGCTGGTGCATCGCCCCGACCAACCGGATGATCCGGGCGTCGGGCGCAGGCGTCTGGCGTTCAATGAACTGCTGCTGTTGCAGTTGGGGATTGAACTCAAGCGACAGTACAACCAGGACAGACTTCAGGCCCCGACTCTTCGATTTTCCCAGGCCAAGGATGAACACATTCGCCAGCGATTTGGCTTTGAACTCACCGACTCGCAGAAACAGGTGGTCGGCGAAATAGCCAAAGACCTCCAACGCGATGTCCCCATGAACCGACTGGTACAAGGCGATGTGGGGTCCGGCAAAACCGTTATCGCGCTTTACGGATTATTGATGGCTGTCAGTGACGGATATCAAGGCGCGTTGATGGCGCCTACGGAATTACTCGCTGAGCAGCATTACCTGTCAATGAGCAAGATGCTCAAGGGTTCGTCGGTACGCATTGAATTACTCACCGCGGGGCAAGCCTCTGCCAACTCCGTAGCGCGTAAGGAAATTGAAGCTCGGATTGAAGCAGGCGAAATCGACATCATCATCGGCACGCAGGCACTGGTCAGTGAGTCAATCAAGTTTAGTAATCTTGCACTGGTAGTGGTCGATGAACAGCATCGCTTTGGGGTGCTCCAACGCGCAGCATTCCGTTCCAAGATGTCCGAGCAGGTGCAGGCAGGGCGGATTGCCAGCCCGCATTATCTGGTGATGACCGCAACGCCGATCCCGCGGACACTGAGCTTGACGCTCTTTGGTGATCTGGATGTTTCGACGATTCACGGCTTGCCACCTGGACGTAAACCCATCATCACCCGCGTGGTCGGCAGCGAGAAGTCCGATGATGTGTACACGTACATCGCTTCACGTGTCGCCAAGGGCGAGCAGGTGTATGTCGTCGTGCCTGCCATTGATGAGTCGGAAGAAGAGTCGGAAAACCAACTCAAGAGTGTGGCAGCGCATTCGCGGTTGTTACAGGAAAAATACTTCGCAGATTTTACCGTCTCCTCCATGCACGGACGCCTCAAACCTGCTGAGCGTGATGTAATCATGGGCAGCTTCCGCGAAGGCAATGTGCATGTGCTCGTGGCTACCACGGTGATTGAAGTGGGCGTGGATGTCCCCAATGCAACGATGATCGTCATTGAACATGCTGAGCGATTTGGCTTGGCACAGCTTCACCAACTCCGCGGTCGCATCGGGCGTGGCACCAAGGATGTGAAGAACTTGTGTGTGCTGATTGCAGACCCGGTGACCGATGAAGGTCAGCAGCGCGTTGATGCCATTGCCGACTCCACGGATGGTTTTCGGATTGCTGAAAAAGACCTTGAAATCCGAGGCATGGGCGACTTCTTTGGGACCCGTCAACATGGGATGCCCCCGCTGAGAGTCGCACGGATACCTGAGGATATGGACTTGTTACAGCTTGCAAAACGCGATGCCACGGACATGGTCAAAGCCGACGCCCAACTGAAGCTGCCTGAGAATCAGACCCTTCGCAAGGTGTTACTCAAACAGTACGGCACGGCGCTTGGGTTGATTGATGTGGGATGATGCGCGACTGATTCTCAGCATCTGCAGCCGCAATAGCTGTGATAATATGTGTCACAAAGATCAGCGACACGCAGTGTCGCAGCTAGAGCATGATCTGATCAGTACAAGCTAATTTTCACAACTCAAAACGAACTTACTCTGCAGCTTGCTTGATCATTTCAACTTCAGTCACCATTTGATTCTGAGCATCGCGGTAGACGTCCACCTTCATACTGGCGAATTGGTTGAGTGCTTTGCACAGGTCGTTGATGTTGATGGGGCTTTGGCGATAGAAGCGTCGACTGCCCGGACGTGGGGATGATTTTTCGATGACTTGATCTTTACCAAAACGCTGAAGGTGTTGGGCAAAAATTTGCGGTTTGATCTGCAATTGGGCGATGGGTTGGCCGGGATTGGCCTGCGGATTTTTGTCTGCAACTTGCTGGATCAGCGAAGCCTTTTCAGCAGGATTGTCCACGCATTGACAGAACGTTTCCTTGTCGGAACTCACCACGTACCAATTGTTGATGCGCCCCCAACTCAGTTGGATGGGTGTGATGACAGTCATGCCTTGCTGAATCATTTTGATGTTCGCAACTGGTGCGGTGCGGTACGCGGTTTGATTGTGTTTGACCAGTAAGGGTTGGACGGGGGGGGGCGGTGGTTGATTGTCAGGACTTTCGGGGCTTTCGGGACTTCCGGGGGGGCGACGTTTTTCCAGTGACATGCTGCTGACGACCATCACGTTTTTCATGAAGGTGTCCATGTCCGACGCCAGGTTGGTGTCTTTCATCTGGATTGCCAATCCTACGGACGGGATCATCTGGGCCTGCTGGGGTTTGTTGAGAAACAGAACCATTGATTGGCCGAGTTTGGGTTGGACGTCATTTAGGAATGATTTGGGAGCCAGGATTTTGTCGATGAAAGTAACGGTATTGGGATGCGAATTGCTGAGGTTCACGGAGACCGCTGCCATGCAGTCAGGTGGCAGGGGACCAAAGCGATGCGGCTTGTCGGAACCCAATTGCGAGAGCACCTGCATCATCTGAGGCATCTTGCCCACGTAGTGCCCGCGGATTGCATCGTCTGAATGGGTGACAAAAAAACTGTGCTTGGCATCTTCATGGTCTACACGGATATAGCCTTTGAGCACGCTGTTTTGAGGAGATGATGCAAGGAATTGCACGAAGGCTTGATCATCCTTGAGCAGTGGCTCAGTTTCGGCTGCATCAATGAGTCGCTTAAGGTAAGGCGTGTTGCGTTCTGAGGTGAGGATGATGGTCGGGGTGGTGTCATGCACCGAGAGAATCGCACCACCATCAGGAGTCTGATAAATGTGATGGTCAGCATAGACTTCGCGTTCTTGAAGTTCGAACTTTTCAATCAGCTCGGCTGCTTTTTGGCGGTTGGCTAAACGTGAAGCGATGACCATCGGCGAGCCGGGACTGGTATGTGCAGCCAGGAGGACAACGGACTTGCCAAAGTAGTTGTCGACCATTTGAGCGCTGGTCTGGTCGAGCATTTGCTGCATGCGACGCCAGCCACGGAAAAAGCGATTCGCTGGTGAGAATCGCAGGAGGATTTGCCCGAGTTGGTTGTCACCAAAGTCCCCAGACCATTGACCTGCGTCGGTGACTTCCACGACCACAGCCGTGTCGGCGGGGATCCATTGGCCAAAAGGTTCACGTGTGAGTGATGCCTCGTGGGGCGGGGCAGCGGCGACTGCCATCCAACTGGTAAGAATCAGGACTAGACCACTCATCGACATCAATCAACGCTCCTGATAGCTTGCTGGTTGAATCGGGGTGACTTCCACATTGCTCAGACTCATCATCGAGCCAAAGGCCGCAAAGACATTGGTCGGCTGTTCGTCGTAGGTTCGATCCATGTCCTGCACCAATGAGGTCAATGGATGACTACGTGGTTGGGGGCGATGGGCGATTTGCGGGCCGGCATCATTGTTGGGAAGGGTTGCGTCAGGTGCGTTGACCCACATGGCAATGGCAATGGCGGCTGCAGCCACGAGCCAGCCTGCGGAAAACGCAGCGGACTTCCAGTGGATTTTCGCAAGCACCGGGCGGGACGCATCATCCCAGTGATCCAACACCGCAGCCGCAAAGGCGCGGTTGGCAGGTTGGGTTTGAGCAATTGACAGCATCGGGGCGGAACTGGTGACCGGTTGGTCATGCAACGAGTCAAGCCACTGCGTCTCAGCGTCAAAGAGAGCTTGCTCATCGGGGTGATCAGCGAGATATTGTTCGAACAGGGCTTTATCTTCCGCGGTGATGTCACCATCGCGGTAAGCGTCCCATAAGTGTTCGATGTTCTGGTGTTGATTCACGACTCGATAACCTCCACGTTGGGTTGCAGTATCTTCCTTAAAGCCGCCCGTGCGCGGTGAAGATGACTTTTAACAGTGCCTTCGGGCATTTTCATGACCTTGGCCACTTCTCCCACCGGTAATTCCTGTTGATGAAACAAGACCAAGGCCGTCCGCTGCGGTTCGGTCAGATGCGTCATGGCATCGCTTAGCAGCTTGCGGGTGTGTTCCAACTGGTCTTCTCTCTGAAGTGTCATGTCCGGGCCAGATGCCTTTTCGGACATCTGCTCATAACTGGTATTGTGCGTCTGGTTGTCTTTACGCCTCAGATGATTAAGCCAAAGTCTCCGTGCAATGGTCAGCAGCCAAGTGATCATCTTGAATTGAGGATCATAACGCTTGGCATATTTGAGAACGCGGACAAAAGTTTCCTGTGCAATATCGTCAGCCACATCGGCATTACCACTGAGCTTCAGCAGAAACGAACGCACCGGTGCCTGGTAGCGCTCGATTAACTCGCCAGCCGCAGCTCGGTCGCCTTCTGCGATCAGCCTGGCAAGTTGGGCATCATCCCGATGCTCCTGTTGACCGGCCGCTTTCTTTCGTTCGGTCAGCTTTAATGGCTCCACGTCATTCATTACCCGTTGTCCTTGATCCCGGTTGCAAGCATCTTAACAGAAAAAGTCTCTTTTGCCTTTGTCGGGATACCTATTTGCCATGGAGCTTATATCTGATTGTCAATTAAAGGAGTTGGAGTATTCGAAAGTTGTGTTTCAAAGGTATGGGGGCTCGGTGAATTGGGTCTGATAATATGGACCGTCGGCTAACGATTAGCGCAGTTGACGAATGAATCTCCCAGCTACGGATTTCGTCGCGACACGTGACGGCTCGTAAAGACACAAACGTCTACATCCGTTTGCTCATGATGATGGAAACAGGGTAAACGCAAGTACGTTTTTTTTGCCATAGCGAGCCGGGATTGAGCGAAGCTCAAATTCAGCCACAAGCTTGTTTCATCATCCACTTCAACATACGATTTTCTCTCTATGGTCAAAAATCGACGCTACTACTTCCTCGGCGCATGGGCCAGACTCGTGGCACATCGCCCCAAGACCATCATCATGGTGGCGGTGCTCCTGGCTATCGCGTCGATCACGGTGACTGCACTTAAACTCCAGTTCCAACCCAATCGCAATGACCTTATTTCACCTGACCTGCCTTGGAACCAAGTCTTCATCGACTGGCAAACCAAGTTCCCCGGCTCACGTGACTTGGTCGTGGTGGTCGATGCCGGACCAGAACAAAACCAATCCGTTTCTCCGGACGTGTTCTGGGTGAAATCTGGCTTGGCTGCAAAATTTGTATCTGAATTGACACCGCGACTCGAAGCCTTGCCACTTGTCGGGAATGTGACCAGTACGATGGACACTGCCGACTTTTCACCTAAAGCGATTCGATTGGCACCAAGTGAGCAATTCAAAAATCAGCTTCAGCACGTTGAGCAAAGTCTGTCTTTACTACAGGCTAAATCACCTGCGGATCTTCTGTCACGTGCCATTGGTGATATCCGCAGATCAGCATCGTCTATTAATACAGACAGCAAATCCCAACACATCGAAATTGACGACACCGTCAAACAGATCAGCAAGTTCGATGACTTGATCAAAGCGTATGGCCAAGTCCTCGAAAGTGATTTAACCAACCCTTTAATGGATGAGATAAAACCACAGGTCGAAAGACAACAATATCTCACCAGTCCCAACGGCAGACTTTACTTCATTCGCATTACCCCTCTCGAAGAGTCAGGTAAGCTCAACGCACTCAAAGGTGCAATCGACTCGATCCAATCTGAATTGACCAACTTGCTTGAGACTTCAGCTTACAAAGACCTTCAAGCCGGACTCACTGGTATCGAAGTGGTCGAAGGCGAGGAGACCGCCATTGCCACCCATGACTCGACGCTTGCTACGATCATCGCATCCGTGCTTATTGCCATTTTGCTGATGCTCGCGTTTCACAGTGTCCGTGGGCCGATGCTTGCGATGGTTGCACTGTTCATCGCCATCGCCTGGTCGTTTGGGATTCTTACGATTACCGTTGGACACCTGCAGGTGATCAGCGTGGTCTTCACTGTTATTTTGCTTGGCCTTGGGATCGACTTTGCGATTCATCTTAAATCCAGTTTTGAGAATCTGCGTCACGATCATGATGACAGTGAAGAAGGTTTCCGCGATGCCCTGGTTCAAACCTTCCGCATCACCGGGCCGGGAGTGCTCACCGGGGCATGCACCACCGCTGCGGCATTCATGACCACCTTGCTCACCGACTTTACCGGCGTAGCAGAAATGGGCTTTATTGCCAGTGTCGGTGTGCTGCTCTGCCTGCTTGCGATGTTCAGCGTGTATCCGGCATTGCTGCGTCTGGTCAAACCCGGACATGAACATTTCAAGCCGATGGAAAATCGCAAACTCCATTTTTTTGATACGCGTTGGGTATTACCCTTTGCGCGACATCCCTGGCTGACGGTGGTCATTGCCTTGTCACTCACTGCGGTGTCCAGCTACTTTGCCATCACGCATGTGCGGTTTGATTATGACCTTTTTAAACTCCAACCTGTCAACGCGCCAGCCATGAATTGGGCCCGACGCATCAGTACCGATGGCGGCGAGTCGATCTACTTTGGCGTGAGTGTCTGTAAGGATATGCAGCAAGCTCGAGAACGTATGACCGAGTTTGCCAAACTCGACACCGTACAACCCAATTTCGGTGGCATCGGCATGCTTTTCCCGCCTGACGAACAAGCCAAAATCAATCGGCTAAACCAACTCAAAAACCAATTGGGTACCGGCCTGACACCTGAGCCAATCGATGACAAACCCGTAACGCCTAAGCAAGTCGAACAACTCCAGACCCAGTTACAAGCCTTGCAGTTGGCCATCAATGGTGCATCACTTTTCAAAATGCCCAAGCAGATTAAAGATCGCCTGGCCGGGGTCGGGCAATCGGTTGTGAAACTCAATTCCGATATGGTTCAATGGCCGGTTGATTCATTGCCTAAACGCGTGGGGCGGCTTAATCACTGGTTTAATGGATTGCAGATCCAAGTTGCCAAGCAGGTTGCTCCGGTGTTGGACACTTCACCATTGACCCCTTCGGATGTGCCTGCGGAATTGTTGCGAGCGTATCACGACCAATCGGGCAGATGGACTTTGGAAGTCTATCCCAAACTCGCTGTTGGGCAGAGTCCTTTGGCGCCGGAATTTTTGCCTGGTTTTGTCAAACAGATCAAGTCGGTGGACCCCAGGATCACCGGTGTGCTGATGCAGATTTATCAGTCAGGTAAACTCATCCGAGATGCCTATGTTCAGGCTGGCGCTTTGGCATTGATGATCGTTTTTATCATCGTGCTTATCGACTTTCGCAATGTGCATGATGCGCTGCTTGCGATGTTACCGGTGGCAATCGGATTTAGTTTGACGTTTGCGATCATGCAGCTGGTGGGTATGCAGGTCAATCCTGCGAACATCATTGTCCTGCCATTGATGTTTGGGATTGGGGTGGACAGTGGCGTGCATGTGCTTCATCGCTATCGTCAACATCCCGAAGACGATCCCCCCGGACTCACGCAGGCAACAGGCAAGGGGATCACCATCACCACGTTGACCACGGTCATCGGTTTTGCCTGCATGATGCTCGCCCAACACCGTGGGATTCGCAGTCTTGGTTTTGTGGTGAGTCTGGGATTGATCTTGACGCTGATTAGTTGTTGGACGGTCATGCCCGCATGGTTAGTGCTAACCCAACGCATCCGATCCAAACGCAATTGAATTCAAATAAAGCCCGTGGGACTTGAGTCCCCGGGGGTATAAACTCACTGCATCCACTTAACCAGCATCGGCGCAATCAACTTGCTGTACGCCATTCGACCTGATGAATTCACATGCGAGATGTCTGTGAATTTGTCATCACCAAGTGCGTCACGCATATCAATGACCTCTGGGGCAGTGTCTCCAAAAGTGGTTTGAAGGTTTTCTGCCAGGCGCTGCATCGCAACCGCAGGAACCGACTCGCGCAGCGAACTGTACTCAGGCATGAGCATGATTACGACGGTACTGCCTCGTTGTTGCAATTCGCGGATGATATCGTTTAAGGCTTTTTCTTCCTGGGTAATTAACTGCGGTTCATAAGACGCAACATCAAAGAGTCCGCGGTTTGCGTAGCTTTGAGTTTGTGCTTTGTAGGTTGCTTTGGATGCTTTTTCCGGGCCATCAATGCGGATCATTTCACGCCATGGACTTGTTACTTCATCCGAACCACTGCTGGAGGATGTTCCAAAAAGATTGAGCATTTGGGTGTTGATGGCTGCAAGATTTTCTGTCAAAACGGTATTGACATCACGTCGGCGTTGATAGACCCATATCCGTTGTCGCGTTTGATGCCATGTCTTGCGGATGTCACCTTTGAGCAGCGGTGTGATGATTGGCAAGCCCGTCTTGGTTACCACCGGAGCGTCAGCCTGTTTTAACTTGGCGATGACCAGTGGGTCAACCTGGTGATACAGATTGATACCAATGATTGCCAGTTGTGGATTGAGGTTACTGTCAAATAGTGCGCTGCTTTGCTGGGTCATCGTTGCCATACTCAAACCTGCGCCGCAGAGTCCAAGGTATTTGGCATCAATGCCATCAATGTCAGTGAGTGTGGCCAGGTCCACCGATTCACGTTGACTGGAAAGCCCTAAAAAGACGCATAGTTTTTGGTTTTGCAATTGAGCGTTTGAAGTGAAGGCTTTCTCCGCTGCATGGACGCGCTGCGTAATGTCTTTTTGAAATCCGGCGCCGGACATTTTCTCCGGGATCCAGTTCGGCCAAAGCGTCGAACTGACATTCAGGATGATGTTAACGATCAACGCCATGACCATCAGGCCTGTGAGTACGCGCACAATAGCAGTGATGCGCATTGTAGCGGTGAGCGCTTCAGGTGCTTGAGGAGTTTGAGGACTGTTGTCGGTCATGATTAAAACGCCTGATAGAAAAACGGATTGTCCTGCTGTGCCATGCAGTATGCGAGCATGAACATGAGGATCACCGTGATGAGCTTCAGATAGTACAACCACGCAGGCATGTCCTGCACGGGGCTAAGCCAACGTTTGATGCAATGGATCATTTTCATTGTCCGCTACCTCCGCCGGTCACTAAATTGACCAACCAGTAAAAGCCCTGCATCATTTCCGGAGTCCGGAAGAAGAAGGTCAAGTGACTGATTGCGACCCATTCAAAGGTGATGGCCATCGCCACGACTTTGATGTAGGGGTTGGCCATATATTTTTTGACACCCTTGGCTTTGAGCTTTTTGGAGAGTCGTTTTTTATACAGGTTGACGATGATCAAACCCGATGCATGCATGACGCCCCAGACGACAAAGTTCCAGGCGATACCATGCCAGAGTCCGCACAGCAGGAAGGACACCATAAACGCAACCGAGGCGCACCACATCGGCCAGCGATTGCCAGTGACGCGTAGCGCTGCGATTTGCGTTGGGTAAAACAGGTTCCGGCGAATCCACATGGACAGTGAAATGTGCCAGCGTTCCCAGAAGACGGTGATGTTACGGGCAAGGTAAGGTCGATTGAAGTTTTCAGGGGTCTGCACGCCGATGATTCGACCGATGCCCACGGCGATATCACTGTAAGCAGAGAAGTCGATGTACAACCAGATGAAAAACATCTGTGCTTCGAGTGCCCAATAACCGTTGCCTGCGGTAAAGTCGGTAAGAAAAATTTTCTGGATCACAAAGGCTAAGACGAATTTTTTGAACACACCAAAGGCAAGACGTTCAAAGCCACGAAGTACCTGGCGAGATTCGACGGGACGCGGCAGGTCGGGTTGAGTGATGAACTCTTCGTAAGACTGGATAGGACCCGCAGCCATCATATGAAACGGCAGGCAGTAGTTGATCGTCTGAATCAAACTCGGGAACGGCAAACGCTCCTCCCAGAGACTCCGATACATATCGATTAGACGCAGACAGACATACGAAAAAGCAATCAGTGAGAGAATCGGGGCTGCACCTTGCAGACGAATCGCTTCGCCAATGCCATGGATCTTATGCAACAAAAACAGGGCGATGCACAGCAGCAGGGCGACCGTTGAGAAGACCGGGCGAAGTTGTTTGTTCTTGATGGCAACGGTCAATAACCATGCCACCACGCAGCCGGCAAGGATCACACCGCCACCGGTGAATCCGAGTAATGCGGTCAGAAAACCCAGATTGATCAACGCAAAACGCAGACTGCGAAACTGACCGTTGGCCATCGGCGCCAGCAGTATAACCGCAGCTAGAAACGTCACCCAGAATTCGGGCTTGGCAAGATCGATGATGTAACTACTCATGCGGTCGTTTCCACCTTAGCCAAAAAAGTCTTACGAAGTTCCGCATTGTGGACGTCCAATTCATAGGTCACCGTGCCATCGTCATCCGTGTGAATCTTTTCAAAACCCAGACGGTCGTAAAGCTCTTTGACCAATGCGTTCTTGGCAGTGGGGATGTATTTGCCAACGACAAAATCGGCATTGCGCTCTTGAGCAGCTTCGAGCAGACTGTTGTAACAGAACTCTTCAACCGTCCGACCAATCACGCGGCAACTCATCAGCCAGGTGTCCACTTCAAAGGCTTTACCGTCCTTGCCCATCGGGTGATCCGTAAGCACTGCAAGCAAGACTGCGACAAGTCCGTGATCGCCAAAGCGGTCAGTCACGCGAAGGGTGATGCCCATGTTGTCACTATCCGCTAGCATTTTTTCGACCACTTGCGGGGTGTGGCGACGCGTGGTGAGATTGAATTGATTGGTCTTGCCCAGCAGTTGAATCACCCGGGCAAAGTCCTGCTCATCAATGAGTCGTGCATCAGCAGTCATTTTCAATGAATCAAGATAGTCATCCATTGACGTGAAACTGGATTGAACCTCACGACGCTGGGCTTCAGCGCGGTATTGTTCGACGCGCTGTGCATCGGCTTGGGTGACGTTCATCGTTTCAAACCAAAGACCACGTTCCAGAGCATGCACATATTCACTTGCATCATCACTGATTTCCACGACTTCAACCATGGGAAGCATCTGGCGGACGTGTTCACGTTCCACCGGGTTGTCATCAATGAATACAAAACTATCCAGCCCCAGACGCAGCGTTTGAGCGATGCGTTGGATGGCAACCGCTTTGGGATCCCACGAGGCTTCAAAGGCCGCAAAGTCTTCGAGCTTGAGGATCATGTCAGGATTTTTTTCAAACGGTTCCTTGGCGTCGGCGTCATTGTTCTTGGAACAGACCGCAAGCAGAATCCCCTTGGATTGCAGGCTTTTGGCATAGCGTTGCAGGGCGCGATGCGCTTCGCCAGCAGGACTGTCGCCAATGCCGATGCCTAACGGGCCGGTCTCCCCGACGACACCTCCCCAGACGGTGTTATCCAGATCGAGGATGAGCACTTTCTTGGGGCCGTTGACCATGGTGCGAAACGCCGCAAAGATGTGTTCCGACAGACGTGCGGTGCCGACTTCGCTAAAAGGTTGTTTGGTCCAGTAGTATCGGCGGGCATCGTAGAACGTTTCACGTCCGACCATGCCTGAGACTTGATCCAGGTCGATAAAGAAGCTCATCTCAGGAAGGTTTGATCGCAGAGCTTCATTGACCTGCCGCACGAGATTGATGTGACCACCCGCTTGCCCGCCAAGGTGATGGCCCTGGTGTCCGGGGGACTTGTAGTCGTAGCCGATTTGGATCAATCGGGTATTGAGTTGGCCGGTGACAAAGTTCCATGCCTGTTGCCAGAATGAGATTTCGTCTTCGATGCGTTGTTGGGTATCGCGGTCACCTTCAGCAAGCAGACGTGTATGCCAGGGAAGCAGAACGACCGCATCGTATTTCACATCGCTGGATGCAGCTGCCATGAGTTCCTGCATGACGTTGTCATACTGACCTTCATCGGCGATGACGGACATGCCACCTGCAAAGGCAGAAGCGGTGATACAGTTACAGACCCAGTTGGTCGTGCATTGGCCAAGCACCAGTACACGCATGGTTTTGGTTTCGTGTGTTTTGAAATGCTTGATGATCTGGCGTCCGGCTTTTTCGATGCCCTCCGCTGAAAGCCATTGCCGACGCATCGCGTTTTTCAAGGTCTCCAATGCTTCGTCGTGCTTTTTTTCTTTGCGGAGTTTGCGTGAGTGATTAAATACGGTCACTTCGTCAAAGCGTTCGGTGTCCTGCTGCATATTTGAGTTTAGCGTTGTCATGCGTTCTTCCCATCCCTCGGAACTCTGACAGGTGTCATTTAATCATGAGGTTTTGTTTTGGATGTATTCGACGGTGATGCCACGGGTGTAGGCTGGGGGCAGGAAGTTGATGAGAATCGGGCCAGCGTCGACCGCTTTTTCTTCAAGCAACTGCATGTCTTTGGCTTTGAGTTCTTCGGTGACCTGTTCGATGTCATCGACTTGAATGGCGATGTGATGCAACCCGCCCATGCCCTTATTGAACTTGGCGAGCTTGGGCCCCTTGGGCACGATGAATTCGATCACGCCCAGTGCACCTTCGGTGAAGATGCACAGCGCTTCGTATTCTTCGACGTATTCGGTTCGACCCAGTGATAGCCCGAAGGTCGCTGCCAATTCCGGCACGCGATCCTCTTCGTGCACAATGATACCCACGTGGTGAAGTTTGCCTGAAAACATGCGTCTTTTCCCGTTAAAATCGTGTTTTTAGCTGGCGACAGCGGTCTTGGCTTCGATGAGTCCGACCAGTTCACCAATGTTCTTAAGACCTGCGACTTCGGAGCTGGCAAAGCGAACGCCGAATGCCTTTTCAATATTGAGCATCAACGTCACGTGCATCAGTGAGTCCCATGCATCGACATCTTCAGCAGTGGTTTCAAGTTCCAACTCAATTTCATCATCATCAAACACATCAATGAACACTTCGGTGACTTTGCTAAGCGTATCGGACATCTCTTTGATTCCTTCCTGTCAAGGCGGTATTGACTCATAAACACCATGCGCAGGGCATGGGTACAAGCTTGAAATATCACGCGAGCATGCTGATGCAAATGAATCAAAACAATTGGACTTGATTTTGTGACGGTTGTGACGAATGAATCGGTGCGGTGGTCTGTAATGAAAAAGGTCGCACAAGTTAGACTTGCGCGACCTTTGATGAAGTGGAAGTGATTCGGCGATTATTGTGCCGTCATGCCATAGACAATGATCGGCGCGCCGTTGACAGTCAGCGAAGCACTACCGCCGGAGACTGGTACGGTGTTACTGCGACCGATGGTGTCGATGATAGTTAATGATGATTGACTGGAATTGACCGTGATCGTGGTATTCGTGTTCCAGTGGTCAACCCAGGGGTCCTGTTCGATGGAGTCGTCGTAAACATAACCCTCTGCGCGATTCCAGATGATGGCCATGTTGCCATGGGGCGTTGTGTACTGGATACCTTTGATGTCGGGGTTGGTAAATGTCATGTACTTGTTGAAGGTCGCGCCATCGAGTGCCTGAGCAATAGCGCAGAATGCCAGCAGTGATGGTTTGAGCGTGCCATCACGGTAGAGAATGCCGTAGTGGTATTCGCTGTCATTGGGGTTGATCCCACCGCGGTCATGCCAGACTGAATCATGCAGTTGATAGAACTCGACACCTGCGATGTTTTCTGAGACACCGTACGCATAGGTCAGAATAATGTTTTCCGCTGCACGACGGTAGGAGTCCTTCCAACCACTGTTGGGATAGGTGCAGGCATAGACTTCGGTGAGCCACAGGGGTTTGTAGCCATGGTTATTGATGGCTGTTTTGAAACTGTTGATGGCACCAAGGTAGGTCCAGCCGCCCTCAGCGTAGTCGGGTGTGAAATTGCCGCGACCCGGATGCATGGCAATGGCGTCAAGCATGTTCCATCCACCATTGGAGGCAATGGCATTGAGGAAGGTCGTGTCCGCACCTGCGATCCCCACGGACATTAACTGCACATTATGTCCGGCCCGTTGAGCAGTGAGCGGGATCAACCAGTCATTGACATAGGTGTCTGCATGGGTTCCTGTGTGAATGGTGGACATGTTCCATTCGTTACCAAATTCCCAGTAGGGGTTTTGATGGTTGTCACATTGCGTGAGCATGTCTTGGAAATAGGCGTTTTTCGCTGCCGGGTCATTGCTCCATTGACTTGGGGTGACATTGTTATGCAAACAGGAAACAGCATCGTATTGGGTTGATGTCAGCGTTGTATCGCCGTTTCGATTCCAGCGGATACCCATGCGTTGTAGGAGTCCGTGGACGTCTGATTGAGTGGGGATGTCGAAATATGCACTGATGCCGAAGTTGCTGTTTTGTTTGTCCGTGAAGGTATAGTCATGCAATACGCCGACGTTGGTTTGGGTGAAACAGATTTCGGTTTGGTCGTCCATGAATTTTGCTTCCACGAACGCGATGTCCGGCAAGTGAAGCAGGGGGATGCTGTAGGCTTTTTCGAAGCATTGCCATGCAGCAAGATTAATGGCTTGCTGCGTATTGAGTCGGACATTGCCATCGTAGTCGTGTGCGGTGACGTAGAGCGTGCCGGTGAGTGTCTGGTTTTGTACGCTGGTTAATTGAATGGTGACTTCCGGAGTTTGACCGGACTGCCAGACGTTAAAGGGTTGGTATTGATTGACGAAGCTGATGGTTGCAGTTTGCTCGTTGAGATGTTCAGCGACCGCTTGACTGCTTCGGCTGGCATTATCGACGGTATAGCTTGTATGAGCAGCATAGGTTCCATCACCATTATCCGAAAAGCTGATGCTTTGGGTCTGGTTGTTCTGCCAGCCTGCATTGCCTTGGATGTGTTCAAAGAGGGCGACCGACTGATTGAATTCGAATCGCCGCAGGTAGGCGGATTTTACTTCATATGCAACCCCTCCCAGCTCATCACGTTCCCATCGGCCGATTTTTTCCAGTGCATCGCCGGTCTTATTGATTGCGGCACGTCGGATTTGCGTGCCTCCTATACTCATGCCCGATGGGATGGTCAATATAAAATCCGCATCGACGGTGTTGTCGTTGCAGGTGTAGATGCCATAGACGCTGACCTGTCCGGAGACATCGTTGGTGATGTCATATTGAATGCCGAATTGATTGGGGCTGATGAGTTCGACGGTACCGCCGTTTGCGATGGGCGGTTTCCAGCCGATATTGATACCGCCCAGTTGCATCAGGTCGGTCCCGTAGGCATTCTGGACGTAGACGTTTCCATCTTCACTTCGCATCGCAAGATTGGTTCCGACGATGGTATGGGGTGCGACGGTGAATTGCGTGCTGCAGGTATAGGTGTCGCTGCCGATGTCGGTGAGATAGACATGTTGTTTCCAACTGTCGCGCCATGAAGCATTGCCATTGATGTTTTCGAAGACACTGATCGGTGTTGCAAAGTCATATCGGCGTTGGGTGGTGTTGGCAAAGTAGGTGTTGCCTGTGCTGCCAAGTGCCTGTCGAAATGCCATGGTGCCCCCGAGACTCAGGGGTGTTGGTGCCATGAGCATGTAGTCCACCGTGACGGTGTTCTCATCCAGTTTGAAGATGCCATAGACGCTGACCAAACCGGTGGGGTCGTCGATGACAGTAAAGTCGACTGCGATCTGGTTGGGGCTGATGAGTTGGTAGGTTCCACCATAGGTTCGCGGGGTTTCCCAGACCATATCCAGTCCGCCGAGTATGAGTCGGTCGATATTGTCATTGTCTTTGATGTAGACCGAACCACTGTCAAAGTACATTGCACAATCGCGGCCTTGGAGGGTGTGCGGTGCAAGGGTGAATTGTGTGGTACAGGTATAGGTGTCGTTGCCGATGTCGGTGAGATAGACATGTTGCTTTAAGGAATCTTTCCACGTCGAATTGCCGACGATAGTTTCAAAAACACTCATCGGCGTTGCGAAATCGTGTCGACGTTGTGTGGTGTCAGTGAAGTAGGTGTTGGCTGTGCTGTTTAGGGCTTGTCTGAAAATCATGGTTCCGCCAAGGCTCAGACTTGATGGGGCAGACAAGGTGTAATCCACGGTGACCGTGTTGTTATGCAGGGAGTAGATGCCGTTGACCGTGACCAGTCCACTGCTGTCATCAATGACGGTAAAGTCGACTGCGATTTGGTTGGGGCTGATAAGTTGGGCCGTTCCGCCACTGGTTCGCGGGTCTTCCCACATCAGGTCCAGTCCGCCGAGTTTGAGTCGGTCGATGCCGTCTGCATCTTTGAGATACACCGAGCCACTGTCGAAGGTCATGGTGCATTCACTGCCCTTGATGATATGGGGGGCGACTGTGAATTGGGTTGAGCAGGTATAGGTGTCATTGCCGACGTTGGTCAGATAGACGTGTTGTTTCCAATTGTCTCGCCATGCTGAGTTGCCGTTGATTGATTCAAAAATACTGATACCGTTTGCATAGTCATGTCGCCGTTGATTGGTGTCTGAGAAATACACTTCGCCGGTCGCTGCAAGGTTATCTCGGTATGCCATGGTGCCCCCAAGAACCATGTGATCGGGCGCGGTGAGTGTGTAATTGATTTTGACAGAATTGCCAGTGAGTGTGAAGACGCCATGCACAGCAACTTCCCCCGCAGGATCATTGGCGATGGTGTAGTCGATTGCGATCGCGTTGGGACTGATTTGTTCGAAGGTTCCGCCGTTGGTTAACGGGTCTTCCCATGCAAGGTCAAGTCCGCCGAGTTTCATCAAGTTCGTGCCGACACTGCTTTGGATGTAGACCAAACCTGCATCTGCGACCATCGTACAGTCGGTGCCTTGGATCGTGATGCTTTGGGCAGATACTACGGATGATGCAATTAACAGATAAGACAGAATGAAAAACGGCGTCGATTTTTTCATCTCAATTTTCCTTGTGCGTATTGAATGCGAAGTGTTCAAAGCAATGACAGCGACTTAAATGGATATAGCGACAGCGGCTCCTTTCCAATGCATGGCTGCGCAACGATCGCGCACGAGCAACATGGGGTTGTTCGGTTTGACTGGATTGAGAATGGTTATAAAAAACCGTGCGATTGCGTTAACAATCACACGGCTAAGCGTCTGCGTTTTGTGATTAGTCGAACTTCAAACCTTCAACAATCAGTGGGGCACCATCAAGGATCAACTGCACTTTGTGATTGGTTGTCGAGTAGGTCTTGGTTCGTCCCAGTGCATCACGGGTGGTGACGGTGTCACCGGTGGTGGCAAAGGTCATGGGGACTTTGGTCTTCCATGTGTCTTGCCAGGGTTCAGGTGATGGGAATGGTTTTTTCTTTTCAGTTAAGACATATCCATCTGCCCGATGCCAGAGGATCGCAAGGTTCCCGCCGGGTCTGTCATAAAGCACGCCCTTGGCTTTGTCGTCCGATGCAAAGGTCAGATGCTTGACGAAGGTGGCTTGATCCAAGGCTTCAGCGACGTTCATGTATGCCATCATCGAAGGTTTGAAACTCAGGTCGCGATTGAGCAGTCCGAAGTAAAACTCACGATCGGTATGCCGGACGCCGCCACGCTTCCACCAGACCGAGTCGTTGAGTTGATACCAGAAGACACGTTGGACACCTTCTGCCATTGCCAGGGCATTGGTGAGGACCACGTTCTCCGCAGCATTGCGAATGGTGTCTTCCCAGAAACTGTTGGGGTAAGTGCATGCATAGGTTTCGCTGAGAATGATGGGTTTTTCGCCATACTGTTTGTTGAGGCGGACCATGGTTCGAAGTGCACCGTAGAAGTTCCAGTAGTTGCCATGTGAACCGACCATCCCTGGGCCGTTGGGGTCATAGTCCACGGTGTAGTTGCCACGTCCGGGGTGGAGGTTGATGATGTCGAACTTGTCCCATGCCCCGAGTTCGTACATTTTCTTGAGGAATCCGCTGTCCATTCCCGCCAGACCGATCATGGTGATTTTGACTTTGCTGTGGGTTTGCTTGCGGATGTTATCCAGTGGGGTGAGATAGTTTTCGACATAGGTCGGCGCGAGATAGGCTTTGCCGATGCCGTGGCTCATGTTCCATTCGTTGGCAAATTCCAGGTGATCCGCATTGTACTTTTCTGCTTTGGCAAGCATGTCGCGAAGACCTTGTTCGATCTGCTTTTTTTCCTCATCAGTCGGGTTGACCTTGGCACGCATGTTGGTGTGCAGATTGGCTTGAAGCCAGTTGGGGAATTGGCCTTCAGGGAGGATGGTGCTTCGTGCATGGCGGACACCCATGCGTTTGATGAGTCGAAGCATTTGGTCTTGATCGGGGATTGGCCAAGCCGCTGCGATGCCGAAGATACTGGTCTTGCCATCCTGTTTGAATTCAAAGTCGGGCACGATGGCAAGGTTGGTTCGGTCGAAGACTTCAAAATGATTTTCATGGATCGAAGCTTCAACAAAATAGAGATTGCGTTTGTCCGCAGGGATTTGAATGTCAATGGTCTTCGAACCAAAGGCTGGCAGGTTCAGACGCTCGCTGAAGTCGTAAACAATCTTGCCATCAAAATCACGGACACCGATCTCCGCTTCAAAAGCTTGACCGACGGCGGTGACGTTGTTGATTTTGACCTTGGCTTTTGCAGGGGCATTGGAGACTGGATACCAGTTGTATGCCTTGTCACAAATGATTTTGACACTTAACGGCCGGTCGTTAAGCAAGGCGCCCAATGCGTTGGTGGGGGTGTCAGGATCCGCAAGGAGCAGTTGGAAGCTGTAGGTGTAGTGATGTTCATCGACACGTGTTGGTCCAAGGTTCTGGCTGGAGGTGTCAAACCAGTTGGCATTGGATTTATTGCTGTAGATACCGATGCGCATGTCTTTGGTGTCGTAGTAGTACAGCGTCCCTTCGGAGACTTCAAAGGGGACGCCACCGAATTCGTGACGTGTCCAGTTTGCAAGGTAGGTAAGTTGGCGTTTGGATGCGTCTTTGGGGAATCGCATGGATGCCATCGCACCGCCCATCCACTTGGTGTGTTCATCGAGATTCACCGAGTCGGATCGCAGGTGATAAGTCACCGTCAGACGCTTGGGGTTATTAATCTCAACGGTTGCGTTTAAGGTCAGTGGCGTGACGGCATCGGTTTCCGGATAGCCCGTCTTGTAGGACATCTGCCAGGTGTTGGGTTGATCGTTAGCAGGGACAAAATCCTGAGCTTCAAAACGCGTGCTTGGACGCCAGGGCAATCGGAAGAGTCCCAATTGCATCACGCCTTGCCCGTGAGCGGTTTTGACATGCAGCGTTCCATTTTTGAATGTTAACTGGGGTAACGCATCAGCATTCACAATCGGTGTGAGTAAAGTCATCACCAGCAGGCAGGTGATGAATTGCAATGCGTTTTTGTACAACTGTAAGGATCGGGCGTGACGTTGAGGCATTGAAAAAACTCCATGTTTTACAGGCTCTAACCACCTGTGCGAATGATGACTGTTGGATTGTTGGAATGTTGGTTTGATTGCGATTGAATTGAGGGAGCGAGCATAAAGCCAATTAGTGTCCGCCAGATTCCCAGTAGGTGTCTGGATAGAAGTCGCGTGAGACGAGATAGGCTTGACTGCTGCCTGCTTTTTGCGGGGCGTTGCCACTGAGCGTTTGGACGTGCCCGTCGAGTATGGATACGTTCAACGCGTTGTTGTGACGGAAAGAGAATTTGTACCACGACCCGCCGTTATGCCAGGTGTTGGTCGGATAGCCGCCTTGGAAGTTGTTGCCGGATTGGACATCATCCCAGAATAGAACCAGCTTGGATAAGGGGGCAGTGAGGTTGTCGATTTTGCTTTGTGTAAAGCCTGATTTGGGACGGATGCGCCCGTTGCCGTTGGATGAATGGCCGCCAAATTCCTTGCCCCATGAACTTGTTGCGTGCGGGACATATTCCGGGCAGGGGGGCGTCTTGATGGTGTAACCGGTTCGCTGGACTTTTTTGAGCCCATAGTCGTAAAGATAGTTCCACCAACTGCCATGTGAAGAAAGGTAGCCATCGTAATCCTGGGTGTACATGAGGCTGGCTGTTAACAGGAATCGAATCTGCGTTTGGCATTGTACGTTGCGTGCTGCTTTACGGGCATTGCCCAATGCCGGGAGCAGGATTGAGATTAACAGAGAGATGATCGAGATGACGACCAACAACTCAATGAGCGTGAAGCCGGATTGTTTAATAGGCTTGGACATGTCGAACTCCAAAATGAAGAATACGATTTAAATGGTTTTATGCGAAGACAAATAATAAGTGTGGCAACATCAAATGTTGTTTAGTCATGCTCTTTGGTCTGATTGATACCGACTAACCTGATCCGTCTTGTTGGCGTGACAAGACAGAGTTTCCTTCGAGTATCTCCATCGGGATGATAACCCGGTGGGGGTCCTGACAAATGGTTTTATCCAGAATCAATTGCAGCAGGCGTTCAGAGCCTTTGTGTCCGGTGAGGTATGGGTGCGTTTTGAGGATCGTGGGCTTGATGTGATAGGACTCCATTCGAAAGTCGCCAAAGGCTATCAAGCTGATGTCTTGGGGGCATTTGAGTTGGTGTCTGCTTAGGACCAATTCAATTGCCAGAAAGGATTCGACGTAGGGGAGGATGACCGCTTTGGGACACTCGCCACTGAGAATCCATTGTTCAAACGCGCGAGCAACTTCGGGGGTATCGGTGTTCTTGGCATAGCGACAATGGAAGTGTCCTTCGCCGAGCATCATGTCGGTTTGAATCTTGGCACCGTGTTTGTTTTCCTGCCAGGTTCGGACATTCTTGGAGCCGATTAAATGGCCAATGTCCGTAAAGCCCATATCAATGAAATACTTTGCAGCCATTTGACCGCCGTGGATTTCGTCACTGGTGACCGTGTTGATTTTCAGATCCATATCACAGGGCCCAAGCAAAACGAACTTGGGGTTAATCTGATGAACCATTGTGATGAGTTCTCTGGACGGGTTGCCCATCATGATGATGCCATCGGCTTTGTGGAGTTGATCCACGATGCGCTTGTTTTTCGGGTGCGTGTCCGATTCCTTGACCGTCCACGTGCTGATGTGGTTGACCGCGTGATCAATCGTCGCCAGATGCGACTCAATCCCCTCAATGATTTTGCTAAAGTGTGGCAAGGCCATCATGTCGCTTTGCTCAGGTAACGGGCATAGCAAGGTCTCAATGTTGATCGTCTGAGATTTCTTACGTGACGCCCGAGCTTGAGCTTTACGCTTGATTGCTTCAGCATCGTATCCAAGTTTTTCAACGATTCGGTTCACACGCTTGGAAGTCTGCGGGCTGATCCGCGGATGCTTATTGAGGACACGTGACACCGTGGACTGCGAAACGCCTGCCCGTTTGGCGACGTCAGAGATGGTGACATTGGTGGAAGTCGTTTGACTCATACTTTTAGATTATGCAAAGAAATGCAAGGGTCAAAAATAATAATGAAAAAAATAAATATTGCACAAAATTGCACTTAAAGTCATGAGCATTTGAAAATAAATAGTTTAAAGATTAAATAGATATGGTGTTGTGCAATAAACTGTGCAAAATTGGACAGAAATTTTGAGTTTTTGCTTTGAAATAGCAGGAATTGTGATTTGAACACTGTGCAAGAATGCTCAGTCGGTGAATCTTTTCACTGCCGGGGGATGGGACATCAGACCCAGAACGATGCCAACGAGTCCCAGGAGCATGACCCAGGGGCGAAGCTTCCCGGTGGAGAGTCGGACAAAGGTGGTCGAGGCCGGCTGTGGAGGCTGCGTCGTCAGTGGCATTTGGCCAGGTTCAAGCACCGAATCGAAAACGTCCTGCCCGGACATTGACGTGCTGGTGGGCGCATAAAACCACCCGTCGGTTTGCTGGGTGGTGTAGGTAGAATCACCGACGGGTGGCAGGGGTTGACTTGTATTGACTGGTCCCGTCCCTTGTGGGATGAGTCCAAGTTGTGAGTAGGCAAGGCGTTGGAGCAAAATCGGATCCTGCTCATCCAAGGCAGTGTCGAACTTCTTATAGATACCGGCCTGTTGATCCAATAGATGCAGCTGCGACGCGAGCGTCTGCTGTCGCCACTGCATAAGGCGGTATTCCTGTATCGCTGGCATCAGCAAACAGGCCATCACAGTCCCGATCCCTGCCAGCAGGAAAATCCAGCCAGGCAAAAGTCGAAGTGCTACTTTAAAGATTGTTCTATCTGGTAACTTCATCGTCTAATCTTTTTATCGTCTTTTGTGACTTTTTTTCATCAACATCATATTTGTATTTTTTACAGGACTTGGGCAAACGTGATTTAGACCTGTTTTTTTACTTTATTTACATCTGCCTCATGGACACTTGACGGTAGCAACGACCAGCCTGAGACCTTGAACTTGGAATTAGACTTCAATTCTGCTTTTTTTCTGCTATCATGGCCGATTCGCCACAAATTTGGATACCGCCATGACACAGACAAATGACTCAACCCGCCAAGTGTATCTGGAGACCTTTGGTTGCCAGATGAACGTGCTGGACTCCCAACTGGTCAAAAGCCAACTCACCGGCCTGGGGTATCAGTTCACCGACAACTGGAAACAGGCGGATGTGATCCTCTATAACACCTGCTCAGTTCGCGAACATGCAGAGCAAAAAGTCTACAGTCGCATCGGCATCGTCTCCAAGTACAAAAAAGAACAAAAAGACCGCAACGTCATCCTCGGCGTCATCGGCTGTATGGCTGAACGCGAAGGCACCACCATGGCCGTCCGTCATCCCGACATCGACCTGCTTTGCGGCCCCGGTGAGTTGGACAAAGTGCCCATGCTCATCGACAACGCCATCAAAACCCACCCCGACTTTCGCGGGGGCAAGCACAACGTCAAGGCAGCACTGCAAGGCAACACCCATCGCCGCTCATCGACATTCGCAGCAGCCGAAGATGAGTTGGAAATGTTAGACCTTGCGCGAAGTTTCTCACCTGACGAACACTCCGGCTCGGCTTACGTGCGAATCACCCGTGGCTGTAACAAGTTCTGCACCTACTGTGTGGTCCCCAATACCCGTGGTGCCGAAGTGCATCGCCCACCAGCACACATTATTGATGAGTGCAAAAAGCTCGTCGACTCAGGCGTGATTGAAATCACCTTGTTGGGCCAAACCGTCAATCATTATCACTATGACAATGCTGCAGCGGTGATGTCAGAACATGGACACGCCCAGCCGCAGGTCGGCAGTGTGATTACGGTCAATGGTTCGCGTCAGTCCAGTGATGATGTGACGAGTTTTGCGGACTTGCTTTATCGGATACATGAAGAAGTGCCTGGCTTACAGCGTCTGCGATTTGTCACCAGTTTCCCGCGTGATTTTGGTGATGACATTTTGCAGGTCATCCGCGACAGTCCGCGTATTTGTCAGTATCTGCACTTGCCGGTGCAGTCGGGTTCGGATCGCATTCTCAAGTTGATGAATCGTGACTACACGGTGTCGATGTTTGAGGACTTGCTTGGGCGCGTTCACAGTTTCCTGCCGGACTGTCAGATTGCTTCGGACTTGATTTGTGGCTTCCCCACGGAGACCGAGGAAGATCATCAACTCACTGCACAGCTCTTAGAGCGCAGTCGATTCAAGAACTGTTTTATCTTCAAGTATTCACCGCGTCCGGGAACGGCTGCGATTGATCGCTTTGAAGATGATGTGGATGAAGCGACCAAGAAACGTCGCAACAATGAACTGCTTGCGATTCAGAACAAGGTGTCGACCGACATTCACAATGAAATGATTGGCAAGCACGTCCGCGTGTTCGTTGAATCACTAAGCAAGCAGTCCAGGAAGGATGCCGTCAGCGCCGCCGATCCGTCGATCTCCCTGGGTTGGGAAAAGCCTCGCACGACGACGCAGCTTTGTGGTCGCACGGATGGTGACTTGATCGTGATGCTTGATGGCGATGAATCCATGATTGGGAGTATCGTCGAAGCGCAGATCGAAGCCGCCATGCCCCTGACACTATTCGGCAAAATGCTTGAGACCCCTGTAAGCTAACTGACTCATCAATAGCAGTTGCATACTTCATGTCGAGACATGAATGCTAGTGACGATGAACTTTTACACGCAACGAAAACAGTCTCATCAATAGCTGTAACATTGCGTGTTGCTGTTGCATTGAAGATGCAAATCAATTCCTGAAGTTCGACACGTGAAAATATTGCGCATTGCGGTATCCTGATATCAGACGCCATGTATTTTTTCACGGATGAATCATCATGCCATCACTGATTTTCGATGCCCATTTGGACCTTGCCTGGAACGCGCTGCAATACGATCGCGATCAGCGACTGGATGTGTTGACCCTGCGTAACAGTGAATCGCACATGATCACCGACACACGCGGCAAATGCACGGTGAGTCTGCCAGCGATGCGGCAGGGGGGCGTTGCCATCTGCTGTGCAACGTTGTTGGCTCGTGTGCTTCCCGATGGATTTGATCAACCGCAACATCCATCCCATCGCTCGCCCAAGGTGGCCTACGCCCGCGAGGATATCGACTTTGCCGATTCCACCATCGCCTACGGCACGGCATACGGGCAACTCGGATACTATCGCCTGCTTGAATCACTGGGTGAAATCCAACTCATCTACACCGCTTGGCAACTCAAAAACCACATCGACAGTTGGCAGCCGACTTCCCCCATCGGCGTGATTATGGCCATGGAAGGAACCGACCCCATCGTCGAACCTGCGCAGGTCAAGCATTGGTTTGACCTTGGTATGCGCGTGGCCTGCCTGGCGCACTATGGGCAAAGCGCTCATGCCATGGGGACAGGATTTAATGGGCCGCTGACCGCAGTTGGCATCGAACTCGTCAAACAGATGGATGAGCAGGGCGTGATCCTTGATCTTGTTCACACTGCTGATCTGGCTATTAATCAGGCACTTGACCTGTACAGCAAACCGGTGTGTGTCAGTCATGCCAATGTCCGAACGCTGGTTGAAGGTGATCGGCAACTGTCTGATTCACAGATTCAGAAAATCGCCCAACGCAAAGGTGTCATCGGCATAGCGCTTTGTAACTTCATGCTCAAGGCCGGATACTCTCAAAACAAACTCACGCGCGAAGAAGTCAGTCTCACCCACGTGGCACATCACATTGATCACATCTGCCAACTCGTGGGTAATGCGGATTGCGTGGGGATCGGTTCGGACATGGATGGCGGCTTTGGTGTCGATCACATTCCCAAAGAATTGCAGACCATCAGCGACCTGCCCAAGTTGGCCGATGCACTTCACGTGCGAGGGTTTGCTGATGTGGATATCAACAAGATACTCATTGGTAATTGGACACGCTTTTTTGCTGAGAATCTGCCTGCGGATTAACAGGCTGTCTATTGGGTATCAGTTGTCTGTTTTAGTCGTGACGATGAATTTGGGATAGTTCTTCATCGTGTAACCGTGCTCGCAGCCTTGTCGGGTTTCGATGGTCTTGGGGCCGGGGAAGTTGTTGTAGGCGATCCAGACACCGGATGGGGGACAGACATAATCACCAAGGTTGGCAACGATGAATAATTGACAGTTGGGGTTGGCGCGTTTGACCAGATTGATCGGGTCAAAGTACAAAAGTGCAGGGGTGTATTTAACGTACCAGCCACCGACCATGCGTTTTAATTCCGTACGCCCAAAATCACAGCACCATGGCGACCATGCTGAACATTCGGATACATCGGTATCCAATCCCGCAGCGACGAGTGCCTGGAGGCCGCCTTGACTGCCACCGGTGGCTTTGAGGTTTTTACCGTTCCATGCGGGTAGTGATTTTACATATTCCAATGCCCGCATGACTCGCATATACATTCCGTTGAAGTAAGTCGTCTGAGGGTCGGCATTTTCTTCCATGCTAAAGCCATAGCCTCTGAGTTTGCCTTTTTGTAATTGGGTGTAGTAGTCTTTGGGCTGACCGTTTTCAATGCCGTGGGCGTTAATGTTGAAATAGATTTGATTGCTGCCCCGGCCAAGGTTGTAATTTGCACTTCTAACACCATAGCCATGAAAGTTGACTTCCGCAGCAAGTGATCGTGCTTTGGCATCCTTGGGCATCACCAGATAGCCCGAGACTGGCATGCCGCCTGCACATGCGATTTTCATGTCGTAGGCAATGACCGTGTCATTTTCCTTGACCATGTTCATCTCCAACACCTTCATGGGAACCGAAGCAAGCTGTTGTTTTTGCTTCTGCCAGAATGCGTCGAAGTCGTCAGGTTCAGCAATGCCCTGGAGTTTGTCTGGAGCCACGCAAGCACCGCCGTCGAAGAAGACGGGTTTGTCTTTGCCTTTAATCGTGGTCATCACTTTCTGGCCGTCGGGATCAGTCGCAGTGACATAGATTCGGACAAAGCCCGGGTCCTGCGTTGAGGTGACGATTTGGATGCCATTTTCATTTGATACAGCTTGACCGTTTTGCTTGATGCCATCATCACCGGTGCGTTCCCACTTGAGGGTATAGCCTGCAACAGGCTGGTCGTTTTTGAGCAGCTTGACGGTGAAGACCATCTCCTCGCCTGCATTATAAATGGCAGTCTGACGATTCAGATCACCCCACATGGCAAACGTATCTTCCGCAATTGCCAATTGGCCAGGCGTCAGAACCGACAGGCAAAGGGCAAAGAGAGAAAACAGAAAAACGCGACGGCTAATGTGGATGAGTTTCATGGGGCAAGGGGACCTGTTCTGTAAATGGGGTGATCGAGTTGACATTGTATAACAGGATCACAAGTCAGGCGGCAAACCTATCCATCAGAACCATCATTCTGCTCTGGCGAGAGGGCTTGATCGTTTGCAGCATTTTGCAATGTTTGCAGGACTTGCTCCACCGGCATGAGTAGTGTCTTGTCCGGCTCTTCATCCAGTTTTTGTTTTGCTTCCAAATAGTCACTAACAAGTTTTGTTGCCAAACCGGCAAATGCCCGGGGGATGGCTTGCAGGCAGGGGGTGATTGCTTCGATTCCTTGAGCATAGGCTTGTGCAGCTTTGTCGTGTTCATCGGATGCGGTAAAAACACTCCCCAAAGTCCCGTAACTCATTGCCAGATTGGGCAAGAAGGCGTCTGGGTTTGCTTCTGCGAGTTTGCGTCGGATTTCCACGGCCTTTTGTACGTTTTCCAATGCCTCCTGTCGTCTGCCCAGTTCGCTGAGTTGAATGGCAAGATTGTTGAGCGACATTGCCAGATCGGGCAAGAAGGCGTCTGGGTTTGCATCTGCGAGTTTGCGTCGAATTTCTACGGCCTGTTGTGCGTTTTCCAATGCCTCCTGTCGTCTGCCCAGTTCGCTGTTGAAGGTTGCCAGATTGTTGAGCGACGTTGCCAGACCGGGCAAGAAGGCGTCTGGGTTTGCTTCTGCGAGTTTGCGTCGAATTTCCACGGCCTGTTGTGCGTTTTCCAATGCCTCCTGTGGTCTGCCCAGTTCGCTGTTGAAGGTTGCCAGATTGTTGAGCGATCCTGCGAGATCGGGCAAGAAGGCGTCTGGGTTTGCTTCTGCGAGTTTGCGTCGAATTTCCACGGCCTGTTGTGCGTTTTCCAATGCCTCCTGTCGTCTGCCTAGTTCGCTGTTGAAGGTTGCCAGATTGTTGAGCGACGCTGCGAAATTGGGTAAGAAGGCGTCTGGATTTGCTTCTGCGAGTTTGCGGTAAGTCTCCACAGCCTGTTGTGCGTTTTCCAATGCCTCCTGTCGTCTGCCCAGTTCGCTGAGTCGATTTGCCAGAGTGTTGAGCGACATTGCCAGATCGGGCAAGAAGGCGTCTGGGTTTGCTTTTTCGAGTTTGCGTCGAATTTCCACGGCCTGTTGTGCGTTTTCCAATGCCTCCTGTCGTCTGCCCAGTTCGCTGAGTCGAATGGCCAATGCATTTAGGAGTTGGGCTTGGAATTGTTCCTCTTTGGCTTGATCCAGTTTCAGGCATTGTTGGACCACCTTCAACGCACGGCTGCGAAGGACGGTGGTTGCCATAGGCAGTTGACGCCAAAGGACCATGAAGAGTTCTGGCTTGTGCTGCTGAGCATAGTGCATGAGTGTGTCGAGCCAGCGGATGGCTGGGGATTGCTCATCTTCTGCGTAATCGTGACAGGTACGCAGGATGGTTACGGCAGTTATCACCGGATCGTTCAACACGGCTCGCAGGATGACAGATTCCTGTTCATCATTTGAGAGGCTGCAAAATTGCTGGAGGATCACCGCCTCCCCAAGAAGATCCGGCAGAATAGGGGATATGAAATCAATGTTCTTTTCTTTGGAATCAAGGGGAAGGGCTTTTTTAAGAATTTTGGCCAATGCACGAGGCCCTTGAATATCCGATTGGCCAAGTGCTTCACATTCTGCGGTGATGGTTGGGATGATTTCATCGGAACGCAATCCACCGCGCAGCGTGGCTACGGCTGCCAGATGCGTGATGATCCATTCCAGGTTGGGATTGTTGGCAGCAAATTTTCTCAGGCGGGACAATTCGTGGTCGACGGTTTGCTGTGCAATCGCGCGACGGGATAATTTCAACACCCGAACGATGTCGCCATCCATCGCCAGTAGAGCGGCCATCATCAGGTACAACGGGTCTTTCCAACGGTCCTCTTTGTTATGTCTGTCTTCCAATAGATCGTTGATGACCGGATCGTCTACAGGAAGCTGCGGCACGCGCACGGTGCGCCCTTGTGAGTCAGCCAGCGATTTGAGGCGGTCGAACATGTGCTGGAGAATCTGACGCCGATGTTCGATAGAGGAGATGGGTTGGAGTCGCTGAGGTTCAATCGGATCGAACAATTCCTCGACCGGGGTGGAATGGCCGGAGGTTCGTACGAATTGCAGCCAACCGCTGGTTGTGGAAGCTTCACGCTCCAAGAGCAGGATGCGTAACCGATGGCCGACCGTTGAACGGCAGGCACAGAGGCCGGTGAGGAAATCGCGCACCAATGCGTCAGATGTGGCTGCATAGTCGATGACGATGAGGGTGTCTGCTTTGAGCTTCCAGTTAGCAAAGGCAGTTGTCCCCAGAAAGCGGGCAAGTTCTTGCCGATCGAGGAATCCACCGACCCATGTTTTTTTTGTGGGTAAATCCCGCAGCAGTTCCAGGGCCATGCGTGTCTTGCCGGTCCCACCGGGGCCTGTGACGGTGCGCACTGAAATGGGCTTGTCCGAATCGAGCCAGTGTTGAAGTTTGCGCCAGTCTTCATCGCGCCCGACCATCTTCAAGGCTCGGTGGTAGGGTTGGAGCAATTGCACATCATCGGTTGCCTGCTGCTGTGGTCCCATTGCTGCCCACGGGGTCAGGTGCAGGGACTGGCTGTCAGCTACGGCGATATCGATGGCAGTAATCCGCGTGGCGATGAATTGGAGCTTAGCCTGTTGACGCAGATTCGAAAGAAGTGGTGTCGTGAGGATGAGCTTATCAAGATTTTCGAAGTAGCTTTCTTTAAGGTATTGGCTGTGTTTATCGTCGATTCCCTGATCGGAAAGGACACGTGTGATCTCCGAGAGAATCGATTCCTTGGCTTCATATTCTAGAACCGGATGGCCAGATGCGAGCCATGTGTAGAAGTGATCCTGGAACTGTTCATTGGAGAGCAATTGCCATAGCGGTGTTTGATTCTCAGTCATAGAAAACTGAGTCATATTTTGGGTACAAGCTGCCGTGATGTCCTCACGAATGGAACTGCATGTTTGCAGGGCTTGCCGTAATGCGTCTTCGTTCGCCAAAGCTTCATCAAGCTTTTTTTTGCGGGATTCGGCAATCGCGCCGGTTCGCTCATTGGCCGCCAGACTGATGCAGTAGGAGAGCAGAGCATTTAGAAGAATGATCAACATGCCAACCTTCGATCCGAATTCCTGAGTCTGAAACGAAAGGGTGGGCAGGCAATGCTCATAGCGTTCTTACTGAGAGAAAAATTATTCCTGATAGATTGGCCCATGCTTCCCCCGAGTGTGATGGTTGACATCATTGGTTGATGTAAGATGCGTGTCACAGGTGAGTAGGATTGTAATAGATTGCGATCATCGGGCAAACATTTTCATGCAGCATCAGGTGTATGCACTGTGAACCAGCCTTTGCAGATGTCAGATTGGTTAATGAGTGTTTAAAAATTTAATTATTCAAAAATTTGATTGACTAAATATTATTGCTTGTTACCATGAGTCACATGATCACTGCCCACAAGCAAATGCTCAAAACTCATGGCTTAAGTGTGACATCCGTTCGTTTGGCGGTCCTGGAGGCCTTGGAGGCCCACGCTCATGCAGATGCTGATATGATATTCAGTACCGTCTTCGAAGATATTGCGACGACTTCCAAGCAGGCCATCTACAACAATCTTCACACATTGGTGGAGCATGGTCTGGTTCGTGAAATCAAGCCCAAGGGGTTGTCTTGTCTGTATGAGTTGCGAGTGGGGGACAATCATCACCATGTTGTTTGTAGATCATGTGGGACAGTTAAGGACACAGATTGTGTCGTGGGGGCCAAGCCCTGTTTGACACCTGTGGACACGCACAACTTTTTGATTGATGAAGCAGAAATCACGTTCTGGGGTCTTTGTCCCAGTTGTCAAAAAAACAAATCGAAATAGGAGATCGTTATGAGCGAAGCCGGAAAATGTCCATTTAATCATGGAGCTGCAACAGGGGGTGCGACAACCAATACGCATTGGTGGCCTAACGCACTGAATCTTGACATCCTCCATCAGCACGACACCAAGACCAATCCGATGGACAAGGATTTTGATTACCGCAAGGAAGTCAAAAAATTGGATTTCGAAGCACTCAAAAAAGATATGAGCGCTTTGATGACCGATAGCCAGTCCTGGTGGCCTGCGGACTGGGGACACTACGGTGGCTTGATGATTCGTCTGTCATGGCATGCAGCAGGTACCTATCGTATTGCCGATGGCCGTGGTGGTGCAGGAGCCGGTGATCAACGCTTTGCGCCGCTCAACTCCTGGCCGGACAATGCCAGTCTCGACAAAGCACGTCGCTTGCTCTGGCCGATCAAAAAGAAATATGGCAACCGTATCAGTTGGGCCGACCTGCTCACACTCGCTGGCACCATCGCCTACGAAACCATGGGACTCAAAACCTTTGGCTTTGGCTTTGGGCGCGCCGATACCTGGCATCCGGCCAAGGACATTTATTGGGGGGCCGAAAAAGAATGGCTCGCGCCCAGTGATGAACGATACGACAGTGTCGATGATGCCAAGACCATGGAAAACCCTTTGGCAGCAGTGCAGATGGGCTTGATCTACGTCAACCCTGAAGGTGTCAACGGCAAGTCTGACCCGCAAAAAACCGCTGACCATATCCGCGTCACCTTTGAACGCATGGCAATGAATGACGAGGAAACCGTCGCATTGACAGTCGGTGGGCATACCGTCGGCAAGGCGCATGGTAACGGTGATGCAAGCAAGCTCGGCCCCGAACCGGAAGCTGCTCCAATCGAACAACAGGGCTTTGGCTGGCAGAACCCCGGTGGCAAAGGCGTCGGACGCGACACCGTCACCAGTGGTATTGAAGGCGCCTGGACAAGTAAGCCTACCCAGTGGGACAACGGCTACTTGGAACTGCTCCTCAACCATGAATGGGAATTAACCAAGAGTCCGGCTGGCGCGACACAATGGCAGCCCATCGGCATCAAGGAAGAAGACAAGCCCGTTGATGTCGAAGACCCATCCATCCGTTGCATGCCGATGATGACCGATGCGGATATGGCCATGAAGGTCGATCCGGTCTACCGCGGGATTTGCGAAAAGTTCTACAAGGACTTTGACTATTTCTCCGACGTCTTTGCGCGTGCATGGTTCAAATTGACCCATCGTGACATGGGGCCCCAATGCCGCTACATCGGCCCGGATGTCCCCAAGGAAGAATTGATCTGGCAGGACCCGGTTCCAGCTGGCAAAACCGATTATGACGTGGATGCACTCAAGGCCAAGATAGCCCAATGTGGTTTAACAGCCAGTGAAATGATCGCAACCGCATGGGACAGTGCCCGCACTTTCCGTGGTTCGGACATGCGTGGTGGTGCCAACGGTGCCCGGATTCGTTTAGCTCCACAAAAGGATTGGCAAGGTAATGAACCGCAGCGTTTAGCCAAGGTGTTGGCGGTTCTTGAACCCATCGCCAAAGAGGCTGGCGTCAGTGTTGCGGATGTCATCGTGCTGGCAGGTAATGTCGGTATCGAACAAGCCGTCAAGGCATCTGGCTTTGATGTGCCCGTTCCCTTTGCACCGGGTCGTGGCGATTCAACCGACGAAATGACCGATAGCGATTCCTTCCAGTATCTCGAACCACTTCATGACGGATTCCGTAACTGGCTCAAGAAAGACTACGTCGTCAGTGCCGAAGAAATGCTCCTCGATCGTACACAGTTGATGGGGTTGACGGCCAATGAAATGACCGTTCTCATCGGCGGGATGCGCATGCTCGACACCAATTACGGTGGCACCAAGCACGGCGTCTTCACTGATAAGCCCGGTACACTGAGCAATGACTTCTTTGTCAACCTCACCGACATGAGCTACACATGGAAACCTGCGGGTAGCAACCTCTACGAAATCCGGGATCGTAAAACAGGCGACGTGAAATGGACCGCGACGCGAGTGGATCTGGTCTTTGGTTCCAACTCCATTTTGCGTTCCTATGCTGAAGTTTACGCGCAAGATGACAACAAGGAAAAATTTGTCCGCGATTTTGTGGCAGCCTGGACCAAGGTGATGAATGCCGATCGTTTTGACCTGGAATAGTTGTTTTTTTCACGGATAGCTTAACTGTCCAATCATGAAATTATCGCCCGGAAATGATGAGTGACCCTCACGTTTCTGGGCGATTTTTCGTCAAGGGGCACGCTGGACTTGCGGTATCAAAGTCGTACCAGTTGACAAGCCTCAGGTGTTGCTTGTCTTGGTAACGTTTGGTGATAACATTTGATCTCCAGCATGCGGCGATGTGACCAGGAGAACAATGCCATGTTGTCAGTCCATTAATGGATATCGTGACCGGATTACACAGCATCGACTGTCGCAAAGCTGACAATCATGTTGAGTTGCTCAGAACCGATGTCTGACTTGCTTAGCACCGCAGATTCGGGGGCAGGGAGTTGGCGTTGATAGGCATGTGGGAACTTGGCATCCAGGGTAATGTCCGGGCGAGCACGGATACTTAGCAGGTCTGTGGGTTTGTCCAAAGTGCTGGCAATCACATGCAGGATTTGCTTAAACGAATATTGTTTGCGCGCCCAGACGACGTCCAGAATTCTTGCAGCATTAATTTGCTGTCTAAGACCACGTTGACCATAGTCAATGGCAAACCAACCTTGCGGTCCATTTTGATCACTAAAGACAAAAACTTGTGGCTGATTATTTTTCGACTGTGAATTCAAATCAGGATAATGCCACTGCAGATAATCGACTGAGCGGTCCGCGGTCATCAAATCCAATGGACATACTTCGTCTGCGATCTGAGCGAGTTGTTGGTGACTTTCGGCAGTTGATACTTTCAAGCCAATGTCACGTCGCCAGCGTGTGAGGCAACCAGCAAGAAGACCTGCGGTGCGTGCGACAGGACTAAGCCAAGGTTTGTTTTTTCGCAGGACCAATTCCTCAAAGACCGCAGCAGGTTTAAGAATGATCAGATACTCAATATCGGAATTGGGTACGACGACACCTTTGCAGTTTTTCCATAGTGCAATGGAGTTGGTATTGCAGGTATTGCCGAAATAGAAGTCATAATTTTTTGATGCAAGGTATTTTCGGAACATGAAAAAACCTTGCATGCGTGCATTGGGGTCCACGAAAAATGAGCCGGAACCTAATGCGCGGTAGGTTTGATTTTGGAATCGGTAGATCTGCGGGAAGAATAGAAGACTGCCGCAAATTGTATTGTCATCACAAAGCTTGAGCCCGAATTGACCTGTTGGGTCGATTTGGGTTTGGTGTTTAAAAGACCGTTGCAGACTTTCAAAAATTGTGTCGCGTGACCGTCCTTGGCCGCCACCGCTGCCATAGGGGTTTTCGTCACGAAAATTTTCGATTGATTCATGTAGAAAATCAGCTAGCTGTGGCAGATCATCTTTATCTATGGGTTGTATTTTGTATTGGCTCATGGTGTTTGGCTTGCAAGGGATAATGTCCCGGCACGGCGAATCATATCCATGTGTTGCGCTCTGACGGTATGATCCACGCCACCATGAATCGCTTGTCGTGTGAATGACTTGGGGTGACTGTATTCAAAGCCATGCCTGAGCATGAAACGGCATGTCTGATCGGGCACATTTAATCCACGAAAACACATATAGGTTCGCAGGTTTTTCTGACGTAAATATTCACAGGCTTCCATGGAAAGATTGTGTGGCTGGCCGAAAGCGACGGCGAAATCCAAGCAGGGTTGGCCTGTGATTTGACTCACTGCATCGATGGAGCGATCAATTTCATAGACCAATTCATCATGGTCATGAAGCTGCCCGAGATTGCGATGAGCATAGTTGTGTGCAGCAATGCGATGCCCCATCTGCATCATCGAATCAAGCTGTTTACGAGTGAGACCGTTTTCGTGGTCATTGGGTTGGTCTGGTTTGATGGTGAAATAAGGAGTGATTCCATTTGCCTTGTGGTAGGCTTCAAATTCAGCCACTGTTCGATTGATGAGACTTGGGACAATAAAGAAGATGGCTTTGATACCACGCTCAGCAAGCCACTTGGCAGCTTGATAATTGCTTTGCCAGCCATCATCGAAAGTGATCAGTAATTTGTCGTGATCAGCGTTGTAAGCTTCTCCTGCAAAGAGTGCGTCCGCATCTTCCGGAGTTGCGATGTCAAAGTTGTCGATGCACCATTGAGCAATTGTTTGAAAGTCTGCAAACTCCGCAGGTCGCGTCCCATGAAACGTCACGATACGCAAGCCCTTTGCGCCAGCATAAAACTGATGCCTGTTTTTATCAGTTCGATTGGTGAGTTGCCAATACTTCGATGCTGCCCAATAAGTCAGGTTATTGCGACTCATGTGGTGATTCCCCCGTCGACGACCAGTGTTTGGCCGGTGACAAATCGTGATGCGTCAGATAGGAAAAACAGGACACTGCCTAAGACATCTTCGGGTGTTCCCAAACGTCCCATTGGTGTTCGGCGAGCGATTTGATCGAGGTGTTTTTCTGAGAGTGTATGGGTCATTTCAGTCCGCAGATAGCCTGGTGCCACGGAGTTTACCCGGATGCCACGTTCTCCCAATTCACGAGCCAGCGCGCGCGACATGGCATCCATACCCCCCTTGGATGCGCTGTATGCAGCCAGGCCGTTGTACCCACGAATACCGATGATTGATGAGATATTGATGATGCTGCCTTCGGATCGACTGGTCAGCATGGTTCGCAGAACCAGACGTGTGAGTTTTAAGGCACCTGTGAGATTGATATCAATGACCTGGTCAATTTTCTGTTCGGGCATCATCGGCAAAACACCATCAGGTGCGACACCTGCACAGTTAATCAAGCCAAAGTAATTGCCGAATTGTTTTACACCTGCTTTGACCACCTGCTGTAGGCTTGGGATATCTGCCATGTCAGCGATGTGAAAAGCAAAGCGTGGATGATCTTTGAGTTGATCGGTGAACTCTGATGATTTACGGGCGAAAGTCGTGACCGTGAATCCAGCATCAAGCATGCCTTGAACAAGGACTTGCCCCAGACCGCGACTGCCACCACTGATTAACACGTGCTTGGATGCGTTTGCCTGGTCATTCATGAACTGCGTACTTTCTTCATTGCGGATGAGGTTTGAATTTGCTCGACAAATTTGAGCAATTGTGGGGTTTCGTAGTCGTTGAGATACTCTGCACAATGTGCTTTGAATTGTTGGCGTAATGCTTTCTGATCAACATCGGCATTGGGCACAATTTCACACGATACCAGTTGGCCCATGATTGATGATTTACGCGCAAAGACACGCACGTCTTCAATGCCGGGCAGCTTCATAATGACATCTTCGACTTTGACGGGGCTGACTTTATTGCCACCGACATTGATCATGTCATTGCGACGCCCCAGGAAATAGCATCGCCCATTTTCCTGTTTAACCAGATCGCCTGTTGCATACCATTCTGACTGATCACACTGCTGCCCACAGAGTGGATCGTAATTGAGCATGGCATTGGCGGACTTGACCATCAGTTCACCATTTTCAATTTTCATGGACACACCATCGGGTGAGGGCTGGTCCAAAAATTTTGATGCAAAGCCAGCTTGTTTATCAGTCACGGAGAAGCATCTGCCCAGTTCAGTGGTCGCATAAATATGCACCAGTCGAGCGTCTGGATATAACGATGCCAAGCGGTCGAGTATATGTTGGTCAACAATCTCGCCACCAAGTGTGATCTGTTTAAATGGGATTTGACTGAGGATGGCTCTTGGTGCGAAAGTTAGCAGCCATCGCCAATAAGAAGGCGTCGCCGATGCGTATTGGACGCCGGCATTGACTGCATGTTGTGCGATGAGTTGAGCCGAGGAGTCAGGTGCCGTAACCACAAGTTGCCCGCCATTGACCAGGCATTGGAGAATGACCTGAAGTCCGGCATAAAGATTGGGGCGATAGCATAACATCCAACTCGTTTGCAAAAACGATGGATGAACACGCGTGGGTTTGGCAAGACTTTCCAGTGAATGGCGTGCGGCTTTAGGCGTACCTGTTGTACCGGAAGTCAGAATGGTGAGGCCCGGTTGTGATTCTGCTTTTGCATTGAACGTATCGGTGGCTTGATATTGTGGTTGGTCTGTTGCGTTGACTGATACTTTGACGATTGCAGCAAGTTCAAACTTCTGAGCAATCTCCTGGAGATAATCATCAGTTGAATGAAACGGCAATAGAAAAATATTGCATTCTAATTCGTACAATGCTGACAGCACTGCCACACCATAACCATCGGCATGAAACGGTAACCCAACACGCTTCTTTGATAGCGCATTAAGCGAGCTGCGATACGCTTGGACCAAATCTGACACTTGACCCCATGTGAATATGGCATCAGGGGTCACCACCATCGGAAGGACCGGGTCGACTTGTTGACGGGATTCATGAAGGGGCATGTCAGTTTACCGATTGCTGCTGAGTATAAAGTTTGACAAGATCGCCATAGGTGCGAACACCATCGGGAATGCCTTCGGCAAAGGGGTCAAATCCAAATTCTTCTTCAAGCTTTACCACGATGATGGCAAAGTCCATGGACTCCAAACCCAATGATGAATCCAAAACCGATTGATCATTCATGTCTACACGTGGGATGCCACGATCATCAAAAACACTGTTGAAAACTTCTCTTATGCGTTCTTCAATTTCCATTAGACTCACTGCCTTTTATGCTTGATTGACTGTCTGTAATGATGCCGGTGAACCATAATTCGTGATTTGAAGGTGGCAAATGGTTCTACTTAATTGCGTCCAAGATCAACGCAATTTGAATCGGCTGTATGATCTGTGCAGATTGTATCGCAGTGTGAAATGTCACCCTTTGATCTCGACTTTGCACAATGTGCAGGAAATACGATTCAGTGATTGTTTTGATTGCAGCCTTGGGTTTAAGGCATGTTATGCGCATGAAAAACACCGCCTGTTATTGAACAAGCGGTGTTTTTTATTGTGGAGTGATTTAGACGCTGGCCATCGTTGACGTTGGGATTTTCAGTTCCCATGTGTCGTTGACCTTGCCAATGATCTGGCAGTCTGGAGAGAGGATGTTGGCTGTGATATTGGGTGGTAGCGTGCCAGCAAGGGTGATGTGTTGATCGTCGGTTTGCCAACTCAGGCTGGCTTTGCCGTATTGGGTGTGGATACTGCCTTGGGCTTGTTTGAGCATGTCGTAGCGTGGGGCAAGTGTCGAGGTTTCGTCTGTTAAGCCTGAAAAACCTAGGATGTCGGTGAGCAGGGTGGACGCAGGGACACACGACCATGGGTGGCAGAAGGAGTCCAGATCGTCACCTGCCATGGTTTCCCAAACGGTGGAGGAGTTGGCCTTGACGATGGCTTGCCAATGCTTTTGGATCATCTGCATGGCAAGGGGGATCATATCCAAATTCTTGAGTGCTTCAAAAGTGTATAGCCAGAAATAGTAACCGTTTCGCGCGATGGCTTTGTCGTGTGTCGTGAGTATTCGTCTGAGGATATCACCGGCAGTCTCCGTGTCACACCAGCCTGCGAGGATCGCAAGTGTATTGGTCTGCTCGCTAACCTGTGTGAAGGGGATGCCATCAAGAACACCATCAATGAAGTAGTTTTGCTGGGTGTCGAAAAAGAGTTCTTTGCAACGTTCGGTGAGTTTTGTGGATTGGATTTTACAGGTTTGCGCTAATGTCTTGTCACCGACAGTGGATTCGATTTTAGCCATTGCATCAAGTGCTAAACAGAGAAACGCGTGTAGAGCCGCATTGGTTCCGCGGCGTTCGATACCTGCATCATCAACACAATGCCAACCCATACCTGCATGGTCGATGAAGAGATTCATGCCAGTGATTTTGGGGCGGCTGGGGTCGAACTGGTTTTCAAATTCACCTTGTTTGCGATCACGGGTCCATTGCCAGCTTAGCAGTCCGTCGTTCTGATCAAGTTGGTTGGTGAACCATGAGATGAGTTTACGTGCAGCAGGGAGGATGTCTTTAACGGTTTGTTTGTCGCCGGTAAGTTGCAGGTAATCCAACGTCCCGAGGATGGCGATAAGGTTGTAGTCAACAAGCGTGTCATCCCGCCAGCTGTAAGGTGTCGAACGGATGAGTCCTTGCTCGGATTGTCTGCGGAATTGTTCGATGACCAGATCACGAAAGTACCGCGCATCACCGGTGAGTTGGTAAATCCACTTGGCGACGGGCAGGCCGTCACCGACGTACGCTGCCTGTTCACGGGTTGGGCAATCCATGAGCGCTTCCTGCGTACCGATGCGGATGGTTCGTTCACAGACTTTGTGGATATCGTTAAGCATTGGGTTGGATGTGGCAAAGTCGTTTGGCCATGTCAGGTTTGGTTCGCTTGCATGGACACCAACGCGGTTGATCTTCACGTCTCCAGTAAACCCGCGGAGGATCAGGCTGACATATTGCATGCCACTGAAGGTGATGGGACGCCAATTGAGTTTCCCAGCAGTCGCATAGATGCGATCCACATAGCTTGCACCTTTACGTGTCCAGCAAGGCTTGCCGTCGACGAGTGCTTCGGTCCATGCAATGTCGATTACACCCTCAGATGGCAGATCAGCATCAAGTAACACCTGTCCAATATACATCGCACTTAGGTCCAGATGCACGACCGCACCACAATCAGGAGTCAGTCCGGTGACGGTGAGGGTTGGGTTGTCGCCTTTATCCTTGCCAAGACATTGCATGGAGTTTGATGGTTCGATGAGTGTGAGTTCTTCGAGTCGTTGTGCCATGACTTCTTTGGGATCATCAGCTTTGACAGGTTTGACTGGATCGCTAGTGGCATGGAAGTTCATGAGATTGCTGATACCCAGTCCCTGCCAGTGGTACTGGAGCATGGGCGTTGGGCGATTCATAGGCGTGACACCACCGGGGACGGTTTGCCCCAGTGGCGAGATTTCCGGTTTTTGCCATGTTGAATCGTCAAAATCAAGTTGCTGCCAACCGGGAGATGATTGAGCCATGTCGAAGATTTCGACGGGGCCGATTGCCCATGTGCGTTGGGGGTTAGGCCACGTCCATCCTGTTTTGTCGGTCACGCGCCATTGGTTGTCCGCTTCGATGGTATGTGTGCCTTCCTCGTCGGTCCATTGCAATTTAACGCAGAGTCCGGGTTCTCCGCTGGGGACATGGTTATGCACACCGACATTGATGGCTTGGACCAGCACTGCGATGACATTGCTGCCGGTGATGAGTTGATCGGTGAGGTCATGGGTATCAAAGGGTGCGACCATTGGATGGTGAAAACATGGCCCACGATCAACAAAATCACCATCGACATACAACGCGTATTTCGCTTGAGCATAGAGTTGAAGTGTAGCGTGTTGAATTTCCCCCACGACATTAAATGACCTGCGGAAGAGTCGGGTTTGTGTGTCAGGGCCGATTGCGCCTGACCACATGCGATTGGGTTGTGTGGTGAAAAGGATGGAACGGTGATCGTGCGTTGTCATGGTTTGGTCCGGTTTGTACAAATGGGAAAGTCGATTGGGTTTTATATGGATAGGGTTAATGCTCTTGTGTGTTGGTGGGGGCTTGCCTCATGGACAAGCGATAGTGGCGGGGGGTTGTGCCGGTTTGTCGTTTGAAGATATGACTTAATTGTGATGCATAGCTAAAACCACAGCGATCGGCGATGTCGGGCATGGGCAGGTCGGTGGTTCTCAGCAGGTAGCGTGCCTTTTCCAATCGGACGCGCAGGATTTCCTGGTGAATGGTTCTGCCGAGTAATTTATGGAATCGTTGTTCCATGCTTGTCCGTGAGATCATCACTTTGTCGAGGACTTCAGTTGCTGATATCCCATTGCAGGCATGTCGTCGGATGAGTGTTAATGCCGATGCCAGATCACGATCTTCCACAGCAAGGACATCGGTTGACTGTCTTGAGACGACGCCGATTGTCTTGATGAATTGTGTTGTCTTGGGGACTTTCTTGCCTTGGATCATTTGGTCCAAGAGTTGTGCTGCTTGATAGCCTGCCTGGAACGCGCCAGTGTCGATGCTTGATAGCGGTGTCTGCGATAGACGACATGCCAACTCATCATCATCGACCCCCAGAATGGCGATGTCTTCAGGCACGCGCAGGCCGTGACTTCGACAAGTCATCATCAATTCCATGGCAAAGATGTCGTTGTATGCAAAGACTGCGATGGGAAATTGCAGTTGGTCAAGCCACTGGTGATAGTACGCAACGCGCTGGATTGGAGTTAAGGCGTTCATCTCATCTGGCCATGGGAAGTGCATGGTGATTGCGTTTGGATTACGTTGTTTGATGCGTTTGTCAAAGCCGTAAAATCGCAGGTCGTTGTCAAAGAATTTAGGTTTGAAAAAAGCCAGACGATCAAATCCCAGATCCATGAGATAGTCCGCTGCGGTCTGTCCGATCAGGGGGTTGTCGATGGTGACCAGTGGGAGATGTCCTGCTGCAATGGTGCCTGTGACACAGACCACGGGGATGTTGAGTTTTTTGTATTCGTCTATGTGATACTGTTGATGCGCTGCGGTAATCAATGCGTCGAGCGGGTAGGTCTTGGCAAAGGATACATCAAGTTGTCGGTCCCACCAGAAATCCCAATTCCCACGATCACGGGCATATTGTTCGACACCACAGATGAGGTTTCGACCATGCGATTCATCTGCTGGCCCTTGAATGCCGATCTGCAATCTGCCTTTGTGTATGGCCATGGATGCATTCCTGTGATCATGAGCGATTGAATTTTTAAGAAGACTTTTAATCACTTTTGAGCCTTGGTCATTTTACCTTGGGTACTGGTGTGTGGTGTATGTAAAAGAACGCCCAACAAACCATTTGCTGAGCGCCCTGCTGCATAAGTTGTCTTCACAGTCGTCTGACTGTGTCATAATCATGTCTTAGTATTCATTAATCGAAAAATCGGAGTTGGCGTGCGCCCCGTAGTAATTATTGAAACTTGAACCACCATCAAACAAAGGCCAGCAGAGATCCTGTTTGGTGTAGTAGTCGTCTGAAACCACTTTTGAATGGCCATCCATGAATCCGACAGGGCGGACATACTTATCATGAAAACTGGGGCGTGGCAGGGAGTTGGATCGAGGGTCACCGCCAAAGAGTGCGATACCTCTTGCCGAACAGTATTGCAGTGGGACGCCTTGTGGACGGGTGAAGTGATCCGGGTCGTAGGAGACAGCATCTTCCTGTTTGCCAGCGTCCGAATCTTTGACGGTTTCCACGTCATAGCGTGAGTGCTGATAGAGTCCAAAGTAGGAATTGTTGGCGCCCAGCAAATTGCCAACTTCATCGAAGTATTTATCGCGTCCGCTGTGTTTGCCAACGTACATCCCCGATTCAGGACACAGCCAGACTTTGCCACCTACGCCGTTGTTGGAATAATTGGGCACTTTACTGCTCCAGCCAGCTTTGACCAGGTAAGGCGAGAGTAGTTGTTCCAGATAGACATCCGCAGATGCCGAAGAGGGGGTGACACCGTTGTATAGATACTTCGGCCACGCCGATTGATTGTCGATGGCATACATCGAATATGCGGTCATCTGCGATCGGGTATGTGAGAGACATTGCATGATTCGAGCCGCCTTGCGAGCTTTGCCCAATGCAGGAAGGAGGATGGAAATCAGCAGCGCAACAATGCTGATGACCACGAGTAGTTCGATGAGTGTGAATGCTTTAGCTGGTGTTCTGCGATTCATAATGCCCTCATTCTTTGACAATATCTGTTGCAGTCATGATCCAGACCGATGCATGATCTATAAGCATTCTAGAAGGAGCAGTTGGGGGTATCCTGATATATATGATATTTGTTTTGTGAAATATACGGATAGGTCTAACTTGTGTCAGTTAGCGGGTTTGGCATGAAAAATATAGCGTAACATCCACTGCGAGCTTTGACCGGGCTTGCATTGGGTCAGATAAAAACGCTCGGGGCACAGAGATTTTGGCGAGAAAAACCATGCCATGCGATATGCCGGGAAATCACCTGTCATCACAATGGACATCTGTCCGTCTTGACTGGTGATGGCAAGGTCCGCATCAGTTGGGGCCAAGGGTTCGTTGATTTGGAAAAAGCCGTAGCTCTTGGGTTCCATCGCGATGACGAGATTGTTGCCATTGATTTTCAGCCAATGCAGTGGCATGCTTTTGATGGGGGCTCCGAGACGAATCTGCCAATAGGGGCTCAAAGGTTGATTGTCGAGCGTGAAGAAGTTGTGATTATAGTGTTCAATTTCCCAGTCTCGTTTGCCTGTGTTGGTCAATGTGAATTGAATTTCAATGCTGCCCAAATCAGGTGAGATTGAATACTGCTTGGTGAGTTGGTAGCCATAGCCACGGATGATCGGCGATGTTTGTGTGACGGTCACTTGATTGTCTTTGACGGTAACATGGTTGACCAGTGTTTGGCGGAGAGGAAACTTTGTGCCCGACTTGTATGAACCGGTGTCGATCATTTCCAGTACACCCACACCGGGTTTGATAAACAGGTCTCCAACCTTGGCATCCTCGAATCCCAGGACACCTCTGCCGATCTGACCAAACTCATCAGGCATGCCCCAGCTATTGATCAATTGACGACCGTGACTTGTAACCTCGGTGATCGTGGCAGAGCGATCAAACCGCAATCCAAAGTGTTCATTACCCGGTTGGGTTTGATCAACATCCGTTAAGAGGACTACTTTTAGACGCTCGTCACCGATTTCGAATTGCTGTTGTTTTGCGACTTGAGGGTGTGAGTTTTGCGACACCGATGTTTGGGCGCAGGCCGATTGTACAACAAGTAAACAGACGCAAAGGCAAAGTATTCCAAGTAAACGCAGATAACAATCTGTTGTGTGCATGGCAGTATCCTAGGCAGAAAAAAACAATAGGGCAACAGTTGACCTGATGATTTTGTGAGTTACAATTCCAAAAGACATGCCTGCTGCAAATCCCAAACACCAATAGGACGTTACTATGCCATTCGCTTCGCGTTTTCGCATTGTTGCAGCATGGGCCATTGCGCTCTGCTTGCTGACCACCACACTTAATGCTCAGCAAAAGCGGGTTACACTCACACCGCAGATGCTCAACAATGAAAGCAAGATTGGTGATGCCGATACGCTTGTTGATGAACAGAGTCTGATCATCGGACCGCCTGCGGGGGAACCCGTTAACCATTGGCGCATCGGCGGGCAACACAACAAGTCCTTCCCGTTGCATGTCACCATTGACCTGGGGGCACAACGCAAAGTCTCCGACCTCTGGCTGTATGACACCAACAGTAAAGGTGATGTCGTTATCTCTGCTGGAAGCCCCGGCAAATGGACGCAAGTCGCAACCTATGACTGTGGCAAGTACAAAACATGGGCGCAAATCAAAATCGACACGCCCACCCAATACCTTCGCCTAAGCCGAATGAGTCCGTCTGCCAACTTCAGTGAAATCGCCATCTATGAACACACCGATGAAGCATGGGATGCGATCCAGAAAAAACAACAGCAACTTGCAGACGAAAAACGTCAACGTGAAGCAGCACGTCAGGCAGCACTTGAAGAATTGAAAAAACGTCCACTCGTCGATCTTGGCGAACCGTTCGGTAAAGCTTATCTCGTCGATCAAATTGACTGTGCTCAACCTGCAGGTGACCGTGAGTTTGCCGAGTATCCAAAAGGTGCTTCACAAGTCCGCGACATTCTCGGCCAACCCACACGCGTGATTGATCCCGTTGTCGGCGAAGGCTCTTACTTCACCTATCGCATCGGCAAGAACAAACTCCTCCAACCCGGCAGCACTTACATCCTTACCGTCGAATATCCTGAAGATGCACCCCGCACCATCATCGTCCAAAACAACGGCAACGAAACCATCCGCGGTTTCCACACCGGCCCGACTGTCGGCGATGCGTTTCATTCCAAGTATGTCGACAATCTCAATGAATCAATCAACACCCCAATCTCCGGCAAGTGGGAAACATGGAAGCAAATGTTCCATCTGCATGACCGATTCCCAACCTATAAAAAAGACCACAAAATTCGCAAAGGTCATTTGGTTCATGACCTGAATCCAGAAGATGGTTTTAACGTGACCATCTGTCAGTATTCGGCCAGGAACATGCCGATCTCCAAAGGTCTGGCGGTGGCTAAAATCAGTCTCTACGCAGTACCTGATTTTCAGCAACTCAAGGCGACCGTCCATCTGCCTTCCATGTCTTTACCCCAACGCCGCCTCTTCTGGCGCGAGGAGATGGCTGACGGCGTGATTGGAGCAGGCAAGAAAAGTCCCGTCGAAGATCGTGGTGTCACCGACTATCTCAACTGGTATCGTTACAAAGCCAAACGCATGCAATTCCTGGGGATGAATACTTTCAGCAAAGACCTTCTGGAATTTGGTGCCTGTCAGGGATGGAACCCAATTGAGTATGGTGGGCATGATTGGGTTTACTACAACAATGACCGAAAGGATTTCTGGGAAAATATCGTCAAGGTCATGGGGGAACACGGTTTTGATGTCATGCCTTACTACGAATACTCCGGCTCAAAGGGTAAAAAAGGTCTGGGCTTTGAACGACGCGCTCGTCCATTGAACCGTCCAGATGGTCGCTTCACACATATCAAATGGATCGAAAGCGCCAACGCTGACCTGACTGATCCCGACACCTTGACGGACTTCTGCAAGATGTTGGATTTAACCGTGATTAATCACAAGGATAAAGCCAACTTCGCTGGTGCCTGGTTGCGTCCCCGCAGTCAATTGCCAATCAGTTTTGCAGACAAGACCATTGCACGATTTAACAAGGACACCAAACAATCCGTCACCCGTGAGCAACTGATCAAAAACAAGACAACCTACACGCAGTACATCAAATGGTGGGAAACCAAGCGTCGGGCTTTTCTTGTCCAAGTGCGTGATTACCTGCGCAGCAAGGGTGTTGATGATGCGATGGTTCTCTTTACCAACAATGCCTCAGAACCTGGTGTGTCTTTCCCGGACTGGACACCACGTGTAATCACCGACATCCCACAGCAATGGGATTCCATCGTCAATCAAGCAATTCATCAGGGGAGCAACAAGAAGACCATCCAAGTCGTCACGCCGGATCATGTCGCAAAATCACAGATGTATCTCAATGCACTCCAAGCTCCCGGTGCAGATTGGGGCGGTTACGAAGTCCGTCATGCACGACCTGCCAACGATCCCTACAACTACGTGGATCAGAAGGGGGTCATGCTCTCCTATCCCTTTAACCGCTATTACACCGTCAATAGTCCAGACAGTCTCAATGCGTTTAACACCCAGACCGGCATGGCCATGCTCCGACACTTCTCACTAAACGAGAACATGATGTTCGACAAAAGTGATAAGAACCTGCTGGGATACTTCATCGCTGACATGGAAAAAGCCGGACCCTACTGCATGATGGCAGAAGCCATGGCCATGGCAAACGGCAACCCCACCATCATCGGCTACCTTTCCGGCGGGAACTATGCTCGCGGTTTCCCGCTGTATGTCCGTAATTTCAATCTCAACTTCATGGCGTTACCGGCACTCCCCTCCAAGGTGGTGTCCAACGCAAGCAGTGACAGCAAGGTCATTGTCAGACAGATTGATGCAGGCAAGGAAGGTGTCTACTGCTATGCGGTCAACACCAATATGACCGACACCCAGGCTACCATCACACTCCCTGCTGATGGCAAAGTTACCGCACTACAAACCGGTCAGCCTTTGACCACGCAAGGCGGCAAGATCACCGTGAACATGTATCCCTACCAACTTATCAGTTGGCGAATCCAATAACGACCAGCGGACTCAAATAGTAGGATTCTGGCAGACTCCGTAACAAATTGCTGTTGCGGAGTCTGTTTTTGTTGATAATATGTAAACGTTAACAAAAAATGAAACGCTGACAGATTAACAAAGCAAGAGCATCATATGAGTCAGGCCGCAACATTACATGACATCGCCAAACGCGTGGGCGTGACACCCGTCACCGTCTCTCGGGTACTCAGTGGTGCGTACAAGGCCAAGCATCCAGGAGCCCTTAAACGTGCCGAACAAATCCGCCAGGTGGCTCACGAATTGGGGTATCGTGTCAATGTCCATGCCCGGGCCATGCGACATGGGCGGGTGGGTAATATTGCATTGATTATGAGTAAAGATCCTTCGCGGAGTCTGCTTCATGATATGGAACTCAACGCACTGCATGATGCGTTGGCCCAGCAGAATTTGAGTTTGATGGTCGTCCGGCTTGATGATGCGACACTTGAAAGTGAGTCCGATCTCCCGCGTGTGTTGACCGAGTATGCACTGGATGGACTGCTGATTAATTACAAGAAAAATGTCCCGCCATTACTTGAACAGCTTATCGACCGTCACCATATCCCAGCAGTCTGGATCGCCCGCAAGCTCAAGCACGACGCGGTCTATTACGCCTATCGCAACAGTGTCCGCTATGCGGTTAAAAAACTCATCACCCTCGGCCATCAACACATCATCATGGCAACGTCAATTCCCCCGGAAGCAGAGCCTGATAAGCATTACAGTCTTCACGATCAAATCGACAGCTACAGTAAGGCAATGCACGCTAACGGATTTAAACCTCAAGTCCTTGATGTGCATTGGCAAGCAGATCAACTTGATGAGCTTGTTGGGATGTTCAAGCGATCCAATCGGCCGACGATGGTCTTGACTCGTCAGCCACAGGTCTTCCTGCCAATCCTTACTGCTGCCTATCACGCGAAGGTCAAAGTGCCCCAGGAATTGGGAATGATGCTCATTGGTCACCATTCCAATATAGGTGAAAATGCTCTGACACATCGTCTGGCATATGACTATGACAAACTCGCTGATGCTGCGGTGGCGTTACTGGTCGAAAAAATCAAACATCCACAAATACGCCTTAAATACAAGGCTATTTCACTGGTTTGGCAGTCGAAACTTTTAAATAACCCAAACACATTTTTACCGCCAAGACGCCAAGGCCGCCATGTTTAATAAGGCAGAGATTTTGGTTTGATTCCAAGGTCTATTTCTTGGTTTTTAACTCTGCGTTCTTGGCGTCTTGGCGGTAAAAAATACATCAAGGTTTTTCAATGATCCCACTCCATTGCTTGGTTGTGTGAATCAATTTTTATATTCCATATTGGAGATTGTTCCATGTCCATCACCATTGAATCACAAGTCAAAACAGACTGTCACGAACTGATTTTCCCAGAGCAAGCTCAAGTCAAGGAAGTGCATGCTTCAACCTTGGTTTACCTTGCAGATGGCAGTGTCATTGCATCATGGTTTGGCGGGACCAAGGAAGGCAAGGACGATGTGTCGATCTGGATATCTCGTCGAGTCGATGGCCATTGGCAGACGCCACGAAACATCGCCAAAATCAGTGATGAACCGCATTGGAATCCGGTGCTGCATGTTGATGCATCCAACACGATTCATCTCTGGTTTAAAGTTGGTAAGCTCATCCCGCAATGGCGAACCTATGTCATGACTTCGACGGATCAAGGTCAGACATGGACCACGCCCCGAGAGTTGGTTACAGGTGACAAAGGTGGACGCGGGCCGGTGAAAAACAAACTCATTGAATTAACCAGTGGTGCATGGCTCGCGCCCGCATCAATCGAAGTCGGAGCGACCCCTTCAACTGAAACAGGTGAAGCCAAGGATGCGATGTGGGATGCCTTTGTGGATCGCAGTGAAGATCGAGGGCAAACATGGCAACGCAGTGAACTTGTCCCATACGATCATGCCAATACCCAAGGCGAAGGCGTGATCCAACCCACGCTATGGGAATCACGGCCGGGGATGGTTCATATGTTGTTGCGAAGTGGGGACGGTTGGATCTATCGCAGCGATTCGGTTGATGATGGACGCACATGGTGTAAAGCCTATCGTACAGAATTACCCAACAACAACAGTGGCATTGACCTTGCGAAACTCCCCGATGGGACACTGGCATTGATTTACAATCCAGTGGGGGGCAATTGGGGTGGGCGATCACCACTGACGCTGTCCCTCTCAAAAAACAACGGTAAAACATGGGTTAAACAACTCGATCTTCAAACCGTCGAAGGTGAATTTTCCTATCCTGCAATCATTGCTATCCCCAATGGTCTTGCCATCACCTACACCCATGACCGCAAATCCATCTCCTATTGGCAAGGGACTTGTTGTTGATGTGAATTCAGTGACAAACGATACCAACACAACGCAGAGAAATAGTAATGAATGAAAAGATAAAAACAGATGTTCTTATCGCGGGCGGGGGGATGGCCGGCGTCTTTGGAGCCTTGGCAGCAGCGAGGCAAGGCATGCGCGTCATGCTTGTCGAACCCGCCAACGTACTCGGTGGGCAGGGGACCGCAGGCGGCGTAGCAGGTTTCTGCGGTGACACCTTGCATGTGAATGATGCCTTTGCGGAGTTGGTCGATGAACTGACGCAAATGAATGCCATTGCGCCTTATTCACCTCGTGCGGACCGGCGGGATTACGATCTTGAACTTTGCAGCTTCGTCCTTCAACAAATGGTTCGCAACGCAGGTATTCAGGTACTCCTGCATAGTCGCGTGATGGATGTGACTGTGCAGGATGGCCGAATCACGCATGCGACGGTGTTGTGCGGGTCGGATCGCTTGTCGGTGGATGTGGAAATGGTCATTGATGCGACCGGCAGTTGCGTGTTGGCTCGACAGGCTGGTTTGGCTGTCGAGCATCTTGGTGCCAATGAGCAGCTACCCATGAGCCTGTATTTTACGATGTGGGATACCGGCAAACCGATTACGCCACATCTGCCAAACGGTAGCCCGACATGGGAGGGTGATGATGACTTGCCCATGACGACGCTCCACTGTTTTGATAGTGGTAAAGTCGAAATCAAAATGAAGGTCATCGGCTTTGATGCAGCCAGTGGGATATCCATGTCCAATGCGGAATTGCATGCTCGGCAGCAGATGATGGGATTGATTTATTACCTGCAAACCAAGGGATATCACGGCAAAGTATTGGATCAACATATTCTCGCATCAGTCTCCAGACAGATCGGTGTCCGCGAGGAATGTCGGATCATCGGTGAACATATTCTCACTGAAGAACAGGTCAAAAACGCAACACAGTTTGAGGATGCCATTGCAGTGGGGACGTATCACCTTGACTACCACTGGCCTGATAAAGTCCAACGCGCAGGAACCGGTATCACCACGATGGTGAAACCCTATCAAATCCCATTGCGAAGCCTGATCCCACGCGGGGCCAAAAACATGTTGGTGCCCGGACGAGGTGCATCGGGAGACCAGATGGCGATGAGTTCGTTTCGCGTGATGGCAACCTGTGCTCAAATGGGATTTGCAGCAGGCATGGCAGCATCAGCAGCAATCAAGGAATCGTCGGACATCAGCAACGTCTGCATCAAGACATTGCAACAGCAATTGATCTCCCACGGTCAGCAGTTGGATTTGTCAGCGTATGGTGATTATCTCAATCACCTCATCGAAGGTCAGAGTGCTGTGCATGATGGACAATCGTCTAACGGCCATTAGCTTGGCCATATCCACCGCCACCGGGTGTCTGAATGGTTAGCACATCATGGGCCTCGACACGTACCTGTACCAGTGGTCCAAGATCAATTAGTGTGGATTCATTTTCGCGTTTAAGCGTATTTCCCCCGCATTTTGCAGGACTTCCGCCTGCGATACCTTTGGGCGGATACGTGCGATGTTGCGTGAGCATGGAGACATCCAGCGACTTGAGGAATTCAATTTCGCGTGTCACGCCATTACCACCACGGTGTAAACCATCACCGCCCGAATCTTGGCGAATCGCAAACTGTCTAACGCGTGCGGGATATTGGGTTTCGAAGACTTCCACATCGGTCATGCGCGTGTTGGTCATGTGCGTATGCACCGCATCCGTACCGTCAAAGTCCGGGCCGCCGCCACTGCCCCCGCAGATGGTTTCGTAGTATCCGAATTGCTGATTACCAAAAATAAAATTGTTCATTGTCCCCTGACTACCTGCCATGATCCCAAGTGCACCAAAGAACATATCCACGACGCGTTGGGACAACTCCACGTTGCCTGCTGCCACTGCTGCATGTTGTGTCGGGTCATCGCATTTAGGTGGGTTGAGCATGCACTGGGGCAGGATGATTTGGATCGGCTCCATTACACCACCGTTAAGCGGGATATCCTCATTAATGATGCATCGCATGCAGTAGAGGATCGCTGACTCCACGACTGCGCGGTTGGCGTTAAACGCGTTGTCATTCACCGGTCCGGTCCCCGTAAAGTCCACCGCCATTTTGTCGCCGTGAATATCAATGGCAACTGCTAACGGCGAACCATCATCCAACTTATCTTCAAAGCGATACTGCCCGTCGATAATTCGACTAATCGCTGCTTGACACTGTTTACTTGCTGCATCACGAATGTGCCCCATGTATGCATGTACGACCGGCCAACTGTGCATGGCGATAAGGGATTGAAGCTCACGCGATCCTAGTGTGTTTGCAGCTAAAGCAGCACGGATATCCGCAATGTTCTCATCCGGCGCCCGTGACGGATATGCCCCGGAAGTTAACGTGTTGCGCAGCGATGTTTCATCAAAGTGCCCCTCACGCATCAGTCGCAGATTGCTGAAGACCACGCCTTCCTCCGCCAGATTTTTGGCAAAGGGGAATGTCGAGCCAGGACGCTTGCCACCAATTTCCGCATGATGGGCTCGGCTGGCGGTGAAGAACTGTAGCTGCTTGCCAGTGGGATCAAACACCGGCGTGATCACTGTCAAGTCCGGCAGGTGTGATCCGCCTAAATCCGGATTGTTCGATAGATACGAATCACCTGGCCGAATGTCGGACACATGTTCAAGCAGACCTCGCACCGTCGCACCCATTGCGCCAAGATGCACAGGGATGTGCGGGGCATTGACGACCAGATCACCATGACTGTCAAGGATCGCACAGGAGAAATCCAAGCGCTCTTTGACGTTCACCGACAGCGATGTTTTCTGCAACGTCAACCCCATCTGCACAGCAATATGCGTGAAGTGATTGTTAAACAGTTCCAGTCGAATCGGATCGCACTGCGTCGTCTGATCCAAGTCCTGTAAGTGGGGCGATTGATCGTTGAGGATCAGGTCAAATTGTTCGTTGACCGTAGCAGTCCATCCCGGATCAATGACGATGGTACTGAGGTCTTCGTGGATAATAGCTGGGCCGATGAGTCGATCACCGGGTTGCAAATCAGCGCGTTCAAAACAGGCGGTGTCATGTGGCAAGGCATCAAAGTACACCGTGGACATCCGAGCAGGTTTGGGACGACGATTGACGGATTTTTGTGTGAGCGTCACGGGCTTGGGCATGTTACCTGTAACTTCCACGCGGAGGGTGACAATTTGAATTTCACGATCCAAGTGAGCATGACCGTAAAGCTGAGTATGCATTTGTTCAAAAGCGCCAGCCCACGCGCCGTCAGCAGGCTTGGCAATGGTGATGGCTGTCTGTTGTCCGGCGTATCGCAAATCCAGCAATTGCATCGGCTCATCAATATCCGACGGGGCGACTCCTTCAGCAAGTACCTGCTCATAGAGTGTCTTGGCTAATTGTTTGACGGTGGTCTGCAAGGTTTTGAGTGTCTGCTCATTGAGTGGTTTGAGAATGGTCTTTTCAGCAAAGCGTTTGACGTTTGCCATGCTGATACCATGGGCGCTTAGGACACCAGCCAGAGGATGCAGCAGAATCTCACGGATATGCAAGGATCGCGCGATCGCGCAAGCATGTTGCGCAGCGGCACCACCAAACGCGACGAGCACATGATCCGTCGGATCGTAGCCCCGAGCCGTACTGATGCGTTTGATTGCTGATGCCATTTTCAGGTTAGCGACACGTGTAAAACCATCTGCGATTTGGTGCAGACTCATGTTCTGATCCATGCGGTCGCGGAGAGCTTGTAATTTGAGTGTGACTGCATTGACATCCAGAGCAAATGGGAAGCGCGCCGGATCAATCTTGCCGTTAAAAAGGTTGATATCGGTAATCGCTAACGGGCCGTCTTTGCCATAGCAAGCCGGGCCAGGATGGGCGCCTGCACTATCCGGCCCGACGGTTAAGCGTTGACCATCAAAGTCACAAATGGAACCGCCACCTGCTGCGACGGTTTCGATTGCAAGCATTGGTGTGACCACGCGAATACCATCGATTTCCCCTGCATATTGGTATTCATAGCGACCATCAAAGCGACTGACATCTGTACTCGTTCCCCCCATATCAAAACCGATGGCTTGTTGGAATCCTGCCTGCTCTGCTGCATGTGCAAACCCGACGACACCACCTGCTGGCCCGCTGAGCAGGGAGTCTTTACCTGCAAATATTTCGGAGTCTACCAGTGCACCTGCCGAGGTCATGACCTTAATCGCACCCAGAGACTTGCGCAGGTTGGCCATGTAATGACGAATGACCGGCGAAAGGTAAGCATCAATCACTGCAGTGTCAAAACGATCCAATGCCTTGATTGTTGGGGATAGTTCCGACGAAACGGAGACCTGATCAAATCCCATCTCATGAGCAAGTTTGGCGATCTGCTGTTCGTGGTCATCGTTGAGATACGAATGAAGCAGACAGACCGCCAGGCTCTTGTATCCGCGCTCTTTGAGTTGGCCAAGTTGCGTTTGGACTTGATGCAAGTCCAAGGCTTCAAGCACCTGCCCATTGGCATCAAGGCGTTCGTTGATCTCAATGACATGGTTATGAAGGGGCTTGTGCTTTTGGATATTCAGTGCAAAAAGATCAGGTCTTGCCTGTGTGCCGATATCTAGTAAATCGCTAAAGCCTTTGGTGATGAGCATGGCCACGGGTTGGCCGTTTCGCTGCAATAACGCATTGGTCCCGCGCGTGGTGCCAAGACTCACCGACACCTTGCCGATGGGAGTGTGATCCGGCAGCTGCATTAACTCTCGGATCGCGATGATCGGCGAAGTGTCGGAACTGAGTACTTTGATGCGATGGATATTGCCCCTCGGATCACGTCCGATACAGTCCGTGAACGTACCACCGACATCGATCCAGAATGTCCAGTTGGATTGCATGGTTGAACATTATAGTGACAGCCCGGAATTTTATTTGGGGTGAGTCGTTCTGACCGCTTGCGGTTTAGCGCTCAAATGAATCAAACGTTTTTGACCACACCATCGCGGACGAAGATCAGTTGTGCGCCGATATGTTCAGGGGTGACTTTAAGCATGGCTGCAAGGGCTTTTCGGTAGGCTTGAATTTGCGGGCGATAGTAGTCGACCAATCCGTCATAGCCCGTTTCGCCAGGCGCGTCGGTCTTGTAATCCAGGATAACCGCGCGGTCTTGCCAGACATGCACGCGGTCGAGCATGCCCTGAACCAATCGTCCATCCATGAGCACCGCAAAGCGTTTTTCTCGCCACAATTGACAAGTTGCATCATCCCAATCCGAGGGTTGTTTGAGTGCATCAATCACCGCGGGCATCTGCAACATCTTCACGAAGCTGTCTGTGAATTCCGGTTCATGTTCGAGTTTTTCACTGTCTAGCAAGTCGATTAACGTTTGTTGATCGGGTAATGGCGTGTCGTTGCCAAGCCATGCGATTTCTTCAAAGAGTCGATGGATCACCGTGCCTCGCGATTGGCCGGATGTCTTGGTCATTGCCAGCAGGTCAGCGACGTTGACACTGCCACTGCCTTCAAGTTGCGAAGGCGCGATGCGCTGAAGAGAGCGTTGTCCTGCCTTGTTTTTGATGTTGATCGTGCAGGTCTTGTGTGGGGTGATGGCAACTTGTTGTGGTTTATCGTCGGCAGTTTGTGAGATTTGTTGATGCCATGCGGGTTGACCGTATTCAAAGAGCACCTGCCCATGATCCACGCGAATGTTATCTGGCTCAAGCAACGCATGGCGGAGAATCGCAGCTAGTGAACTGTCGGAATTACCAGTTGTACTCAGTGAACCATTCTTGTTTTCTTTAAGCGGTTGGGCATACAGATACAACGCATGCTTGGCGCGTGTCATGGCGACATACATCGCACACAGGTCATCGGTGAATCGGCGTTGATGCTCCTGTGCATAAGCTTCTTCAAGTGGTGGATACATCGCCCGCAATTCCTTGGTGGTCGATGCATAAACATATTCGACGGGAGCGGTCATCTGCGGACGTGAAACATAACACATGTTCTGCTGCATGTATCCAAGCTTGCGTTTAAGCACCGGCAGGAACACCGCATCAAACTCCAGCCCCTTGGACTTATGCACCGTCATCACCTGCACCGGCGATTGTTGACTGATAGGCACCTGTTTACTCTGCACGTACTGTGCGAACTCTGCAGGTTTGAGACTGGCAGATTGTGATGTTTCAAAATTCACCGCCAGTTGAATAAGTAACGTCAACCGCTCACTGCCACGGGCGTCACTGTGCTTGGCAAGCAAATTCGCCCAGTGACCGACCAGTCTTGGATACCCCATGCCTGCAAGTTGTTGGCGGATGGTCATAGCTAAACTTCGCACATCGCCGGGATGGTATCCGGTCATCCCCAGATATTTCCCCAACGGTGAATTGAGTAGTTCAAAGGCCGATGCCGCATGATCCGGTCGATCTGCCATGACCATCGCTGCAAGGATGCAGGAGACTGCCGGATCATCATGCAGGTAGACACCGCCTTCGCTGGCTACATCAATGTGCATTGCGCGCAGTCTCGTCATGTATTCCTGTACCTGTGCATTGGTCCAGACGAGTACGCCGATACTTGCGTGTGGTGATTGCTTATGCAATTGAGCAATGGCATGACAGACTTCGACGGTGTGCAGGTCAATGGCAGGCTCATCATCAAGTTCCAACACCTCGTCGGTGTCGGCGATGTCTTCACTGCCTGTGGCTTGAAACAGCACGTATCCTGGATGGTCTTGCGCTGCTTCGTGGTCCCCAAACCCTTTTTGCCACTGGTTAGCCCAACTTAGCAGGTCATCGTTGTTGATGCCCGGATTGTGTTCCAGTGAATTGAAGGTTGTATTGACCACATCCAGCACGATTTGCGAGCTTCGCCAACTTTGATCCATAGAGACGATTTCATGGTCCGCAGGATCAGCACTCAAGGCCATCTCTTCGCCGATGTGATTGAAAATTTCAGCACACCCGCCACGCCACCCGTAAATGGCTTGCTTGATATCACCCACACAGAAAAATCGCCGACTCCCAAAGCCGTCATCATGGGATCGGATTTCCATTGCCTGAGCGCGGAGGATGTTCCACTGTTGCAAGCTGGTGTCCTGGAACTCGTCGAGCATCATGTGTTCGATTTTCTGATCCATGCGATAAGCAAGGTCGACGAGAAATTCGTCATCAGGATTTTCAAACGCACTTTCGAGTCGTTGGGGGATATCACTATGCAGTAACGCCCGCGCATCAAGTCTCAATTGATCAAATAACTGGGCATATTGTCTAGCGATGGTGTACCGCGCGTGATTCAGATCACGTTGTTCTTGGAGCATGCACGCGCGAGCGTGTTGGATGAGCAGGTCATACACACGGATGACGGTTTCGGAGAGTTCAGCCCGACTGTAAATGGTTTCGTCTGCTTGCCGTTTTTTGGCGATACCGTCTTTGGTCAGGAACGTTTTCCATTGTTCGTTGGCAATTAATGCGACACTTGTCTGCCAGGCTTTTAGTGCATTGGCAACGGTCTTGCCTGCTTTGGTCTTGGGTAGTTCGTCTTCAAGATTATTAAATATCTCAACGAGTTGCTTGACCGCATCGTCGTCCATGAGTCCGGTGATTTGATAGTTAATCCACTGCGACTCATCGGGGGCCATCTTGTAAATGTCATAGAGATCATTGACGATGGATTGGAGGACGGAGATCACTTTCCCCGCGCCCCCAGCATCCGAGTGATACAACCTGCGAAACAGGTCCAGCAGGACAAACGGCTCGTTGTCCATAAGTACATGGTCGATGGCCTGCATCTGCAATTTCTGCATCGCAAAGTCAGTGACTTCGAAGACCTGAGCATTGTTTGGAAGCTGTAATTCCATCGCAAAACAGCGACCCATTTTCTGAAACAGACTGTCAAGTGTGCTGATCATCAGACGATGCAGATTGCTGGTCAGCGCCTTGAGATAGACGGTTTTTTGCGGGTCGGCTAACGCTTCACGTGCAGCATTCTGGATCACACGCTGCATGATTTCGTTGGCAGCTTTGCGCGTGAAGGTGGTCGCCAAAATGGACTGGGGTAACGCGCCATGTTGAACCATCTGCAAATAGCGATTAGTCAGTTGATAGGTTTTACCAGTTCCCGCTGAAGCGCGGACGATTTGATGAGGCTTGTCAGGAAGCAGACTCATTGCACACCTCCACTACTGAGCATTGCAGTGATCGGCTCAAGCTGTCGGTAGGGGTATGCGTCCTGACAAATGCCCCCAAGTCCATCGTCAAACATAGGCGGATCTTTGGGAGGCCAATAAATCCCCTGACGAATCTGGCGGATGATATCCTGTGCAATTTTAAATGCATCATCCAATTCATCAGTTGTCCAGCCGGCAGGATCAAAACCGATCTTGTCGAGCTTTTTGCCCAGTTGAATGTAGCCCAGTTCGACTTTGTCATCGTAGATTTCAGGCGACGCCAGAATGCGATATAACGGTAATTGCAGGTCGACCCATTGCATCTCGCCATCAGCATTTTTGACTTGATGTTTCTTGATTGGCGAGAAGCTGCTTTCGGACGTTTTGTAGTCCATGATCCGCAGCATGCCGGTGACTTGATGGCGATCCATCCGGTCGATTCTGCCTACAAGCGTAAAGGGATGCTGGTCGATGGTGATGGGGACTTCGTATTTTGATTCGATTTTCTCGGGGATGATCCGCCAGTCATCTGCGCGCATGCGAGCTTGCGCTTTGGCAAATACAGAGAGTCGAAGGCGGAGTTGTTCGCGTTGGATGACAACTGCGGGCAAGGGGTTTTTGCCGAAGTTCATGTTGCAGAATTTGTCGAGAAGTTCGGAGAAGTATTGTTCGAGCGTCACTGGATTGGTTTCGTCGATCAGATCGCTTTTACCAAAGGTCTCAAAAATATGGTGGGCTAGATTGCCAATGGCCATGGATGAAAGTTCAGGGACATAGGCTTCGACACTGCCGAGCTTGCGGACGTGTTTGAGATAAAAGCGGTATGGGCATTGAAGGTAGTCTCGGAATTTGGTGACGGATAACGAGGTGATCGGCTCAGACGGCGCGACAGGTTTGGGGAGTAGAAATTCATTGCGGTCCCCACTTGGAAGTAACGGCGGGTCAAATCGAACCGGCGCGTCAAAGTAATCGATCACCGTCCTGGCAAGCGTGTTTTCCGGGCATTGAAGCATTAACCGACTGGGAAGCATCGGTTCATTCCGCAGGTTCACCTGACCTGCAATTAAACGCAGATGTTTTTGACTGTGTATGAGCGCTTCAAGCATGTATCGGTCACGGGCAAGGCGGGATTTGTCACAGGTGAGTCCCAGTTTTTCGCAGATACTATCGGGTAAAAACGGGTCGATTTTTACATCACTAGGAACGAAGCCTTCATTGAAATTCAGGATGTACAAGTGCGGTGCATCATCCATGTGCAGTTCCAGCCAACCAAGAATTTCTGCAACCGGTTCAGCGCCCGGAGATGGCAGGGGCGTGTTGGCTAACTCCCCACGCAACAGCTCCACAGCCTGTTGCATATCCAGATCACCTGCGATGTCGTTGACCACTGTTGGACTTGTAAACCAGTCGCGCAGGACGTTGGCAATGTGTGTTAACGGTTCAATGAGAATCGCATCATCAGGTTTATGCGGGACGAGTTGCTGGTCTGCATAAATTTCTGAGAGCAATTCACTAAACTGCTGCGCCCAGTGTGCCAAACTGCCTTTGGTGGTCAGATGTTTTTTGATCAGTTCCTGAATGTGCTCATGTGCAGCAAGGAGTGTTTGTTGTTTATCTCCCATCCCCGGACTCTTGTCGGAGATGCGGTTTTGCAGATGCTCGGACATGTACTGGTCAAGTTGCGTGTGATCCAATGCGGGGAGTTTAAGGTAGAGATACTGCTGTAAATCCGGGTGACGCAGCAGGACGGTGAGGTCCATTGTCAGCGAGCTTTGGGCGAACTGTGCAATGGCAGTGAGTAATGACACCGGTCGACTAAGGAGGATGTCACGCTGCTGATGCCAGCGTGATGCGAGACCGGAGGATTGGGTGAGTTGTTCGACGAGCGTGCCAAGTTGTTCATCGGCTACGCCAAGTGTCAGTTGATCGGAGTTAAGCTGCTGTGTATCGGTAATGGTTTGCAGATCACTGAGCATGGCAGCAATCTGATCCGTAGGCTGATTGGCAACGATACGCATTTGGCTTGGGATCGTCAGTGGCTGTTTATGCCAGTGTTCGACATGCAATTGCCCGAATGATCCGAAGTGCGACTGGTGGGATTGCGGGGCATGGATTAGCGCTGTGCAATGATCGGCGACTGCATCAAGCATCTTGGCGGTGAGTCTGTTCATGTCCACCGTGCCGACGAGCGTGATCGGGCCATCATATTGAATGCGACCTTGCTCAAGGGCATTAATGCGTTCGATGTTCAGATCATGCAGGTCGTTTTCAGCAAGCAGTTGGACATAATGGTCATGAATCTGAGTGATGGTTTCCCAACGCAGATGTTGATTAAAGTCCGGCCAGTCGGTCGTCTGCTGCATGACATGGCTGGGGACAAGGCCGGCACTACCGAGCGTGTTAAACAATCGCTCGATGGGATTGATCAGTGACAACCATGCCATGGTCAGAGATTTGTCAGGTGGAGCAGGGGTGATTTGAGCAAGGGCATCCTCATCCAATTGCTGAACCGCGCGAACCAAAACCAACTGCAACGCAGAAGGGCAGGTGATCGGCGGCAGGTCAGTGATGAGTTTTTCAGCCAACGATCCGATGGTGGTGATGGTTGGTGGATCGACAAGGTGGCCATCGCTTTTAATGAGTAACAACTCCATGAGCCGACGTCCAGCACGTGAACCGGGCATCACCAGCAGATGATCCGGATGAGCAGGCTCACCAAGCAGCCAATCCGCAGCAGCAGGCAGGGCAGGTCCGGTCCAGTCCAGAAAGACACGCTGAGTTGGCATGTGTGCTTATCCCCATCGGTTGAGTGAAAAATGACGTAAGCATTGTAACGTGGATAGGTGACAGGTGAGGTCGTCAAAGGTGTTTAGGGAGTACGGAGTTGCAAACCGCTTGCGGTTGAGCGCTGCGAGAATCTATTGGACACGTAAACCTATTCGAGTCTCGCCGGTACGCTAAACCGCAAGCGGTTTTAAAATTGATCAAATCCCAAATCCCTTTTTTTTACCGCTTTGGCAATATTGCGACTGGTTCTCTATAATGTCGTACATGAGTAATATCGAAGAACGTATCGCCCAATGGGAAAAAATGACCGCTGAAGCCCCCGATGGCATGAGCTGGTTTAGTCTTGGTAATGCCTATCGTGATGCCGAGCGTGACGCCGAAGCTGCCGCGGCTTACGAGAATGCCATCCAGTTGGATCCGACCATGTCTCGTGCGTATCAACTGCTCGGCCAGACGCTGATCAAAATTGATCGCAAACATGAGGCTGGCCCGATGCTCACGCAGGGGTACAACATTGCTGCCAAACGCGGTGATGTCATGCCACAAAAGGCCATCGGCGAACTGCTTCAAAAACTCGGTCTTGCCGTCCCCGAAGTAGAAGTCGAAAAACCCACCGTCGAAATCACCGGCGATCAGGTGTTGGACCGACTCACCGGCACGCCTGGCAACAAAATGCCCGACCCGCCGATGCGAGGTAAGCTTGGTCAATTCATCTTCGCCCACTACTCCATGGAGACCTGGCGGAACTGGATTGCTCAAGGCACCAAAGTCATCAACGAACTGCGTCTGGACTTCTCACGTGATGATCATCAAAAAGTCTACGACCAGCACATGATGGAATATCTGAATATCACTCAGGAAGAAGTCGACAATTTCGTGCCTGAAACGAAATAAAATCGCATCGTTAATCAAACCAAACAAAAAGCACCTGCCATATGACAGGTGCTTTTTTTGTAGATGCATCTTTCAGGAATGGATGCAGGATGAGTGGGTTTGATCAAAAGGGACTAGCCACTAGCCACTAGCGACTAGGGAAAGACAAAAAGACATTTGAAAACAGGCGGTCATACTCTGTCTTAACCCTAGTCCCTATGCCCTATGCAACTGCCCAAGTTATTCGCCGGTGTACAGCTCGATGATCTGCATTTGTGGGGCATCGACACCGTTGTCCGGTTCGCAGGACATGGGATACGTTCCCCACCATGGGCCGCCTGCCCAATACGTGCCACTGACACCGTTGGCTTGCAGGTGTGCAAGGAAGTTTTCCAGCACGACGTTCCATCGACTGTCATCATCAGGGACACCGTATTCACCGATGAAGCCCTGGTGATTGTGTTCAGCTAACCAGTCGATAAAGGGTTGGACGCGATTGACGCCGATGTTGGGATAGGCACCTTCATCGTCATAGCTTTCGTTGTAGGTTCCTGAATTGTTGTCATCAAAGTATTGATGCGCTTCATAGATGACCATATCCAGGGGGTCGGTGACGTTGAGGTTTTCGTTGTAGTTTCGCCATGAATGAGCGCCACTCCAACCTTCGCCACCGACGATGATCCAATGCGTACTATCCACCAAACGAATACCGTCGGCAGCGGCTTGTGCTGCGATGGGCCAAGTCCCGCCGGTGGCATGGGGTTCGTTCATGATGCCGTACCCGTAGATGTTCGACTGGTTCTTCCAGTGGTCTGCGAGCTTGTTCCAAACGTCTTTGTAGTGTTCGTAGGTGACCTGTGTTGAGCCGATGAGATAGGAATTGCCATCCGCCAATTTGTAGTGAGCATAGTTGTGCATGTCCAAAATGACTTGCATGCCACGTGCCTGTGCGTAGCCTATCACGGTGTCGAGCCGTGCGAGTTCTTCGCTGCGTAGTGCGCCGCCGGGAGTCGGTTGGACTCTTTCCCATCTAAAGGGGATCCGGATCAGATCAAGGCCTTTGGCATGGTAGTAATCGAATTCACTTTCATTGGGGTAGATGTAGTTGTATCCATAGTTCAGACTCCGGGCATCCCCAAATTCACCGCCTGCAAGGTTCACGCCGAACATCAGGGGTTGCTGATTTTCTGCTGCGACGTTGATGGTCATGGTCGCACCTGCGTTGGCAAAGATGACGCTGAAATCTGCATCACCGATGGCTGCGGAGTTCACATCGTAGGTGCCTGAAGGCAGATCGGTATTGCCGACTTTCCAGCTTGCCAGTTCGATGGTTTCGTAGCTGCTGTGGACGAAGATTTGATACGAACTATCCATGACTAGATGCGCGCCGTTGAGTCCAAGGAAGCTTGAAGACGGCCAATCTGCTTTGATTTGGGTGTAGCTGCCAAAGAGGACGGTGACACCTTCCAGATCAGGCAGGCTGATGCTTGAGCGGATGTAGTGGGTGCCCGAAACGTCGAGGATGTCTGCGTCAATGATGGTGTTATTGCCAACCTTCCAGCCGAACCCGCCGACGGTGACAGTGAGTGTGCCATCGCCAGTGATCAGTGTGTTGGTGGAGTTGAACTCGCGACTGACATAGATGTTCAGATCATCGGTGAATTGAAGTTCCGTGTCATAGGTTCGTAGCACTTCGCTGTCGATGACTGCATCATTACCAAGGTTATCCATGGTGAACGTTTCAAGTGCATCAAAGGTCAACCACCAGTCGGGCATGTCAATAATCCCAGCTGCTTGGCCATCAAAATCAGTGAACGTCACATCAGTCGAGGATTGGATCGTATCGCCGCTACCTGGGACACCTACGGGTGCCCAGTTGTCCGCAGCATCCCAGACGCCTGGCAAATAGAACCCGTCATAGATGTAGGTCATTGCCTGCGATGCCACGGTGATGCTCATCGTCGAGCCGCCGTTGGAAAAGATCACACCAAAGTTCGCATCACCAATCGATGCCGAGTTGATGTCATACGTCCCCGGTGGCAGAAGTGTTGAACCGACCTGCCATGTGGCAAGTTCAATGGTTTCGTTACTGCTATGGACAAATATTTGATACGAACTATCCATGACCAGATGCGCACCGTTAAGTCCAAGGAAGCTCGATGTGGACCAGTCGGCTTTGAGTTGGGTATAGCTGCCAAAGTTTACGGTCACACCTTCAAGGTCCGGGAGGCTCGTACTTGAACGGATGTAGTGAGTGCCTGAGACGTCCAGGGTGTTGGCATCGACAATGGTGTTGCTGCCAACCTTCCAGCCAAAACCACCTGCTGAGATATGCAAGGTACCATTGCCGGTGATGATGGTATTCGTGGTGAAAAACTCACGACTGACGTTGATATCCAAGTCGTCTGCAAATTGAATTTCCGCATCCAGAAATTGCAGGACATAACAATCCATGACGGCGTCACTGCCAAGGTTGTCCATGGTGAATGTTTCGTAGGCATCAAATTTCAATGTCCAACTTGTGGATTGAATGCTGCCAACCGATTGCCCGTCGAAGTCGGTGAAGGTTGCGTCAGTATTGAAGATTGCGCTGTCACCACTACCCGGCACCGTTGCCGGACTCCAGTTGCCGGTTTGATTCCAAACCCCCGGACTCTGACTGCCGGTGTAGGTTTCGCCAAAGGCAGAAGGTGCAAACAGCAAACAGCCAATTGCAAAGCACAGCAGTCTGCTAAGTAAAAGTGTTCGGTGAAGGGGGATGGTGAACATGCGTTTCTCCTGACAAAGACAAAGGTGAATATGTGGACAGTCGCGAATAATCAGCGCACCGATAGCGTGTCTCTTTTGTTGAATCCGAGACATCGAACAGCTTGCCAGTGAACTGGTTTGCCGTTTGAGGTATTCAAATCAAATCAGCAGGAATCAGCGTCTTCCTGCTTCAAGGGTCCAGCGATGTGACATGGCTGGGTTGATATATTGAGTCCTGTTTTTTCTTACGCATGTTGATCGTTGACAAATAGTTTAGATGTATCGGCAGCGAATCATCCGAAAACCAGAAAGTTTGTAAAGCATATGCATAGCAATATAGCTTTGTCAATGATACTGGGAAGTATTTTTTGATAAAAAACGGTTTTTATTGGGATTGATTTTGTAAACAAGTAACTTGAATAACTTGATTTGTGTTCAATAATGGCGGGTTGACCGAAAAAAGCGAGCCGTTGGGAAGATATGTGTGAGTCATAGGCTTTAACACAGTGAAAAACGCTGGCTACGACTCATTGCTATTAATTTGCTATATTTTATAGGTGTCGGAATCACAAGGGGAGGGGGCTGTGACAAACGACCATTGCTTATTGGCTGATGCTTAGTTTTTGAGAAACGGATTGTTCACGCGTTCGTTGCCGATGCTGCTCGATGGGCCGTGACCGGGGTAGATGGTCATGTCGTCAGGCAGGTTCATCAGTTGGCTATGAATACTTTCCATGAGTTGATGAATGTCGGATGTTGGGAAGTCGGTGCGACCGATGGAGTTGGCAAAGAGGGTGTCGCCGACAATCGCCTGCTTGGAGGCGTGATGTATCAATGCGATCCCGCCCGGAGAGTGTCCGGGGGTGTGTCGGACTTCAAATTCCTGATCATTGAAACTCATAATGTCACCATGCTTAAGGAGCTTGGTTGCAGCGGGTGCAACTATCGGCATGCCTGTAAATGCGGACAGGTTGAGCGTGGGGTCATCCAGAAATTTCTTCTCATCTTCATGAATCAAAATCGGCACGTCCGGCCAAAGCTCATGGATGTGCTCCAACGATCCAATGTGATCCACATGAGCATGCGTCAACACAATCCGGACTGGATGAAGGTCATTGTCGGTGATGTAGTCCAACAGTGCTGTAGGTTCAAAACCACAATCGACGATCCAGCAGTCTTTGGAGTCTTGGGAGTGGACGACGAAGCAGTTGGTCTGCCAGTCACTTAATGCAAAGGATTTGATAATCATGAGTAGTGAGTAGTGAGTAGTGAGTAGTGAGTAGTGAGTAGTGAGTAGTGAGTAGTGAGTAGTGAGTTAAGGATCATGGGGTTAAGCACAGGATGTCAATCCGGTGCAGGTTCAGTAGATGATACTCAAAATTCAGCAGTGTATCTGTGAGGTGGTCAATTAGACTTGTGATGCATCAGAGTCTGAACATTTTAACGGGTGAGTCAAGATACGATAGTCTTCGACGACTTTGCCAGCGATGAGATGCTCTTGAATGATGCGTTCAAGCACTGGCGGGGTGCATCGGGCGTACCAGACCCCTTCGGGATAGACCACTGCAATTGGACCATCCATACAAATGCGCAGGCAGTTGGCTTTGGTTCGGAAGATGCCGCCTTGTTCGGAGAGTCCAAGTTCTTTGAGTCGGGTTTTAAGGTAGTCCCATGCTTCAAGGCTCAGTTGTTTATCACAGCACTTGGGTTTGGTTTGATCGCAGCAAAGCAGGATGTGCCTGCGCGTGTCATTGATCCCCAGTGACTGTGCCGTTTGCAGGAGATTGGTTTTGTCAGTTAAAGGCGGGGGCGGTGTGTTCATGATCTTAATGGTATCAAAACCGCTTGCGGTTTAGCGCTCCAAGAAATTGTTTGACACCTAAATCTATTCGAGTCTCGCCGGTACTGCTAAACCGCAAGCGGTTTTTTTAAATGAACCCAATCCCTGTATTATCTATTTGTCCTGGATATAAAGACTCCGCCCTTGTGGGGTGATCGCTGGACGCTTATCATTCTCATCTATGGAATGCAGCCCGAAACTCAATGTGACGCCTAAACACCTGGATGTGAAACGTGATCGTGGGATCACGATTCAGTGGTCCGACGGGTCGGTGAAGTTTTACAGTGTGGTGTTACTACGTAAGCAGTCGCCCTCAGCCGATGCTCGGCAGTTGCGTGAGGAGATGGCTCGGAACCCGTTGACGGTGCTGCCTGCTGGGGCAGTGGGTTCCAGTAAGGATTTGACGATTGAGAATGTTGAGCCGGTGGGGCATTACGCATTGCGAATCATCTTCTCAGATGGGCATGACACAGGCATCTATAGTTGGCCATATCTATGGAATCTCCCCGGCGAGGCTTCCAGTGTATCTGAGTAATTCGTCCAGATGATATCGCATTTGGCGTGTGCAAAATTTAAAAAGCTTAACCGGATTTTCATAAACAGGCATTTGCAGCTATCCTATTGCCACGTTTGGCAGGAGACACCCACGTTATGCGAACCATAGCCAGCCTTTTTGGACGTTCACCATTTGGCCCCATTCAAGCCCATATGAACAAGGTTGCTTCATGCATTGACCTGACACAACAGGTAACCGATGCATACTTGGCAGGACGTTTTGACGAAGTTCAAGAGCTTCGCCCGCGGATTAGTGATGCTGAATACAAAGCGGATCTGGTTCGTGATGACATCCGTAACCACTTGCCTAAGAGCCTGTTTATGCCGATTGATCGGCGTGATCTTTTGGAATTGCTCATCACGCAAGACCGTATTGCCGGATGTTGTGAACGCACCGGGCATCTGCTTTCTTTGGTGAGCTTTACGATTCCCCAGGTCTTGGCTGATGAACTTAAAAAATACGTTCAGATCAATTTCGAAGCCTATAAGTTGTCTCATCAAATTGTCGAGCAGATTGATGAACTCATCGAGTATGCCTTTAGTGGCAGTGAAGCTGAGAAAGTCAAAGACCTCGTCGAACAGGTGGCTCGCAAGGAATACGAAGCCAGCAAGTTTGGTTGGAAATTCCTGGGCTTGATTTATCAGGAAGAAGCGTCGCTTAAAAAGTCTGAGTTTAATCTACTTCAGCGTTTGATTGAAGAACTTGGAATGGTATCGAAGCTTTCAGAACTGGTTGCCAACCAGATTCGCATGACGTTGGAACGCAAGTAGATTTTTTCAGGATACGCAATGGAACCCACGACTCTGATCACAGCGCTTGCCATCTGCTTTGGCTTTTATATGGCATGGAATATTGGTGCCAACGATGTCGCTAACGCGATGGGGACATCGGTGGGCTCGGGTGCATTGACGCTTCGTCGAGCCGTGTTATGCGCAGCTGTCCTTGAGTTTGCCGGGGCATATTTTGTCGGCATGCATGTGACGGATACTGTGCGTAAAGGCATCATTGATACAAGTTTATTTGAAAATGATACGCGAAGTTTCATGCTGGGTATGCTTGCGGCATTACTGGCAGCGGGGGCATGGTTGCAATTGGCGTCCTATTTTGGCTGGCCAGTCTCCACAACGCATTCAATTGTAGGTGCGATTGTGGGTTTTGGCGTCGTGTACAAGGGTGTTGACGCTGTTCAGTGGAAGGTCGTTGCGGGTATCGTTTCAAGTTGGGTGGTTTCACCTGTACTTGCTGGCTTTATCAGCTTTGTGATTTTCCGTATCCTGCATAAACAGATTTTTCGAAGCGACAATCCGGTCATTGCTGCCAAGCGACTGACGCCGTTTCTGGTCTTTATGGTGTTTGTGATTTTGACCTTTGTGATGGTTTTTAAAGGTCTTAAGCATCTGCATTTGGATATGTCGCCTGGGATGGCAACGGCAGTGGCGTGTGGCGTAGGCCTGATTGCTGCGGTGATTTCAGCCTTTTTGGTTCGCCTGCTCAAGAACGAAGGTTTGGCTATACCGGTTCAGGCATTTCACGAAACGTCTGTGAGTCGAGCCCTTCGCAAAGCACGTAAGCATCTGCGTCGAATCAAGCATCAGACCGAAGATGAGTATGTCAGTGAAGCCTCCGAATTACTTCAAAACCTTGATGATTTGGCAGATCGGATCAATCGGGAGCAGGAAGAAAAACAGAATCAAGTCCAGCCCAAACTCTCAACCCAGGCCTCGCAGCATGCTGCTGTGGAACGGATCTTTGTGTATCTGCAGATTCTTTCAGCCTGTTTTGTCGCCTTTGCCCATGGTGCCAATGATGTGGCTAATGCGGTCGGTCCTTTGGCTGCGGTCATTTCGACAGCCAAAGAGGGCAAGATACTGGCCGAAGCAAACGTTGATCCACGCATCTTACTCCTTGGTGGTGCCGGTATTGTAATCGGTTTGGCGACATGGGGTTGGCGTGTGATTGAGACCATTGGTAAACGCATCACTGAACTGACACCTACGCGTGGTTTTGCTGCCGAGTTTGGTGCTGCCACCACGATTGTGATCGCTTCAAAGCTGAAATTGCCCATCTCCACGACGCATACACTCGTCGGTGCCGTGCTGGGCGTTGGCTTAGCAAGGGGCTTAAGTGCCTTGAACTTAAACACCATTCGCGATATCGTGATTTCATGGGTCGTGACACTTCCAGCGGGTGCAGGTTTGGCGATTGTCTTTTTCTATGGCCTTCGTCTCTTTGTCGGGGCTTGATGTTACCAGTCAGGCCTGCCGTGATCCCAGTATGTTTGCACTGTCACTTTCGTGGTTGTGCAAACAAGACATGATGGGAAGGTTCGGGGCAAATGAAACTTACACTTCTGCGACATGGTATTGCGCAAATACGTGATGGCATCATGCTTGATGCTGAGCGTAAACTCACTTCAAAAGGCGTCCAACGGACTCAACAGGCTTTGATAGGGCTAGCAACCTGTTGTATGGATGTGGATGTAATTCTTACCAGTCCAAAGCTTCGAGCGCTCCAGACGGCACAAATGGCGTCTGAGATTCTGGATGTGTCGGTGCATGTAGAAAACAGTCTTGCTCAGGAAGACTTGCTTGCAATTATCAAAACCCTTGAAATGCATCCAGTTGATCACGTGATGATTGTCGGTCATGAGCCCACTTTTACGCAGTTGGCTCAATATTTGTGTACGTCACAAAACGCCACTGATGTGATATCACCCATGATGGTTCTCAAGAAATCTGGTGCCATGCAGTTGGAGCTTGAAAGGACTTGTGCCGGACATCTACGTCGACCTGGATGCCTTTTGTGGCTGCTTCAACCGAGCATATTGCGTGTGCTTGGTCGGCAAGCAAAGTAGTTCAAAAACGTAAAGCATTCTCGAATCACTAACTTTTGGTAATCATTGATTTTCTGAGGGTTCATTGGGTCAGCAAACCGTCTAAAGTTTCCTGATCGATCCTGCGGACACTTTGAATGGTGATTGATCTTTTTGAATACCATGTCGCTCTTTGAGCTGATCTCGCAATAGTCCTATTTGTTAATTTGTCCGTTATAGTTTGTTTTTCGTTCAAGTGTATTGCCCCGTGGATGACGCGCGAGCTGTCAGCTCGCGGCTATTGAACCTGCTTTTTCAAAAATCACACACACAACGAGTCATACCAATCACGTTAAAACCTCGTGCTTAATTGAGCACCGCATGTCAATGCGGTGCAGGTCAGACTGTTGATCAAGGCACTTGCACCGGATTGACATCCGGTGCTCAATGAGCTTCAACGCACGAGTTGTAAGCGGGATTAGTATCAGTCGATCGAAGCGATAAACCAGCTTGTTTCACTGCCCATAA
>DLCK01000031.1 GCA_002480565.1 Phycisphaerales bacterium UBA7800 | reverse complement strand
GGACGATTTAAAGGTTGAGCTTACTCGACATCATCCGTAGGGTGGGTTTCTCTACGCTCTACCCTCCCTACGTCAGAAGACGACGTGCATAATGTCCCTGCGCGGGAGTGACGGATAATTAATTGTTTGGATTGCACTAGGAAGCTGTGTAATAGCGTTGTATGACGTCATGTAACGCTTTAGCGCACTTCCAGTGCATGACGATCGGCAATGACTTCATCCGTCGCATGCCGTGCGATACGGGTGACTTCCAAGGCATCGGGTGCACTGCATAGTTCGCCCAGCTCGCCGGTCTTGAGCGATTGGCGGAAGGCAGCGTACATGCCATGGAAGTTCTTTTCACCATGGTATTCGAGTTGATACGTGCCATGTTCATTTCGCAATTCAAAGTGACTGAAGTTTCGGTCATAGCGGATCATCCCGCGTGTGCCGATGACTTCGTAGATGAAATGGCTGATACGATCCTTGGTGGTATGTCCAAAGGAATAGCTCATTTCGACCATGGTGTGTGCGCCGTTGTCATGGTCCATGTGACACCAGACGTGATCCGGTGCTTCGTACTCGTCGACCCATGAAGCGTGGGATTGGAACCGCGTGATGTTCGAGTTTGTCCACCAACGGGCCAGGTCGATTTGATGTGTCCCACAGTCCACCATGGGACCGCCTTCATCCATGCGTCCGCGACGTCGGGGGTCTTCCACCCAGAAGTCCGGCTGGTTTAACGGGTCAGGGCGATAGTACTTGCCATGACAGTCCCAGTTGTAAATCAGGCGCATCGTGCGCACTTCACCAATGGCATCTTGATTGATGAGTTCTTTGATTTTCAAAGCGCACGGACTGAATCGATAGCAGAATCCCACAGCCAGGAGAAGGTTCGCATCCTCCATGACCTCGATCATCTGCTGGCCTTCGACTTCGTCCATGGCCAACGGCTTTTCGCAAAGCACAGGTAAGCCATGCGCCGCACAGTCGATCACGTTTTGGATATGTGCCGGAGCAGGGGAGCAGATCGCAACAGCATCCAGGCCGGAATTGAAAAAGGATTCCAGGTCGGAATAGGCATGCGGCACCGAGAAGCGATGAGCCTCGCGACGCAGGTTCTGTTCATTGGGGTCATACAGCGCATGGATCGTCAGCCCATCGGTATCCATGATCGCCGGCAGGTGTCCGTATGATGCGATCACGCCGCATCCCATCAGACCAATTTTGTAATTCATCACAACTACTCCACCTCCACCCCCGCAACAAACTCGGAGGTCACTTCGGTGTGTCTCGTATCCAACCTGTTACTGCCGATGATCCTACTATTCTGACCATCGGCAAAAATCGCTTGGCAAACCATTGATCCGGGCAATTTATCCGGTTTTCAGTCCAACCAAGCAACCCATTGTAAAGAATAGATTCAGAAAACCAATCCGCCAAGTCCTATTTTTGACAAATATTGGTCTGAATCGATACTTACAACAGTTTACATAAGCAGTCCAAGGCCAATACAAGATTGTTACAAACGTTTGTATTTTTGCGGTTTGCAGACAATTCAAACTGCCAAAGTTGTCTGAATTCGGCATGGAAATTCCAGACCAGATGATGTGAAAAAAAATTTCAATCAGCGTATGAAAGTGTCCATGAAAGCAAGATTCTTATGCGTGAATCACGGTATTGGATACAGAATGAAGACGCTTTTAGATTTTACACATCATTCCAATCCACGCTTGTTAAAACGGTGTCCAGATCAGACAATGCAGTTAAACAGGAAACGTCAGCAAATAAATGTTGGGGTCTAACCGACATGATTTGTTGCCAATACTATCAAACCTCATGAGTCACCCGCAATGAATCAAACAAACCCCAAAGTGGATGGCTTTCTACGAAAAGCCAAACTGTGGCAGGAAGAACTCACACAATTAAGAGCGATCCTCCTTGACTGCCAACTGACCGAAGATGTGAAGTGGCGTCAGCCGTGTTACATGTTTGAGCAAAGTAACATCGCAATCCTCGGTGGATTCAAAGAATACTGTGCGCTGAGTTTTTTCAAAGGTGCCTTACTCAAAGATCCCAACGGCATCCTTACCCAACCCGGTGAAAACACGCAGGCTGCACGACTGATCCGTTTTACCAGTGTGCAACAAATTATCGAATGCAAACACATCATCAAAGCTTATATCCTCCAAGCCATTGAAGTCGAAAAGGCTGGTTTGAAAGTCGAATTAAAGAAAGATGATGCGCTGGATATTCCCGATGAACTCAAAACCCAGTTCGATCAAAACCCGGCATTGAAAACTGCATTCAATAAACTGACGCCCGGACGCCAACGTGGCTATCTCCTGTTTATCACCGCAGTCAAACAGTCCAAAACACGAACCGCCAGAATCGAAAAATACACCCCGCAAATCCTCGATGGCAAAGGATTCAACGACTGCACCTGCGGCCTATCCAAAAAAATGCCCAACTGCGATGGCTCGCATAAAAGTCTTAAGTGATAAGCAGTCAATGTAGAAATAAAGTTGCAAAGGGTTTTCTGATACTGCTGTTTGGCAATAAGTGCAATCTCCAATTGATGGCATGTCCCCTTATTCGACTGAACCTTTGACTAAGGAATTCCACTTGAATCACAGTGAACTTCTGCCGGGCCTGCATCTTTTTGAAGACACCTGCAATGTGTATGTCCTCTGTCAGGATGGTCAGGCGATCGCGGTTGACTTTGGTTCGGGCCAATGGATCGAACATGCCAATCGACTTGGCTTGCCGACTGTTGGGGCGGTCTACCTGACTCATCATCATGAAGACCAGTGTGTGGGTTTGCCGGACACTTTGCCTGAGCATTGCACGGTTCATGCACCTGTTGGCAGTGATGCTTTTCTTTCACCTGAAGGTGTCGAGCAGTTTTGGGCCAATCGCAATCAAGGCGGAGTGCCTGGGAGTTACCATGTGCTTAAGCAAGGTGTGCCGGGCATTGAATACGACATGTCAGCAGGTGCGGATCAGTATTGGCAACGTCAGCGAATCCGCTTTTTGCCAGCACCGGGACATGGTGGGGCGACTGGTTTGAGTATTCTCATTGACCATGCGGATGAGCAGATTGTTTTTTGCGGTGATGCTGCGTTTAGCAATGCGACGATCTATCAACCTTACACCTTGGAATGGGATCATTGGACGGATCGTGGCGTGCAGGCTGCATTGGAAGCAGTGACGCGATTACTTGATGTCCATATCGACTGGCTATGCCCATCACATGGTTTGGCAATGAATGGGAATCAACGTCCGATGCTCAATCAATTGCAGGAAAAACTCCGCGCATTAATCCAATCCAAAGGTTCGGTTTGTGCTGGTGAACCGGATCGCTATGTCATACCCACGTTCACGCCAAGTGGTGCACGTCAGGTCTCAGAGCATTTGTATCAGTTTGGCGAGAATGGTTATCTGCTTGTGGGGGATGAGCAGGAGGCTTTGCTTATCGATCCTTGCCTTGCCGACATGCCTGCTTTGGACGCATTGCTTGGAGATTTACCATCCCAAGTCAGACTCACTGCAGCTACCGCGACTCACTGTCACATGGATCACATAGATGCCCTGCCGATGGTCAAAGAGAAGTATCAGTTGGCGACATGGCTTCACCCACTAGTCGCTGATGCGGTGTCCCGTATGGATGAATTGGACATCCCCTGGAAGGTTAAGAAGCCAATTTACCCGGATCACTTGCTGCCCGATGATGGGCGTTGGCAATGGAATCGTTATTGTTTTGAAGTTGCTCATACCCCCGGTCAAACATGGTGGCATTGTGCCTTGATGACTGAAGTGGATAACCGAAAAGTCCTCTTTGCAGGCGACACGTTTCAACCACCGTCACGCTGGAAAGGCAGTGGCGGATATTGTGCGATGAATGGGGCAAGATTCGAAGAAGGATTTGAAAAAAGCGCCCGACTCATTCTCGGATGGCAACCTGATATCCTGGCTTGCGGACATGGCACGTTCTTTGAATTTGCCCCATCCCAATTTGAAAAAATAATCCAATGGTCACAGAAAACCCAACAAGCAATTCAAGCTCTTTGCCCCACGGGATCATTGACAAATGACTATGACCTGCACAGGTTTAACTGAGAATATACAAGTCGTCGCTGGATGTTTTTATGATTTGCGGTCATTTTGATTGTTGACGGTGGGTTGTATCACATCTTTGCCATAAGCATGGGCTTGGTTCCTAAAGCGGATACAATATTGGGCAGTGTCGGTGGATAATGGTTAGATAGTTCGTAAAAAGTGTAAGGGTCTTAAACATGATTCGTCGAATCTTACTGGCTTTGGGCGGTACTCCGTTTTCTGAGGTTGCGCTACGTCGTGCAATCGAACTGGCCAAGTTGCACGATGCACAGATTACAGCTGTCCCGATTGTCGATAGTGACTACTGGAAAGCATCCATCTACCGAACGAACCTTTCAGCAACTGCTGCGGTAAGGTTGTTGGAAACACGCCCATGGGAACTTGCTGAGCAACGTGTCCGTCAGATCATCACTGACTTTGAGCATCAATGTGAATGTCAGGAAATTCCGCACACGGTTTTGGAACCAGGTGGTGATCCCATCCATATGCTCATCACACAATCCAGACAGCATGACCTTGTGATTTTTGGACTCCGTGGATTGTTTGATTTTACGGTGGTGCCTGATCCTGCGGGAACGGTTGCTCGACTGGTGCGTGAAGGAGTGAGTCCAATGATCGCTGCTGCGCCGACATATCGTGACATTCGTCGTGTGCTGATTGCGTACAGCGGGTCTACTGCGTCTGCTAACGCGATGAAACAATTTATCCAGATGGCGTTGTGGCCTGATGCGACGATTCATATCACCTGTTTTGATAAGGATGACCCACAAGCGACATCTCATTTGAAAGAGGCCTTGGCTTACTGTCATGCACATGGCCTTAATCCGACGACATCGCATGAGCGTGGTCCAGAGCCAGAGGGGATATGCAGCTATGTCCAGGAGAACGGCATTGATCTGGTGGTCATGGGGGACAGCTTTGAACACCTGCTGATTCGTGGCGTACTGGGTGATACTGCCATGGATGTACTTCGAAAGATCGAGCGTCCATTGTTCCTGTCTCACTGAAAACAGAAGCACGAAGATTCATCTTGTAAAATTTTAATCCCAACTAAGCGATTTGAAACACTGATTACATCAATCAACACCTGTTAATTTCTTGCAGCGGTAGCGACATTGGCGGATAATCCCTGCGATGAATATGGACCCGCTAATCCCGTTGTTTGCAGGCGTTGGCCTGGTGGTGCTGATGGTTGGATTGACGCTAAAGCGTTTTCACCAACCTTATGTGATTGCATATGTCTTAGCTGGCATCATGCTCGGTGAGTACGGCCTGGGTGTGATTGCAGATGCGTCCGTTGCAGCCCGCGCTGGCGCATTGGGTGTACTGCTGCTGATGTTTTTTGTGGGCATGGAATTGCCAATCAAGAGTCTGTTAGCAAACTGGCGTGTACCGATCCTGGGGACCGTGCTGCAAATTGGGATCAGTGTTTTATGTGTCTGGGCAATTGGGATCGCGTTTGACTGGCCTTTGCGACGCGTGGTGTTTCTGGGATTCGTCATCAGCATGAGCAGTACTGCCGTGTTACTCAATGTGATGCGAGAGACAGGCGAGCTTGATAAGCCGTTGGGCCGAGACGTTGCAGGAATCACCATCGCTCAGGACCTGGCTGTTATTCCCATGTTCATTATTTTAGGACTTCTTGACGGTTCCAAGCCGGTGATCAGCGAACTGATGATGCAGATCATCGGTGGTGGCATCGTGGTGTTTGCGTTGATCTGGGTGGTCCGCAAAGAGAAGATCAATTTACCCGGCGCCAGATTCATTGCTGATGATCAGGAGATGCAGGTGTTCACTGCGTTGACGATCTGCTTTGGACTTGCATTTCTCACGGGCTTACTGAATCTGTCTGCTGCATTGGGCGCTTTTGCAGCAGGAGTTCTCGTTGCCACATCACGTCAAACCGAATGGGTCCAGCGCAGTTTAGATCCATTTCGTATTGTCTTCGTCGGCTTGTTCTTTGTCTCAGTTGGCCTGCTCATCGACCTGCGATTTGTGATGGATAATTGGATTGTTGTTGGCTTATTGCTATTTGCTGCGTTATTGACCAATACTGGTATTAATGCCGTTGTGATCCGGTTTTTGGGTCAGGACTGGCGACACAGTCTCTACGCTGGCGCTTTGTTGGCTCAGATTGGAGAGTTCAGTTTTGTCCTTGCCGCTGTGGGATATAAAACGGAAATCATTTCCGAGTACGGATACCAAATGGCAATGGCCGTGATTGCTTTGTCGTTACTGCTAAGCCCACCATGGATCATGCTCTTTCGCCGACTGCTTCCTAAAAACAGTACACTACACACAACTGCACATTCGTGATTGTCCCACCACTGCACCTTTACTTAAACAATCAGTAAAACAATTCCGGCAAGGATTGAAAGTGTTTCTTGCTTGCCAAAGTAGTTTTTGAGGTTCAACGTGATCAACTGGCTAAAATCGCAAGAGACAATTACGGAAAAGCAGGTCAAAAGTGGCTTACGGTCATTGGTCATTGATGGCATGTGCAGTCAGGTCATGGGGGTGTTCACAGGCGGGGCGTTTCTCGTTGCATTTGCTCTACTCTTAGGAGCATCGAACAAGACGATTGGCTTGCTCGCTGCCATTGGACCCGCTACGCAGATTCTGCAGATACCTGCAATTTACCTTGTCGATCGACTACGACTACGCAAGGCATTGGTGGTACTCACCTGTATCGTAGGACGCTTTTTTTGGTTAGTCGCTGCTGCGATCCCATGGCTGCTCCCTGAGGGTATGCGTGTTCCCGTGTTACTTATTGCGATCGCCGTTTACTTCGGGCTAGGTGCAATTGCCGGTTGTGCCTGGAATTCATGGATGCGCGACTTCGTGCCCGAGTCGATCATGGGAGGCTTTTTTGCCAAACGGATGGCGATCTCCACTGCCCTGGGTGCGATCCTCAGTCTTGGTGCGGGGTTTGGGATTGACTACTTTAAAACGCAATTCAGCTCGGAACTCACGGTGTACAGCATCCTGTTAGCAGCAGGGGGACTTTCCGGATTATTTGGATGCTTTTTTCAAATGCGGATTCCTGAGCCGGTGATGGCGCCGGTGGACGATCATGGTTTGATGTCACTATTGGCAGAACCCTTCCGTAAAGGTAACTTTCGGCAACTGCTAGTTTTTATGGGGCTCTGGAGTTTTGCGGTTAATCTGGCTGCACCCTTTTTTACCGTCTACCTGCTCAAACGCATCGGTCTGAGTATGACATGGGTGATTGGTTTGTCGGTCCTTAGCCAATTGGTCAACGTCGTCTTTTTCCGCATATGGGGTAAACTTGCAGACCGATACTCCAACAAGAGTGTACTGACAGTTTCAGGTCCATTGTTTATCATCAGCATTGCGGTCTGGCCGTTCACCACAATGCCTGACAGTTACTTTATGACCATCCCGTTGTTGATTGCGATTCATGTTTTGACAGGTATTTCAACTGCGGGTGTGAACCTTTGTGCAGGCAACCTTGCATTGAAGGCTGCTCCCAAAGGTCGAGCCACATCCTACCTGGCAGTCAATTCATTGGTATGTGGCATTGCAGCGACCATCGCTCCAATCATTGCCGGATTCGGTGCGGACTGGTTTGCAACAAAGCAGATGACAGTTGACTTGAGTTGGATTTCCGGCGAAGTCCGACAGACCTTGCCTGCAATTGATATCAAAGGGTTGGACTTCCTGTTCATCCTGTCGGTCATCATGGGCTTTTACGCGTTGCATCGTTTGCTGAGTGTCCGTGAAGAAGGCGAAGCCGAAGAACGCGTGGTGTTCCGTGAATTGATTCTCGAAACCCGCAAGGTGGTCAGACATGTGTCCAACGTCTCAGGCTTGCGAACACTGACCTATTTCCCGTACCAGCAGTTAACCAAGATCTTGCCAAGACGAAAAGATGAAGAAGATGTCGATGATATTGATGTTTAAAATTCCTTACCGAATTGGAATCGAATGATCGCAATTATTCAAGTCATCTGTGGCCTTGTATTTCTTTTGGCAGGAGCTGAATTACTTGTCCGTGGTGCCAGTCGTCTTGCAACATCATTCGGGATGTCACCCCTTGCAATAGGCCTTACAGTCGTTGCGTTTGGAACCAGCAGTCCAGAACTTGCTGTGAGTTTAAACGCAGCATGGACTGATCAATACGATGTAGTAATTGGCAATGCGGTAGGTTCCAATATATTTAACATTTTGATCATTCTTGGGCTTTCGTCCATGATTATCCCTTTAGCTGTTCATCAACAAATTATCCGTATTGATTTACCAATCATGGTTGGCATCAGTAGCTTGGTTTGGTGGATGTTGGCCGATGGTTTTCTGTCGCGCATTGAATCTGCAATACTTGTTTTTGGTGCTGTGATGTACACGTTACTTACGTTACGTCTGTCAAAAAATGAAAGTGAATCAGTTAAAATTGAGTATGCACAAGCATTTGAAATGCCCCGTACGACACCTCGCCGTGGACGGTCGGTGCTGCTGATCGTATTCGGACTTGCGATGTGTGTTTTGGGATCACGTTGGATGGTGGCAGGTGCGATCACCATTGCAAAATTTGCAGGATTAAGTGAATTACTCATTGGACTGACTATTGTCGCAGCGGGGACTTCACTGCCAGAATTAGCAACATCAGCTGTAGCTGCGATACGTGGCCAACGTGATATCGCAGTGGGTAATGTCATCGGAAGCAATATTTTCAACTTGCTTGGGATACTTGGATTAACCGGGCTGATTGGGCCTTCATTGATTCCTGCATCCTCCCAGGTCTTACAGCTGCATCTACCTGTGATGGTGGGGGTTTCGGTTGTCTGTTTGCCGGTATTATTAACTGACTATGTTATCAGTCGATGGGAAGGTGTGCTCTTTGTTGTGTTTTATGTGTCCTACGTGATGTATATGGTGCTTCTGAATCAGCAACATTCTTTTGCCATCCCCTTAGGCAATTTCCTAATATGGGGCATGTTGCCAATAGCCTTGCTTGCAGTGGTATGGAGCATCATGATTGCGTTACGTAAAAGCAGAAAATGTAACATATGAATTGGAGGGGCAAAAAATGACATGCTACTGTGACAGGTTCGATACTGAGGTGGCCTGAACACGCAGTTATAAACGAAAATAAAAACGCCATCCGACATATGACTATCGGATGGCGTTTTTTTTGTTTTATGAAGTCACGTTGTTATTCACATGACGATGTCAGTTGGACGAGCCAACTTTGTTTTACGCGTTTTGGTCGACGATGGGTTCGCTCTTGATGAGCTTGTTATAGTCGGTGACTGTGCCGCCGTCGAGGAAGCAATCAATTATCTTCTGGCCCAATGGGTCGAGATCTTCGTCGCCACTGAATTTGCTTAGTTCCTTGTTGAAGAACTCGCGGAGGATTTCTGCACCCTTGTCGTAAGCTTCTTCGCCGACTTCAGGTTGAGCTTCAACACGCAGGAACCATGAACCGATGGTTTGGCCTTCGACCATGAGTTTATGCAGTGTGTAACCCAGCAGGGAGCAACGCGCTTCGTCGAGCATGCCCGGTGAGAACGGCGCGCTGCCACGACGGGCAAGGTACTCGCGAACAATCCATTGAGGCATAAAGCCAACTTCCCATGCTCCCACGTGCTGATTGGGCAGCAGGACATAACGGACACTGGGCGTGCGGACGATCTGGTCAAGCATGAGGTTGGCTTGATCGACGCGACGACCGGTGGCGAAGGGCCAGTATGAACCGACACCTTCGGATGCCATGCCTTCGGTGTTGACGATGGAGGGGTTGCCATGTCCACGAGGTGCGACGAGTCGCCACAACCATGCCAGCGATGGCGGGAGGATGTGACACATACCCATGATGCCGTAGGTCGGATTCTCACGGGTACATGGAGGACAACGGACCCCAAAGCTGCGAATGTCGACGTTCACCGAGCCGTTGATGATGTTGGGTACGATTTCACGTGGGACAATCACACGAGGATTGGGGCAAGGCACGCCCGGTTCGTCTTCGATGTGCTGCCAGATGAGTGATGTGCCACCGGGCACTGCTTTGATATTCAAAAACAGCAGTGGGGTTGGTGGTTCAATGGTGACACGTTCCAGATCGGGGTCGGTGCCGTAGTGTTCAATGTGATTAACGCGCAGGAACCAAGCATCTTCTGCATCCATAAGTTGCAGTCGACCGTCGCCGCGTTGAATCGTCGGGTGGCACAACGCCATATCGTCGGTGATTGGACGCAATTCACAGGTGCGGGGCAGGATGACATGGCGACGTTCGTCGTTGACGACATTGCGGCCGATGAGCAGTGACCCGTCACGTTCACGGTGCACTGCTTCGATCATTTCCGACTTACCGCCACCGGATGCACCTTCGTGCATGATGACCGTTTTATTGTCGTAGGGGGTGACAATCTGGACCGTAGAGCAGTGCGCGGTGAGCCAATCTTCACGTTCGCCTGCAGCCAGAAGCATGCCATAGACACCCTTCTTGGCGGACGGGCCGGGATACAGGTTGTAGCTAAAGAGTTCGTGGAGTCCATCGGTGCGGTTATGCACGACGACTTGGCGACCTTCAAAGTAGGTATGACGGAATGGTGGGGCCACGTAAACCACAGCCTGTGGATTGAAATCCTCTGGCATCTGGTCGGCGGTGATCATGCCCTGGAGCATAGCCAGTCCAACTGCGAAGAACGCAGCATTACGCGGCACCACGGCAACGGCATGAAGTCCGTGCCCAAGGTGTCCGGCGGCGAACGGCAGAACAATCAAATCCTGCGTCTTGAGCCATTCAAAGGTATCTTGACGTAAGCTGTCGAAAGTCTCGCCGAAGCGGTTTTTGAATTTGGTTTTGTTGGTCGGTTTTTCATCACCGATGACCATACAGTTCGGATCGCGACGCCGCATGTACGGGTCGAGATAGTTCGCTGCATAGCCGTTGGTGACTTTACAGACTTTGGCTTCCTCAATGACGCCTTTGCCAGGCACGTCATAAGAGACGGTGTGCCAGCCAGCGGCATCAGTGTGTTCAACTGCCAGATCGCAAAGTTGCTCAAGCGACTCTGCGAAAACACACGAGGGACAAGCCTCGATAACCTGAGATAATTCTTCAGGAACGACGTAGGGAATGGTTTGCATTCTAATCCTCATAGGTGTGAGGATTGCTGACGGGTCCGTGCGTAGTCAGCAATCGCAATAAATCTTATGACGTATATTCTATCAAAAAGTTCGAAACTTTTTTATCCACATTCAGACAAGTGTGTTCTTTAAAGAGATTATATCTGACTAGAATATCTCTTGTTGATTATAATACATGTTTTAAGGGAAAAATGGCATATATTGGCCTTGAATTATATTCACCTTAAATACTCTTGTTAGTTGGTTTGTATGGAACACAAAAAACCAATTGGCATCCGATGAGAAGAGCGTTTAACATCATCTTTCTTGGTTAGGAATATCAATTCACATTCTGTCTTTTGACAGAAACAATTCAACAGGAGCCTCAGTTATGAAACGTAAAGCATCCGCAGTATGGACCGGTGGCCTCAAGGATGGCCAAGGCGCATTGACTTCCGACAGTGGCGTTCTCAAGGATACGCAGTATTCCTTCGGCACCCGTTTTGAAGACGGTGTCGGTACCAATCCTGAAGAACTCATTGCTGCTGCCCACGCTGGCTGCTTCTCCATGGCATTGTCCAAAATTCTTGGTCTTGAAGAAATCGTCGGCAAGATCGAAACCTCTGCCACGGTGACTCTCGAACCCGTCGACGGTGCTCCCACCATCACCACGATTCACCTGGACACCACGATCACAGCCGAAGGCGCCGATACCGCCAAGGTCATCGAGTGTGCAGGCAAAGCCAAGGCCGGTTGCCCCATCAGCAAGGTTTTGGCTGCTGCCGAAATCACCATGGACGCCAAGCACGTCGGCTAAACGTCGATTGTGTTTCGTTGACACATTAAAAGCAGGCACTGGTTCGCAAATGACCAATGCCTGCTTTTTTATTGGCGATTGGTATTGGCAGAATAATTAAATCAACAGGTGTAGCTGATGCATTCTTGCGGCAGAATCAGGTAAAAAACACGCGCATTGAATTGAATCAATGCGCGCGTCTTAAATTTTGATTGACTAGGCCAGCACAATTAACTGCGTTCGGACCACAGTTCTGCTTCGGCTTCTTTCCAGTTTTCATGATCTTGGCCGTAGGGGCGACCCTTGCGAACCCAGATGTCATAAGCACGGGCGGCAACCTCGTCGAATGTCGGTGCAACTGGGGCGGCTGAAGGTGCAACAGTCGTTTTGACGGACTTCTTGGTGGCTGACTTCTTCTTGCTCACTTTTTTCGTCGCAGCTTTTTTGACTACGGCCTTTTTCGCAACCTTTTTCTTGGCGACTTTGGCTTTCACCTCAGGCACCGGACTGGTGGCGGTCTCCGTGACTTTACGTGTAGCCTTTTTCTTGGCAGATTTCTTTTTAGCGGCTTTCTTGGCCATCCTCGAGCTTCCTTTCATCTAATTCCCCGGTTGGGTTAAGCGTCCTTGCATATCCGGGCTGTTACGCAATTCTAAACTTGTTTTGTGGCCATTGCGTTTGAATGGCATTTGTTCTTGATCAAAAGACCAGCAGGGTTCATTTGATGCGTTCACATTGTACCATGCCTTGCAAATCTACAAATATCAAATTCCATGCCAGTTGTTGTAGGCGTCATTTTATGGTCAGCCGTTGGGCAATGGGACGACTTTTGTGTGACTGTTGCATATTTGTCGTGCAATGAACAATACTCATTTTAAGCATTCTGCAACTGCTCCAAAATACCAAGCACATCGGGAATATGGTTTGCCACTTTGACCTTGTCCCAGCGATGTGCGATTTTGCCTTTGGGGTCAATGAGGTACGTGGTTCGGACCACGCCCATGTACTTGCGGCCGTACATCGACTTTTCCTGCCAGACGCCGTACTTTTCCAACGCGACATGATCCGGGTCAGCAAGCAAGGTGAAGTTCAGATTCTGCTTGTCCACGAACTTGGTATGTGCCTTTTCATCATCCGGACTCACGCCCAGCACTACCGCATCAAGCTTCCCAAAGTCCGGCTGTTGATCCCGAAAAGCACATGCCTGCTTGGTGCAGCCTGAGGTGTTATCCTTAGGGTAAAAATAGAGCACGACCCATTGGCCGGCATACTGCGAAAGGCGGTGCAGTTGGCCGTTTTGATCCTTGAGTGCAAAGGCTGGTGCCTTTTTGCCCGTGTCGATAAGTTGGTCTGAATTTGCTTTTGCCATTTGTTCTTCCTATTTGTGCAGTTGTAAACATTGTTAAAGCTGGATGCAAGTTTACAATTCGGTAAGTAAAGTCCTAAATGGCTTGGGTTGAGTCCACACAACGTTAGTGAATCCATGTTGCAATTGCTTGAACCGATGTGGTTGTTTGCCATGCTACCCGCAGCAGGAATGTTGCTGTGGCTGCATCGTCGACGGGAACATCCGTTGCCAGAAATAGGCTTTGGGGCCATACGCTTTATCCAGTCGATTCAGACACCAAAACGATTGGATCACAAACTTGCAGATCGCTTGTTATTGCTGCTACGGATGCTGATGCTTGGACTGCTGTTACTGGCTTGTTCCAATCCGGTATGGAAGGTGATAAAGCAACGGACTGATGCAGGATGTACGCTGCTACTCGTTGATGCCACTGCGTCAATGTACCGCAAAATTGGCGATCAAACCGCATGGCAACTCGCCCGCACTCAAGCCATTGATTGGATGTCACAGCATCCTGATGACCCCGTGCTGCTTGGCATACTCACGGATCAACTGCGGCTGGTATTGGATGAGCCATCGCTTAATCACAGTTATCTGGCCAATCAACTTCAAAGTCAGGATCCCAGCTATGCGCATGGTGATTGGTTGGATATCAGTTCACTTGCCCATTGGGATGAAGTTCGACGTGTCCATTTATTCACTGATGCCCAGGCCAACACATTCCCATCAACTTCTGAGTATTGGAAGGACATCCTCGAATCACGCACTTGCCGGATACATGATGTGGCGGGGGCTTTGACGCACAATATTGCCTTGTATGATGTAACCGCTCGTGATGTCAGCACCGAAGGGCAGCATGTCGTCAGTTTGGATTACAGTGTCCAAAACAACAGTTCACAACTTGCCAGGATTCCGGTGACGATTTTCTTCGATGGTCAAAATGTCGAACGCCAAAATGTCACGGTACTACCCGGTCAAAACACTTCAGCATCCATCCGATTAGCGTTGGCATCACCTGATGCATTTCCAGCCAAAATCCAATTGAATGTCGATGACGATCTGGGCTGGGACAATCTCATGTACTGCCTTCTCCCTGAGCAGATTCAACCCAAAGTCCGTACGCTTGAGCAGTCCCCAATGCTCAGTCAAATGCAGCAGCTGTTTAGATCACATGATTACCATGTGGGTTCGAGAACATCTCACCAAGACACATTACTCATCACCAGTCCGGTTGATACGTCGCAAACTCAGGATGTTCACGATCACTTATCCAATAAAGGCACGGTGATGTGGTTGCTCCATGATGATGCATCAGTGGCTGCGTTTCGACACTATGCTCAATCACATATTTCAGACACGTTGCCCCAAAAATGGGAGTCGCGTCAGACTCTTGTTCCTGACTACTGGCAGTGGGATTGGCAGCAGTCAGGTTGGTTGACACCCTTTAAAAAAGGCTACGAATCAGCATTAATGAAAATGACTTCGTCAAAGGTATTGCTTTGGGAGCCAACGTCTGAAGATGCGTTTGCAAAACAATGGGCTGTGTTGGCAACCCAAGGCGGTGAGCCGGTGGTGATGTGGCGGTGGCAGGATGATTCAATGTTGTTGGTGATCGTCATGCCCACGATTGATTTACAGCAACGACTCAATGAGCCTGCAATACTTGGATTATTGCTACGACTTGGTGATTATGCCACAAAATTCGGATACCAGTTGTCACGTCCCCATCCCGGCAATCCAGACTCTGTGGGATGCCAATGGGAACCAAAAGTTAATACGCCTGCTAATCTGATTTGGGAGTTCGACGATCAGCAGTCAATAGACCGATGGGACGGCTTGTCTACTAAACTCGATAAGCCAGGCCTGTATACACTGCGAAAATTATACGGTCCCAACATGTCTCAAAGCCTGGCTACCCAAGCTGTCCGGGTGCATCCCAAGGAGTCGGGTTTTGAGAAGATCAACCTGGCTGACTTTGAACAATGGGATACTGCTTTGCAGCAGGCAACTGATGTTAAACCACTATTGCTTTGGCCATGGTTGTTGGTAACGGTGTTGATATTAGCAGGTGTTGAATCCATCTTCGTCCATCGATTGGTTCGCCAGGAGGTGGTGTTTGTTTGATCAATGGCTATTACCTTTGGGATGGTTTGTTCCTGTTGTGTTACTCACATTGGTGCTTGTGTTATGCACTTGGAATATGCAAACGCGTTGGCAACTGCTAATGCATACGCTGGCGATTATCCTTACCGGCATGGCGCTGCTGGGGCCGGTCGCTCAATCCTCGACTTCGCAATCAACCCAACTCGGCAAAACTACCTTCCTCATTGATGTGTCCGGCAGTATGTCGCTGACTGATGATGCAGATCGCTCGCGATTTGAAATCGTCAAACAGGATTATCTGACTCCTGCCAATCTCCAGCGACTTGGCCAATCGATGCGGTTACAGTTTCAATGTTTTAACGAAGGCGTTTATCCACCAACACCTACCCCGCAACTTTATGATCCGCTACCGCAGTCGGGTACGCGTTTATTCTCCGCTTTGTTGACTGTCGATCAACAGTTAACGGATGATCAACCGATCGTTATATTTTCCGATGGTAATGATGCGGATCATCGTCGGCCTACCGACATTGGCAGTTTCAAAGCGCTTGTGAAAATGACGCGTAAGGTCCACATCGTCGCGATGGGCAAGCCTGCTAATCATCCCACGATCAAAGCCTACGCTTGGGCCGATCCATCCATTTGCCAAACCAACATGCCGGTTACTTTTGCCCTGCAACTTTCGGGCTTGGCAACACTGCCTCAGAACCAACCCTTTGTGATTCAACTCATACAAGATTCACAGCAGTTAAAGCAATTTGAGGTTCGACCGTCACTGCGAAATATGCTGACACTCAAACACACGATGACATTCAACAAGCCTGGGATACATCACGTGCAATGGATGATTCCAAATGGGGCAGGAAAGCCGATCCGTGAGATAGCGTTTGTGGAATGTGTTGATTTACCGGTGAATGTGTTACTGCTTGAAGCGATGCCACATTGGTTTACCCGTAATGTCGCCCGTGCCCTGCAACTGGATCACAAGCTGGATATTACTGCGCGTTACGCACTTGGAGAGACCCGTGAATTGCAACTCTCCGGCGACCAGCAGTCCAATGCTCAGGATGACTTTCAACTCCAGGAACGTGAAGTCGTCGTACTTGGCAATCACACCGCAGACATGCTCAACGAAGCCCAGCGAAACCAACTGCTCCAGTGGGTCAATGACGGTGGCGGACTCCTCTGGCTACGTGGCTCGAACCTGCCGTCGGATCGTTGGCCCCCGGAATTGATCCCCAACCAACCCATCACCCATGTACAACGCCAGCAGTTAATCGGTGATCTGGCTTTACCCTTTGCATCCGATGGTAAGCTTCAAAACCTGCTTTACGAAAAGCCCCTTGGCAAAGGCAGAATCATCCGACTCGATGAGTCACAACTGATCCTTTCCGCGGTTAACAATCAGGCGATGGACTTGTTTGCATTACGTTTGGTGGGAGCGGTAGCTCGACCACTGAGACATGGCCAAGGTCAACATGCTGATATGCAATTAGACCGTATGTCTGCTCGCGTTGGCGAAAAGGTGACCGTTCAATTGACGGTGCGAAACGCAGCAATACCAAAACTCCAACTCACGTTGCCAAACAATAAAACCCAAGACGTTGAATTGACTGCTGATCCCAATAATAGTCTCAAATGGATCGCTCATATTCCCGTCGAACAGTCAGGCATGTATCGTCTGAATCTGCTCAGTCACGACCAACTTCAACGAGCCTTTGTCGCTCGGCCTGCGAATGACGAACAGATGCATCTGATTCCCAATCATGGTTTACTCAAAGCAATTGCCAAGTCTACCGGTGGGCAGTTCATCACAACTCCAGAACAATTGATGGACACCCTTATCCACCAGCGACAAATCCAAGTTGCCAGCCGCCAACACCCCATCATTCGCCAGCGATTTAATCATCCCTTGTTGGTGATCCCCATCCTCGGACTCTGGCTAGCCGGCTGGTATGTTGCACGCCGGAAGGGGGGCGTGTGATGGATGCTGCTTCGCAGATTCAACGCTTGATTCAACGAGACCGACGGATTCATTGTGTTGCCTTGCTGATGTCTTTCCTGTTCATGGCATTGGCAGCAATTGGCTTGGATGAGTTGGGGACGCCGGATTTATACCAAACAATACTGGCGTTTGCAGTAACAGTTCCATTTTTAGTATTGGCGTTTTGGTATGTCGGGACACTCAAAAATTGGGTCAGATCATTTGGTTGTCGTATGCAATTAAGCGAATCTAAGTTTGAGACTTTTGTTGAAAATATGGGATTATTGTCGGCTTGTGATAAGAATGCTTCTGCTTTGACGAATACGTTACAAAACCGAGTCATTGTGCCTTGGATTCCTCAAGTCAGACGCATATGTTGGGTAAGGAAATGGATCATCCTGATGCTGGTATGCATTCAATTGATCTGTTTGACCGTGATTGGTTTTACCTTCTTTTCACAGTCACATCTCAAACAGACAGTGATAGTGGTTCCCCAAAATTCAACCGTCATTGCATCCACCGACACCCAGCAAACCTCATCTACGATGGATCAACTCGCCCATGACCTGCTGCAAATGCGTGATCAGCTTGATGCGATTACAGAGCAGGTGTCCGACGATCAGTTACAGCAGGTGATCTCACTGGTGAATGAGACATGGCAGGGGATCAATGTGCGTCTGGATTCCATGCCTGCAAATGATCAATCGCAGTTTGGTCAACTCGAATCCGCCCGTTCATTGCCCATCACTAAAGGCCAATCCATCAAATCTGCCAGTGCTCGTAAAACGTTGCGTGATGCGTTAACCAAGGACATCAATACGCTGGCAAGTCAGGGGGCTAGGTTCGATGGGCCGGGGATGATTTCACAGGGACAAAGCAATGTCCCGGATACATCAGCAGCCAAGGGTGCTCAAGGAAGGTATGATGAGTTGGTTGACCGTGGGAATAGTTCGACGGCTTTGCCAGTTAATCGTCGTATGGAGCAGGTTCCGCCATCCCTGCGCAAAGCGATTACCCGGTATCTGGCTGGTCAAACCGATGCACAGAAAAAGGCCCATAAAGGAGTCGAGCCTTGAATATCAAAATCTTCGTGACACTTTGCCTTTCACTTGTCTTGGTGGTTCCTGCCTTTGCTCAGCAGTCCACTGACAAGCCCATTGATGTGGTTTTGCTGACTTATAACCGTGGGAAGACTGCTGCCTGTTTTGCCTCCAAGTTTCTGGACCTTGCAGCCCGTAAAGCCAATCTGAATGTCAATCGTTCACTGGTGAAGGTGCCTTTGGAGTCGTCCAACTTCAACACCTACCCGATGCTGATTTTTTCAGGCGATCTGCGATTTAAACTCTCGGATAAAGAGCTGAGTCATCTGCGGACATACATTGAAAACGGCGGCTTTGTGCTTGCCTCAGCCGGTTGTGCCAACGAAGTCTGGAATACCAGTTTCAAGAAAATGGTCGAAATCCTTTTACCCGACTCCAAGTTCAAACCCTTGGGCATGGATCACCCACTGTTTCACACCATCTATGACTTAAAGCAGATCAACTCAACGAAGCCCGGCAAGACACCAGTTCTTTACGGCATTGAAGTCAAAGGTCGTCTGGCGATGGTCTATTCACCCATAGGCATCAACGACACGGCTCACGCAGGTGGGGACTGCTGTTGTTGCGGCGGCGAAGAGATCCTTCAATCCCCTTTGGTCAATGCCAATATCCTGGCCTATGTGTTAACACATTAAAACGGTCTTAATGGTTCTCGGACGTTGACATGCTGGTTCCGTGTGCGTTATCGCGATAAGCTAAACCTTTATTGCCAATGTGCCGACAGTACCATTGATAACCTATACCATTATTGAGACGCAATCCATGAATCCAAAACGCGCGCTGATCACCGGTATCACCGGTCAGGACGGTTCTTACCTTGCTGAATTGTTGTTATCCAAGGGGTACGAGGTGCATGGGATTATCCGTCGCGCCAGTACCTTTAACACCGAACGCATTGACTCGATTTATCGTGATCGACATGAGTCGGGTGTAAGCATGTTCCTGCATTATGGGGACATGACCGATGGCAACGGCATCGCGCGATTGATCCGTCAGATCAAGCCCACCGAAGTCTACAACCTTGCGGCCCAGAGTCATGTACGTGTGAGTTTTGATCAGCCGATTTACACAGCCGATGCCACAGGTGTCGGAGCGCTAAAGCTCCTTGAAGCAGTGCGTGATTTTCAGGAGTCCAGCGGATACGAGATTCGCTATTACCAGGCATCAAGTTCTGAGATGTATGGTGAAGTGGCAGAGACCCCGCAGAAGGAGTCCACGCCGTTTCACCCGCGAAGTCCGTATGGTGTTGCCAAGTTGTACGCTCATTGGATCGCCATCAACTACCGTGAATCCTACAACATGCACGCGTCCTGTGGCATTTTGTTTAACCATGAATCACCAAGACGTGGCGAAACCTTTGTCACCCGCAAGATCACCCGTGCAGTCGGACGCATCAAGCAGGGACTGCAAAAGAAGCTCTACCTTGGTAATCTCGACGCCAAGCGTGACTGGGGTTTTGCAGGAGACTACGTCGAAGCGATGTGGCTGATGCTCCAACAGGATACGCCTGATGACTACGTCGTCGCCATCGGTGAGACGTATTCGGTGCGTGAGTTCTGCGAGCGTGCTTTTGGTCGTGTGGGTCTGGATTACAACGACTTTGTCGAAATCGACCCCCGCTATTACCGACCTGCAGAAGTTGATTTACTTCTAGGTGATCCGGCCAAGGCCAAGGCCAAGCTCGGTTGGGAACCGAAGGTCAGCTTCCAGAAACTTGTAGAGATGATGGTTGATGGTGACATGGACCTTGCAGCACGTGAAAAGACCTTGATCGATGCAGGGCATAAGGTTGATCTGACTGGCGAATAAGACCGGGTACATGAACCACAGAGTCACAGAGACACAGAGAAATACAAAATCAAAAATGTTTTTCTCTGTCTTGTTTGGACTCTGTGACTCTGTGATAAAAAAATAATCATGCTTGATCTAACCCAATACAAAATTTGCATCACCGGCGGCGCCGGATTTCTCGGTCGTCATGTCATCGAACAGCTCAAAGCCAAGGGCGTAGCTGACGAACAAATCTTCGTCCCACGTCGCAAGGATTATGACTTAACTGTTGAAGCGGATGTCGCGCGTTTGTACGACACCGTCAAGCCGGATGTGCTGATCCACCTTGCAGCAGAAGTCGGCGGGATCGGTGCCAACCGTGAGCATCCAGGCCGATTCTTTTATGCGAATATGGCTATGGGCATGCACCTTGTCGAGTACGCCCGTCGACACAATATCATCAAGTTTGTCCACACCGGAACTGTCTGTGCATACCCCAAGTTTGCACCGGTTCCCTTCAAGGAGTCGGATATCTGGAACGGCTATCCCGAAGAAACCAACGCGCCGTATGGCGTGGCCAAGAAAGCAATCTTCGTGATGCTTGATGGCTACAAGCGAGAGTATGGCTTAAATAGCAGTGTCGTCGTGCCGGTGAATTTGTACGGGCCACATGACAACTTTGATCTGCATAGTTCGCATGTGATTCCTGCATTGATCCGCAAGTGTGAAACGGCACGTGTCAACGGTGATCCATCGATCTCCTGTTGGGGGACAGGCAGTGCGTCGCGTGAATTCCTGTATGTGGATGATGCGGCTAAAGGCATCATCGCAGCAACTGAAAAACTCGACACACCCACACCGGTGAACCTTGGCACGGGTAACGAAATCACCATCAAAAATCTTGTCGAACTCATCGCCAGACTCGTCGGCTTTGCGGGGGAAATTCAATGGGATGCCACCAAGCCCGATGGTCAACCCCGACGCCAACTCGACACCTCGTTGGCCAATGAACTCCTCGCCTGGCAGGCAAAAGTCAGCTTCGAAGATGGCCTGCGCAAGACCATCGACTGGTGGCGTGCCAACGGTTGTGATGCTTGATCCATATTTTCATTGACCGCACAATCGACTATCCTTATCAAGCTATGCCCAAAGGCCCCGTCATCACGATAGGCAACTTTGATGGTGTTCACCTTGGACACCAGGCGATTTTGTTGCGCGCATCGAAATTGGCCAAGTCTTTGGGCACGTCCTTACAGGTCATTACATTTGACCCGCCACCTGCTCATTTGATTCGACCGAACCTGCCGATGCAGTCCTTGAGTTCGATCCAGGAGCGTGTTCAAAAGCTGCAAAAAAATGGCGCCGATGATGTGGTCGTCATTCACCCGACTCCGGATTGGCTGCATCAGTCGCCGCAGACGTTTATCCAGAAGCTGCTTGAAAACCATCACATGATAGGCATGGTTGAGGGTGACGATTTTCGCTTTGGTGCGGATCGTTTGGGGGATGTTTCCATGCTTCAATCATTGGGCAATGATCTTGGCTTTGCGACCGAAATTGTCCCACCAGTTGAAGTCCTGCTCAACGATCAATTAATCTCGCGCGTCAGTAGTACATTAACACGATGGTTGCTGACACATGGTCGTGTGGCGGATGTGGCACGATGTCTTGGTCATGCCTACGAGCTTAAAGCAACCGTTATTCATGGCGAGAAACGTGGGCGGACGATCAACGTGCCAACCGTGAATCTTGAGCTTGACGAATTGGGCGGGCGGGCGTTACCTGCTGAGGGTGTATATGGCGGGTATGCCTTGCTTGAAGATGGTTCAAGGCATCCAGCAGCAATCAGTCTCGGACTCAAACCGACGTTCAATGGCCATGTACAAACGCTCGAAGCGCACTTGTTGGACTTTACAGGTGATCTCTACGACCAGCAGGTCTGCCTGTCATTTAACCGTTGGGTGCGACATCAGCAGCCGTTCCCGAGCTTTAGTGATCTGCGGGTACAATTGGATCGCGATATTTTCAGGATTAAATATTGGGCTCAGCGCGGATCACTTATAATAGACTCATCAGAGAAAGCAGTACCCATCCATGAAGTATGAATCGAACACAACGCTGCAGGTCGCTGCACAAAAAATGCGCGTAGCCAGGAAGGTCGTGGTCACCACCCATGCCAAGCCTGATGGAGATGCGTTTGGTAGCGTGATTGCATTGTGTGAAGTGCTCAAGCGTCAGCAGACGGATGTGACTGCATTGTTCATGCCACCGATCCCAAGTGGACTTAAGAATATTTGTGGCGAGTTGAAACTAACCACATATCAAGATGGCTACGAACTGCCTGAAGCGGATTTGTATGTCGTCGTCGATACCGGTGCCTGGTCGCAGGTTGCTCCCATTCGTGAGCAGTTGGAAAAATATCTGGACAAGACGTTGATTATTGATCATCACATCAGTGGCGATATTCCCGCTGCATTTAAACATATTGATTCCAAGGCAGCAGCCTGTTGTGAGATCATCGCCAAGTTTGTCGATGAGTTGATGGCACACGTGTTTGAAGACAAGGTGGTGTCCAATGCGCTGTATGTCGGCATTGCCACGGACACCGGTTGGTTCAAGTTTTCCAACACCCGGCCTCAGACCCATGAGTTGGCCGCCCGACTCATCGCTGCCGGTGTGGATCATGCTGCGTTGTATGCTCAAAGTGAACAGACTGAACGCCCTGAAAAGCTCAAGCTCATGATCCGGGCGCTGAGCAGTCTTGAACTACTCAATAAAGACAGTGCAGCCGTGATGGTGTTACGTAAGGCAGACTTCACCGAAACCGGTGCGCTGCCTGAAGAGACCGAACGCTTTGTCGACATCCCGCAGGTGGTTTCGTCAGTGCAGGTGGTGGTACTCATCTGCGAACCCTTGGATGATAGCCCGATCCGTATCAGCTTCCGTTCCAAACCCGGAAAGAACGCAGTGAATGTCGCGGACCTTGCTGCCAATTTCAACGGCGGGGGACACACCCGCGCAGCAGGTGCCAAGTGTGATGGTGATCTGGATGAAGTGTTGGCCAAAGTCAAAAATCTGCTGACGGCTTGATTCGTCGTATAAATGGTTGGTTGTCACAAGTCGTTGTGTTGCTAAACCGCAAGCGGTTTTTTCTCCGTTGCGAATCGTTTTCAACCCCATCGTCACAAACCCGACTTCCGACTCCCATGTCTTTGATTCTTTGTTACAATAGTCGCTTGCATTTTTTGAAGCAGTAACTGAGGAATTAAGCCATGAGTCAACTCAACAAGTACTCCGCACGTATCACCCAACCCGCCAGCCAGGGCGCTTCGCAGGCCATGCTCTATGCTACCGGCTTGTCGGTCGAAGACATGAACAAGCCGCAGATCGGTATTGGCAGTGTCTGGTACGACGGCAATCCCTGCAATATGCATCTCAACGACTTTGCCACCACCATCAAAGAAGGTGTCGAAAAAGCAGGCATGGTTGGTATGCGATTCAGCACCATCGGCGTCTCCGACGGCATCTCCATGGGGACCGATGGCATGAGCTATTCGCTGCAATCCCGTGACATCATTGCCGACAGTTTTGAGACGATCATGGGCGCTCAGTGGTATGACGCGATGGTCGCCATTCCCGGTTGTGATAAAAATATGCCCGCAACTGTCATGGCTATGGCGCGACTTAATCGCCCATCAATCATGGTCTACGGAGGAACCATCAAAGCTGGTTGTGCGGTACTGGATGACAAAGAAGAAAAGCTTGATGTGGTCAGTGCGTTTCAGTCATATGGACAAGCACTCTCCGGCGCGATCACTGAAGACCAACGCAAGACCATCATCGCCAAAGCCTGTCCCGGTGCCGGTGCCTGTGGTGGGATGTACACTGCCAACACCATGGCATCGTTTATCGAGTGCATGGGGCTGAGCTTGCCGTTCTCATCCTGTACGCCAGCTGAAGATGCAGACAAGAAACAGGAATGCCTGGACATTGGCAAGGTGATTTTGAATCTGCTTGAAAAAGACCTCAAGCCCCGCGATATCGTCACCCGTCAGTCGTTCATCAATGCAATGGTACTGACCATGATTACGGGTGGCTCGACCAATGCGGTGCTGCACTCCATTGGCATGGCTCGTGCGTTTGACATTGATCTGACCATCGAAGACTGGCAGGAAATTGCAGACAAGACGCCATTCCTCTGTGATCTCAAACCTTCAGGCAAGTATGTCATGGAAGACCTTCATGCCATCGGCGGTACACCTGCTCTGATTAAAATGCTCATCGAAAAAGAATTGATCGACGGCTCACAAATGACCATCACCGGTAAGAGCCTCTGGGAAAATGTCAAAGATGCACCGTCCCTTAAACCCTATGGTGACGGCCCGGATCAGCAGCCCATCGTCAAGCCTTTCGATGCTCCCATCAAGGAAGATGGACACATCCAGATCATGCGCGGCAACTTCGCCCCCGGCGGATCAGTTGGCAAAATCACCGGTAAACAAGGCACATCCTTCACCGGGACCGCCAGCGTTTTTGACTGTGAAGAAGACATGCTCAAAGGTTTGGAAGATGGCAAGATCAAGTCCGGTGATGTCATCATCATTCGTTATGAAGGCCCTAAGGGCGGCCCCGGCATGCCGGAAATGCTCACGCCGACATCGGCGCTTGCTGGTGCTGGCATGATTAACGATGTGGCACTTATCACCGACGGTCGCTTCTCGGGCGGTAGTCACGGATTCATCATCGGCCACGTGGTCCCCGAAGCCATCGAAGGCGGCCCAATTGCTTTCGTCAAGTCCGGCGACAAGGTCACCATCGACACCAAAGCTCATGAAATTAATATGGATGTCTCCGACGAAGAACTTGCCAAACGTAAAGCTGCATGGACAGCTCCAGCATACAAGGCATCCAAAGGGACACTCTACAAGTACATCAAAAACGTCAAAGACGCATCACACGGTTGTGTCACTGACGAATAATTAAGACTTGAAATAAGACATTTAAATAAAACACCCATCAACGCGATGGGTGTTTTTTTTATACTTCAAGACATCAGCGACACGCAGTGTTGCAGCTATTGCGTGCTTGCGTTGACAAGTCTTGTTAATAGCTTCAACATTGCGTACTGCTGATTCGTCAATGACGAAATCGACTTATCGTTTTTCTTTACGTCTTGGTCGCGCTGCCCAGTTGAGTTTTTTAGCCAGCATTTGCCAATACGTGATGTCCGGATTCTGCACCAGTTTCAGTGGATGTTCATACCCGCGAACCAGAAACTGTTGACCGGCTTGAATGCTTATCGAGTCCTGCCCGTCGATGACAAGGGTGGTCCCCTCATTGGCACGCATCAGATGAAACCAGATGTTCGACTCCGCATTCACAATAATCGGGCGAAAGGCCAGACTATGCGGGCATAGCGGGGTGATGCCGATGGCATCAATACCGGGGCTGATAATCGGACCACCTGCTGAAAGGTTGTATGCTGTCGAACCACTGGGGGTCGAAACGATCACGCCATCTGCGGAGAACTGCGTGGTATGCGAGCCGTGGAGTTTGGGATCAATTGCAAGGTCCAGGTCAATCATCCGGTAGGGCGGGCCTGCCATAACCACCACGTCATTGAGCGCCACCGTTCGAAGGATTGGCTTGTACTCTTTCCATGTACCGTTGCCCCATCGCGGGACGGTGTCATCGTAAACTGACAGTTCGATGAGCAGGCGTTGGCTGACTGGGCATTGCAGGTGAGTGACTTCATCCCAATGTTTTTTAAGATCATCAATGGTGAATTCCGCGAGGAATCCGAGCTTGCCGAAGTTGATGCCGATGATGGGGACTTTTTGGTCGACGATTTTGCGAGCTTGTGCAAGCAGGGTGCCATCACCACCAAAAACCAACGCCATATCCGCCTTGGGCAGGTCGGCTGCATTCTCGCGGGTGATCGATTCAATGTCCGGATCAGCCACGATGTTGGCTCGTTCACCAAGCCAGGGCAGAAACTTTTTAAGCGCACTGTTGACCTGCACCATCTTGCGATTGGCAAAAATCCACAGCCGGGGTTGTCGCTTGGCCTTTGTCATGTTGCATAGTGTAACGTGATCTGTTTTCGGGTGTCGTGATTTGGGTTCCGGGTTTCGTTTCAAGACATCAAACCATTATGTCGAGTATATTCATATCCTTGACACGATCCCCGAAACCCGAATCACGACACCCGATTGGAGCTTTTCGTGAAAGCATTGGTCCTTACAGGCAGTACCCTCAAGCTTGACGAACACTACCCCGATGCCAAACCCAAAGCAGGTGAAGCACTCATCCGCCCATTGCTCATGGGAGTCTGTTCGACGGATATTGAACTCTGTCACGGGTACATGGGCTTTGCTGGCGTACTCGGTCATGAGTTCGTTGGCATCGTCGAATCCGTTGCTGACAAAAGCGACAAGGCATGGGTAGGCAAACGTGTGGTCGGCACGATCAACTGCGTCTGCGGCTCATGTGATATGTGTCAACGCGGTTTGCAGGAACATTGTCGGGATCGCACAGTCCTTGGGATCGCCGGACGAGATGGCTGCTTTGCAGAGCGGTTCTGCTTGCCGGTGCGGAATCTCTTGGAAGTTCACGAGTCGGTGGATGATGACCGCGCGGTCTTCACCGAGCCGTTGGCTGCTGCGTTTCAAATCCTCCGTCAACTCACCGTCGAAGGGCGTCCGTATATCACGGTCTTGGGTGACGGTCGTCTTGGACTACTTTGCGCCCAGGTCTTAACCCAACTCAATGGCACGGTTCGCCTGCTGGGTAAGCACACGGACAAAATGGAACGCTGCGAAAAGTGGGGTGTCAAACATCGCCTTGCTTCGGAAGTCGGCCTGCGTGCGGATCAGGATATCGTCGTCGATTGTACCGGCAGTAGTGAAGGTTTTGAGATGGCCATGAAAATGGTTCGCCCCCGTGGCAAGTTGGTGCTCAAGACGACGGTGGCAGAAGACCGCCCCATGAATCTCGCACCATTGGTCATCAACGAAATCCAAGTCATCGGCAGCCGCTGCGGCCCATTCCCCGAAGCGTTATCCGCATTGCGTGCAGGAACCGTGGACGTGATCAGTCTGATCAGCCGCCGCATGAAGCTCTCCGACGGTGCCGAAGTCTTACGTGCCGCCAAGCAACCGGGGGTGATTAAGGTGTTGGTGGAACCGTAAAATTTGATTTTTGTAGGGTGGGTAGAGCGAAAGCGAAACCCACCGATTCGTCATCCATGGAATTTCGATGGTGGGTTTCGCTTTGCTCTACCCACCCTACAATACTGATACATAAAATTTTGAAAGCATATATTTATGTGTGTTACTGAAAAGGCACTAAAAACTTGTCGAGATTATTTGGTATATCTTGAGTCGATAATGCGCCCCGCCGCAGATGAATTTGAAGACCGCTTATATCGTAACGACTTGCCTCTACATTATGTTTTTCAAATGAATCTATTGGTTGCTCATGCAATTGACCATATAGTTGCAATGCGAAAAGCGATGGGAAAGCCATCGTACAGGAAATCACTTGTTAAAGAATTTGATGATATTTATGCGGTTAAAGGTGCGATATTCTTAAATCAAAAATTTCAGCTTGTAGATGCAGTAAACAATAGCCTGAAACATATCGAAATTGATCCCAAAATGTATCCAGATTTGATAAGCCAATACGGAAACTTATCTTTTCGTTGTCTACAAGAGCATGATGGGTTGGTTGTATTCAAAGTTGATGAATACCAATTTGATTTTTCGCGCGTCGTACTTCGCCCAATAATTGAAGTTTTTACACGGTGGGTGTTTGATGAGGTTGAGGATGTAATAGAATTCGCTTTAGGTGAGTATCCATTTGATAAAGAAGCTTGTGATGTTGATGATTTTGACGATCCAATTGATCAAATGATTGATTATTGCAACCCAACATGTTTGGATTGTGGTGAGGATGAAGAAAAATGTCGGTGTGCAGAATTCTTGTATGCAGATGATAATGGGGAATTTCGTCCTGACTGGGATGAGGATTTTGATTTTGATGCTGTGATGTCACGAATTTCAGGTGCTTACAGAAAAAACTAAAATATTTTGAATAACAATTGGCAATTTTACCCCCACACCAACACCAATATAACCACCGCCAGCGCGATGCGGTAATAGCCAAATGGGGTCAGACCCCGTTTCGTTAGGAAGGCGACGAACCACTTCACGGCCAGGGCGGCGGAGACGGTGGCGAAGAACAGGCCGATGAGCAGTTGGGCGGCACCGATGTTGTCCATGATCACCTGATATTCCTTGAGCAGCTTGTAGCCGGTCGCAGCACCGAGGGTGATGAGTCCAAGTAGAAAGCTGAACTCCGCAGCATCCTTAAGTCGCATGCCCAGCAAGACCGCAGTGACAATCGTCATCATGGATCGACTCGTCCCCGGCCACATGGCAACACATTGCCCAATACCGATGAGCAGGGCGATCTGCCAAGTGATGTCATCAATGCCAAAGCGTTTGTCATCATCTTTGCGGAGTTTCTTACCAAGTAACACCATCACGACACCGCCGACGAACAACGCACCAATGACTGGCATGTATCCGTTGAGTGTTGCTTCAATGCGATCATCCAGAAGCGGGCCAAGTACCGCAGCAGGCAGGAACGCGAGGATGAGATTGATCGCCAGTTTTTTGCCAGCCGTGTCTTTGCCTGCCAAGCCCTTGCACATCTGCAAGACGCGCATGCGATACAATCCAAGCACTGCCGCAATGGCTCCGACTTGGATGACGATGTTAAATGCGTAGGTTGCCTGCGCCATTTCCGGCGTGTCGTTGAGTCCCATCAATTGTGAAACGATGATCAAATGCCCGGTACTGCTCACGGGGAGATATTCGGTCAAGCCTTCGACGATACCCAGAATCATTGCCTGCCACCAAGTCATGTCGGTTTCCTGTTACGGTGTTATGTGATCATTGCTCAAGGCAGCGGCTCGACACGAGCCGGCTCGCAAAGGCAGTGAATCGCAAACATCTCGAATCTCCAAATCTATTGGGACAACGAGTTGTTGTTTGCATAGAATAGCCGATCACAAAACATGTGTCGGTTCATTGGTTGTATCGACCGATTGGTTTTATGACGTAATCAGACCTTAAAGGATCATTCATGTCCACATTCACATCACAAACCACGCTCAATGTCTGGCCCAAAGTCGCCTCCGGAATTGTGACGGACCAACCTGAAGAACACATCCTTGGCGAACGCAATGTCACACGGACACAGCATGTGAGTGTGCCACAGTTGACGCTTTATCCTGCCCCCGGAAGTTCGGCAGAGTATCCCGCACCAGCGGTGATGGTGATGCCCGGTGGCGGTTACAGCATTCTGGCGTATGACCTGGAAGGCTCGGAGATTTGTCAGTGGCTAAACACCTTGGGGTTCACCGCGGTATTGCTCAAGTATCGCGTGCCGGACAATCGCGAAGGGGCATTGATGGATGCACAACGCTCAATGGGTTTGATTCGTCAACACGCTTCGGACTGGCACATTGATGCAGAGCGTCTGGGCGTGATCGGCTTCTCCGCAGGGGGGCATTTGTCAGCTCGGCTGTCGACCAATTATGCATCGCGAACCTACGATCGCTTGGATGCAGCGGATGACTTATCTTGCAAACCGGACTTTACCATGCTGGTGTATCCTGCGTATCTCAATGATGAGGATGGTAGTCTTAAAGCCGAATGCCCCGTGGATGAGAACACCCCGCCAGTCGCCATTGTGCAGACGCAGGATGACCATTTGACCATTGATGGTGCGATTGCCTATTACAAGCAAGCCGTTGCAAACAAGGTGATGGCTGAGTTGCATCTGTATCCCTACGGTGGACATGGTTATGGTATGCGAGCCGGTGAACATGCGGTAAGTACCGCATGGCCGGAGTTGTTTGGCAAGTGGTTGACCACACATTTTGCCAAGTGAAAAAAACTCATTTGCAGTTTGATTAACTGAGTCAATATGCAATAAATTGTCGAGAGAAATTATGTCTGAACCACTTTGTCATTACATTAAAAAAGGTTTATTCACCAAGCATCATTGGGTACTTTATGAAGATTCTGTTCATATCGCTTCATATAATTTTTGGGGTAAGCAAACTTCGTTCATACAAATAGGTTTGTCTACTTGTAGCTCGGGATTTGATCGTTATTCCGTGCCGGGGATTCGTCTTGGACAGTTTTTATTCACGGCAATTTGTCTTATGGGAGGAATGCTTTTGTTTGGCGGATCCATTTTTTTTGAAGATGATGGATACGTAGTAACTGATAATGGGTTTGGTATTGATGATGTGATTGAATTGTTTGTGTGCTTGTTTTTTGGCGGCTTGTTGTTGTTTATCTTCACAAGACTGTTTGTAAAACATGATTATGCGTGCTGCAAAAAGAAAAATGGTGAAGTGAGTTTTCACGTGATACGCGGACACGAAAACCATGACTATGAAGCATTTCTTGGCGAGTTAAATGATGTTTTGGTTCGTATGGAAAACAATCAGGCTAAAACGTCATAACGATTAATGTATCTTGGTAAATGAATTGGAGACAATAGGTGAAATCAGTGAAGACGATCTTATCGATTTGGTTTGTGTTAAAGGTTTTCGTGATGTCACCTGTATTACTCCATGCCGACGAGCAGTTAAAAAATCTCAACCTTTGGCCAGACGTTGCGCCTGGTAAAGTGACAGACCAGCCGGAGCAACATATCCGCAGCGGTGGCACCACGCGATACCATCATGTCAGCGTGCCCACGATCACGATTTATCCTGCCAATAAAGGTGATTCAAACTCGGCTCAATCACTTTACTCGGCAGTCGTGGTCATGCCCGGTGGGGGTTATGGCATTCTGGCCTACGACAAGGAAGGCACGGAGATCGCCCAGTGGCTTAACAGTATCGGTGTCACCGGTATCGTTCTCAAATATCGCGTCCCCAAAAACAAAGACGGTGCGTTTATGGATGCTCAACGTGCGATGGGATTGATTCGACTTAATGCGCTGAAGTGGGGGATTGATCCCAAACGCATCGGCGTGATCGGATTTTCAGCAGGGGGCAATCTCGCTGCCAGACTGTCGACCAATTATGCCTCACGCAGCTATGACCGCATTGATGAGGCAGACGATCAATCCTGCAAGCCGGACTTTACGATGCTCGTCTACCCGGCATGGTTAAGTGCAAAGGATGGCACGATGATATTACGTGACGAATTCCCGGTGAATGATAAAACCCCGCCTGCAATCATGGTGCAGACGCAAGACGATGGCCTGACCGTCAACAGTTGTCTGGCATACTATCAAGCCCTGCTCAAAAACAAGGTCATGGCCGAGTTGCATCTGTTCCCCAACGGTGGGCATGGCTATGGCATGCGGCCAGGCAGTCAAGCAGTCCGAAGCCAGTGGCCCAAGCTCTTTGGGATATGGCTTATGACACATTTTCCCAATTGAGAACAAACATACTGACTGCATACATTAAAAAGTGGTTGGTGTTGTCATTCGCTTATTCTTGTCGGCGATTTTGTTTAACACGAAGATCGCCAAGGAAACGAAGCAAGACATTGAACCATAGAAATTGGAGCTCTGCCGCAAAATCTGTGGTGATAGTGTTGGGTAAGTGCTTGTTTAGCATGCCAGGGAGCTTCCGCTCCCCGGACCCCTTGTCGAGTTCATGGCTTTGACGTTTGCAGTACGCATTACTCAAGACAAACAAGGCATCGGTTCATGGAGGCGATGTCACTCTTGTGCATCTGAATCCCCGTCCGCGCCATGCATATTGGATGGACCAAAGCACCTTGTGCAACGCTGGCCACTCACCGGTCAATTGCAGGAGACCTGTACGCCCCGGCCCTCGCCCCGGAAGCCAGCCCCACAATTTTTTGTCCGTGTCCGTGTCCGTGTCCGTGTCCGTGTCCGTGGGCTTCCGGGGGTATCCGGGGGTATCCGCAGCGTACAGGTCTCCCCGGCAACCGGTGAGTGGGCCAGCGTAGCCGTACTTCGGATAGGTGTGTGATGTTCGTGGCATCAGTGCGTCGTACTATCTCATCGGTACAACGCGACATTCTTGAACCGATGCCTTGTCTGTCTTAGAGCAAGTGTCCTGTTAACAGTGATGTTATGAATTTGACAAGGAGTCCAGGGAGCGAAAGCTCTCTGGCATGTGAATCCTTGTGTTATTACATCGATACCTCCAACTATCCAACAAAGGTGAGATATACATTTCCTTAGCCCATAGTTACGATCCGTTGACATCAATAATCGAATGAATTATCATTATATCCGGATTAATGGATGATCTTGTTGCGGCCAAGTGACACTTGGGATGAGACGCTTACAGGTCATATGAATGATGGATTGGCAATCGCGTGTGAAAGCACTGCGATTCGTCATATTATATACAAAGGTAGTCACACACATGAGCCTGTTTGTTGAACAACTTAAAAAACGCGTCCTCTTTATCGACGGTGCCATGGGCACGTCCATTCACAAGCTCGATCTGGAGTTGGAACGCGATTACATGGGCAAGGAAAACTGCACCGAAGTCCTCCTGCTAACGCGCCCCGATGCGATCCAAACCATCCATGAAGACTTTTTGAAAATGGGTTGTGATGCTGTCGAAACCGACAGCTTTGGCTCCAACAAACTCGTCCTTGCAGAATACGACCTGACCGATCGCACTTATGAACTCAACAAGCTGGCAGTCGAAGTGGCACGCAAAGCCTGTGACAACTATTCGACGCCCGACAAGCCCCGCTTTGTCATCGGTTCCGTCGGTCCCGGTACCAAGCTCGTCACCCTGGGTAATACCGACTGGGACACCATGCTCGACAGTTATGTCGAACAGTTCCGCGGACTCATTGATGGGGGGGCAGATGCACTGCTCATTGAAACCTCACAGGACTTGTTACAGGTCAAGTGCGCGGTCAATGCAGCACTCGATGCACTGGCTGAAAAAAATCTCAAACCCGCAACCATGGATCAGGATGGCGACATTCCCATCATGGTGCAGGTCACCATTGAAACCAACGGCACGATGCTTTTGGGCACCGACATCGGTGCTGCATGTGCGGCGCTGGCCAACTTCCCGATCCTGAGCATCGGCATGAACTGTGCGACCGGTCCCACGGAAATGGCTGAACACATCGGATTCCTTGGCAAGCACTGGGACAAGGCCATCAGCGTCCTGCCCAATGCCGGTCTGCCTGCGATGGTTGATGGTGAGACCGTCTACCCGCTGACGCCTGAGCCTTTCGCCAAAGCCGTCAAGCAATTCGTCATGGACTATGGCGTGAACATGGTCGGCGGTTGCTGTGGCACAACGCCTGAACATCTCAAAGCGGTCATTGATTTAATTGGTGATCAGCCGCCGGTACAGGTTAAAAAAGAATTGCCCGCGCCAGGCTGCACCAGTCTCTACACCAGTACCGACTATCGTCAGGATGCGTCGATTCTCAATGTCGGTGAACGTCTCAACGCTTCAGGTTCCCGCGCGTTTAAGCGTTTGCTCGAAGCCGACGACTGGGACGAAATGGTCTCCCTGGCACGTGAACAACTCCGCGAAGGTTCACATGTGATTGATGTGAACGTGGACTATGCCGGCCGTGATAATGCAGCGGATATGTCTCAGTTGGTCAGTTGTCTTGTGCAACAGGTCAACGCACCATTGATGCTCGACTCCACGCAGGCCAAGACCATCGAAGCCGGACTCAAACAGGCGGGTGGCAAGTGTCTGATCAACTCAGCGAACCTTGAAGACGGCGAAGAAAAGTTCGGCCTCATGTGTCAACTTGCCAAGCGTTACAACGCTGGCTTGGTCTTGGGGACAATCGACGAAGACCCCGAAGAAGCGATGGCTCGCACCGCGGATCGCAAAATTGAAATCGCCAAACGGATGTACAAGTTGGCAACTGAAAAGTACGGACTCAAAGGTTCGGACTTGATGTTCGATCCCTTGGTCTTACCCATTTCGACGGGGATGGAAAAGGACCGCCGCAGCGGTTTGGAAACCATTGAAGGCACACGTCGGATTACCAAGGAGTTACCCGACTGTCAGCTGACTTGTGGTCTGTCCAACATCAGCTTCGGACTTAAGCCTGCTGCGCGTCAGGTGCTCAACAGTGTCTTCCTTTATGAGTTGACCCAGGCAGGGATGACCTCTGCGATTGTGCATGTCTCCAAGATATTGCCCAAGCCACGCATTGATGAAAAGCTCTGGAATGCTGCGTTGGATTTGATCTATGACCGCAAAGCACCATCACCCGTGAAACTTTCCGATGGTTCGGAATCGACTGAGCCGTTACAGATTTTTGTGGACTTGTTCCCCGATGACGCGACGACTCAATCCATGAAGCAGGACATTTCCGAACTGCCATTGGAAGAGCGTTTGCAGAAGCACATCATTGATGGGGAAAAACGAGGCATAGTCCAAACGCTTGAAGCTGCCCGTGAAAAGTACACGCCGATTCAGATCATCAACGATCACCTGCTTGCGGGGATGAAAATCGTCGGCGAACTCTTTGGCTCCGGCCAGATGCAGTTGCCCTTCGTGCTTCAATCCGCAGAGGTCATGAAAATGGCAGTCGCGCATCTTGAACAGTACATGGAGAAAGTGGAAGGCCAAACCAAAGGCACCATCGTCCTGGCAACCGTCAAAGGCGACGTGCATGACATTGGCAAAAACCTTGTCGACATTATCCTCTCCAACAACGGTTACACCGTCTACAACATCGGCATTAAACAGCCCCTCGACGCGATTCTCGCCAAGTGGAAAGAAACCAATGCCGATGCCATCGGACTTTCAGGCTTACTCGTCAAGTCCGTGAACATCATGGAAGAAAACCTCAAGGAGTTGGCCGGCCAAGGTATCAACGTTCCCATTCTCCTTGGTGGTGCAGCACTGTCACGTCATTATTGTGATTGTCACCTGCGAACCATTTACCAAGGCTCCGGCGGCAAGACCTTCCACGGTAAAGATGCCTTTGAAGGTCTGCGGATCATGGATCATCTGGCAGCCAATAAACTCGATGAGTTGGAAGTGGAAATCGAAGAACGACTGGTCAAACGCGCAGAGTCTGAAGCCAAAGCCACTGCCGCAAAGGAGAGTAAGAAGGCTGCCCTGGAAGCAGCAGGGGGCGTCGCAAGCTTACCTGCAAAGTCCGCGGTGGCTACGGATATCCCAGTGCCCAAAGCGCCCTTTTTTGGCAGTCGCGTGATCGAAGACATCAAGCTCGATGATGTGTATCACTTCATTAATCGCATCGCGTTGTACCGTGGCCAATGGCAGTTCAAAAAAGGCAAGCTCTCCGCTGCTGAATATGAAGCAATGGTGCAGGACAAAGTCGATCCCATCTTTGATCGTTTAGCCAAGCAATGCAAGGACGAAAACATCCTTGTCCCCAAGGTGGTCTACGGTTATTACCCTTGCCAGTCGCAGGGTGATGATCTGATTATTTTTGATGCTGACGATCACGACAAAGAGATCAACCGTTTTACTTTCCCCCGTCAAGAATCAGTCAAACGCCAATGTATCAGCGACTTTTTCCGTAGTGTTGAAAGTGGCGTCAAGGACGTCATCGGCTTTAGCTGTGTGACCGTTGGCGATATGGCATCACAGGTGAGTAAGAAACTCTTCGAAGCCAACGAGTATCAGGAATACCTGTACATGCACGGCTTCTCAGTGGAATGTGCTGAAGGTCTCGCGGAGTTCTGGCATAAGCGCATGCGTCAGGAAATGGGTGTTGCAGATGACGATTCGCCACGCATCCGTGAACTGTTTACGCAGAAATACCGTGGCAGTCGTTACAGCTTTGGATATCCTGCCTGTCCGGAGATGAGCGATCAGGACAAGCTCTTTGCACTGATTGATCCATCACGCATCGGCTGCAGTCTCACCGAGAATTGGCAGATCGATCCGGAGCAATCCACCAGCGCGTTGATTGTCCATCATCCCGAAGCGAAGTATTTCAATGTCTGATTCAATGTTGTTGAAAAAGCGCATTGAACAATCGCTACTTTGATGTTGATGGATTGAAAATTTAAATAAAGACAAAGACCATGCTACCGCCTAGTACAGCATGGTCTTTGTAGTTAACCGAGTCCTGTTGGTTGACTCGGGTTAGTGCTTACAGTGATGATGATCGTGGTCATGGTCTTCGCAGGCATTCACACGTGGGCCGTTCGGATCATTGATGAACTCATTGAGCACATCTTCGGGGTGGTTGCCGCTGTGTCCGACACTGTAGCTGATGCCTACGCGGTCGAGGTTGGCTTGTGCGCCCGCGCCCATCCCACCAGCGAGTACCATGTCCACCGCCAAATCGCTTAGCCAGTTGGGTAAGCTTTCGCATCCACGAGATTGTCGTTGGATGTGTCGCGGTTGCTCGATCTTGCCAGTGTTTGGATCATATTCACAGAGATATAAACCATCACTTTTACCAAAGTGTGCAGTGAAGGCTTCGTTGGATGTGGGGATGGCAATACGCATAAGTCACCTTAATTAAGTTCAGTAAATATAACAGTAGACACCATCATACCCATGATTGGTTGTGAATAAAGAGGGGACTTTTTGATGGGTTGCAACTCAGTTGCAGCTGGATATCAGCAGGCGGTATCGCAATGATATGCCGGATCAATCGCGCTGGGGCAGGCGTTAGTGCGAATGCGGTCAGGCTGGAGGATAAAGTTTCGCAGGACATCCTTCGGAGTCTTACCTTGCATCCCGACACAGCAGTCAATGCCCACGTTTTCCAATGCTGAAATTGTGCTGCAATGGATGCCACCTGCCAAGACCATTTCAACGGAATGATCAATGAGCAGATGCCCCGGCGAACGAAAGTCGTCATTCGTGCGATAGACAATTAAGGGTTTGGAATATTTGCCCGTCTGTAAATTTAAGTCACAGATAAACAGGCTGTCCATTTTGCCAAAATGAATGCTGAATTCGTCGTCAAGAGTGGGTATGGCAATACGCATGAATTGAACTTTCCGGAAGCAAAATAAGCCTTATTCATTTTATCCCACCAGTTGCTTGAAATCGACTATTAAAAAAAACTTCTTGGTTTCAAAAAGTGAATCATCAATCAAAACGTTATCGCCATGTCACGGAGTACTGGCAGATTGATCCATGCAACAGGGTATAACCTGTGTCGGTTGCTAAGTCATTAGAATCGTAAAATCGTCTTGAAATAAAGCTCTTTAACCGCCTTGGCATCCATGTCCGTGGTGACCTGTATATGCGTATGATTCCCAATTGGTAAACTCATCCCACGTGTGGATTGGTCAGCGGTTTGAATCTCAACAGACTGCTGCTCAAGCGTGTAATGCTCTAATCCCATTGCCCAGATAAACGGGAAAATGTCGTACATCACCGGCCCGGGTTTCCAATGATGTATCGGCAAAAATTTTTGGATCGACGCATACAATGCATCATGCAATGGCGAGTCCTGCTGAGCAAAGATGTCGCACTCATCCTTGGTAATCACAAACCGCCTCGTCACATCCCAAGTCCCCATCACAATCGGTACGCTACTTTGAAAAACAATCTCTGCTGCGTTGTAGTCAAAAGCGACATTATGCTCGCGGCGATTCAACGCAGTCTCACCACCCATCATCGCAATCGCTTTAATCTTCCCCGCGATCTCCGGCTTGCGACATAGCGCGGTGGCAATGTTCGTCAGTGGGGCAATGCAGCAAAGGACGATCTCGCCTGCATGCTCCTCAACCGTCTTGATGATCAATCCCGGCCCATCAAAATCATCCACTTGATCCTGATCGTCCTCAGGTAAAGCAAAACAGCGATGATTCATACAACTATCCAGATTATGCTGTTCGAGCTTTTGATCTTCGGGCATCGGCCGCAAGGGATACTGCATGCCTGCTGCCACGGGGATGTCCGTGCGATCCAGATACCGAAGCAGACGTTTGATCAATCGCCCCCGTTGATCTGACGGCCACGTCACCGTGGTGATCGCTTTGATATCCAACTCCTGGCGAAGCAGAGCAAAGTGGATCGCCAACAGGTCATCAATATCCTGTCCCGGATCAGTGTCGATGAGAATAGGGGGCATGAGTTCAGTACCTGCTTTAGCGGTGGTTCAAAATGCGTTCAGACTCGCGAGATTCTATCATACATTGTGGATTATCAGCTTCATTGCGTGACGACACTGTTTGTATAACTGCGGTAATGCTCATTGCAGATATTTTCAATCGAATCAATCTGGCCTGTTATCACCGTTTCAACAGTTCGAGGGCAAGACAGTGGTGCCGTGGCCGTCGTAGAGCAGGTTGATGTCCCAACGTATTCACCTTCGACCCTATGGCCAACGTTGGCAGGTTCAAACCGTCTTTAGTATGATCAAACGTAATCAGGGAGCCGTGGTCGCTGCCCGTTCATACCATGCCCGTAACCGTGAAATGCGTCTGGCAGTGCTGACCCACAATATCGGATTTCTTTTAGCGAGATGGCTTTTCTGCAGAGCACTCCTGACACCTTTGTTTGCCGTTGATATGATGCACCTATTCAAGGTTTTTGTTGCCAAACAGATTCCTATCATACCAAAACGTTGGTGCCCTGCGCCGCTACATCCCGAAATAGTTGTCGTGTTTATAAACGGCATGATCTAACTCTTTTAAGATGTGCTTTTTTTCTTTTGTGATACCACCATCATGCGTTAATTCCTCTGTGTAGTCACAAGAAGCAACAGCATCGTAATTCGCATACCATAATACTTTCAATGTTTGATTCAATTTTGATATAAAATTGACAGTAGTTAAATTTTTATTTCCAAACATTTCAAGAACGCATGGGTAATAAAGCCAGTTGTCGGGAGATTTTTTTTCTTCTGCAGACAGTTGGTTTATTTGGGTGTCATTTTTGGTGACATGAAATGTGATATTATTGCATGGTTTCAAAATACCGTACTTGTAAGCCGTGGCTGAAAATAAATTTGAAAAAATCTCTATTGCACACGGCGCGAATGATCCATTGATATAAATGTTTACATCGTACAAATAGTCAGGTTCGTTTTCGTATTTGTAATCAATATCTATATGTGTTTTGTTGATCCATTTTCCCATTTTTTTTACCCAGTTTTATGGAAGTTGTATATGTGGGCCAATTTGACTATTTCCTTTTTGAATAACTGATAGGTGAACATCCATTTTAAGGTCGCGTTCGAGTTGTTGGCGTAATGATTTTAGCCCCAAATTTTTTGCATTTATTGTCCTTGCGATGGGTTT
>DLCK01000074.1 GCA_002480565.1 Phycisphaerales bacterium UBA7800 | reverse complement strand
CATCAGGGGCCATATAGAGGTTAGACCAGATCAAGATTGTGGTCACGATATTGAAAGTATTGTGTAGCATCACCCCATCTGCCACGTTGAAGATTAAGACGTGGTTCAGATATTGCAATTGTAACTGCTTCAAGCGAATTCAATACTGAAGCGATATTGTTATGGACATTAGCAGTATCAGTTGATAAACGGTGCTGTTTTGTTACCCATTGTGTACCAAACCAAGAAAAACGATCCCATCTTTCAGCTAAGTGATCAGAAAGATGACTTTTCAGTCTGTTATGAAGCCTAGCATCGCCAGCGCCAGTTTGTCCAACATATATAAGATCATATTCGGCATACAGAGCGTAGATTCCACGTTGGTCACGAAAGTCAATGGATCGTGCGCGAGATGTTTGTGAAGCAGCTCCAAGCAATGTTCCGACATTATTTTGTCTTCCCCAGAAGACCACATCAGCCTTCCAAAATAGTCCATAAGATCGGATCAATGGTCATTCCTTTCGGTCTAACTTGTGGTTATGTTGCGCTAGCGCGAGAGAACGGCCCCCCGCATCAGTAATTATTATTCACTGTAAGGATAAAAGTGTCAAGAATTAAATCGAGATTTTGGGGTTAGATATTGACTTGTGATATGTTGCGCCGGAGAATCTAGGCATGAAACTTCTTGAACAGTTGGAAATGGTCTGTATGCGGCGGCGGTATTCGCCTAATACCTATCAAGCGTATGCCAAATGGGTGCGAGAGTATTTACAGTTTCAACGTAATGAGGCAGGACGATGGCGGCATCCAAGAGAGTTGGGGGCAGCAGAATTGGAAGTCTTTCTCAATCATCTGGCTCGAATTCGACGGGTCGCAGGATCGACACAAAATCAGGCGCTCAATGCCATCGTGTTCCTGTATAAACATGTCTTGGATTTACCTGCGGATCATTTGGGGAAGTTCTCTGCTGAGCGAGCCAAGCGGCCGAAGGTCATGCCCACGGTGTTAAGTCGCGATGAGGTGTTGGCCATGCTTGAAGCGTTGGACGCAGAACACGGGCAATATGGGTTGATGGCACAATTGCAATACGGGGCAGGCCTGCGTCGCAGCGAAGTCGTTGGCATGCGGGTGATGGATGTGGATTTATCACGACGGATGGTGATGGTGCGACATGGCAAAGGTGCTAAGGATCGGGCGACTGTTTTGCCTGCGGTGTTGGTTAAACCATTAGAAGGGCAGATTGCGATTGTTAGGTCGATGTGGAAAGCGGATAAGCTCAAGGGTGCAGGTGAGGTTTGGTTGCCCGACTCGGTCGCTAATAAACAGCCAACTGCTGCGATGAAATTCGGATGGCGGTTTCTATTTCCCGGAAGGTCATTGGTGTCTCACAAAGGTATCAAAGGCAAGTGTCGCATGCACTGTAACGCATCAGCCTATGACCGGGCGATCAGTCAGGCAGCAGGTCGCATCGGCTTGGACAAGAAGGTGACGAGTCATACATTGCGTCATAGTTTTGCGACCCATCTACTTGAAGCAGGATATGACATACGGACGATTCAGGAATTACTCGGTCATGAAGATTTGAGTACGACGATGATTTATACCCATGTCGCAGCAACTGGCCCGGTGGGTGTGCGAAGTCCGTTGGATATCAGGGTAGGGTGAAAGTATGTTATTGATGCGAAGGCTGATTTTTATAGGTATCTATTTTTTTACCGCCAAGACGCCAAGGACGCCAAGTTTCAAGGCAAAGATATTTTTAATCACAGAGATACAGAGTATTAAAAATAAGTCATATCAATCCCGTCACAAATGTGCTCGTTCATCGCATGTTTTTTACATACTTGTTCAAGACATTTTCAATCACAGATTCACACAGATAAACACAGGTAAAGGCATTAAATTCACGTGTAATCTTTTGTCTTGAATATCTGTGCCTATCTGTGCCTATCTGTGCCTATCTGTGTGAATCTGCGACTAAAAATTGCCTTTGTCTTGAAACTTGGCGTCTTGGCGGTAAAAAATGAATTGGTTTTTTCATATGTAGAATTTTAATATTTTCGTTTAATACTTAAATCTGTTTTTCGGATGCCTTGCTGGGGTTTTCCAATTCGTCGATGATGCGTTTGGCAACTTCCTGATCGGGGTCCAGTTCGAGGACGGTGCGATAGGCTTTTAGTGCGTTGTCGAGATCATCGAGTTGGCGATAGGTATGGCCGAGGGTCAGGCGGATGCGGATGTGCAGCCACTGGTTGTCGGGTTTGACTGCTTTTTCAGCCAGATGCAAAGAGTCGAGGATGAAGTTGAAATAGTCTCGGTTATGGAATCGAGCCAAGCCCCAGACGGTCATGGCAGCTTCATGGTGATAGGCAGCATCGTCGATGCAGGCTTTACGGCCTTGGATGAGAAACTTGATGGCGGTCTGGTCATCGTTTTCGCCGACGGGCATTTTTTCGGGATCCTGTTTCCAACTGACCCATCGGGACCAGAGCAGCCAGGCGGCATTGCAGTACATCGTGCCTGCGGTGGGTTCGAGTTGGACATAGCGATAAGTGAGTTTGATGATGCTGTCGAACGATCCGGGCGGGACATCGACATGCCCGTGGTGCCAGTACCAGTCCATGAGTTGTGCCATGAGTTCAGTGTCGATGGCATTGTCCAGATCACTTTTGACCCATGTCCCCAGATGGCCTTCGTCATCACGCCGCAGAGCCTTGGCGACGACGGTGGCGTAATCCTGAGCAGCTTTATCCAGGGCATCCTTGTAGGTCTTATGGGCTTCGGAGAGAGGCTCGATGGCAAAGGACTCCTCCGTGCCAGCGAAGGCGGAGACGTATTGGTTATCGGTGATGAACTGGATGTTACGATTCAGACCTTGGAGCAGTTGGTCATAGACAGGACGTTGGTCTTTATCCGTCAGATCAGATTCTGCTTTTTCCACCTGTTGGGTAAAGGTGTGCAATGCGGTGAGTCGTTGATCCTTGAGGATAGAACGCCCGGTTAGGACTTGGTCGATGAGTTGCTGTTTGGAGAGTGGCGGCAGGGGCTTTTGTTCTGGCTCGTCGATCTGGGAATCGGTATGTGGTTCACCTTTGGGGTGATTGTGACCTTCATGGCCATCGGTTTGCGCCAAGGTGATTTGAGAAAATGGGGCCAGCAGTCCCAGGCAAAGAAGACAGACGGATAATTTGAAATACATATGATTCTCCAGAAAGGTGTTTGCCTACTTTACCAGATTGTTTGTCAATTCCAGTGGCCAAGTGGGTTTGCAAGGCAGATTTTGAGACCGATAACTCCTTTGGAGTTGGGGCTGAAGGTGTGAAACTCTGAGAAATGTGTCTTTTCGGTGTTGACGATCTGGCTGGCTGCTGGCTACTATAAGTGCAATTCGATGACCTCGCTGCCAGTTATTGCATTATTTTTAGGCAACTTGAGGCCACGCTAACAGCCGGTTCATGCCTTGATCTTTGTCCCCGGCGAGTCGGAATTTGTCATTGGGAAGTTCAAAACGATTGAATTTCAGCTTGGCAAAATGTCGGACGAGTGGGATGAAAAGGTCTTGAGGTTTGACCGAATTACCTGATGGGATCGGGTATCCCATAAGGCTGCGTCTCATTGAGTCGCAGATAGATTGAAGAAGATTTCCAACTTTTTTTGCATCGACAATGTAAGTTTTCAGTGAATATCACCTTAAACATCATCGCCCAAAATCCCGACACTGTGCGCCCAGGTTGCGTCTGGTGTCTGATTTGACTGAGCGATGTTTCACATGTCGTTGTAAAATCTTCTGTTATCAATCTTAATCCTTTTTCAGGTTTCGGTTATACCGTGGTCAATTGACCTGTGTTTGACCGGTTGTGGGTGTGACTCAAGGTGCCGTCGTTGGCCTTGAGAAAGTCAGTGCAACCAGGGAAAGGCCTGAAAAATTATGATGATGCAATTAGCCGCAGTAGAAGCGATCCATATTGGATTTGCAGCCGGGGGATTGGTGGTCGGTGCTGTCGCAGCGATCTTTATTTCCAAGTTCATGGGTGCCCAGACATTGGGCAATGCCAAGAAACAGTCTGACGAGTTACTCAGTCGCGCCAAAGCCGATGCCCAGACCATTCAAAAGCAGATTGAATTGGACGCTCGCAATGAGTTGGCCAAGCGACGTGAAAAGTTTGAAAGTGAACTCGAAGGCTCACGCAACGAAGTGAAGGAAACCGAACGCCGACTCATCAAGCGTGAAGACAATCTGGATCGCAAACTAGATGTGCTGACCACCAAGGAAAAATACCTTGATGATCTGGACGGCAAAATCAAAAGCCGTGAGAAGTCAGTCGCTGCCAAGGAAGCAGAGTTGGATTCGATTCTCGTGGAGCGTAAAGAGCTTCTTGAAAAGGCACGTGAAGAGCAGAAACAGGTCGCCTTACGCATGGCCAATATGACCGAGGACGAGGCCCGCCGCGAGTCGTTACGACTTGTCGAACAGGAAGTCCAGCATGAAGCAGCTCAGCTGATTCAGAAGTCCACCATGCGAGCTGAGGAAGAAGCCAAGGACAACGCACTGAAGATCACGCTCCAGGCGATTCAACGTTACGCTTCGGAACACACTGCTGATACCACCGTCAACGCGATTCCCATCCCATCTGACGATATGAAGGGTCGCGTCATTGGTCGTGAAGGCCGCAACATCCGAGCCTTTGAAAAAGCGACCGGCGTGGACGTGATTGTCGATGACACACCCGGCGTGGTGGTTGTCTCCTGCTTTGATCCGGTGCGTCGAGCCATTGCGGCTGAAGCACTCGTCAAGCTCCTTGATGATGGGCGTATTCATCCTTCGCGTATTGAAGAGATTGTCGAACAGATCCAAAAGGAAATGGGACAACGCATCGTCAAGTTCGGCAAAGAAGCCTGCATCGAAGCCAACATCCAAGGCCTGCATCCCAAAATATCCGAAGCCATGGGACGCCTGCATTACCGAACCAGTTACGGCCAGAATATTCTGCGTCACTCCATGGAAGTTTCCTATCTCTGTCAGGTCATTGCTGATGAACTTGGTCTTGATGGTGAACTGGCTCGTCGTTGCGGTTTCCTGCATGACATTGGTAAAGCTATGGACCACGAAGTCGAAGGCGGACACCCGCAGATTGGTATGGACTTCTGCAAGAAGTTCGGCGAACGCGAAGAAGTGCTCAATGCCATCGGCGGACACCATAATGACATTCCTGCAACCAGTCCGTATACGCCAATCGTCATGGCCGCGGATGCCATCAGCGGTGCGCGTCCAGGTGCCCGTCGTGAAACGTTGGAGAAATATGTCCGTCGTTTGCAACAGCTCGAAGAGATCGCAACCGGTCACAACGGCGTGAAGATGGCCTACGCCATTCAAGCCGGCCGTGAAGTCCGTGTGATCGTCGATCCGCAAGCTGTGGATGATGCCAACTGCGTCTACATCGCTCGCGACATTGCCAAGCGTGTCAGTGACGAGATGACCTTCCCCGGTGAAATCCGCGTGACCGTGTTACGTGAAATGCGAACCGTGGAATATGCCAAGTAACAATTGAAAAACTTCAGTGCGGAAAGTGAATCCTGACACTGTTTCGGGTGTATGCCCATGAGCACGCTTCAAAGCATCCGTGCTCCATTGAATCGACTTGATATGAATCACCTTTTATTGAACCAAAGGAACAACATGTTCAAAAAACTGTCCACCATCATGCTTACTCTCTGTATGGCCTGTACTGTCGCTTGCGGCGAAGAGGATCATACCGGTCACGATCATGCAGGTCATGATCATGCCAAAAAGGCCACGACCCAACCTGCCGCAGCAACCAATCCAGTTGATGTCGCAGAAAAAGCACTTGAACCCGCCATGACCAGCCAGCAACAGGCTTCTTACGGGATTGGATTCAGCATCGGTAAACAGGTTGCAGAATTTGCAGCACACTTGGATATGGATGCACTGATTATTGGTTTGAAAGATTCGGTCAGTAACCAGGAACCCAAGGTCAGCCAGCAACAATTCCAGGCCGCCTTTGCAATGATTCAAGCCAAGATGCAGGAAAAAACCAGTGCTGAAGGCAAAGTGAATATCGAAGCTGGCAAGACTTTCCTCGAAGCCAACGGCAAAAAGGAAGGCGTCAAAACCACGGACTCCGGCCTGCAATATACCATCACCAAAGAAGGCACCGGCAAGAGCCCCGCTGCAACCGACACCGTTCGCGTTCACTACAAGGGAACACTTCTCGACGGCACGCAGTTCGACAGTTCCTATGACCGTGGTGAACCTGCTGAATTCCCCCTCAATGGTGTGATCCCCGGTTGGACCGAAGGTCTGCAACTGCTCAAAGAAGGTGGCAAGGCAACTCTCTGGATCCCCAGCGATTTGGCATACGGCCCACAGGGACGCTCAAGTATTCCCCCAAGCTCAACGCTGATCTTCGAAGTCGAATTGCTTGAAGTCAAGTAATTTACTTTGGCAGATACAACTCTTGCGACACCCAGTGTTGCTGAAAACCCCGTGTTTACGCGGGGTTTTTTATTCGCCAGATTTTCAAAATCCGCTCTTATCCGCTATCCTCTACCTTTTCGCATGGATTGAATCGCTTTAATAAACACTCTCGAACCCAAGAAAAACCTAATCACATGGAAATGACAAACCTCCAGCAGGCTGCATACAGCATCGGCATCAGCATGGGACAGAACCTTAACAGCCAAGGTTTGACCCTTGATTTTGATGCACTCGTCGACGGCCTTTCAGACGCTGTGAATAAACGCACCCCCAAACTCACTCCCGATCAAATGTCCGCATCGTTCCAGGCACTTGAAGCTCAGATGGCTGAGCAGGCTCAGGAACAAGGTGCTGTCCACGAGAAGATTGGTGCTGACTTCCTTGCTGCCAATAAGGACAAAGAAGGCGTCGTGACCACCGAGTCCGGTCTGCAGTACAAAATCCTCGCACAAGGTGAAGGAAACAAGCCCACCGCAGAAGACACCGTCGTCGTGCACTACAAAGGCACCTTCGTCGACGGACAGCAATTCGACAGTTCATTCGACCGTGGTCAACCCGCAGAGTTTCCGCTTAACGGCGTGATCCCCGGTTGGACCGAAGGCCTCCAACTTCTCAATGAAGGTGGCAAAGCAGAACTCTACATTCCCGGTGACCTTGCCTATGGCCCACGTGGTCGTGGTGAAATTCCACCCAGCGCCACGCTGCTCTTCGAAGTCGAACTCCTGGAAATCCGCTAACCCCCGGAAGTTTTCACAGGCTTGGTAGATGGTTTACTTAATCTCAAGCCCGATGATGAACGAAGCGAATCGCGGGATATCGCCGTGAGCTCATCAACTTTCACACTGTTAAAACGACAATCAAAACCAACATCAAACCCCTTCGTCTCACAAACGAAGGGGTTTTTTGATTATGATGGAGAATCAATTTGTCACATCCTGCCGGAGACTTAGAGATGAGTAATACAAAATCACCCAAAGTGACCTACACCCCAGCGACTGATCGCTACGACCGCGTAGCCAAGGATTGGTTTAGACGCTGTGGCAAGACCGGCCTGATGTTGCCCGCAATTAGCCTTGGACTTTGGCATAATTTTGGGGATGCCGCCAAAGCTGACAACGCCCGACGTTTGTGTTTCACTGCTTTTGACCGTGGGATTACCCACTTCGACTTGGCCAACAACTACGGCCCACCCCCCGGAAGTGCCGAGTCCCGCTTTGGCAAAATCCTCAAGCACTTGCCCCGTAATGAACTGGTCATCTCAACCAAGGCTGGCTACAAAATGTGGGACGGACCCTACGGCGATTGGGGGAGTCGAAAATATCTGCTCTCAAGTCTCGATGACTCACTCAAACGCATGAAGCTCGATTACGTCGACATTTTCTATCATCACCGGTGGGACCCCAAAACACCATTGGACGAAATCATGGGGGCATTGGATCAGGCAGTGAAGTCCGGCAAAGCCCTCTATGCAGGTGTCAGCAACTACGGCGGCAACCAACTGCTCCGCGGTGTCAAAAAGATGAAATTCATCAAAGCCCAACCGCTGCTCATCAACCAGGTCAACTACAGCATGCTCCAGCAGGGACCACGCGAAGACATGTTCGAAACTGCCAAGACCAATGGCGTTGGTGTGATCTGCTTTTGTCCCCTTGCTCAAGGCATGCTCACCGACCGATACCTCGGCGGCGAAATCCCCAAGGACTCACGGGCAGCCGATACCACCAGCTTCCTCAAGCCCGACCGCATCACCACCGAATTGCGCAGCAAACTCCACAAGCTCAACGACCATGCACGCAGTCGAGGCCAAACCCTCGCGGAAATGGCGCTTTCATGGGTTCTCAGTGACAAACGCGTTACCAGCTGTCTGATCGGTGCATCCAAACCTGAGCAGATCGAACAGAACATCAAAGCGCTGTCCAACACCAAATTCACAGGCGAGGAGTTGGAATTACTTTCCAACATCATCGGCGCATAAAACCCCGATCCTCAAATCAAGTTACGCATATGGAACTAAAGCCCGCGGGGTTTCAACCCCCGGGGTTCGGGGTGGCCTTACTGTCTCATACATTGAATCCAAACGCACCAGTGATCCAATCATTCACATCACACAAGTTGTATCATGTGTAACACAACATGACCGCGCCCATCATCCATCTTGCCAACGCTCAGGTGATTGATCCGACTCAGTCCGATCTGCCGCGCGATTTGTATATCCACGATGGACACCTCATCGCCAAACCTGATGTTCAAACGCATGTCCAAACCCATGATTGCACCGGTTACACGATTCTTCCGGGCGCGATTGATATGCACACGCATCTGGTTCCGCCTGCAATGAATGCACTGCGGACGTTGCAGAATGTGGTCATTCCTGATGCCGTTTCACCGACGCTTATTGGTTCGCCAACGTGGTTGTCCCAGCAATACCTCAAGCTCGGATACACCACTGCCATTGATGCAGCCATCACGCCCGGTGATGCACCTGCTGCGCGCTTACAACTCCGCGAACTGGCACCTTTGGATACAGGGTTTTTGCTACTGCTTTCGCATCATGCGGATGTACTTGCCTTGTTGGAGGCTCAGCAGTTTGAAGCAGCGCGTGACCGTGCTGTACATCTCTATCAACTCTCTGGCGCGATGGGGATCAAGCTCGTGAACCCCGGTTCAGTCCATGCAACAGACGGCCCGGCGTTGGATGTGACCGACATCGACACTGCGGTGGATGGCATGTCCGTTACGCCACGCCAAGTCCTTCACTTTTTTCTGGACTTGGCTGATACGCTCAAGCTTTCGCATCCGATTCATATCCACTTACCTCAACTTGGAACCCCCGGAAGTTGTGACGCGACATTGCAGTGGCTCGCAGCCATGGACGGATGCCGCGCGCATATCGCGCATCTGCAATATGACTGTTATCGTTATGACGAAGATTGGTATCTGCGAAGCAGTGTCGAAGATGTACTGACCGCTTTGCAACGCAACAAACAAATCACCGCGGATGTCGGACTCGTGGGTTTTGGACCTGCATATGCACTGACCAGTGATCTGGCATTACATGACCGACTGCTTGACCTATTTGGCGACGATGCTGGGCCTGCCTTGCGATTTCAATGGGACGGACGCAGTGCGTTTGGGCTTCAACCGCTGGATCGTGATCCGCAAAATTTAGGCTATGCCATGCAGTGGGCGACCGGGTTGGAATTGATCCTGCTTGCAGACAATCTGGATCAGCTGTCGTTGAGTATCGACTATCCCAACGGCGGGGCGGTGAGTTTGTACCCGCAGTTAATCCACTGTCTCACCAACAAGTCTTACCGCGATGCGATGCTCAAACAATGCCATCCCGCTGCAACGCAATGCACAACACTCAAACAGATCACACGCGAGTTGTCTTTGGATGAATTGCTCCAACTCACTCGCATCTCACCTGCACATGCTTTGGGGCTGAAACACAAAGGTGATCTCAAAGTCGGCAGCCGCGCGGACATGGCGATGTATCAAACACCGCAATGCAAGATTCAGACGTTGTCTGATAAACCCACGCGCATGATGATTGCAGGTCAATTTCTATGACCGGCGATCAACGGGTATACTCGCACCACCAACTCCACAACCATACAAAGGTGTTTCATGCGACTGTATATCCTCCGACACGGTGACCCGAATTATGAACTCGATGCATTGACGCCACGCGGTATTCCTGAAGCCAAAGCACTTGCCAATTACATGGCACATGAAAAGATTGATGATATCTATGCCTCGCCGCGTGGCAGGGCGCAGGAGACTGCCAGCTTCACCGCCAGGTTGATGAATAAATCGGTGACCACCGAACCATGGACCACGGAACTTTCTGCTCCCTGTAATCATGGATATTGTGAATGGGATACGCACGGTGATGAGATTCGCAATGATGATTTTCTTTCAGACTTAAATGCCTATGACAAGATCCCAACGATGGATCCACAGTGGCTTGAGTCGGTTCATACCACCATCCGTAAAGACTCCGACGAATACCTGGCACGTCTGGGTTATGTGCGTCAAAACGGCGCGTATCGTGTTGAGCAACCCAACGACAAACGCATCGCCATGTTCTGTCATGGCGGATTTGGTAGTGCCTGGGTCGCAACGTTATTGGAGATCCCTTTGCCACTGATGTGGTCGGGCTTTTTCATGCACACCACGTCGGTGACCTGCATCCTCTTTGATGAACGCAAGCCAGGTATCGCAGTGCCACGATGTCTGTACTACGGCGCGTTACCACACTTGTATCACGAAGGCATTGAACCTTCACAGTCAGGTATCAAAGCCAACTATGAGTAAGCGATAGTCGTCGACGGTTCATTTCTGATTTTTGTCAAAATTGTACTTGGTTCTTAAGCAATCAATCGTACAATGAAATTGGCTCCCAACTCTCTCTTCACCGGGCCAGTATGTTGTCTGATCGACGATATGGCTGTCCTTGTTTTTTCATTTTATTGGTGAAGGAGTTTCATAATGTCTGACAATGTACTTCCGGTTGAGGACTCGCGGTCTCCTGTGCACAAGGGGTTACTGACGGGTAGTCTGTTTTATCTGCTCAGTGCAGCGAGTATTCTCATTGGGCTGACCAAGATTCTTGTGCCGATTTTCGATGCCGATGGACAGGTTCAAGAGAAGCTATGGTCGGTGGGCGTGATCAATCTTTATGAAGTTGGTTTGCTGGCTGTGTTACTCGTGGTGATGTGGCGGAAGGTATACGACGATGCCGTGTCACTGACCATGCTTGTGGCCGTGTTTCTCGTCGCATCAACGGTAACACTTAATGTCGTCGCTGCCCAATTGCCATGGATCGTCCTTGGACTTGGTGTTGCGGGGCTGGGTTTATGTATCGGTAAACTCACGCTCATTTGCCGATGTGTCACCGGCAGGTTGCCCATGATGAGTCTGCTTGGGGTGATGATTTTGATGGTTGGCAATCTGGCCATGCCCGGCATCATGGGTTACATCCAATCCCATCAAGGAACCAACGGCCAACTCCACGAGCTATGGTTCATGGGTTGGTGGTGGACCATGGTAGGCGTGCTGGTACTTACCATCGCAATGATGACCGGGATGATTGAGCCCTTCTGCGGGGAAGTGTCGCGTCCGATTATTCATAGTAAACCGTTTCGCATGGGCTTTGTCATGCTCATTGTCATTGCGACAATTGGGCAGCAGTGGGCGATGCAATGGGCTTTTTTCCTCAAAGGCGGCTTGCCGGACTTGTTGCTTGCTTGGCCGGTGTTGGCGGTGATGGGATTGGCTTATATGGGCTGGTCAAAACGGACGCTTGATCCGATTCAGGTGATCGGGTTGTTTGTCCCCGGCGTGATCGTGATCCTCATCCAATTGATCTGGGATGTGGGATCGCCAATCAAGTCACCATGGTTTTTACTCGCTCAACCTTCAGCGGTATTGATCATCTCAGTGATGCTCGTATTGGTGTTGGCAAGGCGAAGTCCGTGGTGGTTACTCATCAGTATCGCGTGCAGTTACGGGATGTTCATTGCCATGTTCTGGCCTGGTCGGGTAGATGGCATCGGACTCTCGCCAAGGCAGATGAGTTGGACGGTGACAGGGATCATGTTTGCCATCGCAATTGGCTCACGCCATTACGCAGCGATGCTTGGGTTTGCAGCAAGTCTCGGTGTATCGCTGTTGACGGTGCCGTTTGTCTTGCCTTGGTGGGATAGCGGTACGGAACACAGTTGGATGTGTTTGATCCTTGTGCCAGCGGTGTTGTGCTCGGTGACGCTTTGCTTTTACAGACAGATCGTGCCGTTGCGTTTGACGGTGGCACTGCTGCTACTTGGGCAGATGATCGTGCTGTTCATGGTCGATAGCGCAGACACTCATACCGCGGAGATCGGTTGGTTGGTCTTTGCACTTGGCTGGGCGATCACGTTGGCAGGGGTACATCGCCAAGTGCTATTGGTGATACCGGGACTGGCCCCGATGCTGTTACTCGGATACATGTACACGCAGCATTCACCAGGTTGGCAGATGGTGGCAGTAAGTTTCCTGCTACTGGTGTCCGGCCTTGGCGTGAGTTGGCATCGTTCGCGAACAGCAAATTGACACATTGATTCACCGATTCACATTCAGTCTTTCAAACATGGGGTGCCGCAAGGTGCCCTGTGTTTTTATTGACCGTTTCATGTTGATTTCTCAAATTCATGGAAAAAGGTTACATTGTCGCTTTACTTGATCACAGGAGATGTATTGATGTCCAACCTTGTTTTTCCAGAGCAGTTTGTTTGGGGGACCGCCACCGCCAGTTATCAAATCGAAGGCGGCGCGCGTGAAGGTGGGCGGGCTCCGAGTATCTGGGATGCGGTTTGCCAGTCGCCAGGTCGCGTGCTCAATGGCGATACCGGTGATGTGGCATGTGATCACTTTCATCGTTTCAAAGAAGATGTCGCGATCATGAAGTCGTTGGGACTTAAAGCTTATCGTTTGAGTCTGGCTTGGCCGCGCATCATTCCCGCTGGCTTTGGTGATGTCAATGAGCAGGGCATTGCGTTTTATTCTGAGTTAATCGACACGTTGCTTGATGCGGGGATCACGCCTTGGGTGACGTTGTATCACTGGGACTTGCCGTTGGTTTTGCAGACTGAATTTGATGGCCTGGTTAACCCGGACTTCCCGGATTGGTTTGCTGCGTATGCAGATGTCTGTTTTGATCGATTTGGTGATCGTGTTAAAAATTGGATTACGCTCAATGAGCCGTGGTGTTCAGCGGTGCTTGGTTACGGTATTGGTGTGCATGCGCCATGTCGTAAACGCGACACTGCCGAAGCGTATCAGGCTGCCCATCAACTGCTTCGCGGGCACGGCCGCGCGGTGGAGATCTATCGCAATAAACATCAAGGCAAAGCAACTGGCGGAGGCGCGATTGGGATTACCAATAACTGCGATTGGCGTGAACCGTTAACCGACAGTGCTGCGGATAAAGCTGCTGCTCAGCGGTCACTGGAGTTTTTCCTGGGTTGGTTTGCTGATCCTGTTTACAAGGGTGATTATCCCCAGGTGATGCGTGAGATGGTCGGTGATCGTCTGCCGACCTTTACCGATGAGGATAAAGCGATGCTCAAGGGTTCGAGCGACTTCTTTGGTTTGAACCATTACACCACGATGCTTGCCAGCGAACCCACAGGTGAAATAGCTGAGCGCAATATCGCAGGCAATGGCGGTATCTCTGAAGACCAGAACGTCACACTCACCGAAGACCCCAAATGGTCCAAGACCGATATGGATTGGAACGTGGTTCCCTGGGGCAGTGCCAAGTTGCTCAAGTGGATTGATGAGCGTTACGACCACCCGCCGATCTACGTGACGGAAAACGGTTGTGCGTATGACGTGCCGGTCGTCGATGGCGTGTGTGATGACCAGCAGCGATTGGACTTCTTCAAAGGCTATCTCACTGCGATGCATGGCGCCATTAGCGATGGTGTGGACTTACGTGGCTACTTCGCGTGGTCCTTCATGGACAACTTCGAATGGGCATGGGGCTACACCAAACGTTTTGGTCTGGTGCATACGGATTACGTCACGCAGAAACGCACGGTCAAAAATAGTATGAAATGGTATTCGGCAGTGATTCAGTCCAATGCGATTAAATAAAAACCGCTTGCGGTTTAGCATTGTCATCACAATCAAATAAAAAACCGCGACTCATATGGGTCGCGGTTTTTATATACGTCGGTTTAGCAGTGACACATGGTGTCTGTTGGGCAAGGCATTCCCGGGGACTCAAGTCCCGCAGGCTTTAGTCTGTGATGTGATTGTTGTTGGCGATTCGATCTGCGCCAGAAAAAACTTCCTGGGGCTGGACTTCCGGGGCGGGGGGTTATTCGTCGCCGGTTTCGAGGATGGCCATGAAGGCTTCCTGTGGGATGTCGACCGAGCCGATGCGCTTCATGCGCTTCTTGCCTTCTTTTTGCTTTTCGAGGAGTTTGCGTTTACGTGAAACGTCACCCCCGTAGCACTTGGCGGTCACGTTCTTGCGCATCGCCTGGATGCTTTCGCGGGCAATGATCTTGCCACCGATAGCGCATTGCAAGGGGATTTCGAACATGTGTCGATCAATCTCACCCTTGAGACGTTTGAGTAATGCCCGTCCTCGGAACTCGGCTTTGGAGCGATGGACAATCAATGACAGGGCATCGACTTTATCACCGTTGATAAGAATGTCGATCTTGCAAAGGTTGTCATTGTTAAAGCCAGTAAGGTGATAGTCCATCGTCGCATAGCCACGGGATAAGGACTTGATCTTGTCAAAGAAGTCGTAAATGATTTCCGCCAATGGCAAATCGTAATGCAGAATCTGTCGGGTTTCCGAAAGGAACTGTTGGTTTTTGTAGATGCCGCGACGGTTCTCGCAGAGCTTCATCAGGTCACCGATGAACTCGTTGGGGATGATGAATTCGCAGCGCACAATCGGCTCACGGATTTCAACCACCTGCGACATGTCCGGCAAGTCAGCAGGGTTGGTGATCTGGATCACCTTCTTGCCTGAGAGCAGAATTTCATAGGTGACCGTTGGTGCGGTCTGGACGATGTTGACTTTGCCTTCGCGTTCGAGGCGTTCCTGGATGATCTCCATGTGGAGCATGCCCAGGAAACCACAACGGAAACCAAAGCCCAGCGCATCGGAGTGGTTGGGTTGGAAGGTAAACGACGCATCGTTTAAACGCAGTCGTTCAATGGCATCCCGGAGGACTTCGAATTGCGTATCGCCTGCCGGATAGAAATCGCAGAAGACCATCTGCTGCGGTTCCTGGTAACCCGGTAGCGGCTCGGCAGCAGGATGCAGGTCGAGGGTGATGGTGTCACCGATGTTCACTTCATCCAACGTTTTGATCGAAGCCACTGCATAACCGACTTCGCCGGCGGTGAATTCATATTTTGGCAAAGGCGTCATCTTGGGGGTGAACTTCCCGATTTCGCCGATGACGTGTGTTCGACCACTGCTCATCATGCGGATGCGATCCGTGGATTTAAGCTTGCCGTTGAAGAGTCGGAAATACAACACCACGCCGCGATAGTCGTCATAGATACAGTCAAAAATCAGGGCCTGGGTTTTTTCGTTTTCATCACCCCGTGGGCCGGGGAATTTTTCGCAGATCGCATCGAGTAATTCCTGGATGCCCTGCCCGGACTTGGCTGAGCAGAAGATGCAGTCTTCAGCGGGGATACCCAGAATCTGTTCCAGTTCAAGGGCGACTTCTTCAGGCTGTGCCGAAGGCAGGTCGATTTTGTTGATGACCGGGATGATCTCCAGGCCGGCTTCGACAGCAAGGTACGTATTGGCAACCGTCTGGGCTTCGACACCCTGGGTCGCATCGACAACAAGGACGGCACCTTCGCAGGCAGTCAAGGCACGCGAGACTTCGTAGTGAAAGTCCACATGGCCGGGCGTGTCG
>DLCK01000063.1 GCA_002480565.1 Phycisphaerales bacterium UBA7800 | reverse complement strand
TCAGCCGGTAGTGGTTCAGTTGAGGTGATTATATGTATGTCCTGAAGTCTATTTTCTGCGTCGAAAACGATATGCGTATCTTGCTGTCAAGATGGTTTGTTATTGAGAATGATTTGCATGAATTTAACAGGTTTGCGTGATAAGAAATGATTGATTTTTATTTGGTGGCTGTGTATAGTTTTTAATGGCATTGGTTCTTGATGCCAGTTCAAGTTTTCGGAGGGTATCCTACTCACATTTCAACATTTTCCGGAGGATTGTCTTATGCGCGTTTGCCGTAATGGGAGAGTATCTCACTGCCTTGAAGTGTCAGTTCGTCAGCATTTAACCTGTCGTGGTTTCACACTTATTGAATTGCTGGTTGTGATTAGTATTATCGCCTTGCTTATTGGGATTCTTGTCCCGGCTCTGTCGTCGGCGCGAGGTGCTGCACGACGGATCAAATGCCAGACACAAGTCCGATCGATTGGAACCGGGGTGGCCAATTACAGCCTCAGCTATAAGGATTTGGTGCCACACATGAGTGATTTACGTTCTACATCACTCAATACTGTGGGGACGGGGCAGTTTTACGTTTGGTATGGTGATAAAAATGGTGCGATTGGCGCATTACTTGATAATGAATATGTACAATGGGATAGTTTGGATTGTACGGACCCTGCAGATTTAGATGGTATTCCGTTTAATACACATTTTGCCGATGGCGGGATATCAGTCATTGGACGTAATGGGCATCATCAGCATGATAAATATGTATATAACAGTTATCACTTTCCTTTAACTGCTTTTGGAACAAACTCTCCTACTGTAAACAAATGGGATCCTTTGTATAACTATTCTCTGAATAGCGGGGATATTCCTTTTGTGACCGAAATGAATTTTTTCCAAGGGCATCTGGCGGACCCATCCGCAATCTCTTTGCCACATAATAATTTGGGTTTTTCAGTTGGCTATATCGACAATAGTGTTAAGTGGTATCAAACCGAAATCATTGATGCCTCGACGGCTCCCACATCAGTGGATGATGATTTCTGGAAAACTGTCTACGAAAATTAGTATTGTTTACGATTGATCTAGCAATGCGGTAGCTATGTTGTTATGCGATGTAGGGTGAGTGGTTATTCACTTTGAGTCTTCAGTGCATACAAAAAAACCACGAATAGTTGTTCGCGGTTTTTTTGATTGATTAATTGTCGTTTTCGATGCAGGTTAACCGGCTTCGATTTTGGCTAACTCTTCGTCATCAATGTCGAAGTTGGCGTATGCCTTTTGCACGTCGTCATGGTCTTCGAGAGTGTCCATGAGGTTGTAGACTTTTTCAGCAGCTTTGCCAGTACAGGCGACGGTGTTGTCGGGAACTTTGGTCAGTTGCGCTGAGTCGATTTCGATGCCTGCTTTTTCGATGGCTTCACGGACAGGTAAGAAGTTGGTGGGTTCGGTGATGACCAGCCATGCTTCTTCTTCGTCGGCAACATCATCGGCGCCGGCTTCCAGGGCGATGTCCATGAGCTTTTCTTCTTCGACTTTGTCTTTGGCGATGAAGAGGTGTCCCTGTGATGTGAAGATGTAGGCGACGCATCCTGAGGTGCCCAGGTTTCCGCCGGCACGTTCGAAGATTTTGCGAATCTCGCTGGCGGTGCGGTTTCGGTTGTCGGTGAGGATTTCGAGCATCACGGCGACACCGTTGGGGCCGTAGCCTTCGTAGACGATTTCTTCGTAAGTCTCGGTTTGCCCTTCACCGGAGCCTTTTTTGACAGCATTGGTGATGGTGTCCTTGGGCATGTTCTCAGCCTTGGCCTCATCAATGGCGTAGCGCAACGTGAGGTTGGCAGCAGGATCACCGCCACCGTTCTTGGCAGCGACGATGATGGCGCGGGCACACTTGCTCCAGATTTTCGAACGCTTGGCGTCCTGGCGTGCCTTGCGGTGTTTGATGTTTGCCCATTTACTGTGACCGGCCATGTATTTTCTCCAAAAAATTCGTGCGACACATTTTACGGAAATTTCAGACTTCTGCCCGATGTAAGTTAAAGAAATGTTTTGAAACGGTTACCAAATTGTTATGATGCTTCAAATAAAGTTAGGAAATATTCGGGGCCTGCTCGTTGGCATGAGTATCCCGTCACAGTGAGACGATTTTTTTAATTGTTGTTATTGATCAATTAATGTGAGTGGTGCGATTTTTTTCTACCCCGGATTCTATCAGGGACGCATCATTCATGCGGTGTATCGTTGCATACAGGATTTGTGGCGTGAATGAAGGGCCATTAGCAGCATTTCTATACCAACCTGTATTCAAACTTATCAGAAAACGTTCGGGCATTAGGAGGCCCGCGTGTTAGAGAATTGGGCAGATTTTCACTTTTTCAGGAGAACGGCAAATGTTAAAAACGCTATTAGCCGGTGCACTGGTTGCCAGCATGACTGTTGGTGCAATGGCCAGTGACACTTCGGTGAACGAACAACTCAAGGCCATGCGTGCAGAATTGGATGCTGTGCGTGCGACCAACACCCAACTGCAAGGCGAAGTGGCCAAGCTTCGCAGTGCAACAGACGAAAACTGGCTCACCGAGCGACGTGCTCAGGAAGTCAAAACCCTCGTCGCCGAAGTCCTTAACGATGCGGACACCCGTGCAAGCCTGCTCGAAGGTGGCATGTCCGCTGGACACAACGGCAAGAACTTCTTCCTGGCATCCGAAGACGGCAGCTTCCTGCTGAAAATCGGCGGGCAATTCCAATTCCGTCACATCTGGGCACATCAGGACAGCTCATCATCATCCGCTGATGAAGATGACACCGGTTTCCAGATTCGTCGCATGAAGCTCAAATTTGGTGGCCACATCGGTGACCCCAAGCTTTTCTATGCAATCAATCTTGAAGGCAATCGTGATGGCGGCAACGTCGCTATCAATACCACCTACGTCGGCTACGATTTTGGCAACGGATTTAAAGTTTCCTTCGGCAAAGACAAAGTCCCCTTCCTGCGTCAGGAACTCATCAGTTCCTCAAAGCAGTTGGCAGTCGACCGCAGTCTGGTCAACGAATACTTCACACTCAACTATTCCGATCAAGTCAAGATCGACTACAAGGCTGACAACTACAAGCTCGCTTTGAGTCTCAATGATGGTTCAAACGGTGGCCTTGATGATATCGGTGCTGACCCTGTGGACTTCGCCATTGCTTTGCGTGGTGAATGGCTCCTGGCCGGCAGCTGGTCACAGTTTGCAGACGTGACTGCATGGTCCGGTGATGACACCGGCTTATTGCTTGGTGCAGCCGTGTTCTTCTCAGAAGGTGACGCCCAAAACGGTGGTGTTGCCGACTACACCGCATGGACTGTTGACGGCTCCTTTGAAACTGGCGGCGTTGGCTTGCTGGTGGCTTACATGGGGGCGGATATCAATCCCGACTCCGGAACCAGCGTTAGCCCATGGGGTCTGTTGGTCGAAGCCGGCTTCCAGATCGTCCCTGACAAGCTCGAACCGTTTGTTCGTTGGGAATTCATCGATCACGATTCGGCTAGCCTCGAAGAACTTCAGTTGCTGACCTTTGGTTTGAACTGGTACCTCAAAAAGCACAATGCCAAATTCACCACCGACGTGATGTGGGTGTATGACGGCAACTTCGGCTCCAATCCCTTTGGTGCAAGCACCTATTCAGACGGACTGGGCTTCTCGGAAAGTTACTCCAGTTCCAGTGGCGCGGTTAATGACGACATCTTCGTCTGGCGTGCTCAGTTCCAGTTACTGTTCTAATCAGTTCACTGCCTCAATTTCAAATCTGCCCAAAAAACAAAAGGCGGCCTGGTCGATACCAGGTCGTCTTTTTTCATAGCTCAGGGCAAACGCATGTACGTTTTTTTGCCTTAGCGAGCCGGCTCGTGTCGAGCCGGGATTGAGCGAAGCTCAAATTCAGGACACAAACAAATGTTTGATACCCAAACTTTCTTCAGCCACGGATTTCGTCGCGACACGTAACGGCTCGCTTAGGCTCAAACGTCTACATGCGTTCATCCTGTTTCATGGCTGCTTGTTGTGGACTTCTTCAAAGTGTCTGTTAGACTCGAATATTCAAGCTTCATCATCTGTTTGCATGTCGATCGGTTAAGGCCGATTCACTGCATTTGGCATCCCAATTAGAACTGCATTGATCGTGATTGAAAGGATCAAACATGAAAACTAACGCATTGAAAACATTACTGACAAGTTGCGCTGTTCTGACACTGCTTATGACCATGCCTGTACAGGCTCAGGAGTCCGTGGTTACCATCAAGCCCGACGCCAAGGGTGGCCACAATGTCGAACTGGCTGAACATGAAATGGGAATTGAAATCAAGAACAAGGATAAAGGTGATGGTCTGATCGTCACCGAACTCAAAGAGCCCATCTCCTCGGGTGTTGTCACCTTCAAACTCTCTTACCAGTCCACCATGACCCAGCCCAAGGGATATCGCAATGGCATGATACTTATGGGGTCCAAACGTGGAGCAGGCAACCTCGTTGCAGTTGGCACACTCATTGGTGGCCGTGCGCATGTGATTAATGTCCGTGACAAAAAATTGCTTAAAAACGTCAAAGCCGAGATGAAAAACGACACCAAGTTCGATGCGGTGATCACCGTTGATATCGATGCCAAGACCATCAAGCTTGACGTCAACGGCACAACGGTTGAAAACCAACTGCCCAGCAAATTCCTGCCCATCAAGTTCGTCGGATACAGCGTTGCCAACACCTCAACAGCTTTTTCGCCGATCACCATCAGCAAGTGATTCAGCTCTGAGCGACACCTGCTGATGCAATTGACCCACACAGTTCAATGACCCACGGCTATGTGCGTGGGTTTTTTATGCATTCTTGACCTTGCTCAATAATCCATCATCTTCAGGCGATAGAATAGAGTTCGTAAAACAGTGTCATCGCGACCCAATGGACCGCCCCATGAGTATTCGTTACGAACAGAAGATGATCCGCGCCATGATCCGCTTGTACTGTCGCAAGCATCACGACACCGATGGGCAGACAGTCTGCGCCGACTGTGCCCAGTTGCAGGATTATGCCAACAGTCGCCTGGCCAACTGTCCATTTGGCGATGACAAATCGTCCTGTCGCCAGTGTGCGATTCACTGCTACAAGCCTGCCATCCGCGAGGAGATGACTAAGGTCATGCGCTATGCCGGCCCGCGAATGCTCTACCGCCATCCGATCATGGCAATGAACCATCTCCGCAAGGAAATCTTTGGCAAACGCCCGGTACTCAAGTCTCAGCAATAGACTCAATACCGAGCCTGAATCTCGCAGCTATTAACCGAACGTTTCAATAGCTGTGGGTATACTTGCCCATGCGAGCAAGCCATTTTAGTCAGCTGGATTTTCAAATGGATCAAGCCTGGCATACTGCCGATTTAGCATCAAACACATGCCCTTGTTACCATATCTGGCTTAACTGACTTTAAACCCCTGTTCTTTGAGGAATCGCTGCCATGGCTGCAACCAAAGACCCCAAGAAAATCGTCCTCGCCTACTCCGGCGGGTTGGATACCTCCATCATTCTCCCCTGGCTTAAAGAACGCTATCCGGGCGTGAAGCTCGTGGCATTTGCCTGCGAACTGGGCCAAGGCGATGAACTCAAAGGTATCGAGAAAAAAGCCTACGAGTCCGGCGCTGATGAAGTCATCGTCAAGGATCTGCGTAAGGAGTTCGCTGAGCAGTACTGCTACCCGATGCTTCGTGCGCATGCGACCTATGAAACCGACTATCTGCTGGGTACGTCCATCGCTCGCCCGCTCATTGCCAAGTATCAGGTCATCTGTGCCAAGCAGACCAAAGCCGATGCGGTGGGGCACGGTGCTACCGGTAAAGGCAATGACCAGGTTCGATTTGAACTGACTTACAAGGCGCTGAATCCCAAGTTGCAGATCATCGCTCCCTGGAAGGATCAACGGTTTATTGATGATGGACTCACCAGCCGTGAGACAGCCATCGACTATGCCAAGAAGCATGGCATCCATATCGATCAATCCAAGAAGAAAATCTATTCACGCGACCGTAACCTTTGGCACATCTCTCACGAAGGTGCAGAGATCGAAGATCCTGCCAACGAGCCAGACTGGAAGAAGTGTCTGGTCATGAGTGTCCCCGTTGAAAAGGCACCCAACAAAGCACAGGTCGTCGAAGTCGAATTCAAGCAGGGCAACCCCGTTGCAGTCGATGGCAAGAAACTTGCAGGCCACGACCTCATCGCACTGCTCAATGAAATCGGTGGCAAGCACGCAGTGGGCACCACCGTCCTCACCGAAAACCGACTGGTCGGCATGAAGTCCCGCGGTGTCTATGAAACTCCTGGGGGCACCATCCTCTACGAAGCACATAAAGCCCTCGAACAACTCTGCATCGAACGTGACATGTATCACTACAAATTGCAGGTCGCTCACAAATACGCGGAACTCACCTATTATGGTCAGTGGTTCCACCCGCTGCGTGAAGCACTCCAATGCTTCATGGATGAAGCCAATAAGGTCGTCACCGGCAAGGTCAAGGTCAAGCTCTACAAGGGTCGTGCTTTGGCCATTGCTGCCGATAGCCCCAAGAGTCTGTATGACACGGAGCTTGCGAGCTTTGCCATGGACGCCTATGACATCACCGCCGCCCGTGGGTTCATTGACTTGTTTGGTTTACCCATGCAAGTCCGTGGCTTGAAGCATAAACCGAAGATTTAATCGAAAAATAGAGTCTTTCCAAGCCGCAGGCCACAAACCTGCGGCTTTTTTTCTATCATGACTGTTCCCGCAATACAGCAGATAAACTTGACCTAAGGATCAATAAAATGGAACCGGTTCGCATTGCTATCGTCGGTTGTGGCGTGATTGGAAATATCCACGCACAATGGTGTGTTAAAGACGAGAATATCACGCTCCAGGCAGTCTGTGATGTCAACAAAGAACAAGCCGATAAAGTTGGCAAGGAGCACAAAGCGCTCAAGATATGCAATGACCTCAATGACGTGCTAAACGACGATCAAATCGAAGGCGTGATCCTTGCATTACCTGCGAACCTCCGCGCCAAGTTTGCAGTGTCTGTCCTCAAAGCAGGCAAGCATTTACTCACCGAAAAACCCGTCGCTCGCAATCAAGCCGAAGTCCAGGAACTTATTGATAACCGCGGTGACTTGACGGTGGCCGTGTGTTCCAGTCGCTATAGCAGCTTCCCGTTTTTGCAGAAAATCCGCGACTTCATTGCAGCAGGAAACCTCGGTGAAATCCGAGTGGTCCATGTCCGGGGCATCGGTGAAGATGCAGGTCCCAAAGACAGCGAGCCACCGATCTGGCGCGTCAGTCACGAGTTTAATGGCGGTGGGATTTTCGTGAACTGGGGCTGTTACGATTTGAATTATGTGATGAGTTTGTGCAACTGGACGCTCAAGCCCAAGACGGTTTTGGCCCAGACCTGGCAGTGTGCCGATCACCTGCCGATGCGTGTGCATGAAACCTCCGATGCCGAGACGCACGCCATTGCGATGATTCAATGTGAAGGTGGCCCAGTCATCAATATTGAGCGCGCCGAATTTGCAGCACTCAAAGCCGAAACCTCATGGCAGATCATCGGCTCCAAGGGTTCACTCCGTCTGCAACTGACCCATTGGCAAGAGGGGCCCACCGAAATCTTCTTCGACAAGGCTGACCCCAAAGGCAAGCTCATCACCGAAACGTTATTCAGTGAACAAGTCGACGACGGTATCAATCACGGCGGCCCGGTCAAGGACTTCGCCAAGTGCATCCGTACCGGCGACACGCCCTTAACCAGCCTCGAAAACGGTATGCTCATGCAGAAACTCACCGACGCGGTGTATCGTTCGGCCAAGGAGCAATGTGCGGTGGTGATTGACTGACCTGATTTAATACCAATTCAAACGATTCAATGGACGTTCGTTATCCCGAACGTCCATTTTTTGTATCAAAGTCGCAAGTTCAACGAGTTTTGGTAATGGGTGTTACTTTGAAGGTGAAATTTAAATATATTTTATCTGATTAATTTTAAATAAGTTACAGAATGTTCATTGGTGTTCATCTTGACTGTTCAGCTCATTACGCCTAGAGTTGTGTAACTGTTGCGCAAATATGCGTAACAAAATTCCAGATATGGAATCACAAGGTCGAAAATATGGCAATCCAATCCTGTAAAAGCATTTATGACCTTGCACAGCAGACCGGTGTCTCAGTCGGGACGGTCAGTCGTGTACTCAACCAGCGTGGGCGTGTCGCTGAATCAACTCGCCAGCGGGTCTTGGAGGCAGCTCGTGCAGCCAATTTTAAACCACGAATGTCAGCCCGGAACTTTACTGTGGCAGTGGTCACCGACCGTGTGGGTGCAATGCCCTACGGCGGCTATGTCTCGCATTTGATGTCGCCTATGATTGAAGCGCTGGCTGAACATGACGTGTCAGTCGAACTCTACACCGAACACAATGCAGCGAACCTGGGCAACCGTTTTGTCGACGGCGTGCTGGCAATGGCATGGTCGGATCAAACCATCGACAAGCTTCACGAACAATTGGGCAAGGTGCCGGTGGTGTTCATCAACCGACTGGACCTTACCGAATTTTCCGTTGTGGGTACAGACCAAAAGGCAGGTGCAGTATCCATCGGTGAACACCTTCTGTCACATGGCCATCGTGATATCTGCATCGTCGCTGAGTCACAAACATGGGGCTTTACGCAACGTGTCCAAGGCTTGGAGTCGGCGATGAGCAAAGCAGGATTGGATCCTGATAAACATCTGACCGTGAATCTGCCTAGCGATCAACATGAAACATTGGCTGACCAGTTAAGTCGTGCCGTCAGTCACAAGCCTTCAGCATTGTTCTTGGCCAGCGAAGATTTGGTTTTCCAGGCAACGCATCACATACAAAACACATTGGGTATCCAGATCGGCAAAGACATTTCCGTGGTGGGCATGGAACTACCGGAAATTTCAGCCTACATGACACCCCCGCAAACCACGCTCCGTCAACCTTTACGGCAAATTGCGACAAACGCGGTGAATCTATTGATGCAACATATTTCTGATGGACAATTCAAACCCCAACAAGTGCTTCTGGAAAGCCATCTCATTCAACGACAGTCAGTCTGTGAATTGTAAATTTCAATAAGGAATTAAATTATGTATCCGGACATCAATGATACAAAACATAGTGCTGGACAAAGGGCATTTACGCTTATCGAATTACTTGTGGTGATTTCAATTGTCTCCTTACTCATATCAATTCTTCTGCCAGCATTAGCCGGTGCAAGAAAAACGGCTCAGGCGTTACAGTGTGCGACCATACTTAAGAACTTTGGTACTGCTAACGCCATCTATGCAGGTGATAACAAAGGGTGGCAAGTGCCCAATCGTGCGTGGGGGCCGGGCAACGGATTAATTACCAATGGTCAAACCGGTAGTGGTGCACAGGTCGAATGGTTTAATGTCATCGGTTTTCGGCAGGCAATGAATTTTAGCATGGATATACCCGGTGATAAGTGGTACTCCACACCAACGTCAAGCGTTTGTCCTAACGCGATGTATGCTTGGGGAGCTGTGAATACTTCTGGTTTTTCACGTATGAACTACACCTACGGTCAAACCATCATGACTGAGTCGGGTAAGGCGGCCAGTAAAGCTGCACAAACTCATTACCCGGGTATCAATATGCGTGGGTTGCATGATAGTTTAATCATTAAACCTTCTGAAAAACTGTTCTTCTCTGATGCTGTATCTGGAAATCTGACCCAATTGGCATCAACCGATTACATTGATGAGTCAACCCTTCTTAACAATGCAATGGCATACCGGCACCCCGGTGAGTCGACTAACGTTTCTTTTTTTGATGGCCATGTTCAACGAATGCCTTATGACGAAATATCAGTGGTAGGCTTTGGTACCTATCACAAAAACTGGGGGCCATACGATCATTAATGTCTACACACAATATGTGTGATGTCTGTTCAAGATGAAAGAATAATATGTGTAAAATGATGTTCAAGAAGTTTATTCAGATCAATCTGATCTGGACACTTGTCCTGCTTTTAATGAGTTCAGGTCTTCATGCAAATGAATCACTGTTGAGGTTTGACGACTCATTTGATATGGATTTGATCAAGACCAATCATGCCTCAGTTGTTCTAAAGGCTACGGATGATCAAAATGTTCTGCAATTAACCACAGGTCATGGCAAACGTCCGGGAATGACATTGCGTCCAGCAGGCGGGGTCTGGGATGTCAAAGATGCGGCTGGCTTAGCAATAGAGTTGAAAAATAGTTCAAGTCAACGTGCAAATATTCATGCCCGTGTAGATAATCCAGGCCCATGGAAAACATCCGCACACAATTCTAACCGATTGGTACTTCAGCCCGGTAAGTCAGGTATTCTTGAAATTGAGTTTGATAAAAACTATGGGCAGCAAGCAAAGCAAGTTGTTGATGGTCATAATATCAGTCAAGTGTTGATATTTATACCGAATGCCAATGAGGGGCAAACAATTGAAGTTAAAAGTATAAAAACCATTACAAGTCCAACTGCATCTAAAGCCAGTAAAGCTACTCAGACAGAATCCAAAGTGCAATCATTGAACGCATACCGTCCTGGAATTGAAGGTATTCTTTTTGATTTCGATGAGCATTCAGATGTCTCGCTGCTCAAAACAGAACGCACCGAATACAGCATTGTTAGTGGAAAAGATGGAAAGGCTTTGAAGTTGGATATCCCCGCGGGTACTAATTATCCAGGTATCCGTTTTAAAGCTCATAAAGGTGCATGGGACCTTACGGATTTTGGAGGTATACGGGCAGATATCACAAACAATGGTGATAAGTCTATTCGGGTGTCTCTGCGCTTGGACAATAAGAGCAATAAGAAAAACCCATGGAATACATCATATGTACATATTAAACCAGGGATGACTGTTGAACTTCAAACGTACTTTGGGAAAAATGGGATGGCCCCCGGATTTCCGCTGGATGCTAAACGCGTGGTCGGGGCTTTAATATTTACAACCAAACAAAGGCAAAGTGCCAGTATCACAATCGACAATGTGTGTGCGTTTGGTTCGCCTGCTCCCAAGGCAACAGATAGCATCGCATTGTCCGGCGAAATGGAATTGTTTGATGATTTCGATACGTCGCGCATAAAATGTCACGGCGGGAAAGTCACTTTAAAAGACAGTCAACTATATATCGATTTTGATGGGACTCAAAACTGGCCGAGTATGAGTTTATTGCCTAAAGGTAAAGCATGGGATCTGTCAAATTTTAATTCAGTCCAATTGGACATGACCAACACAGGTGATACAAAAGCTGTGTTTGGGCTGCGTGTTGATAACCCTGGCGCTAACGGCAAAGAACATTGCAATAGTGAAAATGTCACCCTAAACCCTGGGCAAACTCAAACGGTGACTGTCACCTTTGGTAAATCATGGGGCAAAAAAGGTTTTGATATTGATTCAGCAAATGTTACAAACATCATGATCGTCGGCCCTAAAACCAAGGCATCACTGTGCGTTGATAATCTCAAAGCCAATGCTAAAAAGTATGCAGTCCTCCCGAATTGGCTTGGTAAACGCCCTCCCGTTGAAGGTGAGTGGATAGTGACACTTGATGAAGATTTCAACGAGTCGTCACTCAATACCCAAATTTGGAACACACGAATGCGCTACGATGGCCCGCTTAAGGGTGAACTTCAGGTGTACTCGGAAAAGAATTTGTCGATTAAGGATGGGAACCTGGAATTTTTGTGTGAAAAGAAACACGGGCATCAATACGATGATCCGACTCTGCCCACGCGAGATTATACCACTGCGGTGATTCAAAGCTTTGATAAGTTTACGCAGAAGTATGGCTACTTTGAATCTCGCTTCAAAGCTCCAACCGCTCGCGGACTCTGGCCTGCTTTTTGGTTAATGCCTGATCGAGGTCCAGATGCAGGAAATATCTGGAAACGCGGATCCACCAATGATGATGGCATGGAAATAGATATCTATGAATACCTTTGTGAATGGGGGCCAGGTCGCTATAACGTGGCAGTACATTGGGATGGTTACGGTGAAAAACACCAGTCATGGGGAACCAGTCATCTCTATCATTTACCTACAGAGGATGGCTATCACACCTTCGGATGCTTGTGGGAACCAGGACGTCTGGTCTTTTATGTTGATGGCAAGCTGATGGCGGAATTTAAAAGTGAACGAGTCGGTTCGACTCCGATGCATATGATTTTAAATGTTCAGACCGGCCGTTGGGCTACCAAGGATATTGATGATTCGGCATTGCCTGATAAATGGCTTGTTGATTATATTCGCGTTTGGCAGTCTAAAGAACGAATGTAAAATATCTTCAATAATTCAAATTTTGCGTTTGTCACGAGACTGTTGTGTGTCTGTTTAGTCTTGTTTTTATTTAATTAATCTCTGAAATATCAGACCCGTTTGGCGTTGTGCCAAATGTGTCATATACAAATTGTTTTATTGATTGATGAATCACTTAAACAAAGGAGGCTGTCTTATGGACTTAAACAAGAGGGTGCGTCGCATATTGCTGAGAGTACTTGAAATGCGGTGCTGGTATCTGGCAGTTATATTATTGCTGCCACAAACACTATTGGCTTCGGTCGTTTTGTTTGATGACGCGCCTCAGAATGGCGCTTCCTTGTGGCCGGTGAATGGCACAACATCAGTGCTTTCCTCGGGGAATGATCCTGTGGCTTCGGGGACTCATAGTATTGCTTTGACAATTGGCACATGGAGTCAGGCTGGTTTGAAAATTGATCAGGTCGCGCCAGCATGGCAGACTCTTTTACGAGCCATGGTTTACCGTGTTGCAGGTGATATACCAACCTTTACGATTCGACATGGCACGACTTGGGCTGGTTTGGTCATGTCGAATGATAACAACACGCATTGGACCATTGATGGCCAGCCTGGGAATTATACTTTCAGTAATAACCAATGGCATGTCTTAGAAATTGATCTGGATGGTTTAGGGATTTCGACAGCGAATATTGTGACACTTGCGATTCGTGGTGGGAGTGGTACCGGTGAGTTTTTTATTGATGATGTTGAGTTTGTTTCACCAGTTCCGATGCCTCCTGTTGCAGGGCAGTGGACATTAACATTTGAAGATAATTTTTCAGGTACAGAACTTGATCCTGCTAAATGGCGTGTAGGCGCTCAATACCTTGGTGGTCTTGGCAAAGCCGGGAATTCAACGGATAATATCTACGTGGATAACGGCAATTTGTATATGTATGCAGAAAAAAGATCGGTTACTGCAGACGGCAATACGTTTGGGTATGCCAGTGGTGAAATAAGTACCTTCAAGAATTTTAGGCAGAAGTATGGTTACTTTGAAGCTCGGGTTAAATACGATGTCAATCATGGCACATGGCCTGCTTTTTGGCTGATGCCTGATCGTGGTTTATATGGCGCAAATGACAACGTTCGCCGTGAAGCATTTATCAAGTTTGATCTTGATTCGGTTCCTGCAACTGTGAATTCTGCAATTTTACGTGTAAAAGTTTCCACCGGGAATGCTGCAGGTAATCTAACGGTTCATCCTGTTATTGAAGATTGGGATGAAAGTACAGTGACATGGAATACCAAGCCAACATATGCGGTGAAATGGCTTAAACAGATTACCGGTGCTGTTGCTGGGCAGACATTGGATATTGATGTTACAAGCTATATTCAGAATCAAAAGAATATGGGGCTTGATGCAAATCTTGCTTTTGTGGATATCTATATGAAACACAAGCGTATTGATATTTACAGTAGAGACCATGCGACAGCCGAAAACAGGCCGGTTTTAATTGTGAATGGCACTTCGATGGATGCATCAGAAGATGCTTATGTTCGTGGTGGTGCTTATGCAGATAATAATTATGGTACAGCAACATTGATCAAGCTTGTGGACCCATGGCAGAATACTGCTTCAACCTATGATGGCGGGATGGAGTTTGACATCATGGAAACATTGGGGGTTTGGGGTGATGATGTCAATTCTCATGCATTGCATTGGGACGGTTATGCTGCGGATCATCAATCAAACAGCTCGGGTAAAGTTTACTTTGCTCCTACTGCTGATGATTATCACACCTATGGAATGTATTGGGAAGAAGGACATTTAGAGATGTATATTGATGGTGTTCAGACATGGTCCTATACCAATTCGCGTATTGGTAGTGTGACTTCATACATTTTATTGTCCTTGCAACTGGGTGGCTGGGATGGAAATCAGGTACTTGACGATAATGTGCTGCCAACGGGAATGTATGTCGATTACGTTCGCGTTTGGCAAAGTGATGATTGAATAAGTTTAAGTCTGATAATTAAAACCAATTCGTTTACACCTAAGTCGTGATCATTAATGGTCACGGCTTTTTTATTAGGCGCCATTTGCCGGTACACTGGTGCAATTGATTTTGTCCCAAACCCGAAAGGTTATTGATATGTCGCAGATGGTTTCTGAGTTTGTACCTGCTGATTTGGATTGCTCGGACTTTGCCCAGCTTGAGCCGTTGTATCAACAATTGTTGGATCGACCATTGGCTTCGGCTGACGATGTGAAACAATGGCTTCAGGACTACGCGGACTTTGCGTCGGTGGTCAGCGAGTATGGTTCGCGGCGGAGCATTGATATGTCCTGCCACACGGACGATGAAGCGATTGAAAAACGTTACATGCAATTTGTCGAGGAGATTCAGCCCAAGATCAAACCACTTGGGTTTGCGATGGTGCGTAAGCTCCTTGACTGCGGTTTTGCAGATCAGCTTACGGATTCCAAGTACGTGCAGTTGGTCAAGGAATGGCAAGCTGATGCAGAGCTTTACCGTGATGAAAATATCCCGTTGCAAACCGACGTGACCAAACTCACCGCTGAGTATGGCAAGCTCACCGGCAAGCAACTTGTCGAGTTTCAGGGCAAGCAACTCACGCTCCAACAACTGGCTCGATTCCTCGAAGAGACCGACCGAGCTGTCCGCGAAGAAGCGTGGAAACTTTCAACCAACCGTCGCCTTGAAGACCGGGCAGCAATGGATGACATATTCGACAAGCTGCTGGGTAAACGCAATGAAATAGCCAAGAACTCCGGCAAAGCCAATTACCGCGATTATGTCTGGCAGTCCAACTGTCGTTTTGATTACACGCCTGAGGATTGTTTGACCTTTGGGGATGCGATTGAAAAAGTCTGCATGCCCATCGTCAAAGAACTCGATGAAAAACGCAAAGCAGAATTAGGCGTCGATGTCCTTAAGCCATGGGACGGTGCGGTGGACCCTCAAGGCCGTCAACCGCTTCGCCCGTTTGATGCGGATAAACCCATGGACATGGTGAAAGGTGTCCGCGAGATTTTTAACCGTGTGTCCCCTGCATTAGCTGAGTTGTATGACGAACTTAAACCGGGCAAAAACTATGACCTTGAAAGTCGTCCCGGTAAGCGTCCGGGCGGATTCCAAAGTTCACTGGAACATTGCAAAGAACCGTTTATTTTCATGAATGCTGCAGGCACGCATCGTGATGTCGAAACAATGCTTCATGAAGCTGGGCATGCGTTTCACTACATGGACTCACGTCACGAGCCGTTGATGTTTGTGCGTCATGCTCCCATTGAGTTCTGCGAAGTGGCAAGCATGTCCATGGAACTCATTGGCTGCGATCACTTCAGTGCTTTTTATGACACGGAGAATGCCCGTCGCGCCAAGGCTGCACAGCTTGAAGGCATCCTGCGATTCTTCCCATGGATGGCCACGATTGATGGCTTTCAACAATGGCTATATACCCATGATGACAATCTCACCGAACCACGCACCAAAGCATGGACGGAGATTTTTAATCGCTTTTCCACGGATGTAGCAGATTGGTCGGACATCCCTGAAATCCGACTCGCCCGCTGGCAGGCGCAACTGCATCTGTTCCATTACCCGTTTTACTATGTCGAATACGGCATCGCTCAACTGGGTGCATTGCAGGTTTGGCAGAACTTCAAAGAGGATGCCGACGGTGCATTGAAGAACCTGCGCAAGGCCTTTGCGTTGGGCGGTTCGGTGCCGTTGCCGGAGTTGTTTGAAACAGCGGGGATTCGTTTTGACTTTTCGGCGGACACGCTTGGGCCGCTACTTGAGATGGTTAAGACGGAGTTGGATGCGCTGGGTTGATCGTTTTGTTTTGGCTTTTACCACAGAGCGGCTGTGTTGTTTG
>DLCK01000025.1 GCA_002480565.1 Phycisphaerales bacterium UBA7800 | reverse complement strand
AACACAGCCGCTCTGCGGTAAAAATGTCTTGAAAACTTCGTGCCTTTGTGTCCTTCGTGCCTTCGTGTTAAAAACAAGATCAGATTTTACTTGGATTTGAATATTCACAACGGAACCACCTTATGACTACACCTATTTGCCGCTGCGTCTGGGCCAAGGATCCGTTGGAGATTGTTTATCACGATACCGAGTGGGGCGTACCGGTGCATGATGACAATCGACTTTATGAGAAGATCACACTCGAAGGCGCACAGGCTGGATTGAGTTGGTTAACGATTCTCAAGAAACGTGAAGGCTATCGCAAACTCTTCAAGCAGTTCGACCCCCGGAAGGTTTCTAAATTCACTGCCAAGGATGTTGAGCGTTTGATGCTTGATCCGAGTATCGTTCGCAATCGACTGAAGGTTGAAAGTACGATCAACAATGCCAAGGCCGTTCTCAAAATTCAAAAAGAGTTCGGCAGTCTGGATACCTATCTTTGGCAATTTGTCGATGGCAAAACGATCGTCAATCATTACAAGACGATGAAAGATTTACCCGCTCAGACGCCGCTATCCAAAACCATGAGCAAGGACATGCTCAAACGCGGTTTTCGATTTGTCGGTCCCACGACCATGTATGCCTTGATGCAGAGCGTAGGGATGGTCAATGATCATGTCGTGACATGCTTCCGTCATAGTCAGGTTTAACTTTTATTCCATTTTGATACCCAAAGGGAACCTTTCATGTCAGCAAAGCCCAAAGCACTCCGCCAAGTTCATTTTGAAAATTTCGATGAGCTTCTCCAAGACGTTGAAATGCTTCATGGAGCAGCATCACTGCAAATCGGTGGTCAATGGACAGCTGCTCAGAATATTGATCACGTTCGACGATTCATGACCATGTCGCGTGAAGGGTCAACCGTAAAAGCGCCATTGTGGTTACGCATCTTGGGTAGATTGTTACGAGGTGGATTGGGCAAGCGTGATGTGCCTTCAGGTTTGAAAATCCCACCGTCACTTACTGCTGAGTTTGTCCCGCCAGCAGATATCACAATGGATGACGCTGTCGAAAAATTCAGAGCTGAAGTGGCATTGGCCAAGGTGCCTGGCAGTATGACTCAGTCCAGCCCGGTCTTTGGGAAGCTCGATCATGAAAAGTGGTATGCCCTGCATCTACGACATGCTGAATTGCACTTGGGATTCATTGGGCTAAGTGAGTAGAATGTTTAATTTTCATTACTGATGTAGCTGGTGGCTTGATCAAAACACATGTCGTGACGTGCTTTCGATACTGACATGTTTGAATAATTGTTACAGCGAACCAATTCTCAATCCTGTGCTTGGCGGATTGATTTCATCATCTAGTAAATTGTGTATTGCGAGAATACAAAAAACCACTTGATTATTCAGACTTTCTGATTGAGAAAAGAAATGCCGATCTTTGAGGCATGACTTGGTTGTGTTTATAAAATCATTGGTTGCAGGTTCAAGAAAGGCTGATGAATGCGATTCCAGTTTATGAGCAAGTTTATTTCTTAGCCAATCGAGTTTTTTAATGCATGGCCATAGAAAATTTAGGTGAGATTGGTTAGTTAACGCATTTGCGAACGGGAATATTTGCCTAAATCCTAGGTTCGCATTTTTTAAAGGAGCAATGTTGGGAACTTTTTTTTCTATATATTCCCAGAGTTTTTGCTCAACAAGAATATGCCCTTTGATGATAATTATTTCGAGTTGGTGTTTAGGATTTACATGCTGAATAACATCCAATAATTGCTTAAAACTGCGATTGAACGCATCTTTATGAAAATGCTTGTTTATTTCTTCTTGGTTTTCATTCATCACAGATTGATATTCACACCCTCAGCTTTGATCTTTTGGATCATGAGTTTGATTTCGTCCAGTGCGCTATTGAGTCGCAGGACAGCTTCGTTGAGATTCGTGTAGAGTTTGGGATCGTTGAGGAGTTTGCCAACGGTGCCTTCGCCGGTGGCTGCTTTGTCGATGAGCTGTTTAGATGATTGGATGGCGGCACTCATATCGTCGGCCATGGCGTAGAGTTTTTTGGTCACTTCATCGGCACGCTGTTGTGTTTTTTCTGCGGTCTTTTCCCATTCGGCTGCCGTCTGGGTGGTCTGCTTAAGCATGTCGGTGATGTTGGTTTTGAGTTGATCGTCGCCGATGAGATTGTTGATGTGATCGATGGTGGCTTTTAGCTCTGCCATACGCTGATCGGAGCGAGCCAGAAGCGTTTGGATGTTGGCGGACTTCTCGCCGCTTTCGACTTGTTGCATGGTTCGTGGTTCGGTGAGGTTTGCGACATTGCTGCCAACCTGCGTCCACTGTTTGGAAAGGATTGAGAAGTCGTCTGCCACCTGCGTGAGTTTGGCGATGGCAGGGTCCATGTAGGCTTGGAGTTTTTTGGTCACATCCGCGAGCATGCTTTCGATCTGACCATCGAGTACCGCTGAGCCATCTTTGGCCAGGAATTGGGTCAGTTGATCATCAGTGAGTTTGTCGGTGTAAAACGCTAACGCCGGACTTCCGCCGAGTAATTTACCAGCAACGGTGACACGGACTTTTTGAGGGACGTTGTACTTACTGCGGATTTGAGCGGTCATGATCACCCCGCGATTGGGGGGCGGTTGGAGTTCGAGCTTGATGAGTCGGCCGATGTCTACCCCATCAAGAATCACGCGCGATGAGGAGTTAAGACCACCTGCCTGGGCGAATTGGACTTTGATGATGTAGCCTGGTTCGAGGAACTTGGGGATGTAGCCAAAGAGGAACATCAGTCCCGCTACGCCGACAACACCAGCGATGGCAGTGAGGCCTACAAAAATATCACGTGTACGGTTATGCATAAAGTCATCCTGTCCCGAAGCCCGGCGAGTCGGTCAGTTATTCAAATCCGTCACGAATGAGCTTGAGGTCTTCCTCATCAGCCTGGCCGTTGACGAAACGTTGAACGATTTTATCACTTGTATTCAGGAATCGGTCAGGCACATCATCGGCAACGACATGTCCATCGTAAAGCATGATCATGCGGTCGGCAATTTTTTTGGCGGACGTCATATCATGCGTGACAACAATACTGGTAATACCCAAGCGTTTACCCAGACTGAGGATCAATTCGTTGATCAAGTCCGAGCGGATGGGGTCCAGGCCGGTGGTCGGTTCGTCATATAGCACCACTTTGGGTTGAAGCACAATGGCTCTGGCTAATGCGACACGTTTTTTCTGACCACCGGATAGATCGACGGGCATCTTATTCTCGATGCCTTCCAACCCAACTGCTTTGAGGACTTGGGTGCATCGCTCACGCTGCTGAGCCTTGGGCATGCTGGTGTGTTCACCCAATGGGAAGCAGACATTATCCTGCACATTCATTGAGTCAAACAGCGCGCCCATTTGAAACAGGAAGCCGAACTGCTGGCGTGGTTTGACCAGTTCCATGCTGTTCATCTGGTCGATGCGTTGATTCTCAAACCAGACTTCACCGCTGTCAGGTTTGAGCAGTCCGACGATGTGCTTAAGCAGGACACTTTTACCCGTGCCGCTTGGCCCGAGGATAACGGTGGTTTTACCTGCCTGGATATCCAGCGAGACATGATCGAGTACGGTCAAGTGGCCGAAGGCTTTGCAGACATCGACAAGTCGGATGATCGGCTCGTTGCTCACTGGTGTATCAGTCAAGATTACAGATGTCCCTTGATCACAGCACAGACTTCATCAATCTGGTCTTCGGTCAGAAGCGGATGCACTGGCAGGCTGATACAACGCTTGGATGCATCTTCACTGTGTGGCAGGCGTCCCTGATCCTGATTGAGATACTTGAAACATTCCTGTTGATGTAACGGTGTCGGATAGAAGACGCCAAAGCCGATGCCGTTTTCCTTAAGTGCCGTCGTCAATCCGTCACGCTTATTGGCATCAACACGGATGGTGTATTGATGGTACACGTGGGTGTAACCGTCCAGCTCGACTGGTAAGGTGATGGGCATGTCGGCAAGTTTGTGTTTGTACAGCTGGGCGTTGCGACGTCGGGCTTCATTCCACTGGGGTAGATGGGGGAGTTTGATGTTGAGAATAGCGGCATGCAAGGCATCAATGCGGAAGTTGCCACCAATGATCTTATGCTGGTATTGACCGATTTGGCCATGCAGTCGCAGTGAAGTCATTTTCTCAGCCAAGGTGTCGTCATTGGTCAGCACGGCACCTGCATCACCACAACCAGAAAGATTCTTGGTTGGATAAAAGCTCAAGCATCCAATATCCCCAATACTGCCCACCTGCTTGTCACCGATCTTGGCACCAATGGATTGAGCGTTGTCTTCGATCACTGCCAGATTGTGCTTCTTGGCGATGGCGTTGATGCGATCCATATTGGCTGGGTGGCCGAAAATATGTACCGGCATGATGGCCTTGGTGTTGGGCGTGATGGCTTCTTCGATCAGTTCTGAATCGAGGTTCATCGTCACCGGATCGATGTCGACAAAAATTGGAGTTGCACCCACGCGGGCGATTGACCCGCCGGTGGCAAAGAACGTGAACGGACTGCTGATCACTTCATCCCCGGCTTTGATGTCGTAAGCCATCAATGCAATGATCAATGCATCGGTGCCACTGGAGACGCCGATGGCATGCTTACAGTCACACGCTTGGGCCAATGCCGCTTCAAAATCTGCAGCATGCTTACCAAGCACGAATTGGCTTGTGGTGAGAATTTCGTTAAACACATCACGCATCTGGTCAGCCAGGGGGGCGTGAAGGGCGGTCAGATCGAGAATGGGAACGCTCATATTGATTTCCAGACAAAGTGGTACTAAAGCTCCATATTGTAGGACTTCCGAGGGAACACCACAATTCCCACCTACATGAAGTGTGATAAACTGGTATCCGTCAGGTAAACATGAACCACAGTTGCTATGTGGTGGCCAGTTATTGCTGGATACCGGGGAAGTTATTGCAGGGGGCTATGCCATGGGGCAGTCCAAGTCTGGGAAATGTAAATATTGCCAGGAATCCTTACCCGCCAAAGCGGTCGGTGGCGGGAAGTTGGTCTATTGCCCAAATTGTGGCAAGGCCTTGGACAAGGCTGCTTCAGATCACATGAAATCCATGGAACGGATCGATGGTGGGTTTATCCTGTCGTTGGGCGATGATCCAATTGCAGCGACGCCTGTTTCACCTGACCAAAAAACTCGCAAACATCAGGCAGATAAAACCAAGTCCAAGACAAAACCTTTAACAGCTACACCTGCTAAAAAGTCCGGTGATGGTGAGTCACATACGCCAACCTCCAAAAAGCATAGCAAACCTCACAGACATGAACACGGCAAGCATGCTCAGGATGCAAAGCACAATCCGTCAAAGTCTTCAGACTCTCTACCGCTTATCGCTGCTGAGTCTGGCAACACACAAAAACCACCAACATCCTCCAAACCCGCAACTGATCCATCCAATGATGACACCGCGGACCTCTTGTCGCTGGACCTGGATCTGGTTGCTGCTGAAGAAGCTCAGCAGGTCAAACCTGACAAACCTGAAAAATCAGAACCTGATCTTTCACGGCTAAAGCACATCGCTCAACCGATGTCCAAATCTCCAGCCAAGCCACAGCCATCACAGAAGCAGTCTGAGAAGATATCCAAACCACCGGTTGAAAAATCTGATGATGATTTGGTTTTACGCTTGCTTGATGAGCCTGTCGTGGCGACACCTCGCCGCAAGCCCACGCCTGCTGCCAATCCGATGCAAGACACCTTGGCAGGTCTTAGCAATGAAGAGGATCAACTCGACCTTGCTCAGGCTGAGGAAGTGGTCGAATTGAAAGTGGATCAGGACGATGACGATGAAGATGTTGACATCAACGCATTAGGTGCATTGGCAAGCGGGTTGGTGGTCACCGATGTGGTGGATGAGGATCAGTTTGATACAGAGATCAAGCCCGAGGAGTCGGTGCCGGTGGTGGGGTTGAACATGCTCCAGGAACATGTGGGCAAGGCTCATTCATGGGATCGTGTACCTTTGCCGGAGTTGGCGGCTTCGGATCAGTCCAGTGTGTATGAGTTGGCCGTTGAGCCGGAAGTTGCAGCAGGCAAAGTGTGTCCGGATTGCGGAGCGCAGATGCCTTATGACGCGGTGGTCTGTGCGACATGTGGATACAGCATTCAACTGGGTCGACATGTAGCAGGTGTCAGCGGTGACCCGATGGGGGATCGATATGACGGTTCTGAACGCTATGTCTCGGAGAGTGAAAAATACGAAGCAGACCAGGAGTATTACCATCAACAACATCTGATTCAGGATGTGTATGTGCCCACGGTGGTGTTGTTGTCGATGTTGGTGTTTCTGGTGTTTACGGTCGTGGCAATTTGCCCATATGAGATGGTTAGTCGTGATATTGTTGAAGCGGTGATACCCAGCAAGATGCCTGCCGTCCCCGTTGCCCCGATGCCTGGTGCGGCTACAAACCTTAATGGCCCGTTTGGTGGTCCCTTGATTGCCCCAGCGGGAACTCCCATTCAAATGCCAGATTTGACCACGCAGCAGAAATGGTTCTGTATCGCCTATTTGTTTGGGACCAATTTGTTGGAGATTGCCATCAAGATCCCGTTTATGTTTATTGGGATGTTGGTTGTCGCCAAGCTCTTTGGTGTGGCTTTTGGCGGAATTTTTTCAACGATGACCAAAATACTGGCTATCGCGATGACTGCGCATGTGTTGTCTTATTTTATTGAAGCCCTCATGTTCATTCTCACGGAAGGCATTTCCGTTTTGGGATTTGAATGGTATGTGAGTTTCCCCTTTGCGTTCATCTCGTTTATCGGGTTGAACATCAAGTTTTTCGATTTGGATGTGATGGAAGCTTTTGTGTTGTTTTTAGTCAGCTATCTCATGCCGTTCTTTGCGTCGATATTGGTGATGCTCTGGATTGTTGCGATGCTCACGTGATGTATTGCTTGACCAATTCATTGTAATAATTTTTTGGCAGGTGACTGTGGATCAAGAGCGACTGCTTTTTGGGCAGCTTGCTGACTTGTCGCTTCATCCCCCATTCGCCTGGCGATGACTGCGAGTCTTGCCCAGTGAATCGAACGATCCGGCTCAAGCAGAGTCAACGCACGCACTTGGTGCATGGCCTTACCCATGTCTTTATTCATCAACGCCATTGTTGCTGCATTTTCACGATAGTCTGCGTTGTAAGGCTCGCGTTGAATAGCTCGCAGGCTGTTGGCAAGCGCCTCGGGCCAGCGTTTATCCTTGCCATAGAGCTTGGCCAGTTCGAATGCCCATTGACCAGTGGACTGTTCATTTTCATCCAACGCCGTCAATGCGCCGATGAGTTCGTCGTGTTTTTCCAATTGTTGAGCAAGAATCACCAACTGTTTGTTGGACCATGGATCAACCGGTCGGGCGCGTGCGTATTTGAGTACCGCCGCGCGTGCCGTTCCCGCATCACCTTCTGCAATTGCCTTCTGAGCAACCAGTCGTAACACGTCCGGATGATCCGGGTGATCGGTGGTCAATTTCTCAAGTATCTGATCGGGCGGTTGGATTCCTTTGGCAAAGGCTTCAAAGATCGGTTTAAGCGCCTCGTCGCCATCATGAGGACCAAGCCCCCAGCTTTTGACCTGTTGGTGTGCCCACTTCTCAAAGCCGTCCATGAAGGTTGCTTCATCCTGACCGGTGACGGTTTGAATGACCTTTGCTGAGTCATTGGTTTTGGCAAAGTTGTCGAGAATCGAGAGGATCGCATCATGACTGAAAGTTACTTGGATATAGTCATACATCCAATTAGCCTGTGCATATGCCAAAGGACGATCAGTCGGTTTTTCAGGTCTTACAAAGGCCCAGTTGATGGTTTTTAAATTAAACAAACCATCGTTGGCCAAGGCGTCTGCCAGTAATTGACAGGTATTAAAATCACGTCCGCCCGGTTCCATTGCCACAGCACAAGCTTCAGTAAACCAATGGGCTAATCGGTTCTGCGTGCGATCAAGGGTGACCGTGTGGGTGAACTCATGTTGGATCACTCGTGCCCAATCATACGCTCCACGTTGACGGGCGCCGACCTTGGGAGGCGTCATCGCAATCACGTCTCCGGTGCATGCTGCGATCGTCCAGATTTCCGGGATGCCGGTGATCCGCACGCCGAACCATCGTTCATTGGGCATGATTTGAATTTGCGTGACATGTTTAGGCTGATGTGAAAAACTGCTGGTGACAAAGTTGTAGATCGGATCAAGCATCACCGTCATATCCAATGCCAAGGCTTCATCTGGACCCGGCGGGTAAATGATCGAAAAATTCTCGGTTTTGAAGGTCTTAAAGCCCTTCATCTCATCAGCAAGTTCCAGCTGGTTTTGCACCTGCTTGTGAAAGGGATCAAGTTCCGCAGCCTTTTGCAGTTCACCATAGGCTTGGTCATCACGTCCTGCCTGCATGAGTAACAATGCCAACTCGCTGCGTGGTTTGGGCCAGTTGGGCTGCATGGCAATGGCTCGGCGCAGCAGTTGTTCACCCCAATCATATTGACGTGCAAAGGAGAGAAATTCACCCGCCGTTGCCAATGCCATCGGATTGCCAGGTGAGAGTTTTTCGAACGTTGCCAGGCTTTGATCCAGTTTGCCATGATCGAACATCATCGCATGCATGGCAGCTTCCAACGCAATAAACGTGCGATGTGTCGGATACTCTTTGCGTGCGTCAGTCAGCAGCAAAGGCACCTGTGTCAAGTCACGTTGTGCCAAGAGAGATCGGATGATCAACTCGGCAGCCAGTGGATGTGTTGGGTTAATCTGCTGTAATTTTTTGACACACTCGTTTGCCTTTTCAAACTGGAAACTATCCACGGACATTCGCCCCAGCAGTAACCAGACTTGCGAGGCATTTGGATTAAGAGGCAACGCTTCAGTGATCGCTTCAATGGCCTGCATGCGACTGCCTTTGTCACAGAGCAGTTGGGCTTCAGCAATGTAGGCAGGCCAGTAAAGTCGATCCAATTGATTGCGAGCTTTGGCAAACCAATTCATTGCCTGCTGATAGTCTCTTGCAGGTAAGCCTTCAAGGTTGGCAAGTTTGCTTAGCAGGATACCCGCATCTGTGAGTTGCCAAGCGGTGTCAGGCAAATTGGCTCGAAGCTTCTCTCGCCACGGTGTCAAGAGCTTGGTTGCATCATCTAGTTGTCCCAACGTCTCCAACGCATCGGCCTTGGCTAATACCTCACGTAGCGATTGTGGATTGGGTAAAAGTTTGGATGCAAACTCAGGTTCACCACGTTGGTTTGCAGCCAGGGCGCGGTAAATCGCAGGCGTCTTCTCATCTTGGAGGACCGGGGCATTGAGTTCAAACTTGGCTAACGCCATCTCCGCACGCTGCTCGGTGGTGAGTTTGGTTTGATCCACTGCTTCGAACTGACCGTGAAACAGCATTAATTCAAGCTTGCGTGATTCAGAATTAATCGGATCATTAAGCAGTCGATTCACCACAGGTGATAAAGGCACTTGCGTGGGGTCGGCTTGAGGTTGAGCCCAGGTCGGTAATGGACAAAGAATCAGGACCAGGATCAGACTGATATGTTTGGCGTCAATGGTCATGCCTGTTAGTCTACGACCAAGGTCGAGTTTGAAGCAAGAGAGATTTGCCATGGATATCAAAAGTGAATTCCCGATTTTGAATCAGTTGGACTTCTTTAACCACGCAGGAGTCGCGCCCATCTCCCATCGGGCAGCGATCGCTTTACAGGATTATTCCCTTGAAGCCTCCAGCTATGCGTATACCAAAGAGTCGTGGTATCCGCGGATCAGTCAGGTACGTCAAAGCATCAGCAAACTCATTCATGCACGAGGTGAGCAGGAAATCGCCTTTGTCCCCAATACTTCCACGGGCATTAGTCTCGTTGCCAACGGGTTGACCTGGCATGAAGGCGATAACGTGGTGATTACCAATGTCGAGTATCCAGCCAACCGCTACCCTTGGGAAAATCTCAAGCGATCAGGTGTCGAACTCATCGAAGTCGAACAATTACCCGATGGCACAATTGACGCTGAAGACGTCTGCGAAGCGATTACCAATCGAACGCGCGTGGTTTCGTTGTCAAGTGTCCAGTATGCATCAGGTTTCCGTATGGACCTCAAACCCATTGCTGATTTGGTGCATCAGGCAGGCGGGTATCTCTGCGTGGATGGTATTCAATCCGTGGGACTGATCCCAATGGACGTGCAAAAACTTGGTGTGGACTTCCTGGCAGCCGATGGGCATAAGTGGTTGCTTGGCCCTGAAGGGTTGGGATTTTTCTATATCAACGAAGACCTTGTACACCGATTGAATCCAGCAGTACTCGGTTGGCATAGCGTGGTCAATCCGATGGACTTTGGGAATTACAACTTTGAACTGCACATGGATGCCAAACGTTTTGAACCTGGAACGCATAATATCCCAGGCATCGTCGCGATGGGAGCAAGTATCGACCTGCTTCTGGATGTCGGTATCGACACCGTCTGGCAGAACGTGCAGAAACTCAACAACCAACTCTGCGATGGACTTCCCAATGCCGGATGCCGGATCATCAGTCCTCGTGGTAAGGGGCAGACCAGTGGCAGTGTGGTTTTTGAACCCATCAGTGAGTCAGTGAATCCCAAACGTGTGGTTGTGGAACTTGCCAAAGAAAAAATCATTGCTGTGGTTCGTGAAGGTCGCATCCGAGTAAGTCCACATTTTTACAATCAACCCCAGCAGATCGACCGACTCCTTAAGCAGCTTGATAAGTTGTGCAAGTAAGTGATAACAGACAAGGAAACTCTCTCATGTCCATACGCATTGTTCTGCTCCTGTGTCTTTCAAGTCTACTTACTGCATGTGGTCCGATGACACTTGTCATTGGTAACACCACCGACCAGAAACTCAAGACCAAAGTCGTGCAGCGTGATGCTGGACACATTCAAGGTCGCGTTGCCATCATTGATATCACTGGCACGATCACCAACTATGCCAAGCCCGGATTGCTGCGTGAAGGCGAGAATCCGGTGAGTTTGATGTATGAGAAATTACAGGCAGCCCGCAACGATTCAAAGGTCAAAGCCATCATCCTCCGCATCAATTCACCCGGCGGGACGGTGACCGCCAGTGATGCGATTTACCGGCAAGTGATGCAGTTTAAACAACAGACCCACAAACCCGTCATCGCGCTGTTTATGGATGTGGCAGCCAGCGGCGGGTACTACGTCGCCTGTGCGGCAGACCGTATCGTCACCTACCCAACTGCGATTACTGCAAGCATCGGCGTGATCCTGCAAACAGTCTCCGTGAAGCCTGCCTTGCAACGTTGGGGAATCGAACCCCATGCGTTTACCTCAGGCCCCAACAAGGCAGCAGGTTCACCCTTTGAAAACCTAACTGACGAACAAGCTCAAATTCTCCAGCAGACCGTTGATGACTTTTACGCACGGTTCCTGCATACGGTCAAGACCTCACGCCCGACGATCAAACCATCGGATATCCCTTGGCTCACTGATGGCCGAATCGTCACCGGCAGTACCGCAGTACAAGTCGGCCTGGCCGATGAGTTGGGGGATTTGCAGTCGGCATACCAACTCGCCAAAGAGATGGCAGGGATCAAACAGGCGGAGTTGGTCCGATTCCATCGACCGTTGCAATATGTCGGTTCGCCATATGCTTCTGCGCCAGTGAACGTGCCACAGACTCAGATCAATATTGCATCGATGGATTTGAGCAGCACATTGGCTCAACACGGCGATGGGTTCTATTATCTCTGGACGGGGTTTTCTGGTGGGGAGTGATGTGAGAGTCCATGAATTTAATGCCGCCACATCTTGAACTCAATTGCCCGGCCTGTGGTGTCGGGTTTGTCTTGGATCATGCCTTTGCTGGCAGTATCTGTCGGTGCAGCGGTTGCGGGGCGCTGGTGAGTATCCATCCTGATGCGGCAGGCAATCCGGTCGCTGATGTACCCCGTCATGATGATCCGACTCAACAGATGACCGCAGCAGACATTCATCCCACGATACTCACCGAACATCGCGCTCAAGCCGGGCGATCAGTCATGGCATACCAGCGTGACATCCCACCCAGGCAGATCGGCAAACGCATTTTCCAGATCACCGTGGTTTTTCTTGTCATGACTTGCATCATCATCGGATCAGTCTGGTTGGTCACCAAGCGAGACATCAAGCAGCCGCCGGCAGACCACATCAAACGCACGGATCGTTCAACGATAACCACTGGTGGTGATCTTGCCAGCCATGCGCCTTTGTTCTGGGGTGTTCGTTTGGATAGTCCGGCGGTGATCCTCATTGATGCGACTGGCACATCTGAGTCATGGCTTGAGGATGCCAAGCAGGAAATTCGCAAGATTCGTGATGTACTGCAGGAATCGAAGGTGCCGGTGACGTTTGTGTTTTTTGATGGTAAACAAATCGACATGCCACGCTTTGAATCCTCGCAGCCATTAGGTGAGAAATTTGATGCCATCAAAGCCAGTGGGGCGTTATTACCAGCTGATGCAATGAGTCGGTTATCTCATATGCATATGCAACGTTTGGTGTTGGTCGGTTCACAGGCTTTGACCGATGCTCAGGTGCAAGCCATCGACAAGGTACTCACACCGGAGCTTAGGCTGGACGTGATTTGGCAGGGGGATTTGCCTAAGGGAATCGACGAAATCGTCGCGCGGCGCAAAGGTGTGTTTGTGCAACGGTGATGGTTTTTGAATTATCCGCTTTTAATGGTTTCAATGATCTGAGCCATACTCGGCTTTTTGAATGACTGACGATAATCCGTAGGGTAGTATCCGGTCCTTTTCCAAAACCAGTTGGCAAAATGAGATTGCTGTTTGAAGCCTAGTCTGTACGTTAATTCCTTGATGGGCAGGTTGGTGGTGGTCAGGAGTTTGATCGCATCATTGACCCGAAGTTTCCCCGCGTAAGCTTTGGGGGTCATGTGAATATGCTGACTGAAAAGTCGATTCATCCGGCCAGCAGAAAGTCCCAGTGAACGGGCAAGTTGCTTTTCATCAAATTCCCGATTGGGAGGCAGTTGCTCAATGTATCGCAGGCATTGGGCAACACGCTTGTCCGGTTGCACCATGACCGAACGCTTGATCTGGAGCTTCTGCATCGTGCGATCATAAATCTCAACCCATTTGAGAACAGCCTGTTCAAGCTGAAGGTATTGGGCAAGATTACACGGCAGGGTGGTCATGTCGGTACTCATGACTTCGGCGGGTTTGGATTTAAGGATGGCATAGGCGCGGCGAACCAGATTCCAGGACTGCTTTTGTAATTGGGGATACTCCGCATCGGCAAAGCGAATCCATTGGTTATGGTCATACAAATGCTGCTGGTTGGGCCACTGAACGATCAGACGCAAAGAGATGATCTTTGCATCTTCGGAAAAGGTGTGTCCCTGCTTGTCATCTGGCATGAACAGCCAATCGCCGGCCTTGGCTTTGATCGATCCTGAACCGGGGCTGAACGCTTGAACCTGTCCCTGAAGGATCAGCCAGCACATGAGCACTGGATATTCGTAACGATGTTCGGCTTGAGGCATGATCGGCGGACCGCAATAGGCCCATAACAGCTCCGCCCGGAGTCTGCTCCAATCGACCAGTCGTGGTTGAGAAGGTTGTGAAAATGAGTTGGGCATTCAAAAATGATAAAGTTTTGCATAAACATGGTAAATAGAAAACCGCTTTTTTATTTCGATGCAGGCCTATGATCCACACATAGATCAAGGATTGGACGTTCATTATTTTGTGACATTTGACGGATTACCGCATTTAGGAGAACAGGCCATGACACGTCGAAAAAATGCATTTACTCTTATTGAATTACTGGTGGTGATTTCTATTATTTCCTTGTTGATTGCCATCCTTCTGCCAGCATTAGGCAAGGCCCGTGAATCGGCTAGACGTGTGCAATGTCAGGCTCGGCAGCACCAACTGATCGTCGGGACCATCGCGTTTGCCACCGATAACAAGAACCAATATGTCAATCGCGGCAAAACCTATCTGGCCCATTGCACCCAACGTCTCAGTGGGTCAGCCTATACGCCTGAAGCCAACCCTGAAGACGCTTATCCAATCAATCGCTGGGTCAAGCAATACCTTGCAGTGGATCGGAGTCAGGTCCTGTTCTGCACCGGTTCATTGGCGACGGACCATGGCAAATCACCGACGTCAGCTCTGTACAAAGAGCAATTCATGACCTACCAGTATTGGGGGGATTTGAATAAACCCTTCCGGCTGTCATCGGCAAGCTGGCAGACCAGTGTCCCGTACCGTGATCCTGCGTCGGTTCATGCTGCTGGCAACATGCCTGTATGGGGATGCCTGACCGTCCGATTGGCCAGTACCGGGACATGGCTCGGACATGATGCAGCATCGACGATCAGCCAATACACAGGGATGAATTCTGCCCAGGTCGATGGGTCGGTGAAATGGAATGCGGTCGAGGAACTTCAAGGATTCAGCTATTCACCAGGCTCCGCGGAGTACTATTGGCCGATCATGAATTGACCACGCATTTAACCCCGTAGAGTTGTTTTCCCAACACATTCATTTACTGGCAATGTCTTGGTGTGCGTATCAGCAAGTCATTGTCATCTAAGAGCAATGGCTTTTGAAGCATGGTCTCAAAGATGATTACCATGATTTGAGTGCTTTGATCATTTCTGCGTGTTGTGGTTTTTGTTGTTGCATTTGACGATAATTTTTAGGTGACAAGCCGGTGCGTTTTTTAAACCAACTGGCAAAGTGGGACTGCTGTTTGAAGCCCAATAGATACGCCAACTCTTTAAGGGGGATGTTGGTGGTAATCAACTGTTTGGACGCATCGTTGAATCGCAGATTGTCCGCGTAGGCTTTGAGTGTGTTGCCGGTGGCTTGAATGACAATGCGATTGAGTTGGCTGGCTGATAGGCCTTGGGATTTGGCCAATTGCGTTTCATTAAATTTGCGATTGGCGGGCAGTTGTTCGATATGTCTTAGGCAGGTGCTTACCCGCAGATCCATCGGCTCAATGGTGTTACGTTTGATCCCCAATTTCTGCATGATCCGGTCGTAGTAATCAACCCATCGCAAGGTTGCGTTTTCCAACGCAAGATAATCGGTGAGGTGGCAAGTTACACCAGCAAGCCGCGTCATTTCAATTTCCGGGTCAGGACTTTTTCTGACAATCTGTTGAGCTTGATGAATCATTCGTCGAGAAAGTTTTTGAAGCTGCGGATAGTCTGCGTGTTCAAAAAGAATCCATTGATTGTGGTTGTAGAGTGGCTGACCATCTGGCCAGTGAACCACCACGCGAAGTGAGATAATCGACGCATCATCCGAAAAGTCATGTGATGTTTTATCCGGGGGCAGAAACAGCCATTGACCTGTGGCCAATTGTATCGAGCCACAACTTTGACTATGCACGACTGCTGACCCCTTGAGCATCATCCAGCAGATGACCGTGTCTTTGTTTTCAAGGACGTGATAATGCGGTCGAAGCGGTGGACCTTCATAGGCCCATAGTAACTCTGTACGGAGTCGGCTCCAATCCAGAAGCTTGCTTGTTGTTGGGTGAATGGATGGTGGCATATGCAGAAAAATGATAAACATTTGCATAAAAATGACAAGGGGAATAACGCTTTGTGATCTTTTGTCGCGCTAGAATGATTTAACTGAACTAAGCAGGCTCGGTTCAACGAATCAATTACTGTAGGCATGCCAAAGGATTAGCGATGTCGAAGAAAAACAATGCGTTTACACTCATCGAACTGCTGGTGGTGATTTCCATCATCGCGATACTCATTGCGATTTTGCTCCCGGCTTTGGCCAAGGCTCGTGAGTCAGCCAGGCGGGTGCAGTGTCAAAGTCGTCAGCATGGACTGATTGTTGCGACCCACGCTTTTGCTGCCGATAACAAGAACCATTTTATGAACCGTGGACGCACCAAATACACTCATAGTACCGACCGCCCGTCAAGCTACTCCAGTTCGTCACTCTATGATGATGCCAACCCATCAACAGCCTATCCGATCAATGATTGGGCCAATCAATACATGGCTGTGGATCGTTCCCTATCACTGTTTTGTACCGGTTCCTTGAGTACAGATGTGACGAAGATGCCGACGGCCAGTGGGTATGACTCGATTTATATGACTTATCAATATTTTGGTGATGCCACTTCCAAGGCTCGCTATGCCAATATCAGTTGGCTTTCGAGTGTCGAACTCCCTTCTCCTGAAGATGTGCATGCTTCCCCCAAAACGCCGATTTGGTCTTGCATGACCATTGAGAAAGTCAGTAACGGCACCTACATCGGCCATGATGCGCCGTCGACGACGAAACCTTATACCGGCCAGAACTCGGCTCAACTTGATGGATCGGTTGCTTGGACTGCGGTGGATCAAATGTCACGCTACGCAGTAGTGTCCGGCTCCATGGCGTTTTATTGGAGGACGTATTGATCGTTCAATTTGACGGTGATGATTGATGGGGCGATCTGACTCACAACGACTCACCATGTTTTAAGCGTATTGATCATCTGTTGATGGATTGGGTTGTCAAGGTGTTGAAGGCGATACTCCTTGGGATACAGTCCGGTTTTCTTTTTGAACCAACTGGCAAAATGGGACGGCTGTTTGAAGCCCATCGTAAATGCCAACTCCTTGAGCGGGATGGGAGTCGTGGTCAACAGTTTGATGGTGTCATTCAAGCGCAGATTGTCCGCATAGCTCTTGGGTGTGCAATTCATGGCTTGTACAAAAATGCGATTGAGTTGACTTAGTGATAATCCCAGTGATCGGGCCAATTGTGTTTCATTAAATTGGCGATCCATGGGCAGTTGATCCAATAGCTTCAAACACTCACTGACGCGTCCATCAATCGGCGTGATGGTCATGCGTTTGACTCCAAGCTTCTGCATCGTCCGGTCATAGATATGTGCCCATCGCAGTGTCGCATTTTCCAGCGTCAGGTAATCCTCAAATTCGCAGGGCACTGAAGCTAAGCGAGTACGCAGTTGTTGTGGATCGGGGCTCATTTTGACAATGCGTTCAGCTTGTTTGATGAGCTTCCGAGCATGGGTGAGTAGTTGCGGATATTCAGAACTTTCAAAACAGATCCATTGGTGATGGTTGTAGAGCGGTTGCCCGGTTGGCCAGTGAATGACCAGACGCAGTGAGATGATCTGAGCGTCAGGTGAAAAGTCATGAGCCGTTTTGTCCATTGCGACAAATAACCATTGGCCGGCCTTTACGGTGATTGGTCCACAAGTCGGACTTTGGGCGGTGACAGTTCCTTTAAGCAGTAGCCAACACATCACGGTATCCACTTCAACGGTATGAAAATGGGGCGACAAGGGGGGGCCTTCATATGCCCAGAGCAACTCCGTTCGGAGCCGACTCCAATCCATAAGCTTGATTTTAGATGGGGCATTGGTATTGGGCATTGCGCGAATATGATAACGTTTTGCATAAAAGAGACAAGAAAAAATCGGGCTTGGTCACAATTGTGGCGCTAAAATACCCACATTGATCAACATCAATATCAACCTGTTCGATAAAACGAATAGGTTTCCCCCAACTGCGAAGGACAGAACATGATGGCACGATCCAAACAGGCTTTTACACTCATTGAATTACTGGTGGTGATTTCCATCATCTCCTTATTGATTTCAATTCTGCTCCCAGCATTGGCCAAGGCTCGTGAGTCGGCAAGACGTGTCCAATGTCAAGCCAAGCAGCATCAGCTCATCGTCGCAACCCACGCCTTTGCAGCAGATAACGATGATAAATTCATGAACCGCGGAACAACGCATTTTTCTCATTCCACGGATCGCCCCAGTGTCTATTCGAGTTATTCGGGATACAAAGAAGCCAATCCCAATAATAGTAACCCCATCAATTCATGGGTGGAAAGTTACATGGGAACCACCCGTGGTAATGCCTTATTCTGCACCGGTTCACTGACGAATGATCCAACCAGGGCGCCGACCTATGGCAGCTACGCCAGCACATATATGACTTACCAGTATTTTGGAGATGTCAATAAAACCAATCGCCTTGCTTCGATGTCCTGGCAGTTTGGGGCTACGGTGCATGATCCCATGAGCGTTCATGCCGCTACCCAAACCCCAATGTGGGCTTGCATGACCCTTTACCGTGTTTCCAGTGGCACATACCTCGGGCACGATGCACCGGGCGGGATCAAACAATACACCGGCCAGAACTCCGCCCAACTCGACGGCTCCGTTAAATGGGCAAACGTCGACGAACTTGAACGTTATGGCTATATCGCAGGCAGCTTGGCGTTCTACAGACTCAAGATCGACTAAGATATGCCTGTCTGATGTGAACGTACTCCAACGAGCAGTATCATCTTGGTCTTATCCCCAACTCTTGCTTTGCCAAGAGCTTGAAAATGGTTTGAGAAACCTGTTGAAAAGGCTCTTGATTTTTGGATTTTGTTCGGTATTGTTTAGGGATGTCCAACGGCCCTCTGCGATACCTGTATGTTGATATGAATTCCTACTTCGCCTCCGTGGAGCAGCAGGAGAATCCAGCTCTGCGCGGTCGTCCCGTCGGTGTGATCCCCACCGACACCACGCATACCTGCTGCATTGCTGCAAGCTACGAAGCCAAGTGGGTCGGCGTCAAAACCGGCACATCCGTGATGCAGGCCAAGGATATCTGCCCCAGTATCCAACTCGTCCTCGCCCGGCCACGGCTCTACACCCAGTACCACCACCGGATTGTCGATGCTGTCGAAAGCTGCCTGCATGTCGATGAAATCTGCTCCATCGATGAGATGTATGGCAAACTCATGGGCGATGAACGCCAACCCGCTCAGGCATTGGCGCTGGCCAACAAAGTCAAGAATGCCATCTGGCGCGCAGTGGGGCGATACGTCCGATGCTCCATCGGCCTGGCACCCAATCGCTGGCTAGCCAAAGTCGGAACCGACATGCAAAAGCCCGACGGGTTGGTGGCAATCCTCCCTGAAGAAATCCCGCAAAAACTCTACCCGCTGGCACTCCGTGATCTGCCAGGTATCGGCAAAGGCATGAGTCGACGCCTCGAACGCCATGGCATCAAGACCGTCGAGCAACTCTGCCAACTGTCACTCAAAAAGTTCCAGCAAATATGGGAAAGCAAAGTCATGGCCGACATCTGGTGGGCGCAGATTCATGGCCATGATTTACCCTCCCGCGCGACCCATCGCCGCACGGTCAGTCACTCGCATGTGCTCGCTCCCAGGTATCGCACGGATCACGGTGCCCGCAGTGTCATGGCACGCATGATCCACAAGGCAGCGACGCGCATGCGCACCTTGGGCTACTGGGCTATGCATATGGAAATGACCGTCAAGCATACCGACGCACCACGATGGACCGTCAAAACATCGCTGGGAGCTTCCGGGGGAACCAATGACACCTTGACGATGGTCCAACGCATGACCGAGCTTTGGCCTGGGCGACACCTTGGCGTGCCGGTGCAGGTGTGCGTGGTGTTGTACGACATGGTTCCCGAAGGCTCGGTCGCACCCTCGTTGTTTGAAGAACCGCGGAAACATGCCAAGCTTGCTCAGGCGATGGATCAGATCGACAAAAAGTACGGCCGCCATGCCGTCTTCCACGGCGCAATGTGGGGCGCTCAGGAGTCGGCTCCAACACGAATCAGTTTCACCCAAGTCCCCAAGGAGTCGGATTGGGATTGATTATAAACTTAATGACCCAACCCGATGTCACCGTCTTGGAACTAAAGCCCGTGGGGTTTTAACCCCCGGGGGCAGGCGTAACGGTTTGATCGGGCGCGGTCATTTCATCTTTTTTGCAAAGCCATTTCAACACGCGATCCGTGCGTTTGATGAGATAGTATGCAAAGAAACCGCAGACGACGAATTGTAATGCCGCTGTACCTGAGCTTGCACCGTTGGCTTTGATAAACGTTGTTACCAGACGATCTGTTGAATCGGGATCGCGGGTCGTGAAGTAATCCCAGAAAAGAGACATCGCCAGTAAACCGCCCAATAAATGCGGTATCGCCAATACGGTTTTGATCAAGCAATACAGGCCTGAAAGTTTCAAGCCGATCCACAGCCAATCGTGTTTATTCATTTGTGCCTCCGGTAAGATGTCAAGCCGATTCGAAATTCGAAATTTTAAAATCCGAAATCTGAAACTTCCGGGGCTTACCCCAACACTTTCTTGATATTCTCCGTGGTGACCGGGCTGATGATGCCTTTTTCGGTGATCAGTCCGGCGATCAACTCTGCGGGGGTGGCATCGAATGCCGGTGAATAAGTCTGAGCATTGAGCGGGGCCGTGCGTTTGCCAAAGCCTTCGGTGATCTCTTCACTGGCACGTTGTTCGATGGGGATTTGATCACCGTTGGTGAGTTTGAAATCAAACGTGCTGCTGGGGGCGGCAACATAAAACGGGATACCGTGATGCTTGGCGAGGATGGCAACACCATACGTGCCGATTTTGTTGGCAGCATCACCATTGGCGGTGATGCGGTCGGCTCCGGTGATGACCATGCCGATCTTGCCTTCACGCATGACCTGAGCAGCCATGTTGTCACAGATGAGCGTCACATCAATACCTGCTTCCTGAAGTTCAAACGTGGTGAGTCGCGCGCCTTGAAGCAGGGGACGGGTTTCGTCGGCATAGACCTTGAAGTTCAGGCCTTTTTCGTGGGCCACGTACATCGGTGCCGTCGCTGTACCAATCCCACCGGTGGCAAGGGCGCCGGCATTGCAATGCGTCAGCACACCCCGTTTGTCAGCGGGTAATGCTTCGATGAGTCCGACGGCATGTTCGCCAATCGCCCGACACATCGCCCGGTCTTCCTCATGAATTTTGATCGCTTCAGCCAGTAAGACTTCAGGCGTACAGGGTGAAACTTTTTTCATCCGATCAATCGCCCAGAACAGGTTCACCGCAGTAGGACGACTGCTGGCCAGATGATCCGCTGATTCAATGAAGGTGTTTTTCTGTGCAGCAATCACCAAGCCATATGCAGCACTGATCCCAATGGCTGGTGCGCCGCGAACTGATAAACGTTTAATCGCATCCCAAACCGTCTGCACGTCTTTACAGTCGATGTAGACTTCGGTTTCAGGTAACTGGGTCTGGTCCAAAAGGCGAAGGTAGCCAGTCGCTGCGTCGCCTATCCATTGCATGTGGGTAAGTGGATTCATGCGACACATGTTAGCGAATTGTCCGATTTGTGTATTGACGGGTGCATTTAGCTGCGTGCTTGCGACCTGATTTACCTTATGAATTATGATAACCATTAAGGTGCATCAAACCGATACGTCCGCTTCCATGTCCATTTTTGATAGGCTGAGAGAAATTGAGTCATATGCACTTCCGGGCAAATGGCATCCTGTTGCGCGAAAAAACCCAGGAGTCCGGCCGGGAAGTCGCCAGTGACAGTCACGTTCATGCCGGTGACACTGTGGCTGAGTTTGAGCCAATTGTTCTGAGGCGTTGAGCTGCTGCTTGAGGGTGTGTAACTTCCACTTGTGATGGCTTGATTGAGTGACAGGTGTTTACCATTTTGAGAAAACCATGGCCACTTTCGGCAATTGATCTCAAAACCGGTTTGTACATGGTATGCCTGGTCAATGGGAGTGTTGGCAAAGTTGAACCAGTTGTGGTTGTACTGCTCGATGAGCAGAGTACGTTTGCCGGTGTTGGTTAAGGTATATTCAATTGTCAAAGTGGGTGAGTCGTCTGAAATGCGATAGGTTTTTTCATAGTCGTAACCATAACTTTCGTCTTCCACTTTCTGGCTGATTGTGACATGTGAAGTGGATTGACTTTCTACATGGACTGGAGCCAGTGTTTTAATTGGATAGTGATGTGAAAAGTCATATCTTCCCGGATCATCACGCAGTAGCCGTCCTACACCAATCTTGATGAAGTCCGTCTTCATGTCCGCTTTGGAAAATGCACGAAGCCCCATGCCATGCAAGCCAAATTCGTCACTGAGTCCTGCGTGGATTAGAAAACTCTTGCCATTGAGAGTGACTTGTTTGACTGTTGCAGTTCGGTCAAATCGTGGCCCGAATTCTTTGATCAGGTAGTCCGGCTGGACGATGATATCCACAATAAACTGGCTGCGTTGTAACCGCAGTGTATGTGTGTCATGTAAGGTGTCAGCATGGACTTGACTGAAGGTTGCAGTGATCATGATCAGCAGACTTGCCAGGGCGTAGTGGGTTTGACTGTTCATTTGTGTTATTTGTTTTCTACCTGAAAGTCCGCAGTTGTTGCCAGATGCCATGAATCGCCTTTGTCATCACTGACAAGCATGCCCGGATCATGGGGTGTTAAACCCCAACGCCAGTTGCCTGCATGTTGAGTCACATCGGTGGGTGTTTCATCGGGCCATTTGGCTTTGTAACTTTCAAGCTGTGCATCACTGAGTTGGTTGGCATAGTAGATATAACTGAGGAACAATCGGCCTTGACGATCCAAAGACATTTTGTGATACCAACAGCTGTACATATTTCGGAAGGGAACCATTAAATACTTATGAGGCTCCCAATCCTGACCAGCTAATTTTCTCATATATACTAAACGGAAATAGTAACCCGCTCCCGCCCAGCGTCCGACAACGTGCAGCGTATCATCGGCATCGCAGAGAAGTGATACATATGTATATGAACCCCACTTGGTCATGTTTTTGGGCTTGCCAAAGGGTTTGACTTCACTCCAGCTTGTAATGTCATACGGTTTAAGAGAGTGTGTATATTTGAATTGATTGTGATGTGCGCCAAGGACAATATGTAAAATGCCTTTACTGTCGATGGTGATGCCAGGAAGGTTGTGATTGTCTGGCTTGCCATGTCCGCAGACTCCCAGCAAGACAGGTTTGGAGAGTTTTTCTGTGGCATGGTCGTATACTGCGATGTATTGGGGTGTGCCTTCCTGCCCTTCAATGGGGGTGTCACTTGCCCAGGCAACATAGGTCTTGCCGTTGACGGTAAGACAACTGTTGGCTCCACCGGAGTGATTGGGAACCAGCAGAGAATCTGTGGCAATGAGAACCGGTGCTGAGAGTTTAAGTTTGCCATCATCAGTTTTACTAGGCAGTATCAATCGCAGGACTTTGTCGGTCATAGACAAAATTGCTGGCGGTTGTTCAATGGCATTGTGTCCGTCATAGGTTTCCAAAGCCGTCCAACCCATTGGCAAAGGATAATACTGCCATGTGCTATCCGATTTGTCGCGGTAGCAAAGGTAGACTTTCCCAATGTTGGATCGTTGAGCATCGATGATGGTGTAGAGACTATTGTCTTTATCAAAAGTAATGCGTTCGTTGGCAAAGGAGCCAGTGTGCATATTGCCATCCCACCAGGAATACTTATCAAGTACACCTGCTGTAAAAAAAATCTTTTCCCATTGACCGTTGGTTGCGAGTGTTTGAATCGCAACGGGATGGCGTCGGATTTGTTTTTTGCCAGATTGGAAATGATATCCCTGACGCATATAGGGGATATTGTTCTGGTCGAAACTTACGGGGTTTGGGATAAAGGCTGGTTTATAACCATAAATATCACGTTCACTAATCCAGTCTTTTTGATGGGTGATGGGTGAAAAGACCGGGCCACCGGGCAATTCCGAAGGTGTCCATGGAACTGAAGCTTGCTGCATGTTCACTGCGCCTGTGCCGATACTGATTTGCAGGTTGTCGACTTGGCCACCATAGCTACCACGGAGTTGCCAATGTCCCCAGTGATTGGGCATGGCATTTTTACGCATGACAAATTCAACATTCTTCATACCGGTTGCAATTTTGAAATCCGCATCGTTGTCACTGAGGTTTCTATAAAACAAAGTCGCACGACACGCTGTTGGATGGTCGGGGTCGACTTTGATGACTAATTGCAATTCATACCAGTGATTGGGGATGACCGTATCCGAGGATGTATTGTCACCTACATAGAAACGTAGCAGGTCCATTTTACCGCCATCGCTGCTGCGATCAGTGGTCATGCCAAAGAAAGGGGTGATACCCTTAAGGTCTGTGGATGCAATCGCAAGACGCAGTGGTTGGGCATTGCCTGAGAGAACTGAGCCGTGCAATTGACAACTGATTGTGATTAAGCGTGTGTCAGGACTAATGGGTTGAGTTAATGCAAGAGGCAGGAGACTTTGGACGTCAGCTCCGCCTATGTTCAGGACAGTGTTACTGGTATTGCCTTTGTGTGCTGGTTTGCTGGTTTTCCATTGCGTCGGATTACCATTGCCATAGCGTTTGGTCCAGCCAAGTTCACTGGCAGGTATATCTAACTTGTCAGATTCAAAGTCGATTGTGACCAATGGACTGTTTTGTTGTGCGTGTAAAGGTGTTGGTTGGTTGCACAGTGATGCAATGAACATACATAGAGCGAAAGTAAGTAGCCGTTTAGGCATAGTAAATCTCCAACTGCAAAATGCGATTGATACGTGTTGTTTGAAAGTATTTATGCTGAATTAAGAATACATCGGTAGTGTGTGATGCTTAAGGATAAAAGGGGATGCGATCCCAGCCGCTGGTGCTTGATGATGAGATGCGCCACCAAGGCCATTCGGTCCCGCCATGGAATCGCCATCGGCCACTACCGTCAATGGTGACACTCCCATCTCCATAGAGGACTTGAAAGCCTTTGCTTGAGTGTTCAGTATTGGCTGTACCGACGGAGGCAAAGCCGATGCCTGTACTGGTTTCGTAGTTGGTTAGATCACTTAAAATCGCACGTGCTGGCATGAGATCAATTTTCAAAAATGCATTGGCCGTGCCGACTTCTTCAACGGGGGGGATGACTGCTGCTTCTCCTGATGGCAGGGGGCGTACGGGTCGTAATTTATATCCACCAAGTGTATAGCTGGTGGGGCTGAACATATTACGGGCATGTCGCCCTGTTGCTGTGGGACAGTACAACACATCGACATTAGGTAAGTAACCTGTGGCTACTAATCTCCCCATATAGTAATAGGTTGGCGTACCCCCAGGTGTGGATAAAAGTAATGAATAGTATTTGTCATCGGTTGGTTTATCGTAAGGAGATTTAAATAATGGGAAGGGGGGAAGGTAATCACGAAAGTCAATGCAATAGGCGTTAGCACTGATGCCGACCTGACGGAGATTCCCCCCGCAGCGCGTGATCTGTGCCGCTTCTCGTGCCTTGCTGAGTGCTGGGAGCAGAATGGAAATGAGTAACGAAATGATCGAAATCACTACCAGCAGTTCGATGAGTGTGAAAGCTTTTTTACGAATAGTCGATTGTGTATTCATAGCATTCCATTTCATATAGATACAGAATCAAAATTGATAGTGATGCAATAATAAACTTAGTGTTAATCGCTGGTTTTCAGACGTTATTTTCGGATGTCTCTAACAGTCTTGCCTTTAACGATTGTGCCCTGGAATTTCATACTCAAGGCAATGGCGTCGGGGTTGGCCATGCGGCGTTCGATGAGTTCGACAATGGCTGAACCGGTGTCTTGTTTGCGTAATGCCACACAGGTCAATCGTTCGTCGAGCAGGTCTTCGACGGGCATGCCCCCATAGGTCATGAAACTCAGGTCGTCTGGTATGTTCATGCCACGCGATTCTGCGATTTTGATCATGGCGTTAGCCAGCGAATCTGATGCGGGGACGATGGCAGTGGGTCGAGGCGAGAGTTGCATCGCTTGGTCTAACGCCTGCTCTGCGATTTGCTCAATTGATGCCTTTTCCCAATCGCGTTTGAGAATGATCATGTTGTCGGGACATGGCAGCTCGTCGAGTCCCATGAGCATCCACCATGCCGCGAGTGTTGAAGCATGTGTCGATGCGATTCGCTGGTGAAACAGTGATTCGCCATCCATGTAATGCGAATACTTCACATCCTGTCGATTCGTATCTTTAATACCGATCCATGCAATGTGCTCGTGGCCGTGATCGCGTAGATGGTTAAGTATCTGTGTGGTTGTGCGGGCTTCGTGAGAAACGACCGCATCGACATTGTCGTGAATATCCTGAGGCGTCATATACACCACTGGTGCGAGTTTAGTCAGTCGGGTGACCCAGTCACGGGGCAGGGGTTGACGGACGACAATGCCATGGCTGCGAATTTTGTCCCAGCGTTTTTCGAGTTGTTCGATGTCATTGAAACACTCGACACACCATTTGCCATTGGCTTGATCCAGGTAATCTTTGACCGCGCGAAACAGACTGTTAATCGCTCGCTCGGACATCTGTGGTTCTGAGACGTCCACAAATACTGGCAACAACACTTTAAGACAGTGATCCGAAGTGCCCTTGCGAATCCGTGGTGGGAGAACTGTGCCTTGAACCCGGTAATACCCAAGCTCCTTGGCAACGCTTAAGACATGCTCGCGCGTCTGAGCATTGACTCGACCGATCCCACGCAATGCACGTGATGCAGTCATGGGACTGACTTGAGCTTTCTGTGCGATGTCGGCCAAGGTGACACTCATTGGGGCGATCTCCTGATATGTGATAAATTATCACAAGTGTTAAATCTTATCCCTGCCTGATCCGGGGTCAACTTCTCATGCAAAGATTTTTTCACTCTTTTTATTGTCCTTGCGATGG
>DLCK01000018.1:89630-105452 GCA_002480565.1 Phycisphaerales bacterium UBA7800 | reverse complement strand
TCAGCCGGTAGTGGTTCAGTTACGTGCCAAGCATCAACTTTGCCTACGACTCATCCAACCGACCCTTTCAGGCGATTTACCTTGCATCCCATGGCTTTGTCCGATTGCGCACGCAGGTGCGTGACAGTTTCCTGGCAGGCTTTAAACAACTGAATCTCTCGACATGGAATGACATCAATGAAACCATGCTCATGCCTTCGACGCGAAATGTCTACGGCTACAACGTCATGCTCAATTACTATCACCAGTTGGCGCAAACCGGCAAGAGTCCGTACCCGAAGTCAAAAATCCTCATCGCAACTCAGCCCCAGGTACTCCGTGGTGAACAACTGGAAATTCAGGCGTTGGCCATCCCCGCCACCGAGACCATCAGCACGGACTTTATCGTCAACGTTCGACTCGAAGACATCACCGGCAAGGAAATCATCACGCTCTCAGATCGACTGTACGTTGAAAATCAACAGTCCGATGATCTTGCAGCGATGCGCTGGGATACGTCGCTATTGCCTGCCGATGTACAGGTGATCGTCCCGTTTGTGACGGTGCATCAGATTGCCCGCAATTCACAGCATTCACGATTACTCTACAAAGACAAGCAACTTCAGCCCATTGAAATCCGTTACAACAAGCTTCAGTTTTTCAGCTATCAGACGTGGGATCTGGACCGCGTGGATACTGTGCCGATGACCTTGCAGGTGGCAGGGGAAACATCGCCCAACGTGTCGCGTCAAAGCCGCAGCCTTGTTGATCTGGTTGCCCAGGTCAAGGGGCAAAAGCCCTGGCGACGTCTTGCTGTCGTCCAGGCCAATACGCAGTTGGCAGGCTTTCATCCCGATGATGTGGTTGACCAGAAGCAGAAGGTGTATTACTTGGCGCTGCGTTTACCGAAAAACGTTGGGGCGAACGTTGCCGTCTCAGACGGGCAGTTGGATTACCGTTACAAACCCCATTGGTGGCTTCACAAAATGATGTACACCAAGGCCGATCAACTAGAACATGTCCCGGCAGATACACAGCGAAATCAGCGTTGGGCTTATCGCCTGTTGGGCAATCAAAACACGCAGGTGACCCTCACGGCCATCGACAGCAAAGCTAAAAATTTAGCCGAGCCGATCACCATGAGTATTGGGCAGCTAGCTGACCATGCCGGTTATATTCCGGTGTCCGAGGATCGTACCCAGGCGGTGAGTGTTCAACTGACCGTTGATGGCACCGATGCGAATCTTGACTTGCCGTTACCGGAAACGGGCAGCTATGTCCGCACGATACGCGTGGATCCGCAGCAGCAGGCCCGGCGTTGCTTCTACCTCGTAGGGATCACGCAGGACAATCACGTGGCCTACTCGCGCCCGATTATGCTCACGCGATCAAGCAGTGTCTCTCCGGATCAGGTGGTTATCCATGATGAAAACCAGTTGCTTGATGTGCCGATGATTCGCACACGCGCTTCGTTTGATGACTTTATCAACGACTCGACAGCCAACTGTGAAAACAAGTTTGAAGCGTCGGATGTGTTGATGATGAAGCTGCCTGCCGCCGATGTGCCGTACTACCTGCTGGACATGGAAGAGGGGGCCGGGTCACTTCTGAATGATTGTGCGATGGGTCACAACCTGGGGCGTGCCTGGACCAAAGGCAAGACACAATGGGTGGCCGATGGCTTTAAAGGTTATGGTCTGAAAATTGATGATGGGACCATTGCGTATCGCTCCAAGACTTTCCCGCATGGCGCGGTGACGGTGAGTATGCGTGTGAAGATGCAACCTGCCGATAAGCCGCAAGTCCTCATCGCAGATGGCGGATACTGGCAGGAAGCACGCTTTGGCATGATCGACATGCGCCTTCATGCCGACGGCACCATCGTCGCGTCCCGGCATCACATCAATGGCAGTGAAACCGTCAAAAGCAAAACACCCATCGGAACCGATTGGCAACACATTGTACTGGTCTACGATCTGACTTGCATGAAGCTTTATCTCAACGGCAGCAACGTCGGGCAGATCGACAATCTCAAACCAACTTACCAGCGGACCCATTCTGTACCGTCCATTGGTTTTTCTGACGTCGCTCGGGGCGCCAAAGAAGACACCTCGCCATTCACCGGGATACTCGATCAAGTGGAAATCATTGGTACAGCATTAACTGAACAGCAAGTTAAACAGCTTAATCAACGCGGACAATGGATGGGGCGGTAAACAGTTTGTTTTGTCAGGGACTAGGGAAAGGCAATAAAACCAGGGGGATACGCAAGCACAACCCTAGTCGCTAGTCGCTAGTCCCTTTTTTGAGCAACGAAACGCTCTAACCAAACAAAAACCCCGCGATCATTGAATCGCGGGGTTTTTTTGTTTGGTTTGCAGATGTCTGCGATGTCTTACACACAACTTGCTGCGATCAGACTCTTGCCGGTCATTTCGTTGGGGACTTCCAAACCCATCAGGTCCAAAGCGGTGGGCATGACGTCGGCCAGACGACCGTCTTCACGCAACTCTTCGCTGGCCTTGTCGGGGTTGCCGGTGGCGATCACCTTCAACGCTTCATCGACGAGGATGCATTCGACTTTATACGTTGTATGCGCCGTATGCGGGCTGTTGGTTTGGGGGTTCCAGGTCTGTTCGGCATTGCCATGATCAGCGGTGACGATGAGTTTACCACCACGTGCGAGCGTCGCGCGGGTGATTTTGCCAACACATTCGTCGACCGTTTCGACAGCCTTGATGACGGCGTCGAGTTTGCCGGTGTGCCCAACCATATCACCGTTGGCAAAGTTCACCAGGATGAAGTTCTCACAATCATCGGCAGCCAGGCGATCAAGAATGATGTCACAGATTTCGTAAGCACTCATCTCGGGCTTCAGGTCATAGGTGGCGACCTGTGGCGATTGAGCCATCCCGCGACTCTCACCGGGGAACGGGTCTTCGCGGTAATCGTTAAAGAAGAAAGTCACATGCGGGAACTTTTCGGTTTCGGCACTGCGGAACTGGGTGAGTCCCTGGTCGGAAATATACTGTCCGCCGATGTTGACCATCTTGGGGGGCTTGGGATAAGCCACCTCGACCATATCCCCGAAGCTTGCGTCGTAGGCAGTCATGGTCACGTATGCCAGGTCGAGTTTATCGCCACGGTCAAAGCCTTTTTCACCTGAATCCGGTGAGGGGGGGACGTTGCCATAAAACTCATCCATGCGGAACGCGCGGGTGATTTCACGGGGGCGGTCACCGCGGAAGTTCACGAAGATCACGCTGTCCCCGTCGACGATGCGGGTCGATGCCGGATCGGCTCCGACGGTCAAGGGCATGACGAATTCATCGCCAGTCTGTGAGTCATTCGTGGGGTTGTCATAGTAATGCTGCATCGCGGTGGGGGCATCAGGATAGTTGGGGACATCGGTGTTGCGACCGGTCATCAGATCGTATGCCATGCGGACACGTTCCCAGCGGTTGTCGCGGTCCATGGCATAGTAGCGCCCGATGATCGAACCGATTTGGCCGACACCAATTTCCTTGCACTTGTCCTGGACTTCGGTGAGGAACCCCTTGCCGGAGAATGGGCCGGTGTCCCGTCCGTCGGTAAAGGCATGAATGACGACTTTGTCGACACCTTGTTTTTTGCACAGTTCCAGACAGCCGTAGAGATGGTCAAGCAGGGCATGGACGCCGGCATCGGAAGTCAGTGCCAGCAGGTGGACGGTCTTGCCGTTGTCCTTGGCACGATTGACGGCATTGAGCAGCACTTGGTTTTCAAAGAACTTGCCTTCACGGATGGCCACCGAGATGGCAACCGAATCCTGGAAAACCACGCGGCCGGCACCGATGTTCTGGTGACCCACTTCGCTGTTACCCATCGTGCCATCAGGCAGGCCCACGTCTTCGCCGGACGTGTCGATCAGCGTCCAGGGGTAGTCACAAAGCAGCTTGTCACAGACCGGTGTCTTGGCAAGTTTCACAGCGTTATAGGCATCATGCTCCGGATTGGGATTACGTCCCCAACCGTCACGTACGATCAGAACCACGGGTTTGGTGCTCATGGGAAAAACTCCATTGCTTATTTGTTTCAAGGTGTGCGGGAAAACACAAGATCACCATTGTAGCGTCATCAGCCAATTTTGCCTCTTGAGTCCCCCGGAAGCCACCTCGCAAGTCCCCAGAGAGTTGCTACGACAGTTCTACTGCCATGGCGCCATGGCGGTAAAAATTGCCTTATGAATTGAAAGATTGGCAATATGTCTCCGTCTGATCAATGGAAGAGCCATGTCGGAAAAGGTATAACATTCATATGCAGCCAATGATCTGTGGAAAATGTGGTTATGACTTACGGGGCCTGCCTGAACGGGGCGGATGCCCGGAGTGCGGTAATACCTATGACAAGAATAATTTCTCAGGGATCGCCAAGCCGGACAATATTTATCGTAAGTCAGAGACCATTGCGTTCTGGCTTAAAATTCTGACTTTGGTCTTTGGCGGAATTGTCATCATGGGTTGCTCCGGGGTACTGTCACTTTTTGCAGTTAATCCTCAGAAACCACTGATCACCGGCGGGGTGATTTGCTGCATGATGATGCTCATCGCCATCGCCATGATTACACTTAAATGGATTGAAGACCGGGAAGAATAGTGATGGGATTTCAATACCCACATTACGATGCCGAATTTGTAATCGGTGTGCTGTTTATCCTGCTGCTTTTGATTGTTTTAAAACCAATTTCACATGTTGTACCCCAATGGTGGGGCACGACATTGATGTTTCTTCCTGTGGTTCTGCTGATTAGTTGGTGTGTCTGGTTTGTGGTTCGATTTCGCAATAAATCGTGAATGTAGTACAACCAGTGGTTGTGTGACTTTTGTCAAATGAAAATGACAAGGTGATGTATTGCAACCTTACAGGAACACTTCATACGGGTTGGCGTTTTGAGTAATCAGCGACTCAATCTGTGTTGCTGAAAGGCTGGGGTTGGCAGCCTTGAGTAACGCAGCGACGCCGGAGACCAGTGGGGTGGCAAAGCTTGATGCACCGACTGTTGCAAATCCACCGCCAAGTGAGGTCGTGTAAATATCGTTACCCGGCACGACGACGTAGTCTTTGGTCGCACTGCCCGCACGGTTGGTCCAACTCGTCAGGTAGCCCGATGAAGTGATGCCACCCACTGCGATGCCAGTGCTTGTTGCATATTGAGCCGGATACAGTGGCTCGGAGTCACCATCATTGCCGGATGCCATCACAACGACCACGCCACGATCCTGAGCGTATTGCAATGCAGTCTGCAGGTAAGGGTGTCCGCCATTAAAGGTCAGACTTAAATTGATCACATCTGCCCCGTTGTCAACTGCGTAGTAAATGCCATCGAGTACGGAGTAGAAGTCGCCGCCACCAAAGCCATCAAGCACGCGCACGGGCATGATCAGTGCGTCATAGGCTACGCCGATAGCGCCGTTGCCGTTGTTCTCAGCAGCGACGATGCCGGAGACAAGTGTGCCATGCCCATTGGTATCAGCCACGTCGGCATTGTCATTGACGAAGTTATAGCCGTTGACGTCATCAATGTAGCCGTTACCGTCATTGTCGATCCCGTCACCTGCGATTTCGCCGGTGTTGATCCAGATATTGCCATCCAGATCCGTATGATTGATGTTCACGCCGGTGTCGATGATGGCAACGACAACACCTTGGCCGGTGACGCCTGCTGCCCATGCTTCAGGTGCGTTGATGGTGTTCAACGCCAGTTGCCCGGACTGGCCATAGTACGGTTGAGCAGGTACATCGGTGCCTAGCACGTCAGCAACTGCTGCTGCTGCATCGACGAGTCCGTAGCCATATTGCGAGTTGTAGGTTGACGTGAAGTCCGAGGGAATGTCATCGTACAGTGAGACGTTGGCGTAGTAGACTTCTGAATTGGCACCGGGGATGTCATGATCATTGGCAAAGAGTAGATAAGCTGAATATCCCGTGTAGAACTGACCGACGGGGATTTGATAATGCGTCCAGCCATCACCTGTGGTGTAGGTTGCGAAATCCTGGATGCCGTATGTTTGTGTCCCGTCGATCTGGAAAAACTTTGCATCGTCGTTGTCAGGATCAAAGTCGTTGTTGGTGTCAAAACCAATGCCTGTGACTTCACCTTCGACTTTGCCGAAGTAGTCAAATTCCAAGATGGTGTAAGGATTGACATTGTGCGGCAGGGCGACTTTTTGCCAAGTATTACCTGCCAGATGCAAAGTCGTGCCACCGTATTCGATCGCGGTCACACCGTTGCCTTGTTGACTGGGATCGTAGTCGGTCAGATCAGCGGTATCAAAATCGATAATCTCCAGATCAGTGTCAGCTGTTGGCGGATCGGAGACATCCACAGGTGGGGCGGTGTTGTAGACTGCGACGTTGGCAAAGTAGCTTTCACTAATTGGCAGGCTGATATCGTTATCCATGCCAAAGGTCAGGTAACTCGTCACGCCGGTGAAGTAACTTCCCACTGGGATACTGTAATGAACCCAGCCGTCGACACCATCGGCATATTCATAGTCATCAACGATGTATTGGCCCCATGCCTGTGTGCCGAAGACTTGGAAGAAGGTGTCGGGGGTGACGATGTCGTCGATATCAAATCCGATGCCATGGACTTCACCTTCTGCAGCAGAACGGAAGTCGAATTCCAGAACTGTGGAATCAATGATGTTGTAGGCGAAGTCGATTTTCTTCCAGCCGTTGCCTGCCACATATAGGGTTTGGCCGTTGTCGAGAATCCATTTAATGGAAGTGACATCCTGAGCGCTTCCGCCATAGGAAGTGACGTTAACGGATTCAAAATTGATAGGGAGTAATCCAGTGGGCGCAGCCGGAGCATCGATGGGATAGCCGGGATTGCCACTGGACCCACCGGAGGTTGGTGTGTTCTGGTAGAGCTGGACGTTGGCAAAGTAACTGGTACCGGTGGGTGTAGCCACGTCATGATCCATCCCGAAGATGACATAATTCACATTGCCAGTGAAGTGTTGGGCGACCTGAATTTCATAATGCGTCCAACCGTCAGCGGTGGTGTAGGTCGCATAGTTTTGGATGCCGAAGGTCTGCGTGCCGTCGATCTGGAAGAACATGTCACTTCCCAGGTAGTCATCGGTGTCAAAGCCAATGCCATGTACTTCACCAAGGCTGTCTGAATAGAAGTCAAACACCAGTGTGGTGTAGCTGTCAATGGTTGTGGCCAGGTCAAGCTTTTTCCAGGTGTTGCCTTCCAGTGCCAGAACCTGTCCATTATTGAGGACAGTCGCCGTGCCGTTGACATCCTGTGATGCGTAGCTTTGGAGCGTCAGGGATGAGAAGTCGAAGATCGAATGGTCGGTCGGTTCATCAGGGACGGTTGGCAGCGTTGATCCACCGGTATCACCGCCTGTGTCTCCGCCTGTATCACCACCGGTGTCTCCAGTTGAACCATCACCCGGTTGGATGATTTGGACGTTGGCAAAGCGTGACGTGGCAGTGGGGGAGTTCACATCATGATCGTTACCAAAGACCAGATACTGGTAATTGCCTGCGGGAATGTCGTTGAGGGTGATGGTGTAATGAACCCATCCATCGCCCAGGTCATAGTTGTCGTAGGTTTGAATGCCCCATGTCTGGGTTCCAAAGAATTTGTAGAACAGATCCGCACTTGAGGATTGGTCGTTATCCAGTCCGATGCCGTGGACTTCGCCTTTGGTTTCGGAGTAGAAGTCCAACTCGATTACCGTGTCTGAGGTGACGGCAGTGGGTAGATTGATGTATCGCCAGACATTGCCCGCGAGATTGAGCGTGGTCCCGTTGCCGGAGACAAGTGATGTGCCGTTGTTGGTTTGTTTGAGTGTGTCGAACGCGTTGATGCTGTAGTTGTCGAAGTTGATGTCGATGGTGGTCGTTGTTGAATCGCCGGTGTCTCCGCCTGTATCGCCCCCAGTATCTCCACCTGTGGAGGGTTCGTAGAGTTTGACATTGCTAAACGCTGCGTTGGCATTGGGGCTTGAGACATCATGGTCATTGCCCAAGACCATGTATTGCACCAGTCCGGTGAAGTACTGCCCGACGGGGATCGTGTAGTGGACGGTACCTTGAGCGGTGGTGTAGGTGTCGAAATCTTGGATGCCCCAGCTTTGTGTGCCGAAGACTTTGAAGAACTTATCGCCGCTTAGAGCCAGATCATTGTCAAAGCCGATGCCTTGGACTTCACCTTCCTGGGTGGATGCAAAGTCGAATTCAAGAATGGTGTCCGCAGTGATGTTGTAGTTAATGAAGACCTGTTTCCAGGTATTGCCCGATACGGATAGTTGGGCCCCACCGTTACTGATGGCAAAGCTCTTGGTGATGTCTTGATTAGGATCGTAGCTGTTGACAGCATAGTCGTTGAAGTTGATTTCACCGGTGGTCGTGTCGCCGCCTGTATCACCACCAGTGTCACCCCCGGTATCCGTGGTGTCTTCGTAGATGGTCACGTTAGCAAAGGTACTGTTGCCGTTGGGACTTGAGATGTCGTGATCCATGCCGAAGGTCAGGTAGTTGAATTGGCCGGAGAAGAAGTCTCCGACATTGATGGTGTAGTGTTTCCAACTGCCTGCTGATGTGTCGTATTGTTCGATACCGGATTGGATACCCCAATTGTTTTGGCTGCCGTAGAGTTGGAAGAAGGTTTCAGGACTCAGCACATCGTCTGTGTCAAAACCGATGCCATGGATTTCACCTTCACTGGTGGACTTGTAATCAAACTCGATGACGGTGTTGGCAGTGACGGTGTAGTTAAATGCGGTCTTTTTCCAGTTGTTGCCATACTGGTAGAGTTCGGTGCCGCTGTTCTGTGAGACAGCATTGCCTGCGACATCCTGGGATGAGCCGTTATAGGATTGGATACTTTGGGCGTTGAAATCGACCACAACCGCTGTCGAAGCAAGCGTAGACTCAGGCGTAACCGCGCTGAGTAGTTGACGATTTTCCAAACCGTCAACCCACATGGTGCGTCGCGCCTGATGCCAGTTTGCCTGGCGTCGTGACTTATGTGCCTTGGCGACGGATTTACAGATACGTCGCAACTGTGGCGAAACGCGCGTGCGCCAATGGTGCCAGAATAGATTCCAGTTCAAGCGTCTTCCTCCGATTCCCTGATCAGAGCTTTCATCCCCTCAGATTAAAGCTCTATGTCCCAACTGAACGTGCAGCCGGGACTTGAATGTAATCACATTGAGTATGATTCTTCGATCAACTCGCTACAAGCGCAAAACACTGGTTATCGGTTATTGTCACTGCTTGTGGTAGGTTTGTATCGGTTGTGAGGCCAAACATACGACGAATCACAGGTTCGGTCTTTTTATTACGACATGTAGTGGGTGCTGTATCCGACAGTTGCATATGTAGGTAAATGTGGATCAGTAACACTGTTAAAAATAAACTAATGGTTTTCTAACGCATTTCTGACCGATATAATGGTGGCAGGCATACGGCTCGCACATTTCACATATGCCTGCAGTGAAAGGATACGACTCATGTCTACACAGCAATGGCGCCGAACACTGATGTTCATGTTTCTGTTTTTGACAGTAGCATGGTCTGCCCTTGGATTCACCCCCGACAAATCGATGGCATTAGAGCAGGAACTCAACTACTTCCCAGCACCAACGGCTCAGGAAATTCAAGCGGTCCTTAAACATGTTCACCGTAAACGTCTGGCGATGAGTCAATCTGAACGGTCATTCTGAATTTGGCCCCGCAATACATTTGTCCTGCTTTTTGACCTGCAAAGGTTTGGTCTTAAGACAAAGTCCTGTCATTCGGTTGACAGTCTCTAATGAATTATTATCATATATGTCGCGCGTGAGTCATCACGCTCCAACGCCTTCTTAGCTCAATTGGCAGAGCAGCTGACTCTTAATCAGCGGGTTCAAGGTTCGAGTCCTTGAGGAGGCATTTTAAACCGTCACATGTTGGCGGTTTTTTTTATGCGCCTCTCGCCATCTGTCTGAGCAACAGTCAGTTTTTATACTGTTTGGATGTCCTGTATATCGCATCAAACTTTTGTGCGGTGATTTCGTCTACGGCATGTACAAAATGCCCATCGGATTGAAAGTTGGACAGGTCGTCGGTTGGGGCATAGGTGTGTGTACTGACATATGGAATATGATTGTCTTCGAGGGTTTGTCCTAGTTCCTGATACAGGTGATCCGCAAAGCCACGATCATTGATGACATAGACGATCGGCAGCCGTCCATCTTCCCGAACTTTTTTAGCCCAATCGACCACTAAATATCGTGCAGTGTTGGCAATGCCAGTCTTGGGGTTAAAGCCGTCCTTGGTGTGATAGTGTGATTGCATCGCCTGCATATGTCGTTGGCCCCATGCACGTCGAGTCATCCGTGCGAGGGTGGATTGATCTGTCAAACTGCTATTGAAAGTTGTCGGGTCAAAAAACGCATCATGTTTGCTGACATGTTTGAGTAGCTGATGCCATGCCGTCGGATCATTGAGCGTATCTCGGAACTGCTGCATGGAATGAATCGTCGGGTCGATGATGTTGAGCTTGCCATCGACGACCGAGTATCGCGGGAACATGAATGTGTACGGGCGTTCAAAGCTCCATGTCATGCCAGCGATGGTATCCAAATAGGGCAGTGAACTTGCGAGGATTCCGAGTACACAGACCTTGGCATCATGTTTATCGCGGTCTTCAAGAAATTGTGAATAGGAGTGATTCAGCGGTGCGCCAGGGCCGAGGATCATGCGCATGGTCAGCGTGTCGTTTTGCTTGGCCCAGGTATTACAGGCATGTTGCGTGAAGCTTTGGCCGTAGACTGCGACGAGTGTGCCACCGGATTTGGCAGCGGTGGTTGGACGTGTCTTACCATCATCCATCCATCCAGCAAGACTCACGGATGCGGTGGTATTGTTGGTTTGGCCAACCATGTAACGGATCTTGCCTTCGGTGGAACGCCCGTATTCAAAATATTGTTGAAGGCGAGAAGGTTTGGCGTTTGGGCTCTTGGGATAAGGGAACATGACGTTCATAGCTACATCCATCACAACCAACCACAGCGCGATCCATAGCAGGACATACGCCACGCGCACCACCGGCGACTTGCCTGGCTTGCCGTCCACCACATCGTTCCCCATCTTGCCAGGGGCAACTTCCGGGGGGGGGTTAGAATTGGAAGTAGATGAATTGGACGGGGGCATTGCTGGTTCCCATGAAGATGATAAAGATCATCGTGGCATAGAGGCCCGCGCGGATCGGCACGGGAAAACGCTTGTAAAAACAGGTGTCCTTGAGGTTGTATTCAGTGAGTTCATACACGATCAGCAATAACACGCCGAGCATGCCAGCGAGGGTCGGTTTACGCATGGTCAGGTGCAAACTGCTTGCTCCCCAATCAGTAAGGAGTTGGCCGGTGAAGCTGACGATCTGGTCGAAACTCACCGCACGGAAAAGCAGCCAGCCATAACAGGTGACGGCGAAGAAAAACATCATGTTGAGCATGCCCAATACACGTTGTTTGAAGCTCAGAACGATTTCTTCCTGCCCGGCACGACGTACGCCGATTCCTAGCAGTCGGTAGATGCAGAGGATTGCGCCTTGGTAGGCACCCCATAAGACAAAATTCCATGCTGCCCCATGCCAGAGTCCACCCAAGAGCATGGTCAGTGAAAGGTTGCGGTAGATCATGAATCGGTTGCCACGGTTACCACCCAGTGGGATGTACAGGTAATCGCGAAGCCAGCTTGAAAGACTGATATGCCAACGGGTCCAGAATTCACTGGGGGTCCGCGAGACATAGGGGATTCGGAAGTTGGTCATCAACTCAATGCCCATGATCTTGGAACAGCCACGTGCGATATCCGAATAGCCTGAGAAGTCGCAGTAGATTTGGACTGCAAAGAGGGCTGTTGCCACGATGATGTCCAGCTGTGTGACATCGCCTTGAGTCAAATAGACACTGTTAACCGCGATGGCCACACTGTCTGCAACACCGATTTTTTTGAATAGGCCAATGAGGATCAGAAAGCAGCCTCGCATGGACTGCTCCCAATTCATTTTGCGTTCGTGCAAAATACTTGGCAGCAGATGTGTCGCTCGTTCAATCGGCCCGGCAACCAACTGCGGGAAGAACGAGACGAACAACGCAAAGTCCAGAAAGCGATGCGTCGGCTTAAGGTGTCCGCGATAGATGTCGATGGTGTAGCTCATCGTCTGGAAGGTGTAGAACGAGATACCTACTGGTAAGACAATGTTGAGCCGAAAGTCCGCTGCATGCATCCCCATGCCGGTGAGTATGCCCTCAGCTGAGTCGATGAAGAAGTTGCAATATTTGAAGAATGCCAGCAGTCCGAGATTCGCTGCCATGCTGATAAACAGGAACACGCCGCGTCTTCGAGCTTCGGGAAGATTGGCAAGCAGGGGGTACAGCAGATTACCTGCGATGACCAGTAGCAGGACGCCGCCGCAGTATTGCATGCCGATGGGGTGTTGGATTTTTTGGGCAATCTCCGCAGCATCCCAATTGATCCCAAGGAAGGCAATTGCCGAAATGAGTGTCCAGGCCGAGGCTTTGATGCGGTTGCGTTTGCTTAGCGTACCTTCGTCGATCATGATCCCCGAACAGAAGTCGATTGCTGTGGAGAGGACGATCAAAAACAGGAACCGTTCGTCCCACCAGCCATAGAACAGATAGCTGGCGGCAAGTAACATCAGGTTCTGCAGGCGCAGGTTCAGCAAGCGATATAGCAAGTATACCGTTGGCAGGAAGATCAGAAATTCAATTGAATTAAACGCCAAGTCCTGTCCCTTGCGTGATCCGTATAGACGTACAGTTACAGGTACTATCGGACAGAAACGGTCGCGTCTTTTGCGTCCATCGGTGAGTTATACGCTTTGGATTGCCTGGTTCATCTCTGTGTCTTTATGATTCTGTGGCTTATCCAACTACCTTGGACTAAGCATCAAACCCCACGTTCAAATTGCTGCTTGGCCCAACTCCATGCGGCAACGGTGCGGGGGAATCCGACGGTGTTCATCGCCTGGACAATGGCCTGTTCGATCTCCGCTTCGGTGGCGCCGGCCTGCATTGCTTTACGGATATTTGCTTTCAGGGCCGACTCTAAACCAGCTCCGACGCAGATGCCGACTTTCACCAGCATGCACATTTTCTTGTCCAACGGCCCCGCAGCTTCGGCAGCTTGTGCTACTGATTCATGAGCATCACCTAATTCGGGGAATCGTGCGACGAACTGTTTGAACGTGCCGGGAAGTTTGGAACTGTTCTTAAGGTTATCGGCAGGGGAGGGGGTCATGCGATGGGTCTCCATATTGATACAGGCCATACAAATGCAACTTGATATACATATTGCATCATAACAGTCCAGATTGATAGTGGGCGTCTATCCTTTTATGTCGAATGATATGAAGTAGATTTTCCAGTCGTCAATTTTGACGGTTATGACTTGGGGACTTCATGAACGCGCGATCCGCATCAACATTGCAGAAACTTGAACCTGAAGAAATTCCTTTGGGTCAGCAGTTACCGTTCGATGTGTTCGACGAACATGGCAGTTTATTCAAACGCGCCGGTTTGACGCTCCGCAAAGTTGATCTGGCTAAAGCAAAGTCACGGTTGCGAGCAGGTCTATTCATCCGGGTCAATGAAGAGGAACAAGCTCAACGCAGGTCCATCGCCGAGACATCCGCCAAACAGGTTAAAGCCTTGCAGGAGGGGGACCGTCTTTCACATGATGTACTCGATGATCGCGGGCGACTCATTCAGGCAGCAGGCACACCGGTTACCAGGCAACTGATTCGTTTTCTGGATCGCAGTAGCTTCCGGGCTGTTCGTGTTGAACAGGAACCTGTGTCATTACCTGCTAATCCAGTTAAGACACTTCCCAAGGCCGGAGAGCCTGAAGATTTCTCGCCCTTTGCCGCAGCTCAGCTTGAGCAGGAAGTCCGGCATTTACTCAACACGACGCTTAAAACCCAACTCGTTGAAAATCCACAGGAAAACCGGCTGGAACTTAAGCAACTTCGCCAGGAGATGGCAACCGGTCAAGCCAAAATCAAGAGTAATGTGGCTCTCTATGCCGACCTCGCCAGCCAATCCCTTGCCGGCAAAGTTCCCAATCTCGTAGCGACTGAAACGATGATCCACGATATGACTCGCGTGGTGGATCGTGATCCGAATCTGGCCTTGCTGATGATGGATATGCACAATACCCATGAAGGCGACTACCTTTTTAACCATGGCATGAATACGTCATTGGTGGCCATGCGTGTCGCATCACGCTTGGGTTGGGATAAGCCTTCGGTTCAGGCATTGGGTGTCGCGGCACTGTGTCAGGACTTGGGCATGCTTCAAATTCCAGATGAAATACGATTGGCAAGAAGACAGCTTAATGCAGATGAAATCCAACTCGTCCGTCAGCATCCCTACTACACCGTCAACCAACTCCAACGCAGTGAACAAATCAACCCGCTGACCATGCTTTTGGTTTTTCAGGGACATGAACTGGCTGACGGCACAGGCTATCCTCGCAGTCGACACACCGGGACGATTCATCCTTTGGCACAAGTCCTCCATGCTGCGGATATGTACGCTGCGATGACCTGCCCAAGACCATTTCGTAAAGCCCATTCACCCTACAACGCAGTCGTCGCGATTCTGAATCATGCGCGTGATGGCAAACTCGATCGCAATGTCGCTCGCGCCTTTGTCGATAGTGTCAGCCTCTTCCCCGTTGGCAGCTATGTTCGACTCAATAATGGAACCGCAGCACGGGTTATTCAATCCAATGGGGCAGCACATACCCGGCCGACGATCATCCCACTTAACATGGATGGCACTGAAGTCGACACGACCGTCAACCTGCTTGATGAAGAGGATATCAAGATTACTGCTGCCATTTCCTCTCAGGCCGCAACGGGACAATTGATCCTTGATGCTGAATTCAAACAGGCAGGCTAAACACCACTGATACTGTAATGTTGGTCTAAAACGGACATCAAGAAAGTCCGCATCGCTATCAATTCCTGCGATTACCCATCCCCCAATTTGCCCCATCCGCCTGTTTTTGAGACAATTGCAAGGCTGTATCAATTAACCGATACATCAAGCAATAAAATAAACAGAACACGTGAACATCATTGATGCAAAGGACACGCTGTGAAATCACAGGAAATCCGTAGAGGTATGGCTGTTGAGATGGACGGGTCACCATGGCTGGTCATTTCAACTGAACAAGTGAAACCCGGTAAAGGCCCAGCCTATATTCAGGTGAAGCTCAAGAATCTCATGACTGGCTCGCATATGGAAAAGCGTTTGCGTACCAGTGAGGTCATCGAACAAGTCAATCTCGACCGACGCGAAATGGAATACCTGTATTCCGAGGCCAGTGGTGGCGTGTTCATGGATTTGGAGACCTACGATCAGGTCACCATCCCCGCTGACATCCTTGGTAATACGTTGGACTTCATCAAAGCCAATGGTCAGGTGACCGCCCATGTCCTCAAGGGACAGGTGATCAATATTGAACTGCCCCCGGTGGTCGATCTGGAAGTCACCGACACACCTCCGGGTATCAAGGATGCGACCAAAACCAACCAACTCAAGGAAGCAACCTTGGAGACCGGTTTTAAGACGCGTGTCCCCCCATTTATCAAGATCGGCGAAGTTGTCCGTATCAGCACCGAAACCGGTGACTACCAATGCCGTGCCGGTGAATAACATGGCTTGGGTTCTTTGACCGACAATTGAAATTACGACAGACGCCGAGCATGAATTCTCGGCGTCTGTTATTTTTTATATGATGTCCCTAATCCCTAATCCCTAATCC
>DLCK01000018.1:44357-89299 GCA_002480565.1 Phycisphaerales bacterium UBA7800 | reverse complement strand
CCCTAATCCCTAATCCCTAATCCCGGTCACCATGCATAAACTCTATCAAGAACTCGCTTACCTTTGGCCGCTGCTTTCACCGCCTGAGGATTATGAACCTGAAGCTGTGGCGATCAAGTCGGTGATTGACCGCTATCTCAAACGCAATGGTGAGGCCTTACCCGTGCTTGTGGAGATGGGCGCAGGGGGTGGTCATACACTTAGTCATCTGGCCGGGGAGTTTGAATTGCTTGCGGTGGATATTGCCCAGCCGATGTTGGTGAACTGCTCGTTGATCTGCCCCGAAGCGACGACCATTCTCGGTGACATGCGGACAATCGATCTTGGCAGACAAGTGGATGTGGTGTTGATCCATGATGCGGTGGATTACATGCTCACGCCCACGGATGTAAAGCAAGCCATCACCAATGCAGCCAAACACCTCAAGCCCAGCGGCTTGTTGATTGTCGCACCAACCTACACGACCGACTCCTTTGAGGATGGGCAATCCATCAGCGATGAACACGAAGACCGCCAACTGCAAGTAGCATTCACAAGCAAGGTCGATCGCGCTTCGGATGCTCCAAACCAATTCCTCATGCAGATGGTTTTCGATATCACCGAAAACGGTCAAACCACTCGTCTTGCCGACGAACACTGTTGTGGCTTGTTCTCCGAATCAGACTGGCTGGATTGGATCAAGTCCGCAGGTATGCAAACACACATTATCGAGGAACTCGAAGAGCACGATCACATGCCTTGGCATGGATATGTCGGGATCAAGTAATCAAGCAGTGATCGTGGCAATATACGCATACCGTGGGCCAACGGATTGGACTTGCAGGTTCAGTGATTTTTCGGCTGCGGTCTTCTGTAAATAGTCCAACAGTTCGGGGCGAAAGTGGACGCCAAACCAGTGCAGCCAGGTTTGCAATGCCTTGGCGGTAAAGCCGGGGAGTTTGCCTTGATCCCAGAAGTCCACCACATACAGTCGGCCACCGGGTTTGAGATTGGCCAACGCCGCATCAATGGCGTCCGGCCATGTTGGCATCATTGACAGAGAGTAGGAAAAAAAGATCACGTCGAATTTTTCTTCAAGGCCGAACGTGTTTTGGTGATCCAGTTTTTCGGCATATTCGCAAACAAGTTTGGCTTCACAATTGTGTTTAGCCAGACTTTTTTCAGCAGTCTCCAACATGACCGCCGCCGCATCAAGGCCAAAGAGTTGGCGGTCTGGATGTCGCTTGTTGAACTTGATCAGGTTCCGAGCGGTGCCGCATCCCATTTCCAAGACAAGGTCGCCGGGCTTTGAATCAATCTGCGCGATGAGTCGGTCGCGCCCCAACAGGTAATAGCGTCGAGACAGATCATAGACATGTCGGGTGAAGCGATACATCCGATCCATGGCGTGGGCGTGATTTGGAGTGATTGTTTGGGACATATTTTTTTGCCGCCAAGACACCAAGAGCGCCAAGGTCGGAGGAGAAGAATTTGTTATTTCAATTCGATTACGTTTGTTAAAAAAACAGATTAAAAAAATCTCTGCCTTGAAAACTTGGTGTCTTTGGCGTCTAGGCGGTTCAACTGTTTTACTTATTCAAATGATACATATGAAACATGCCATAAATTGCCGAGCGATCCTGGTCGTGGAGTTTCTGGGAGAGTTCACGGTCGTAGGAATACTGACGCATCAATTCAGCGGGGAGTGCAGGTTCGATGGGACTTTGGTCGCCTGCTGTGCGGAAGATGACACGGCTACCGGGTTGGCCGACTCTTGCCATCTGGCCCCATAGTTCAGCGATGACATTGGGGGGCATCCAGTCCTGTGAATCCAGGAGTACAAAACGGTTGAGTGAGTTGTCCGGCTGCTGATGCAGGTATTCGATGAGTGAGACGATATGCGTCTCGACATTGCTGACACACTCGCGTAGCGTTTGATAGTTATCTTCATGGAGATAGGGGGGCAGAGCTTGTTTGGTCTGATGGTCGTAGCTTCTGCCGAAGGCTTGCCAGGTGAAGTAATTGTCTTCCAGCGGGAAACCGCAGGCCAGTTTACGCAGGCGTTGTTCAAACAGATCAACGATTTGGCCGTTGGAGTCATCCTTCATCACTTGATGCTGTGAGGGCGGGATACCAAGACTAAATACCGTCACTGGCAACTTGCCCAGAAATCGCACCATGCGATTGTCAAAGAAGGGTGCGATATCACGTTCATAAATTTCGATTTGTTCTGCGTGACTACCTGCTCGGAGAATGGCTTGCGGATCACGACGGGTGACTTTGGCTAGCAGATGGACAAAGCGGATGAACTGCCCAAGCTTGGAGTAGTCATAGATACCTTTGGCAAAGTAGTGAATCCGCTTGGAGCCAACACGTTTGGAAATCCAACGGCGTGATTCCCAATATTGTTTGGTGGTGTCATCCAGGTTGGGACGCAGATGGTCGTAGTACATCTGCACGTTCTGTCGGACATCACCATGGCCAAAGAACGTGTAAAAGTCCTCATAGCTTGGCAAGTGCTTAATCCCTGCGAGCTTCAGTCGTGTCAGACTCATGTGGCAGATGTTCAAGTCCACCGCCACGATTTTCTCAGGCTTATGCGAGAGATAGTTGAGAATATTGCACCCGCCGGAACTGATGGCAAGGATGCGAGATTTCTCATCCAAGGCCATGGCGGTCGCATCGACACGTGGGTCTTCCCAAATCTGGTTGTAGACAAAGCCGTTAAACCAGAGGGTGAACAGCCGTTCAAGCATCCCTGCTTTGGAGGCTGCCTTGTTGTGATGGACCGCTTTTTTCAAGAACGTTTTTGTAGGTGATCGCATGTCTGAACGGTTCCTTTGCTCAGCGAATATTGGATGCTCACAATGTGAGTGACCACATCATATACAGCCTTTGCATGGTTCAGAGAGGGCTTAACAGATATTAGCGGCGATTGCATGATTGGCTAACAAAGTCAGGATCGTGTGAGTGTCTACGATATTCGTTATAAGCAGGATCAGAACCAAAGTAGTAAAATCCAAACATGTCACCAAGTCTCTCACGTTTGATTCTGTCCGTTGTGTTTTTAGCTTCAGTTTTTCTTGTGTTGTTTATAAGCGCAATGATCGGGATTGAAGTTTTGGATTTGCGTGAAATCGAAGTGACCAGCCTGATCCTGCTTATGACTTCGATGTATCTGATTTTGGGTTGGTTGGTCATCTGGCGTGGAGCTGTCAAATGGACGCCTTGGAGGCGAGGAGCCATTGTGATCAGTGTCTTGGCATGTTTACTGCTGGCTTCAATGCTGGGGGGTGTGGTTCAACTGGTGATGGATGAGGAGTCAGTGACAATGTTTGTGATCGGCGCGGCTTGGGCCTTACTCTGGCTTGCTTCCACTGCCATCATCTGGCGGGAAACCAAAGCTGAACGCATCGCGCGACTCAAGATGCTGGGTATCAACGTGGTCGTCTGCCCCAACTGCAGCTACAACCTCACTGGCATGACCTCGACCACCTGTCCCGAATGTGGCAGCAAGTACACCCTCGACCAACTCTATGCTACGTTAGCCAAAACTGACGAGCAGATCGATCAGGTCTGAGATATCAAACTCCATCCCTCTAACCCCTACATCCCTGACAGAATCCGAATTTCAGCAAGTTTTACTTGACGGATTCTTTATCTGCATTACAGTTATAGGTATCCTTCCAAGTCCACCAAACTGGTGGCACCCCCGGAAGCTCCGGAACCCTTGGGTAAAATTCCCTTGAATCACCGGGCCCGATACCTTGCCTGCAGGCGAGGAATGACGTTAAGCCTTACAATGTTCAACCTTGTAGGGCTGACAGAGAGAAAGCAATTGCCCATGGCAACACACAGTTGGTTTTCCAGATGGTCCCGTCGATGGGGGCAGGCGGTCTCGCAGTCCACCAAGAGTCTGCGCACACGTAGACGTGCAGCAAGACGCCGTGGTGTCGCTACGTTTGTTGAGCCCATGGAAGACCGGATGCTCCTCTCAGCACCGACACTTACTGCGATCAGCGATGTTACCGTCAATCATTCTTCGCCACTGATCATCGGGCTTAATGGTGCTGATGCTGATGATGACAACCTCACGTGGACGGTTGACGTGACTGGCAGCGGTGCAGCGAATCTCACCGCAGTGATACTCGGTGACAACGATGGTGTGAATTACAATCGATCACTGGTCATCGAAACCAACCTCGGCACGATGGTCTTTGAACTCTTCGAAGACTTGGTCCCCGATGCAACTGACCGCATAATCGAAATGGTGACTGCTGGCCATTATGACGGTTTGACCTTCCACCGTGTGATTGATGATTTCGTCATCCAGACCGGCAGCTACGAATACGACAGTGGCTACACCGCAACCAGCCATAGCTACACCAGCTTCGATGACCAATTCAACACCAACCTTCAGCATAATTCAACGGGCTTGCTTTCCTGGGCCAAACGCACGCCCGATGACTCGGCATCGACCGACTTCTTTATAACGGACCTCAATTCATCAAACCAGAATTCAGTCAATAACCTGCGCAATCTCGACTACAACTATTCTGTATTTGGCAAAATAGTCGAAGGGGCAGATGTATTAGAAGCCATTACACAGGTATCCACGGGAACGCACAATGGCCTATCCGATGCACCGGATACAGCAGTGACCATCACAGATGCTCGCATTGAAACCAACGAGCAGAATGCGACCTTGGTTCTTAAAGTTGGTGATAGCTATTCTGCAGGTGAAGAAGTCACCGTCACCGTTACTGCCGATGATGGTAATGGTGGGACAGCTGTGCGGACATTCACCGTGGAGTTGCAAACCGACAACGACGATGTGAATGCACAAATCAATCAGTCCGTGTCCTCTGGGCAGATCGTCACCAGCTTTGCTGAGAACGTCAATAATTCTGATCCTTACATTGCCACCATGTCCCCGGTGATCGTCCCCTTTGGCACCAATACGTATGCTGTTAGTGGTGTCTCTTATGATGTGGATGGCTACAAAGATGTGGACTTCACAGAATACTTGACAGTCGATGGTGACCCACAGTTAAGTACAGCCACCGAGCAGGTTGCCATTGCCATTCTTGATGGTGATGTACTTTCTACGAGTACCAGTAGTTCCAGCTATTGGGGAAATTATCTTGATCTGACAAAATACGATATTGCGGATCTTGATGAACTGCCCAGTGGATTGGAATTTACCAATGACCTCATCAGCCAACCGCGGATTAGTGGCTCGTACAATCCAGACACGGGGACGCTGACTTTTAGTGTCGGCATGACACGTACCGATGCGAGCCTTGTGGGGGTCTACTACTTTTTCCTAGCTCGATACAACGTCGTCGGTAGTCCGGTTACCAGTAACGCTTACTACTCCACCGGCTTTGATACGCAAGTCGTCACCATGATCCTTCAGCCGCCCACGCCAACTTCTATCACCGTCAATGATCTGAATGCCGATCACACGGATGACAGCACGCCTTCGATCACCGTCGAAGGATTGACAGTTGGGGCGACACTCAAAATTTATGATGAGAACGATAACGTGGTTGGCACGACCACTGTCACCGACGCAACCACCACGCTGTCAATTAACACGCTTGGTGATGGGCAGCACACGCTCCGCGCGACCCAGACTGTCAATGATGCCGAAAGTGAAGCAGCAACAACTTCCCAGTTCACCGTCGATACCGAAGCACCCCATGCATTCACCGATGTCGCACTTACCGCAGCCACCTCTGGTACGGTCTACACCTACGATGTGGGACACCCCCAGGAAGATGACAGCAGTATCACCTTCCATCTTTCCGGCCAACCTGCGGGCATGACCATCGACTCGGATACCGCAGTGATTTCATGGACCACCCCCAGCGATTCAAACTATCCTTCGGTCACTTTCGACATCATCGCCCGGGATACCGCTGGCAATGAAACCATCGAAACGGTCACCGTCACCGTCAATAGTTTTGTCGATGTCAGTGGCGTGGTCTATCTCGATGCCAACGACAATCAAACCGCAGACAGTGGTGAAGGGCAGGGCGGTGTTGTCGTCTATGCAGACCTTAATGGCAATAATATCCTCGACGAAACCGACATTGCCACCACCACCAGCACCACAGGAAGTGTCGGTTCATACACGCTGGAAAATGTCCCCGCTGGAACCGTTATCCTGCATCAGGTGATGACCGATGGCATACAGCAAATCTCGCCCACCGATACGCTGCTGACACAGGTTCAGGTCATTAAAGATGGTGATGCGACTTCGCTTGCTGATCCGTTGGATACGATTGATGGCCTGACTTTTGCGGGTGCCTTGGCTATGAGCAGTGACGGTCTGCATGTCTATGCGACCAGCGGTACTGGCAGTACAACAAGTGATGATGGCATCGCGGTCTTTGAACGCAATCCCAATGATGGCACCCTCACCTACATCCAATTCATTGATGGTATTGCTGCGTTGGATGATCCCAATGCACTCGTCATCACACCTGACGGGCGGCATGTCTATGTCACTGCCGACAACGCAGGAAGTGATGGCATTATCATCTTCGCCCGTGATGCAGACACAGGTTTGTTGACACTCGTCGGTTCGATTGTCGATGGGGGTAATGATGCACTGGGCGATCCAGTCAACAGCATCGGTGGCACGATCGGCATCACCGTCAGTGCGGACAATGAGTTTGTCTATGTGGCTTCAAGGTTTGATGATGCAATCACCGTCTTTAGCCGCAACCGCAACACAGGTGAATTGACCCTCATTCAGGAACTAATCGACACGGACAAGCTCAACGGCGTCCGGCATTTTGCGATCAGCCCTGACGGTACATCACTGTACGCTGCGGGTTTTGAAGGTCTCGTCGTTTACTCTGTGGACACCGTGACCGGCTTGTTGACCCATCAACAGAATGTAGCAGAAGACAGCCTTTCGGATATGCGTGAAATGGCAATCACGCCCGATGGCAAGTATCTCTACGCAGCATCCGACGATGATGGTGCATTGAATATCTTCCAACGCAATACCACCACCGGTCAATTGACGCTGCAATCCACCATCACCGCACAAGGCAAACCTTCTGGTGTCGTAATCAATGGTGATGGAACCAAACTATACGTCACTTCCAGTTTTGTAGACCAACTGCATGTCTACAACATTGCGACCGATGGTTCATTGTCACTGTCCTGGTCGTTAACGCATAACACAGATGACTTGTTGGATCAGACACTGACTGGTCTCGACGGGCCGGTTACCTTGTTACTTGATCCTGATGGGCATGATGTCTATGTCGCATCACGATCCAGTAATTCGCTCTCAGTCTACTCCGACCGCACACGTTCGTTCAGTGGGGCGGCTCAACTGCTGCAAGTCACGCCCTCCACCGACAACACCGGCAAGAACTTCCTGAACGCACCACGCACCAACGACGTGGATAGCATTGCATACAACACGCTCCAATACGATGCAGACCGTCCAGCCAATCAGTCGACCAACGCACCTTTTGACTGGGCAACGCAGCGAAGTGTGATCAGTGATATCACAGTGACCTTCGATTACGATTTACTGGATGTCGACAAGTCCGCCGTCTCACTGGTACGCATTTTTGAGGTCGATGGCAATGCGATCACCGAAACCGTGACGCTGAATCTCAGTGATGTCTTAGTTGATGGCGATCAACTGATCCTGCGAAATCTGGATTTGGTGGATGGTGTCTACGAGATCACCATTGCCACCGACTTTAATGCTGCGATGGATACAGAGTACAGCACACACTTTCACCAATTGCTTGGCGATTTAAATGGTGACCGTGTCTTTAACATGGCCGACTTGTCCGCGATGTTGTATTGGCGACAGCTTTCAGCGGATACCAATGACCATGTCTACGTGCCGGGTTATTTGGATATTCGTGACACTGCGGATACCAGCACTGCTGATGGGCGTGTGGACAGTCATGACTTTGCTGCCTTTACCGGATCGTTTGGCAGTTTCATCCCGCAGGCTGCTGTGCCGATTCCTGTGATTATCCTTGCATCCAATGAGCCGGAGCAACCGCCAGCGAATTTGCTGAGTTTTGTGAGTAATCCTCCCCAAACTGCCAGTCTCAAAGTGGTTCTGAGCATTGATGAAGAAGCGGATTCGAACACGACGATTCTGGATCAACTCGATGATCCGAACCTGGTGCTCGAGCTTCTGGAGACGGAATAACGCTGTAACCGGTTGAGCATTCCGATAACTTTTTTACTTCGGGTTTGCATCCTGTCACCCAAATCACCGATAATACCTATCTGATGAAACGCACAGCCGTCCTATCTCCGGTATTGCTCCTTGCCATCGCTGCGGCGGTGGGGGCTGGCTATATGCCAACCGACGATTCGTTGCGGATGATTGATCCAGCGAATGTCGATTCACTGGTCAGTTCCGTGCGATCCCAGCGTCAGGCTGCCCGTCATTGGTTTGATCAGGTGGTCAAAAATTTCGGTCACCAGAAGCACCATCACAATGTCAACCAAGCCAACTGCTTCAGCACGCTTACGACTGTCTTACCCAGTTTGCATTTATATGCTGATGCCCATGTGCATCGTGTTCGCTTGATTGCTCCTTCGCAACCGATCTGTGACTGGTTGTTGAATCTGCCTCCACCTTCGAACGTCTGATTCCAGTACGTTTTTCTGTTTGCGGGCGCATAGCTCAATTTGCTGTTGCAAGTCCGTTGAATCCTTCCGGGTTTAAATCATTATTTACCAGTCATAAAGGGTCTATCCCATGGTTGTCTCACTTGTCACCAAGTCGCTGATCAAGATTTTTGGTTCGCGCAACGAACGTTTTATCAAGTCCTATGCCCGTCGTGTTGAAGCGATCAACGCCTGCGAAGCAGACATTCGGGAACTGACCGATGCTCAATTGATGGCCAAGACATCAGAGTTTCGCGGTCGCATTGCCAGTGGTGAGAAAATCGCTGACTTGCTCCCTGAGGTGTTAGTCGTCGCTCGTGAAGCAATGGATCGATCGGTGGGGATTCGTAGTATTTTCAATCCTGAAAACAGCTTTGATCCCTCAACCCTTGAGCCGTCCGTGCAACCGACTTTTGAACGGATTGCCAAGCAGGCTGCCGAGTTGGATGACATCGAGGAGATGGGCTGCGCGGTTCCAACGCCGGGTTGGATGCAGGTGGATATTCCCAATGAAATCTACAATGCCGTCCGCGAGTTGTATCCCGAATCCCGCCCGCCATTTCGCGCCCGCCCGTTTGATGTCCAACTCATCGGCGGTATGGTGCTTTCCGAAGGCAAGATCGCAGAAATGAAAACCGGTGAAGGTAAGACCATCGTCGCGCCTTTGGCCTGTTACATCAACTGTGTCGAAAGTATGCGTGGCCATGTCGTCACTGTCAACGATTATCTCGTGCAACGTGACCGCGACTGGGTCTTTCCGTTTTTCCGCTGGTTGGGTTTGACCGTTGGGGCGATTCATCCTTTCCATATGATGCCCACGGAGAAGAAGCAGGAAGCCTATGACTGTGATGTTGTCTATGGCACCAACAGTGAATTTGGCTTTGACTACCTGCGGGACAACATGAAGCTCTCCGCTAAGGAGCAGGTTCAGAAGCAACGCGACTTTGTCATCGTCGACGAAGTGGACTCCATTCTTGTGGACGAAGCAAGGACGCCGCTGATCATCTCCGGCCCGGCACATGATGACGCGCCGCGATATGAACTGGCTGACAATGTCGCCCGACACCTTATGCAGGTGCAAAAGCCCTGGACCGAGGCAGATAACCTCGTCCAGAAAGCCATCCATAAAGCCACCGGTTATGAAGGTGATATCCGCAACTGCCGCGACAAAGCTCAAATCGAAAAAATGCGCGAGCAGATGAAGCAGGTCGAAGAGACCATTCCCGGACTTGAAGCGGAGCGTGACAAGCATATCCAATACTACGAAATTGAATTGGAAAAGAAGGCAGCCCATCTGACGCATGATGGTATTGCTGAAGCTCAGAAAGTTGCCAATATCGGTTCGTTCTATGTCGGTAATAACATGGACGTGCCGCACCTTTTGGAAAACGCGCTGCGGGCTCATGTGGTTTACACCAAGGATAAGGATTACGTGGTTCAAGGTGGCGAAGTTGTCATCGTCGATGAATTCACCGGCCGACTGATGATCGGTCGTCAGTGGTCCGACGGACTGCATCAAGCTGTGGAATCCAAAGAACGTGTCAAGATCAAAGAAGAGACCCAGACTCTTGCAACAGTGACGATCCAGAACTTCTTCAAACTCTACAAGCGTATCGCAGGGATGACCGGTACCGCTGTGACCGAAGCGACCGAGTTTCTGGAAGTCTACAACATGGACGTGGTCTGCGTCCCGACCAATAAGCCTGTGATTCGTGAAGATAACAATGACATTATCTACCTGTCTGCCAAGGACAAGTGGTATGCCATTATGGATGAAATCAAGCTCCAGCACGACGTGGGCCGCCCCGTCCTTGTGGGTACGACCAGTGTTGAAGCAAGCGAAATGCTTTCGCAGTTACTTGCCAAAAAGCATGGGATCAAACATGAAGTGCTCAACGCCAAGCAACACGAACGTGAAGCCAATATCGTCGAAGATGCCGGATCATTGGGGGCAGTGATGATCGCTACCAACATGGCTGGCCGTGGTACCGACATCCGTCTGCGACCTATCTCTCGTGAACAGCAAATCCATCATTGGCAACAACGCGACCTCATCGGGCGTGACGCCAATACGGACATGACCGATCAGGAGTTGATTGGCAATGTCTACCGACACCTCGCCGGCCGACTGCTGGGGCTTAAACCTGCTGATTTAAGTGATCTTTCTGACGAACAGGTCAAGCGTAAATTGCTCATTAAATGGGTCAAGGAAAATGGCTGGCGCGTCCAGTGGCCGGAGATGAAATGGTGGGAAAAACTACTGGTTTACAAGTTTTTCCTCACACCTGCATGGCATGATGAAAACCGTGTCAGTGATATGAGCGATGATGAATTGCTTCATGTGTTGGATCAACTGCCAAGCTTCCTGTTACATCGCTTACGCATGTTCACCGATACCGAGGATATGGGCGGTCTGCATATCATCGGCACCGAGCGTCACGAATCACGTCGTATCGACAATCAGCTTCGTGGTCGTGCCGGTCGTCAGGGAAACAAAGGTTCGTCGCGATTCTTCATCAGTCTTGAAGATGACTTGATGCGGATGTTTGCTGGCAAGACCACCCTCGCAGCGCTTTCACGATTGGGCATGAAGGAAGGCGATGCCATCGAACACCGTTGGTTGACCAAGTCCGTCGAACGTGCTCAACGCAAGGTCGAAGAACGCAACTACGAAATTCGTAAGAACCTCGTCGAATACGACGAAGTGATGGAATTACAACGCAACCATTTCTATGGCATGCGTCAGGATGTGCTCGAAGGACGTGCCGTCGAACAGGTCATTTTCGACTTTATCTATGATGCTGTTTCAGATGCAGTGATGTTGTATCTGGATAAGGACTATGTCAAGACGCAAGTCGCTGAATGGTGTCGCACGACGTTGGATGTGAGTATCGATCCGGGCAAGCTTCGCATGGATGACTTTGATGAACTTCAGGAAATCATCCGTCGCAACGCACGCTCCGAAGCAGCTCAGGTTATTGATGTGACGCTTGGCGAATACATGTCCAACGATCAGCCACCTGAGCAATGGGATACGCGGGGCTTAAGTCAGTGGGCGATGAGTCGCTTCCATGTTGACTTAAAGCAAAACCAAATCCGTCAGATGAATATTCAAGAAGTCCAGGATCAACTTGTCGAAGCTGCCCACACACAGATCGACAAACGCGAACTCACTGGTGCGATTAAGTACATGGACAAGCTCTATGCCCAGAAACAACTTGTTGATTGGGTGAGTCAGAAATTCAATATTCAAGTCAAACCCGAAGAGATTGAAATTGCTAATCCGCAGGGTGTTGTTGACAAGCTCTTTGAGCAGGCACGTGACTCCTATCTGGAACGTGAAGTGACTTACCCCGTCGATTTCGCGATGGATATGACCGTTGCCACCGCACAGCAGGACGGTGCATGGGCCGCCCAACAGTTGGCACATTGGGCTAAGCACCGTTATGGCATGGATATTAAGCCTGAAGATCTTATCCAGATGACCGGCGAGCAGGTTCGCAATATGCTTATCACCGAAGCGACTGCGTGGATGCGTGAAGGCAAATTGGAAACAACTGTTGATGAAGTCGTCAACCGCGATAGCAATCCCGAAACTCTGGTGACCTGGTTCAAGGAACGCTTTGGCAAGACGCTCACTGTGGAGCAGCTTCAGGAAGCCGAGTCTGCTCGTGATGAACTTGTCACGCAAGGCCGACGTGTCATGCGGACTGAACTTACCGAACTTGAGCGATTTGTACTCTTACAGATTTTGGACATGGCATGGAAGGATCACCTTTACGCGATGGACCAACTCAAGGACTCCGTTGGACTTCGTGGCTATGCTGAGAAAGACCCACGCATTGAGTACAAGCGTGAAGGTGCTGCCCAATACAACCAGATGCAGCAAAGTGTGCGTGATCGTGTGACGGAACTGATTTTCCGTGCAAGGCTCACTCCCGAAGTTGAGCAGAAGAGCGTGTACAGTGAGAAGTCCGCCCAGCATGCCGAAGCAGGGGGACAAGCCTATGCAGCAGCATCACAGGGGACGGCTCAGCAGCAGGAAGACATGGCCGCCGCCGAACAAGCCGGTGGTCGTGGAGATGACGATGCGATGCTCACTCGCAAGCAACGTCGCGCCCGGGCAGCCCATGGCAAGGATGAAGACTCATCCCCCAATGCCGGCGGACGCTTCCGCAATCGTAAACGCAAGAAACGCTGATTGACAGATCATGTTTAGTTGCAGCGTGACATCGCTACTGGTTTAATAAGTCCGTGATATGAATTGGAGTACACACGTGAAACGCATCATCGGCATCATGATTGGATTGAGTCTTGGATGGATCGCAGCAGGAATGGCCTTTGCTGCACCCCATGGCAGTGAGGCTGTCGAGCACGCAGCAGGGGGTGAAAATACCAACGCAGCGGCCCAACTGACTCATCATGCGGTGGGCGGGATGCCGTTTCTGCCCTTGGTTCTGATCATCACCGTCGGACTCTTCGGTGCTGGATTATTTGTTCATTTAGTGGGTTGGGCCAAGCCCCAGCCGATTGAAGACGAACATGACGATCATGGACATGATGCGCATCATTGATTAAGTGATGGGGGGAGGAATTGGTTGCAAATCAATACGTTATTGATCCGTATCAATACAAGGTCGACAAAGGTCTGTCTGGCTGCCTGATTGTATTTTGGATTATTTGGGCACCAGCAGCATTGTTTGTAACCATGCTTGCGATTGTTTCGCGTCATCCCTTTTTCTTTGTATGGTTAATCTTTGGATGGGCTGGTTTGTTTGGCATCCCTTATATATTCCTTACATCCAAAAGAAAGCAGATCGTTCAAGTCACCGAAGAGTCTCTGATTTTGATTGGGGCGAAAATATTACCCAAAAGCAAGAAGATTATTCCACGTGATCAATTTCGTGCACTGACACTTGAGTTATATGATGATGAGTCAGCGTATTCACTGAATTTTTTGTATGGTGGAAAAATATTTCCTGGACGTATAAATTTTGCGTATCTGATACATCCCAAAGATAAAGCAGTCGTATTTTACGAACTACGTGATTTTCTCATTGAACACGGTTTGATATTCATTGCTGAAAACAAAATGGAAGAAGATTGAGCATGTTTGGCTTTGGGTTGGCCAATCAACTCTCCCAAACCTTCACTTCATCAATCACCTAGCCCATCTCGTTTTTCTTATTCTTAAGCAGGGCGAGAAGACGGAGATGATACCTGCTTTCAGAGCGATCCCCGTGGCTGTTGAACTGCACGGACATCAATCGCGAGCTTGCCGTTGACGCGGAGTGCCAGTCGTTACACTTATCTGCTTGATGCTCTATTGCTCGGCAGCTCGGACATGTTGAGCGACATCGACCAGTGGTGCAGTCCAGAGTTGATTGGTTTGATCGGCAAGCCATGTCAGAAATTTTTCGTGCTCATCCTGATCGATGTGCAGACGATGGCTGTCTGGCCCAGTTCCGACACCATGAATCATGAAGATGATCCAGCCACCTTCTGCGATGGCTTGACGGACGTGATTTTGCAAGGATTCACAGGTACATCCATCGGCAGTGAAATGTCCTAATGCATTGAGGTTGACTCGTCGCGGATTAACGATTGTGTTGTTCATCGGGCCGCGTGCTGCAACAAAGAGTTTTTCAATTAAGGGTTCAAGTGACATTTCACTGTCGCCATGTCCGAGTGTGGTATTGCAGCAGGTGTTTCCAAAAGTCCGATTGGTTTTTCCGTCAAGGAGTTGTAATGTGAAGTTAGCCAGACGCATCTCTGCCCACCAGCGACTGGGGGTGTAGTCACGGAGATCAAATGCAGGGTCCAACCATGCAAATTTTTCAGGCTCGGAAATGCGACAGGGATGAAAGGCCGAGTGATTACCCAGTTCATGGCCTGTTTGGGCAAGTTCACGCCATAAGCCAGGTGATGTGACAATGTCTGTGACACCGTAATCTCTCGTCACACCACTGGCTAGCAGGTTGACATAAAACGTCGCGCGCAATCCTAATTGTTGGAGCAATGGTGCAACATAATCACGATGGACGATTAAGCCATCATCATAAGACAAGCTAACTGCGGCTTGGCAGTTGTTGGGCCAAGTGAAGGGTAAATTCAATGTCGGTCTCCTAAATGAATGACCAAGCAGCAGGTATTTATAGTATCAACTGGTCCAGTCTTTTACTTCATCAATCACTTTCGCCATCTCGTTTTTCTTTTTCTCGAACATCGCAAAGACGGTGATGATGCCGATGCCCAGGGCGATGCCCGCGACATACCATATCCATGTCCAGCCCATGTTCGTTGCGGCATGCCAGATCATGGTCAGTAGTGACAAACACAGAAATCCGGTACCCAGGAACATGTACGAGCGGATGTGCCGGGCAAGGCCGATGAAAATACCAATGATGGATAAACCCGCTAAAACCAACGGCAACCACGGTGCCTGCGCGACACCGATGAGGAAGATGTCCAGTGTGGATGAAAGATAAATCGCAAGTAGACAGCCATAGTGAATGATGCGACTTTGCTCAGTTGTGAGTTGTTGACGATTGAGATAACCCGCAGCAAGAACCGCAATGGCAAGCGGGATAATCCATAGCTGTGGATGCTCAGTGATACCAAGTCCCTGGGTGTGATGCAGCAAGTACCAGAGACTGCCATTAAGCGCGAAGGTCGCAATCATTCCCAGTAACATTGAACGTCTCATCACGGACAGCACTGCGTATATCGCACCCACCGCAAGCAGTACCAATGAGAAGTGAATTCGTGATACATGTGCAATAAGGTCAAAACACGCAACGAGTGGCAACCATGTCCCGGTTTGAGTGAACGGTTTACCTATCACAAACAAATTCCTGCGGGTACACATCTCACCAATGGCAATGCCGCCAACTGCAATCCCCAATACCACCAGTGGCCAGAACGGTGTCACTAACCCGTGGAACAACCAGGGCATGGTCGTGCGAATATGCAACGCCAACACCCCGCCGAGGAGTTGGGCGATGTAGACATATGCTCCCTTATGAGCGTCAGGAATCCGCAGCACATCAAAACGATCACGCAAAGCAAAGAGCAGACACAGAACGATCAGCAGTGCGTAAGCAACAATCAATCCAATAATCATCGGCATGGTCAACGGCAAGGTTTGATGCTGGACTAAACTCTGAACCTGTCCAAACCCCACGACACCAATAGCCAACAATCCAAGGAAGCTGACAACGGACATGCATCGACGGGTGACGGACTGCCAGGAAAGTGGATCAGGTACATCACAATCACCATTGGGCATGCGACTGACAAAAATCCCCATCACCAACGTGATAAACGCAAACGCCTGGATGTAGCCGATGATCCGACTAGGCCATACAAAACTCCCGTCGGGCGTGATGTAGATCCAACTAACCAGTAATGGGAAACAGAACAATTGGGCAAGGATCAACCCACGCAGGTTTTGCCATCGGGTGTCACGCTGTAAGACAAGCAGTCCTATCGCGGCAATGACGGGTGCAAGACAGATTACTGCACGTTGCATAATGATTGGATGTTGCACGGAGACTATGAAACTTAAGAACACCGACAGCATCGACAAGGCGATATTGGTGTACGGTACAAATGCGTTGTCGTCGCAGATGCCTTGTAACTTGGGATGATGTTGAATCTGCCTCAGGATGACACTCATCAGAGAAGCATAACCTGCCAACCCCAACGCCAGTACCATGCCCAGACTTTGCGGGGCAATGGGGGATTGGGTGAGCAGTTGGCACAATGCAGTAAGTCCGATGACATATAACAAGGCCAGGACATGCTTGCCAATTGATTCACGAATACAGGCCAGTGTCAACAGAGTGGCCATTACCAATGCAATCCAACCAGTAGTCGCGACGCCGTTGATTGGGATGTATGGCGGCTCAGTGATTCCTGATGCCATGTTGAATAGTTGCATGCCTGCTAGTCCAGCAAGCAGAATGGTTGAAGCTATCACAACCAAGTGATGTAACTGCGGGAGAACGCCCGGCGATGCAGAGAGACGAGTACGAAGAAATCGGCGTTCGACCCATTGCCATGCGAAGGCACTTAGAATCACAGTGATCATATTCAGATGGACGGTTTGGATGATGTTTTCAAATTCACTGAGTCCTGCTGAGTCCCAATACAATTTCGCGTATCCAATGGTGGTCCCCAAGCTCACCGCCAAGACTCCCAGATACGCATAGGCACGTCGTGGCGCCCAAGCCCCCAATGCCATGCTCATCGCAGCAACACCAAGTAGCATCCCCATCGACCACCATGGATTAAACGGATCATCCAAACTGGATCGCAGTGCAAAAACCATTGCCAGTATCACACAACCGAGTATGGATTGCGTGGCTGTTGTTCTTGCTTTGAGAATGCGGGCTGTCCATTGGACGGAGAGTTTTTCGGTAGCCTGTTTGATCGCTTCACTAATCGACTCCCCACATTCAGGGCACGTTCCTGAACGATCAAGTCCGCGAAGATTGTAGTTGCAATTCGTGCAGCTTAGATCATGTTCAATGGTCGCTACGTCTGCGTTTTGTCCTGCAACGATCGTGTCAAATGTTTGTGACCAGCCGGACTCTGCAAGCTGGTGTGTGTAGCGTCCGAGCGTTAAGAGCAGGGCAACGCCAACGACGAGCCAACCTGTCGAGATGATATGAAAGCACTGCCACATGCCGGTGTCCAGCGGGGCGCATGCAAGAGCTATGAGGATCACGCCCATCATCATCCACAAACTGATGGGTTGGGTGAGTCGTGGTCGTTTTTCAGAGTTACGCAGGATCGCCAACTCCACCAATATGAATGCAGCAAAACTCCATAGACTTCCCGCATGTTGCATTGATGTTGGAGCGTTTCCCGGTTCAGCCAATACTGCAAGACACGCAATAGCCAACATGATGCTTATCGAGATTCGGCTTAGCAGTAGAGGCCATTGGGGATATCCCAGTGATGACAGTTCCACGGATTTGAAGCGTCGCAACTGATCCCAGATCAGTGCTGCACCTGCACCGACCAATGCGTGAATTTGCACCAGTGCAAAGATGAGTCCCGCGGATAAACGCAGCCCCCCAAAATGGAAAATACAGGACTCGATTCCGATAGCGGTAATGCTGATTAATACTGCAACTGCATTGGCATAATCCCTGTCACGCTTCGAAAAGCCCAATGCAAAGAGGCATCCAAGAAGTAGAGCCACCGGGCCATACATCTGCAGATGCAAGAAAAGTTGTGGATATGTTGTCTCTCGGAAAGCATCTGTGAAGAACACTTCTATGGAAGGATTAACCAGTACCATGGCTATCGCGCAAGCAGCGGTTAGAACCAATAGCGGTAGTGCAAAAAGATAAAATCCCAACTGTTTCAAGTATGAATTGGCATTCTCATTCAGTGACTCTGATGCGATTGCAGATCGGTGTTTGCCTGTGATAATCAATCCTGTCACATACGCTGCGCCTGTTACTCCAAGTAGCCAACGCCATGCATTGACTACGCATAGCATTTGAGCAAATTGTGCAGCGATCAACGCTGTTGCACATAACCAGCATATCGCCAAGGCGCCGATCACCGCCTTGTTCTTTGCCAGTATTTGGCGGATACCAAAAATGATGCTGACAATACCAAGCAGTATCCAAGTTGCCCAGCCTGCTGCATGCTGACTACGGGAAATTTGTGATCCAATCACATCTGCGGATCGCTGGTCGATGCCAAGTTCTATTGCGATATGGATTCCCACACTCCACAGGGCAAAAACTATGCAACTCGCCATTGCGATCCATGAAAGTACCATGTCCATTGTCACGTTCGGCAGATTCACAATTGATGCCAAGCGTTCGAGTTTGCTTGTGCCATTGGCCCGTTGCGTCAGCTTGTCCAGTGTCAAGCGATAGAGCAGCCAGAACAGACTCATGCCTGCGATCATCAGAGTCTGTCTTTGCCAATAGCTTGGCATGCTCAACAGGTTTGGCAGTTGATCCCAATCAAGCTGTTTGATTAACTGATTGTGTTGCATCACCAGCAGTCCGCCAAGCATTGCAAGTTGCCCCATGGCAAATAACCAGCGTGAACGAGTCAGAATTGAAAGGATCAACCAGATCGCTGTCACCCAATACAAACGCAGGTAATAGGCATTGAGCAGTTGTTCGGAAAGTCTCATGCTCATCAAGATCACTGCGATGATCGACAGGCTGATACTGCATATGAACCATGGTTGACTGTATATTCTTTGGATCATGGACCGGCGAGATTTGCCCGTTAATAAGCCTGTCAATAAAACACCCACTCCAAAGAGACTGGCACTGATGAGGATTGCTGTGGGCCAAATGAATGTTTCAAACGGTCTAACAAATATCAATTGTTCGAACAGGGCTAGTTGCATCATGACACAACTGCACCATGTGGGTAATGGGTTGCGCAGTCGCCACGCAGCCAATAATGCAATCACCGCATACAACACATAAACCCATGTAATTTGCCCGCTGTCGGCTTCAAGACCAAAGCCTTTGACGGTCAATAGCGTGACACTCACCAGCCCCATGAGTCCGCAAGTGATCCAATAGCCATGCGCTGCACGAATGTCTTTGCGATATAGACTCCATTGAGATAGTAAAGCACATAACACCACTGGTAGGATCAAAGCTTTGGCAGAGAGGATTGACAACAGGCTTTGGATTAACAGTCGTGGATCAGTCATTGCCCAGTCGATCCGACCAGCCAGTAATCCAACCAACACAATCCATGCCAACGACAGCCAGACCAAACCCACACGTGTAAGCCAGCTTCGCTTGATCTGCCAACGTCGTGCGGATCGACTGACGGCCCACATGGTCATTGCGTTGACCAATAGTGTCGGCAACAAATACACTGGAACCGGCCATGCCAATCCCAATGCCAACCCACCCAAAACCAGGGCAACCAGACTGATCGTCGCACTGAGTGTTCGAATCGGCGCGGTGAGTTGAATCTCATCCCGTTGCCACAGCAGGTAACTGACAAGCATCGCAGGGCTGGCAAACAGCGCGATCAGTGGGGCGGTACACTGCAGCGCATCGCGGTATGTACCAGTGAGATGAATCGCCAATCCAAAGGGGGCAAGACACGCAAAAGCCATGAAAAACTGCATGAAATACAGGCTTTTGGCAGTTAAGTTCCAATCTTGTTTACCATCTGAATCATTTGCAAGATCAACTGGTGCAAAGAGAAGCCGTCGACAAGTCAGCAGCATTGTGATCAAGTATAGACTCATGGGGATTGCGACTGCTACAAGTAGAGTTCGTGGGCCTTGGAGCGGGACAAACTGCATGGCCAGGCAAGTTGCAGCAGTAGTCACGTAACCCGTTGCCATGAGCCTGGGGGCTTGGGGCAGGACTACTTTGGCTGCCAGCCATGTTAGGTATGCAAAGAGAATCGCTGTGCCGGCTTCAATACTGATCGTCCAGAATCCAATGCTCTTTGCATTGATGGTGAACGCAGCAAAGGCAAGGAAGTTTAGCGGCACAAGCAGTGTCGCAATGCTCAATACCGCCCGGCCGGTGGTTGGGACATTCCAACGATGTTGTACAAACAGTCCTCCACCAAAGAGTGCAGCCGTCATGCCGGTGAAGATCATGAACTTGAGAATGGGGATCGCCTGAATTTGCGACCACAGACTCACGACCAACGCAGCAGAACAGCAGACAATAAGCAAGCCGCCGATGAGTTCACCCCAGCGGATATTTTTCTGTGCCATAAAGGTGGCAAGCACCTGCCGGATAGGACGCTTGGGTGTTGGTGGCTCGACAGGTTTGGCTGTGGTTACAACAGGTATTTCAATCGGGTCGATTTCCTGGAGGTTGTCCAAGGTATTTGAATCTTCATCCGTCTCATTTGGTGTTGCAGTGGAGGAATCGTGATGCTTTTGTGCCATTTGCATGGCCAGTGTTTTGAGAACAGTCTCTTGTGGCTGCACATCATTCGGAGTCGACGATTCTCTTCCCATTGACTCTTGTGAAATTGATGTTGTAGGAACAGGCGACTTCTCATCTGTTTGCTGTTGAGAGATGGGGGGAGTTGATGCGCGGGGCGTGTCAGGTGATGGTGAATCCTCAGCCCGACTGATGATTGGTTCTGGCGTCACTGCATCACGTAGATGGACATCTTCTGCGATGGCATTCATGATTTGGGTATGCATGTCCGAATCGATGAGTTGTCGGTCACGTAAATGACGCGCATAACGCGCGGTCGCTGCACGATCATCGGATAACGTAGGATCGAATTGGTTTTGATTTTCCTTGGGTTTACTACCTCGAAAAATCGCTGCGACTACGACCCACATCCCATGCCCAACGACCATGACGATCATTGCTGCAATGAACAGAAAAAAGAACACTTCGCCCATGAATGGCCCCCAATACTCTAGCTGTCGTACATATCAAATGGCTATAGAACAGGCGCAGACTCTGGCGGAGTACAACTGACTGTTGAATGTTTGCATATGAAGACAGGTTGTTCGTGTCACCCGAGAAATTGCGATAGGCATATCATCGCATTATTTTCACAAAAGACAAACAGGGCGTTTGGTTTGAGTGTGATTTTATCTAAATGTCGTTTTCATAAAGGTGTTGAATTCACTAAGAGCAAGTTGACTGATGTAGTTGAATTGGATTAGACTTGTCTTCGCTTGCAGGAAGCAACCTACCCGCGGGAAGGGCCACGCCCACCTGTCATACAATTGATTTTCAACATGACGAACCCCTGACCGGTTTGCGGGTAACTGGTAACATTTTGCAGCTTGCTGCAAGGAGGTCCGTTATGATTCAACTCTTGATCGTTTCATCTATTGTTTTTGCTCTGGCAAGTTGCTTTTGCGATACTGCTTCTGCGCAAAATCCAACAGACGCCTATCACCAACATCCCAAACCAAGTGATCCGGTTTTTGCTGATGCGGTGTCATTACTTGATGGTGGAGATGTGGATGGACTCAAAGCTTTACTTGCCAAGCATCCCAATCTTGTCCATCAGCGAGCGTCAGGTCACAAGGCATATGACCAAGGCTATTTCAAGTCGCCAACCCTGCTGCATTTTGTAGCTGCGAATCCCAATTTTACTGGCGAAAAATTGCCGGACACCTGGTTGGATATGGTCAGGTTGATTCTGGATGCTGGGGCAAAGGTTGATGCCGGCTGCGGAGACGATGCCAAGGGGACAGCGTTGGGATTGGTGGTGTCCAGCCGCCTGATGCAGATCAATGAACTACAGTCCAAGGTCATGGATTTACTGCTTAGTCGAGGTGCTGATCCTGACCGTGCGGTGGATGCGGTATTGGCTCATCCTGACAGGGCGGTTCTCAAAAAATTGGTTGATGCAGGGGCCAAACAAACCTTGCCGGTGATGGCGGGGTTGAATCGTTGGCTTGAAATCAAACGGCTTGTACAGGAAAGGGAAATTCAACAGGTTGCCCTCCAAAAAGCCTTAATGGTTGCCGCAATTTACGGCCACGAAGATGTTGTGTTTTATCTTTGTTCAATGTGTTATGGCAAGTTTGATCCAAGCTGTTACGGCCCGCAAGGCTTTCTGGATTACTGCACACCATTGCATCAGGCAGCCATTCGCGGACACCTTAAAACGGTTGAAAAATTGATTCACCATGGTGCTGATCCAAGTATGAAAGATAAAACATTTGGTGGTACGCCCCTGGATTGGGCTGTCCATGATGGCAATCAACAGGGGGTGGTTGATCTGCTTGACCAGTTGGAAGATTACATGCCCATTGTCCGCTCTGCCCGCGCAAGTGATCTGCAAACGCTTGGCCGACTCCTTGATGCCAAACCCCATTGGCTCGATAAACCCATCCCCAATGGGGCGACCTTGCTCTTTGATTTATGCAATATCAATACACGACTCAAAAATGTTGGCAAGACCATTGCCTATTTGATCAAACGCGGTGCCCATCCCAATCAAACATGCAAGCCGGATGGAACTGGTGAAACGCCATTGCACTGGGCAGCAAGTTTCGGCCCCAACATCAAACATGGCCCACAAGCGATCAATGCTTTACTGGAGAACGGTGCTGAAATTGATGCGACCGGTAGTGTCCTTGGCAACGGCACACCATTGGTCAATGCGGTTATCTTCCGTGATGTGCCATCAGCCAGACTGCTCATTGAACGCGGTGCGAAATTTGATCTTGCTTTGGCAGCAGGAGCAGGGCGGTTGGATTTGGTCAAAACCTTTTTTAACGATCAAGGTCAATTCCATAATCCATATGGCAACATGCCTCATCGCGATAGCACCCGTGATGCGGATGCCGAATTAAACGGTTCGATTTGTGTTGCTGCAATCAATGGTCAACGCGATTGTATCGCTTATCTATTGAAACGTGGTGCATCAATCAACGCAGTGAGTGTGGTTGGCACAACGCCCTTGGATGAACTGCTCAATAATAAATTTCTCGACACCGCTAATTGGCTCAAAGAGCAAGGCGCATTAACCGCCGCACAACTTAAAGCTAAGGATGGTGAGTAATGTCCAATGATCTCAATCGTTGGATGTCGCCATTGCCTGCCAAGCCGAATTTTCAGCGCCAGAAAAAAATCGCCAAGCAGTTGATCCGCAACGTATGGGCGGGTGATGCTGATGCAGTGGCAAGGTTTAATGCACTACATCCGTCGCCGCCAATACCACAAAATGCAGCACTCTCCGATGCACAGTTGGTCGTTGCTCGCGGGTATGGCATGGAGTCCTGGCCGGGGCTTAAACGCAAGATTCTGTCACTGACCCAATCACCACTTGAGCAATGGATCACAGCGGTAAAAGCAGGCAATGTTTCGCAGGTCAGAGAGCTTTTTGAAAAGCACTCAGAGTTGGCATCCCATGTCAATGACACCTGTTTTGCATTTGACAGTACAGCGTTGTTCGCTGCTAAACCCAATTGGGACTTGGTCGATCTGCTCATAAAACATGGTGCGGATATCAACAAGAAAACCAACTGGGGGCCAGGCGGATTCGGACTTGCGGAGAATGAATCGCCGGAGGTTTCTGCTGAGCTTTTTAAGCGTGGTTTGGTTGAAGATATCTGGACTGCGGTCGGTTTGAATCATCTTGATAAAGTCGCTCAATGGCTTAGCGAGCAGCCACAGTTGGTACACGCCAAGGGCGGTGATGGCGTACATCCCTTGCATTATGCCAACACCGTTGAAATGGTGGACTTGCTCGTTGATCATGGGGCGGATGTGCATGCTTTGGATGTGGATCACACTTCGACGGCTGCTCAGTATCAGGTGAATAATGAGTCGGTAGTTCGTAGACTCTTAGCACATGGTGCTAAGCCGGACATCTTTTTGGCTGCGCGCTTGGGGGACTTGGATTTGATTGCTCATTGCCTTGCTGATGAGCCAGATTGTGTGTCGCATCGACTTGGGGTAAAGCCCTGGATCAATGATACGGGAGGCATGATTTATAACTGGAAACTAGGCCATGGTCTGACTGCAATGGATGTGGCGATCAAGTTTGAACATCATGACGCGCATGCGATGTTGCTTGCACATTCACCTGCAAAATGTCAGTTGCTGGATGCGGCTTGGCGTGGGGATGTCTCAGCTGGCAAGGCATTGTTGGCCAAGCATCCGCGATTACTTGATGAAATGTCTGAGGATGATCACGCTGCCTTGAACCGGGCCTGTTGGTGGTATCGGCCTGTTGCAGTCAAAGCGATGTTGGCGTTGGGGTTCAATCGACATATTCAGGATGATGAAAAAATGACGCCACTGGATCGTGCTGCGTTTCATGGGCATGCAGATTGTTTAGCGATGCTGCTCGATGGCGATCCTGATCCACCTTTGGAATGGAAACATCAAAATGATGGGACGCCTATTCAGACTTGCATTCATGGTTCTATCAATGGTTGGTCTACAGGCTTTAAACAGGATCATGCCAAGTGCGCACAGTTACTGTTGGATGCCGGAGCAAAGTATGAGTTGGGTTGGTTGCCAACCGGGGCCGATGTGATTGATCAAGTGATCCGTCAGAAGCACTCCCAGGGGTGACGCGTTAAATATGTAAACGGTCACGGACCATCTGGCGGATGGTGGTCATCCATTGGAACAGTAAAGGGCGCTTGGGCAGTGTCATTCGGACATAAACCCGTTCGCCAAGTAAGGCAGGAGCTGCGACGAGTTTGCCGGCCTGCATGGATGCCTGCATTTCTGCGGGAAGCTTGAGCCACATTTCGAACTGTGGACGCAGGGTTTTTTGTCCCTTGGCATCTTCGGGGTCCATGGCGATCTGACCGCCTGCGTTTTTACTCAGTGCCGGGTGCGGCAGGTAATTGCGTCCTGAATCAAAAGCCATGATCAGCTGACTTTGATGGACTTTTTCGATGTTACCCACGGTGCGCAGTTCCACCGCGCGGATTTGTTTGTTCAAGGCTGCAGCACTTTGAGATTGACTGACCAATGCCGTAACACGCAGTTTGGACATGTCCGCAATACGTCCAACGACATCACCACGACGGACATATTGCCCCAGATACTGTTTGAAGTTTGCAGCGATGAGCATGCCATCCTGTGGTGATCTGAGCGTTAAATCTGCGATGCGGTCGTTGATGTCATCGAGTTCTTCCTGAATGACTTTTTTCTTGGTCTTGGCGATGTTCATTTCAACCAGATCTTTGACCATAGCCATGCGTCGTTCAATGTCGAGCTTGACCAGTTCGGCTTCGAGTTCCGCTTTGCGAGAGAGCAATTGCGGATTCTCAGCGATGAGCATGGGGTCGCCAGCTTTGAGTCGTTGGCCAGGTTCAACGAGGACTTGGGTGACAAAGCCGTCAGATTGGATGGCAATGTCGCTGCGTTGAGCGGATTCGATGACACCTTCGGTGCGTTTGTGTTCGTCGACCTTGATCACGCCGATACCGATGATGGTTCCGATGATGACTGCGAAGGTCACGGTGACTGCGCGTTTGCGTTGTTCGCCGACTTGGCCACTGGTAAAAAGCCAATGAAAGAACTTGGATAGTGGGACAATACACCATGCGATAAATGACCATGCAGCAAGCAGCAGACCGATGGTCAGCAGTTGGCCGGAGATGAACAGGATAATGCCGGTGAGAACAAAGAAGCGGTAAATTTGGGATGCGATGCCATAGAGCAGCAGAATCCATTGTTCGCCTGAAGCGGTAGCAACAGGTTGGGCGTTCTCCATGCCATAGGCAAAACGTTGTACCAGCCAACGGGTATGCCTTGAAGCCCGGTCGTACATATTGGGTACTTCCAAGACGTCGGCGAGCATGTAGTATCCGTCGAATCGAAGAAGCGGATTGGCGTTAAAGAGGATCGTGGTAAACGATGCCATGAAGACGATGTTGTAGGCCAGTTGGGCAGTGAGTGACCCAGGATTGTTGGCTGTCTCATACAGCCAGAACAATGCAGCGCCTCCTGCAATGGCAAGCTCAAACATCATCCCTGCAGCGTTAACAAGGAAGCGATGCCATCGACTGGCAAAACTCCAACTGCTCGTGGCATCGACAAATGGGGCGGGCATCATGATCAACATCATCACACCCATTTCAGGAACCGCGCCCCCAAACCGTTTACACAAAATCCCGTGTCCAAATTCGTGAATTGCTTTGGTGATCAAAAACAGCAACACCATCCAACCCCAGTTGGCAGGGGCGAGAACACTTTCGGCATCATGAATAAATGATCCGACATGCGGGATGAATTGCCAAAGACAATAGGCCAGCCAAGCAATCCATAAGGCCAAACCACCTTTACTCAACAGGGGTTTGAACAGCGGTAAACACCACGTCAAAAAACGATCTGGATTAATCAACGGGATGCGCACAAACAAAATGCTCATCGCCTGCCCGGTCCACTGTTTGACTTTACGTCGATTGGCACGATCCAAGAGCGGTTTGGCGTCCACCGGCAAGTCGACACGCAAAAGGTTGGACTGGTTGAGTTGGCCGAGGATATGAATCACTTCATTCTGCGTCGGTGCCATGTCCGCATAGCGATCGGTGGTCAACCGCCATGCTTCATCGACTTGTCGCTTGCCATCAAGGAGTCCGACGAAGTGATGAGCCACGGGGTTAAGTCGAAAGAAGTTGTTACTGATTGGATCATGGGCAACGTACCAGTGTTCGCCACGGAAAAGTTGTCGCGTCATCTGCACGTGGGGGCGAAGTGTCGGGGTAAGCCGACTAACGCGAGACCAGTTTTGACTGAATGTGGGTCGTTCCATGTTTTATATTTCGAATTTCGGATTTTGGGTTTCGAATTTGCCTTAGTCTTTCGGATTCGATTGTTCAGAGATGACAAATCAACGCGTAGGTCAATTCGAAATCCAAAATTTACAAATCCGAAATTCCCGTCATCACCACATCCACAGGCGGACCATGTCGGCGATGCGGTGGGTGGCGATCCACCAGATTTTGCGTTTGCCCATGTCCATACGTGCCAGGCCTTCCATACCCGGACGTAACCAGTTGGCACGCTGCCAGACATCGTTGTCGGTTCCCGGTTGGACGGCACCTGACCGAGTTTGAGGGCCATTGGCTTTGGCGGCGCGATACAGAATGCCTTCGTGGACCGTCGTGTCGTTTACTTCATAGTCAGCAGTCTGCGACCAGTTATCGGTGGCAAAGCGGCTGCGAATCTCAAAAACATTTTCACCATTGACTGGCGTGGCAAGTGGGACAATCTGACGGACCATGAACTTGAAGTCCTGATCCGGCTGAGACCGTGTGGTCAACGCGCCGGTAGGCAGGGCACCTTGCGTGTGGATGTAACTTTCAATGGTGTCGATATCCTGTTCACTGACCCGCAGGATTGGGATCAAATCCGTCAGTGGGGCAACTTCAAACATCCCTTTGCCTTTTTCAACCACACCACCGACCTTGTCGTACCAGTCGCCAGTGAGAACAACGCCATCAATAGGCGAGCGGATCGTGGACTTGTCGATTTGGTATTGAAGCAGATCAATGCGTGCCTGATTTTGCTTGATTGCAGCATCGGCCTGCTGAGCTTCGGCAATTTTGTTTTCCGCGCGAGCTTGTTGTCGTTGCAGCGAATACACATGCAATTGACTGACGGCTTCACCGAGTTGGAGCTTGAGTTCGGTGGTGTTGAGGATGGCTAAGATATCGCCTGCTTTGACCTGCGTGCCGGGCCGGACTTCGACTTTTGCCAAGTCGCCTTCATAGGGGGCAGGGATGATGCGCTTGGACTGAGCTTCCATCGTAAAGTCTGCGGAAATTTTGTAGGGCATTGTTCCGATGAAAACAAATAACAAGACCGCCATGACCAGGATGCTCAGCAGTTTCCAACCCACATGCTTGGGGCCCACTGCGTAGGAAGCCAGCCACTTGACACTGCTCCAGGCATGGCCAATGAGCCATCGATCCGATTCGTAACGATCAGCCAATTGCGGGGCTGCGACATCGGCGATGAGTTGCAGTTGCGTGACAAGCATGCCATCGAAACCCTCTTCGCGTTCGAGTGTCAAAACACCGATCCATTCATCACGCATACGCAATGGGATGGAAACGATGTGACTGCCTTTGTCGTTGGCGAGTAGTTTTTTGTGTGAGTACACCACGGCTTCGGCAAGAATCTGCTCAGCATTCTCCGGCAGGGGATATACCACCGGCTGCTGCTGATCGAGACATTCACCCATGGCAACTTCCATGAGTCGTACATATTCACTATGTCGCTTGAGTTCTTCCGTGTCACTCATGGCCATGACGTTAATGTTGCGGCCTTTGACCCAACCGAGGGTGACACGCGAGCACTTGAGTTGTCGAGCCAATTCGTTGACAAGGTTCAGGCCGGCGCCGGTGAAGCCTTCTGCTTCCTGAGTGGTCCCCAGTAACGCAACGGCATTACGGACATGTTGTGCGTCCTGCGTGGCCTGTCGTGCTGCTTCACGTTGAACGAAGACTTCGTACAAACCTGCAGCAAGTTCACGCATGGGGACGGTTGCATTAATCACACTTGGGTCCTGGCAGTCCGCGACAACCGTGCAGACACCTGCGATACGGCCAGCAGCACGAAGGACCGTGACGAACACATGAGCACCGACGCCTGGATCTTCTTCCTGACCTTCAGGTGAGACTTTCAGGACATGGGATGCCTGACGATCAAAACCACTTTGAGCACTCTGCCCCAGCAGGTCCCGTACGGCCTCTGCGATTTGATCACCTTCAAGTTTGTTAGGCCAACTGTTGATGATCATTGGATTGTCATCAGGGCCTTTGACCCAGAACGCGCCATACTCGGCAGCAACGATCTTGCATTGCAGATCAAGCATTGCCTGATGAAACGTCTGGATATCCGGGGCGTTGTTGACCTTTTCGACCAGGCCACCCCAACCCTTATTCGACGGTTTGTTGGATTGTTGTGTAGGAATTTGTGTCATGGTCGATCAGTTCGATGCAAGGGATTGAGGATCGGTAAAGCTGACAATCACCTGGCCGCCGGCCGGATGGTTTGAAGCGTTGGCAAACTCCACGCGAACCAGTCGCGTGTTGCTTGCAGAGTCGGCGACATTGGCTAAATGGATGATCTTGCCTTTGACCGGTGTGGCCATCACCTGTCCAAGTCGCATTTGAACCCAGGCATCATCACCAACTTTAAGCTTCATCGTTTCTTCCAGTGGTACCGGAACATCCACGCGCAGCGGATCGGTGACGACCAACTCCACCATCGGTTGGAGGTTTTCCACCACTTCGCCGACGTCGACAAGAATCTGCTCGACGACGCCATCCATCGGAGCACGCAAGGTGTAGTTGGCATGACGGGCTTCATATATCTGAAGCTGACGCTTGGCTTCGTCCTGCTCACGGACTGCTTTTTCAACAGCCAGTTTTTGTACTGCGGTGGTCAACTCTGCTTTTTTGAGTTCAAAGGGGACTGCTGCCTGCTTGGCAACCAATTCACGGGTTCGACTCTCTTCGATTTCAGCAAGCTCCAATGAAGCTTTGGCTTGATCGATTTCGACATTACTTTGTGCACGGAACTTCCAGATTTCGATTTGAGCCAAGCCTTCTTTGTCCTCCAGCTCAATGAGGACGTCGCCTTGTTTGACCACATCACCTGGATGCACTGCTCGCTTGAGCACCTTGCCCGGAACTGTAAAGCCCAGTCGCAGGTCATGCCTGGCTTTGGTGACCGCTTCGATTTGCCCAAAGCAGTTTGACACGCTCAGACAACAGATACAGATCGAAAGTAGTAAGTGTCTCAATGCAGTTCATCTCCAAAATTCAGGTCGGCAAGGGGGTTGCCAACAGGGCACTTAAATCCCAATTCCCCGGTACGTGCCACAGTGTCTATACGACGATTGGTATGGGTGACTTATTGTAACGATTTTATGCTCTTGTGTGTGATTTTCCCACCACCGCCCATATGGTTTATAATCTCCACTTCCCACGCAGTCTACAGCCAATAGGATTCGAGCCATCTATGAAAATTGACGCCAAACTTAAACCCAATGACTTAAAACCAGCCATTGAACGTGTTTTGACACTTGCTGCACGTAAATCCAAAGCCATTGACCGTGGGTGGGAACCTGCCAAAGGCACGCCCGTCTTCACTGTCAAAGGCAAGTACACCTCCATGGGCTGGACCGAATGGACTCAAGGCTTCATGTTCGGCAACATGATTCTCGCAGGTGACGGTCTCGACGATGCCAAGCTCATGAAAGCCGGCACCGACCGAACCCTCAAGTATATGCTCCCACATGTCACCCACATCGGCGTGCATGATCATGGATTTAACAATCTCTCAACCTATGGCAATATCATTCGCCTGATTCGTGAAAAGAAAATCAAGGACTCAACGGGGATTGAAGAAACCTGCAAGACCGCCGTTGCCGCTTCCGGCGCGGTGCAGGCCTCACGCTGGGAAGGTGTCCGGCAGGAATTCAAAGATAAACATTCGGCACGTACCCGCATGCTTGGATACATCTATTCCTTTAATGGTCCGCATTCACTGTTCATCGACACCATGCGCACCACGCGCATCCTCGGCGTGGCATGGCAACTCGGTCATATCCTGATGCACGAAAACGACCGCGGGGCCAACTTGCTTAAGCGTTCGGTCCTCCATGGTCTGACCACCAGTCAGTACATCATCTATCACGGCGATACCGAAAAAACTTACGACGTCCGCGGGCGCACCGCGCACGAAGGCACGTTCAATCGCAATGACGGCTGCTTCCGTGCCCGCAGTACGCAACAAGGCTACAGCCCATTTAGCACTTGGACGCGCGGTCTTGCCTGGGCGATGCTCGGTTACGCTGAAGAACTCGAATTCTTCAAGACCATCACCCCAGCCAAGTTCAAGGAAGCGACCGGTCTGAATAAGGCTGATGTGCTCAAGGTCTACGAAAACTGTGCCAAAGAAACCTGCGATCACTACATCAAGGAATGTTCGACACTCGATGGCATTACCTATTGGGATGATGGCGCACCCAACCTGCACAAACTCGGTGATTGGCAAAACCAAAACGCTGATCCATATAACGATCATGAACCCGTTGACTCCTCAGCATCAGCGATTGCTGCACAAGGTTTGATCCGTTTGGGCAACTATCTTGGTGCCAAGGGCAAGAGCTATACGCAAGCCGGACTCACGGTGGCCCGGACACTGTTTGATGAGCCGTATCTCTCCACCAAGGCGAACCATCAAGGCTTGCTTTTGCACAGCATCTACCATTGGCCCAATCACTGGGATCATGTCCCAGCCGGCAGTAAGGTTGCCAACGGCGAAGCGAGCATGTGGGGCGACTACCATCAACTGGAATTGGCGATCCTCATCCAACGCATGGGAAACAAAGCCAAGTATCCGACGTTTTATTTGTAAAATAGCTGCGACACTGCGTGTCGCTGATCTCACGATGCACAACGACCAACCCGCGATCTCACCCCAGATCGCGGGTTGTTTATTTCTGCTAAACTATCCGTCTCCCTACAGCAGACACGTAACGCAAATGAGGTATCGCATGTCTGAAATGACAAGTGGAAAAAACACAAGAACCGCCATCGTCACCGGTGGCAGCCGTGGCATTGGTCGTGGGATCGCCGTCTCTTTGGGCGCCCAAGGCTACAATGTCGCCATCAATTACAACAGCAACTCCGCTGCTGCCGACGAAGCCGCAAAGCTCGTTGAAGATGCAGGTGGTAAAGCCATCACCATTCAGGCCGATATTGGCAATCGTGAAGACCACAAGCGTCTGCTCGGTGATACGGTTGCTGCCTTTGGTCCTGTGGATTTATTGATCAACAACGCGGGTATCGCACCGACGGTTCGTGCAGATTTACTGGAGACCGACGAAGACAGCTTCGACCGACTCATCGCGGTGAATCTCAAAGGTCCGTTCTTCCTGACGCAGCTTGTTGCCAACCACATGATTGCCAACAAAGACAGTTACAAGGTTCAACCTGCGGTCGTGAATATCAGTTCCATTTCCGCGGACACTGTGAGTATCAACCGTGGCGAATACTGCATCTCCAAAGCAGGCGTTGCCATGAGTACGCAACTCTTTGCAGTCCGCCTTGCGGGTGAAGGGATCGGCGTCTACGAAATCCGACCGGGCATCATTGCCACCGACATGACCGGCCCGGTGAAAGAGAAGTACGACAAGTTGATTCACGAAGACGGCTTGCTGCCCATCCCGCGTTGGGGCAAACCTGAGGATATCGCCAATGCCGTGCAGTCCATTGCGGATGGTCACTTCACCTATGCCACCGGTTTGGTGATGCACATTGATGGTGGCTTTCACATTCAACGTCTGTAAACATTCAAGACATTTTTACCACAGAGGCACAGAGACACAGAGTTTTGTTTTGTTCGTCACTCCCGCGAAGGCGGAAGTCCAGTGGAGAATTCAAGCGTCAACGACATGTCACTGGATTCCCGCCTTCGCAGGAATGACGGAGAAAATTTTCCGGTCTTTTCAGGCTCTGTGACTCTGTGTCTCTGTGGTTAAATGCCTTGTCATAACCTTATGTCCAACACCCGCCACATCATGATCTCCGGCATAGGCCTGATCTCACCACTGGGATACAGTGCATGGGAGACGTTCGCCAATTTACTCGCGGGTATGACACTGCCTGATCGCATGCGCGAACTGCCCGACAACTTGCATCCCATTGAAATCGCACGTGTCACCGGCAGCATCGGCATCTCGCATGGCAGCAGTACCGACCCCGCAGTCGAGTTGGCAGAACGAGCCATCCGTGAAGCCTGCACCCAAGCGCAAGTGAGTCCCGAAGGTTTGCCTGTCATCACGGGGGCAAGCAAAGGGGCGGTGACTCATTTTCATAAAGAGCCGTTAAACGTGGTGCTTGGCCCGCATGGGTATTGGGCATCCGAGTTAACGCGACGCCTCAAGCTCGGCAGTGTCAAAAACATCGTCGCAGCGTGCGCATCGGGTTTGTATGCTGTGCATCAGGCTCGACAGATGCTCCTTTCCGGCAAAGCCAAACGTGTGTTGGTGGTGACTGCTGAGGCAGCATTATTGCCGCACTTTATTGCCAGTTCACAACGCTTGGGGATTCTCGCCAAACTCACCAAAGAGGATTACATCGGTCGCCCGTTGGATGAAAAACGTGATGGATTCATGCTCTCACAAGTCGGTGCAGCAATTTTGCTTGAAGCCTCAGACGAACCTCAAGCAGGGCAGTGGGAGTTATGTGACACGGCAGTGGCATGCGAAGCGTATGACATGATTCGGCCTGCACCGGGAATGCCGGCACTGGCACATATTGCCAAGCAGCTGATTGGTAAACGTGAGATTGATCTGTTGCATCCTCACGCCACCGGCACGCGTGATCAAGACCCTCAGGAATTAGCGGTCTATCGCAAGCATGCACCATCCGCGGACGTCTATGCCAATAAAGGTGCGCTTGGGCACACGCTGGGCAGCGCCGGATTGGTGTCACTGGTCTTAGCCTGTCTCTGTGCCAAGACCAAACGGCGCCCACCCATGCCATGGGTTAACACACCGATTGAGCCTGTAATCAAAGCTGATTTACAGCAGGGCGATTACCGCACGCATGCGATCTTCGCCACCGGTTTTGGCGGACACGTTGCCGGCGCGGTGGTCGGGCGCGTTTGAGATTTAACTGCGCACCAGTGTCCAAGTCAATTTTTGCCACAGATAAACACAGATAAAAGAAGTGCCGGATGTGAATCTGATATTCAGTATTGTGTTTTAATTGTTTGATTTTTCGAAAACCAGCATCTCATTTTTACCGCCAAGACGCCAAGAGCGCCAAGATAAACAAGGCAGAGATTTTTAATCTGTTTTTTAACAAACGTAATCGAATTGAAATAACAAATTATTCTCCTCCGACCTTGGCGCTCTTGGCGTCTTGGCGGTGAAAAATGAATTGACTCTTTCAAAGAGCGCATCTGTATTTATCTATAGCTAAATTGTCTTTCAAACCACAAACTTACATCATGCAGCGTTGGGATCATCTGTCCAGCCGATGAGCATTTCGATGATGTTGCCTTCCAGATCATCAAAGAAGCAGTTGACCAGGCCCGGGACATGGGCACCACAGTCGCGCTTTTCGCCGACTTTAATGCCATAGGTTTCGACCTTGGCGATCATCGCATCAAGATCATCGACTTCAAATGCAAGGTGTTTGAAACCCACTGCCTGTTCGCCACCACGGGCATCGGGGCTGGCATTAACCGGGAAAAGTTCCAGACATGATTCGCCGGAGCGGAGCATGTAAAACTCGTCGGGCTGGCCGGGCTTGAAGACTTTGACGCACTTGTAACCAAAAACGTCTTCGTAGAAAGCCTTTTGTTTTTTGACATCTTTACAGTGGAAACCGACGTGGTGGATGATGGCCATGGTGTAACTCATTTCATTGGTGAATAAAAAAAACGCGTTGACAGTCTGCAAAACTGTCAACGCGTATTGTAATCGATCAGTGACACGCAGTGTCGCAGCTATTTTAACGGACACCCATGAGCAGTTCGCCGACGAGTTGATCGAGTTCTTCGTAGGGCATGGGCTTGGCTGCAAGCTTCACACGATCAAGATCCGCAGCCAGTAAGGCTTTGGCATTGGTCTTGGTGAACTTGCGGGTGAGTTTACTGAGCTTGGCATTGGTGCGGTCGATGTCCTTCAGTAGAGCTTGAATCTTCTTGTCGGCATTGAACTGAGCAACCTTGTGTTCGAGGATTTTGAAGTTGCGCATCGAACCCTTGGCAAATTCAATCACATCACCATAATCCGACTGGCGATAGGCATGGCTGTCGAAATGTTTCATGCCTTTGTACTTGTAGTCGGTCAGTAGCTTGACCAGGAAGAAGTTGGCTTTGTAGTTCACCGATGCAAAACGGAAGTCCTGATCGTAGCGGCCGGGAACCTGGTCGTTGAGATCAATATGGAAGAGCTTACCCATCTCCAATGCCTGGGCGACGTGATGGGTGAAGTTCAAACCTGCCATGGTTTCGTGGGCAAACTCCGGATTCACGCCACACATATCCGGATGTTTGAGTGATGGGATCAGGGCAAGGTACGAACCGGTAACCGAGAAATACATATCGCCACGAGGTTCGTTGGGCTTGGCTTCAAAGGCAAATTTGTACCCCATTTTTTCACTGATGGAATACTCACAAAGGAAGTCAATTGCTTCGCGGAATCGCTTCACCGCCAAGACTGAATCTTTGGTTGCATCGGACTCTGTACCTTCACGACCACCCCAAAAGACATAGGTCGAAGCGCCGAACTCTTTACCCAGTGTCATGGCCTTCATCGTCTTTTGGATGGCATAGGCACGAATCTCTGCATCGTTATTGGTAAACGCACCATCCTTGAAAACAGGATCGGAAAACAGATTGGTCGTAGCCATGGGGACTTTGAGTTTGTTGCGACGCAGCGCTGCACGGAAGTCCTTTTTGATCTGCGCAGCTTCGGTATCACTGGCATCAATGGGGATCAGGTCGTTGTCGTGAAAGTTCACGCCATGCACACCGCCGGCTTTACCCAGCAGGTCAACGATTTGTGCGGGAGTCAGTTGCTCGCGTACATCGCCACCAAAGGGGTCAGACCCCGTTTTGCCTACGGTCCAAAGTCCGAAGGTGAATTTGTCAGCAGCAGTGGGTGTAAACGGATCAATCTTGGCCATGGTCTTGTTCCTTCAATGGGCTGTGGAGAGCGTTTGGGGACTTGATTTTGTTTAGTTATAGTCTATAACAAAATAAAAAGGATGCAAGTCCTAAAACTTCTTTGTATCCTATCCCGATATGGCAGCACGACACCCCCGCATTACCGCGCAGTTATCCGTTGGCGATCGTCTCTCAATCCGTACGCTATGTGTAGCGATGACCACGATTGATTCATCGTGGACAGCCATGCACGCGACTGATAGCTTCTGGCGGTTGTATATCAATAACCGGGACGGGGCGGTCATTCACTCATCGCATGGGGATCATCCCCTTACACCCGGACGAATTCATCTGGTACCCGGCTGGGTCGCATACTCCTGTATCAACAAGCAGGACATCGGCCACTTCTATGTTCACTTCGATGTCGTAGGCATTCCACCTGCACTGATCCGCCAAGTCTTTGACCGTCCGTTTGAATTGCCAGCGGATCCCATTCGTGACAAAGCCTTTTTGTCATTCTGTCAGCAAATGGAAGATGGCAATACCAGTAGCGCCTCGATGCTCTGTCGATGCAAGAGTCTGCTTTACTGGTCGTTTACTGACTTGCTTGCACAACTGCCCAAAGAAAAAGCTCAACTCTGCGATCAAGCAATGGCATCCCAGCAAGCTGTCCAACCAGCGGTGCGACACATTGACGATCACTACAACACGACAATCAGTAACGGCGACCTGGCAGCGATGTGTCACATGAGTGAAGATTATTTCATCCGCCGCTTCCGCGAATGTGTCGGTCAGACACCTGCTCAATATGTACAGGAACGACGAATCAGTGAAGCAGCCAAGCAGTTGATCTACACGCAAAATTCCATCGACCAGATCGCCCACGACACCGGCTTTGGCAATCGCTTTTACTTCTCACGTGTCTTCAACAAACACTACGACATGGGGCCCGCAGCCTACCGTCGCCGGCAACGGGTGTGATGTTTTTTCAAGACAGTCTTTACCGCCAAGGCGCCAAGATCGCCAAGGTCAGATGAGAACAAACCATTTTCATTGCAAAAAAAAGCTTAAGTCTGATTGAAACGAAGACTGCATATCTAACAACTTCATGCATCCGATGTCCGTACCAAGCAGGTTCATCGCTGGGGTTTAACTTATTAAAAACTCAGTCTTGAACCTTGGCGCTCTTGGCGCCTTGGCGGTAAAACTGACTTAGGGGTTTGGGCAGGTTTCGACCGAACCGCCATTGCCCACGTGATCCGCATTCTGGATCAGGTCATCGAGTTGGGCGGGGAAATTAAAGCCGTCGGCTTGATCCATCGCAAATAGATTTTGGTTCCCATGATTGGCATACCGGGTTACTCGTCCATCAATGAATAGCAGGTTCGATGCGGTGTTGCCATGCGTGGTTCGCCAACCATTTGGGAAAGCTGTAAAGAGTGATTGGCGGTCTGTTGCCAGCAGGGCAGGCTTTTGGTTCAGCGAGTTGACAGCTTGCGCTGAGAGTCGGTTGTCGCCTGTAATTTCATCGAGTTGGCGATAGAAGTATGAGCCATAGGCATTGTTTGATGTGCCGATGTTTGCCAGTTCCTGGTTGATGTCTGATATGTCATCATCATCAGGGCAGAAGAAGGCTTGTTTGTTTTCCAGGTAGTTGGTGTAGAGCACGCCCATGCCGGTGTATTGGTGGTGGGCTAGCGGGTCGCTACTGTCGCCGATCCACAGTTGGTTGTCCATTGAATTGCGGTAGGTGTTGGGCATGCCGAAGTTCGGGTGCACGGTGTTGGGGCCAGTGGGGATGCGGTCTTCAAAGTCCGCACCATATGCAAAAATAGCGGTCCCCAATTGCTTAAGTGCGATGCCACAGGCAATGAGTCGAGACTGCTTGCGTGCGCCTGCAAGTGCTGGCAAAAGGATGCCGATGAGCAGCGATATGATGCTGATGACCACCAGCAGTTCAATGAGTGTAAAAGCGTGATATCGTTTTGGGATCATGGAACAGACCTGTTTGGATTTTGAAAAGTCACTCATCATTTTACCGGATATTGAATGAGGCGAGCATGATATCAGATAGGAGAATTTGTTTTTGATTTGGTTTTGTTTTGCAAATCAATCATTTCCAATGCACGCAGTTGATTCAAGCGTGCATCCTCTAGCACCTTTGGGGGTGTGACGTCGGGTGAACTTTGTGCTTGTTTAAAGGCAGTATTGGCTAAATGGTATTGTTCGGTGATCCCGTAATACATGCCCAGCACATTCCAGACTTCGGCACGTTTTGTTTCAGGGATAGGGTCTGAATGTTCCAACGCTTGCTTCTGCCAATGGATGGCTTGGATCCATTTTTGCTGACGAGCGTAGGTGCTGGCCAGAAACGTTTTGTGCAGGTAGTTGTTGCTTTGATCTACTTCGATTGCCTGCAAATAAACTTGCTGTGCCTGATCCCATTGCTCAAGTCGTCGGTAACAGTCGCCAAGTATGGACAAGGAGATGGCATCATTGTTGATGAATGTTTTATGCATTTCAAAAATGCCAATGGCCTCTTCAAGTCGGTTGAGCTTGATCAAGACAATTGCGCGATCCAGTTGTAGACGGACATCATTGGACCAGCGTGAGAGAACGTTTTCATATGTCAGTAATGCTTTGTCATACTCCTGATGCTCGTAATACCACGATCCGAGATTGCGTGTTGCTCGTCGATTAGCAGGAAACTTTGCGACGGTGTCTTCATACAACAGGATCGGACTTTGATACAAACAGGCACGTTCAAACGTCATTGCAGGCAAGAACAGACAACCCAATAACAACAACCATCCCGTGACATTGGGGCGATCGCATTTCAGCATGCAGTAATGCAGGACATAGACAAAAAATACCAGCAAACCAAGCATGGGAAGATACATCCGCCGCTCAGCAGCAATCTCCGTGGTGATGGGGATGATACTGGACGTCGGGGCAAGGATCAGAAAAAAACAGGCAAGCCAGAAACCGATACGCTGTTTGGAGATCAAACACAATCCCCACGCAATGAGCAACCCAATCACACCAACAGCGTAAAACCAGATATCCCCAATGGATTGAGCACGTGGGAACCAAAGGTCGATGGCTAGCCGGGTGGGTTTGAGGGTTTGTGTAATGTAATGGTTCAGGGATTGGGTTTGCGTTAAGAGATAATTCCAATTGGTCCAGCCGTCGATATTGCCCGTGCTTTGCGTGCGTGGGTAATGCATCATCAAAGCGACCACGATCAGACAACTTCCGGCGAGACTCGCGTAAAACCATTTGTGTTGTTTGAGTGTGGCCAGATAAGGCTTGCCCATCCCCAGAGACATCGCAAGCCAGATCAGCAGGGGGGTGACCACCATCCATTCCTTGCAGAACATCCCGATGACACAGCAGATCGCCGCAGTGATTTTATGACCACGGACAGCTGCGTTGAACGTACCCAATAACATCAGACTGGCAAGCAGTTCGGTTTGTTGTGAAGCATAAAGAACAGTTTCACTGAGTAATGGATGAACAGCCCAAAGGAAGGCAATGAATCCAGTGAGGCTTCGGAGACTGTCAGGTAGCAATACTTTCAAAAGTTTGAAAACCAATAGGCAGTTAGCCATGTGCAACAACAAACTGACCATATGAAAAAAAGCAGGCTCACCATCACTGATCTGATACTGTGTCCACCAAATCAATGCTACCAATGGGCGTCCATACGCAGCAGTATCCGACGGTCCTGTTACCGTTAAGGCATCAAGCGGATAAGGTGCGGTAGCGACAGCAGGATTTTGGGCAAGGCCTGGAACATCATCAAATATGAAAGGCCCATCCAACCCCGGAAGATAGATGAAAAAACAGACAGCTAATAACAGCAGGTAACTCGGATTGATTTTTCCCAGAAGTTCTCGCATTGTGAGATACAGAATAACAGAGATTGAAGTTGAACTGTATTACTCAAAAACAGAGAAATGGTACGGGTTTGCTGGCCAGGGAACTTCGCCCCCCCGGACCCCCTGTCGAGGTCGGAGTATTACTGCAAGTCTGTTTCCATGTTGCATCCAAAGGTTCAAAGGCCAGTGTGAGATGGGGCTCTGCCCCAAACCCCGCCAACAGGCGGCTGTTGGATCGCCGCCCCCGGAAGTGCATGTACTGTCCGCGGTTTGATTGCTAAAAGCAAGCAATAAGGGATTACAGATGTGAAACGATAAACCTGAAATATTCAAAACACGAAGCATACCCTCTGCGTCCCGAAAGTCTTGGCCAAGGAATACCAACCCACCGACTTGAGTCTTCAAAACCCTCGGTAAACAGGACGCAAAGGCCTGCCCTTCTGGGGGACGTGATCCAGCGGCGGAACGCTGGCGGGGTTTGGGATAGCATCCCAACTCAAATTTCCGACAATCATTTAACCGCAACACAAGCTACAGCGTCACAGTCACGCGCCGAAATCGACAGGGGGTTCGGGGGGCGAAGCTCCCTGGTAAGCAAAGCTAAAGATGCAATATTTTGTAAAGCTTTGTTCTACGCCAATAGCCAAGTCACTTTCATCGACACCTTACAACGTTACCCCAACGCGATACCACCAGTACTTCAGATTTTTTATAACTCAAAAAAAAGAGCACCGGCAAATAACCGATGCTCTTTGAGATATTTGAATATTGATTTGTCTTACAGCACGGCTGCGATGGATTCGCAGAGATGGTCCATGTTGCTGGGGGTCATGCCTGCGACACTGATGCGGCCGGAGCCGACGATGTAGACACCGTGCTTGGTTTTGAGTTCGCCGACTTGATCTTTGGTCAGACCGGAGAAACTGAACATGCCAAGTTGCTGTTTGATAAATTCAAAGTCACGGGTGACACCCTTGGCCTTAAGTGTTTCGACGAAGAGTGTACGCATGCCGTTGATACGGTCACGCATGTCTGCCAACTCTTTTTTCCACAGGGTGGTCAAATCGGCATCAGCAAGGATGGTGCTGACCACTGCTGCGCCGTGTGCTGGCGGGTTGGAGTAGTTGGCACGGATGAGTTTCTTGACCTGACTCATGACCTTGGTGACGGTGTCGGCATCCTTGGCAATGATGGTCATCGCGCCGGTGCGTTCGTTGTACAGACCAAAGTTTTTGGAGAAGCTTGAGCAGATGATCAACTCACGGCCGGGCTTGGCTAAGGCGAGTAAACCCTGTGCGTCTTCTTCAAGTCCAAGACCAAAGCCCTGGTAGGCAAAGTCGAGAAGCACAGTCACACCGTTGGCATCAAGGACGTCGCCGATTTGCTGCCACTGTTCAGTGGTCGGATCGACGCCGGTGGGGTTGTGACAACAGCCGTGCAGCAGGACAAGGTCGCCAGCAGGGATTTGCTTAAGGGCATCGAGCATGGCATCAAAGTTTAAGCCGTTGGTGGATGCATCGAAGTAGGGGTAGGTCTTGATGGGCAAGCCGGCAGCAGCAAAAATATTGCCATGGTTGGCCCATGTGGGATCGCTGACCCAGAGGGTTGCACCATTGTGGTTGTTGGCGATGTATTCACCTGCCACACGAAGTGAGCCGGTCCCACCTGGGCAATGAGCCGTCGCGATGCGACCTGAAGTGATGACTTCGTGGTCGGCACCAAACATTAATTGTTGGACTACCTTGCCGTAGGCCGGATCACCGTCGATGGGTTTATAGCCTTTGGATTTTTCAGTTGTGATGAGTTTAGTTTCCGCTTGTTTGACGCAATCCAAAATGGGGGTGACACCTTCATTGGACTTATAGACGCCGACTCCCAGATTGATTTTCTTGGGGTTGGTATCCTTGAGAAATGCTTCTGTCAGTCCAAGGATAGGATCCGGCGCAGCCATTTCTACTGATTCAAACATGACGTTTTCCTTTGCATATAAGGGAAGTTGTGGAACCAAAACGGTCAAGAGGATAGAGGAAAAACGTCCAGATAGCAAAATATCACACCATACAAGTGCGTCAGGATATTCGGCGAATGTGGTGCAAATGGCCGATGATTAACAGGACGCTGAACTCAACTGCGAGTCTTTACGTAGGATAGGTATCTATGATTGCTGTGAGTTTGTCCATGGTGTTGGTGAGTTGCCTGCTGAGTCTGCCGATGTGCTGGCTTGTCATGCAATGGGCACACAAGCGAGGGCGACTGGACACACCTGGAACCGAAGGCCATAAACAACACGCAACCGCGATCCCCAATCTCGGCGGCGTAGGCATCTTCTGGGCGGTGATGATCCCCATGATCGGGGCCCTGATCGCCAGCCGACTCTTACCGGACAGCATGTGGCAAGGTGTTCTGGAACCGCTTAAAACGCACATGCCCGGCCTGCGTCGGCAATCCCTGACACTCATGGGCATGATCGCTGCATTGTCGAGTATGCACGTGCTGGGGTTGGTGGATGACCGGGTCCATCTGCCTGCCAAACTCAAACTTCTGATCCAATTGCTTGTGGCAACCGCTCTGGTCGTTGGGTGTGATGTTCGTGTCTTCCAATTGCTCGACACCTTCGGCACGGTGGGGTATGTCGGCTCGGTCACCATCACCGTCCTGTGGTTTGGCTTGATCACCAATGCCATGAATATGCTCGACAACATGGACGGCCTGGCAGCAGGAGTCGGCAGTATCATCGCCGGCATCTATCTCATTGCAACGCTCATGGGCGGGCAATGGTTCATCGCTGCATTGGCTGCACTGCTCATGGGGGCGCAGCTGGGATTCCTCTGGTTTAACTTTCATCCTGCACGACTGTTCATGGGCGATGGCGGATCGCTGGTCATCGGCATGCTCCTTGGCATCATCAGTATCCGTACGACCTACTTCGATCCCACTGGACAGTACGGTAGTGGTGGCAATGCCGCATGGTACGGACTGCTCATGCCTGCGGTCGTGATGGCGGTACCACTGTATGACTTTTTCAGTGTGACCACCGTGCGACTGTTCCTTGGGCGAAAGATCATGGGAGCCGACCGCAACCACTTCTCACATCGACTTGTCCGCAAAGGTTTATCCATTCGGGCAGCAGTCCTGGTCATCTGGCTATGCACCTTGGCGACCGGCTTGGCAGGATGCATGCTCCCACGTCTCGAAGCCTGGCAAGCGATCATGATGGCCTCCCAAAGCGGCTGCGTCCTGCTACTGCTGGCCGTATTGGAATTCTCCCATCCACAGAAGCCGGTGGAGTGATAAAACGAAAATAACCGTGTTGAGCGGTTTCAATTAATGCTTTTAGATTTTGCTGTTATCACTGGTTTGGTGATAGAACCAGTAAGCGATGGAGAGAATACGTATTATCACAATAAATGTCAGTAGAAACGCCATCAAGTGGATAATACACGGGCTAATCCAAACGTAGAGCAAATCGGGTTCTCCAGCGAGTCTTTCCCATTCATATGCGTAGTACCAAAATGCAAAATAATGAAGTCCGACGCTGATAAGCAGAAGTAAAATTCCCGATGCGCGACCGGAATACAATCTAAGAGTAATCGTCGCAATAAACAGTAATGTGTATGCATATACGCAGTAAAGCACCAAGTACCACCAGACGGTTCAATTCACTTTTATGACACATCACCTCAGATTATCAAACTCATCAGGTATGAAATACCACATCACCAGATAAGCCAGTAGACCGGCGCCGAAGAAGACGACGAAGATGACCCGCCATAGCCAAGAGGGAAGGTTGGTTTCTTTGGCCAGACCGCCACAGACGCCGCCAAGGAAGCGATCGGTTCTGGATCGACGGACACGTTTTAGATCGAATCCCGGATTCTGTTGCATGGTTTTATCATACAAAAAACTCCCTGAAAGCCAATGACTTTCAGGGAGTTGATATGAATCAGATGATGTCGTTTGCTTTTGTTACCGCCAGAAGAAACTTCCGGGGGTTAGCGTAGTCGGTTGCTGATGTTGTACTGTTCGGGGTTGGATTCCAAGCCGGGGAAGAGTTGGTTTTCTTCTTCCTGTTGGATGATGATGGTCGGCTTGATGAGGATGAGCAGGGTGCGCTCGTCCTTGACCTTGGTACGGTTGGTGAACAGACGATTGACGAATGGGATCTTGGAGAGCACGGGCACGCCGGATTCCATTTCGATTTCACCGACGAGGCGTTGGCCACCGAGCATCAGGGTGCCTTGGTCAGGAACGCTGACGGTGGTTTCCAATTGCGTAAGTTCAAGCTGCGGAGCTTCGATAGCACCTGTTGCGATGGTGGGAGTATTGTTGGTAGTGGTGTTGGTAGTGGTGTTGGTTGTGGTGGTTTCCAAAGCAACCAGGAATTCCACACGACGGATTTCAGAGATCGTTGCCAAACTTGGCTGCACGGTCATGGTGACATATCGGCGGTCGGCACTGATGGTGCCTTCGACTGCAAGCACGACACCGGACTGGGTGAAGCTTAGCGTGGGGTTCATACCTGCTGCATCGGGAACCGGTTCAAGGTCGCTGATGAAGGCGATCTGTCGGGCGACGGTAACGTAGGCTTGTTGACCGTTAAAGAAGGTGATGCGAGGAGCAGTCAGTGAGATGGCGCGACGTTGGTTTTGCGTTGCACGGATCATGACATTGACTGACCAGTCATCGACGTAGGAGAAGGCTACGTCCAAGGCACGTGATGTACCAGAGAAACCGGTTCCTGCGACAAAGTCTTCAAGGGCACCGATGGCTGCACCTGCCGAACCAAAGCTGCCGGGCATACCCGTCGAGAAGGGGCGGGAGGTGATACCAAAGGAGTCTTGAGCAATCTTGGTGCTGCTCCAGCCTACATCGTCACCGTCGTCGTTGATTTGGACGTCGATATCGACACCAATTTCTTCCAGGAAGTTCTGGTCAACGAGCAGGAAGCGAGCTTCAACGGAGATTTGCATTGAGCGGGTTTGACGCAGTTCATCAAGCAGTGTTGTGACTTCGTCGTGGGTACCAGGTGTGGTGCGAATCAGCAGCAGGCCGTTGAGTTCGCGGACGCTACTCACGTCACCGCCGAATTCAACCCAGTCCTGTTGGGTGCCGGTTTGCGTGCGGATGAGTTCGAGGATTTCAGTGACACGTTGCAGACGAGCGTCTTCGCCGTCTTCAGTATTGTTGTTATCGCTACCACTGTCACCAAAAAGGTTGACATTGCTCCTGCCACCACCACGGCCACCACCACCGCCACCACCACCACCACCACCTGCACCACCAGAAGAAGTGGAAG
>DLCK01000018.1:0-44062 GCA_002480565.1 Phycisphaerales bacterium UBA7800 | reverse complement strand
ACCACCACCACCACCACCACCCACTGAACTCGAAGAACTCAGTGCTGAACCAAGGTCGAAGTTTGGTGCCCCGTCAAAGTTGGGCACTTGGACGAGAAGGTCACGGATGTCATAGGAACGCAGGAATGCGGTACGACGTTTAAGGTCGCGTAAGGTGGAGATTTCCACGATACCGTCCTTGATGGCAAAGGATACAGGGTCCAATTCGTTGTTGGCTGAGGCCTGTTCCAGAACCAGTTTCAGAGCCTGTGATGCGGGGACATTTTTAATTCGCAGCGTGATGGGAAGGTCCGGTTCAACACCGACGTTGGTCATAGCAGTCCAGTTGACCACGAAGTTGACGTTGGTGTTTTCACGGATGTGCGAGATGGAGGTTTCGAGCTTGTGAGCATCGAAGTCCACATCAATAGGTTCACGCATGCGAAGATCAACCTGGCGATTGATTTCCGAAGTACCGGCAGCATCACCTGCGGTGGTCTGACGACGACGGTAAGTCAATTCCGGCCAGTCGGCGGGAAAGGTCATCAGTTCATTAAACGGCAGGGTGGCAGCGTAGTTTTCGACGCTGTTCTTCGCCATCAGGACACCACGTTCACGGGCCAGATCACGCACTTTGACATACTGGAGCGTGTCTTCCATGGTTTCCTGAAGCAGACTCACCGCAGGATTGGTCGGATCCAGGAAACGAGCTTGCTTGAGCAGTTCGATGGCACGTTCGTATTTCTGTTCACGACGCAGTTCCACAGCACGCTTCATCAAATCTTGAACCTGCTGATCACGTTCGACCAAGGCAGTGGTCCGACGATTGCGAGCATCGGCTTTACGTTGCTGTTCAAGTTTTTGCTTTTGACCTGCTTCTGCAAGCTGCTGCTCTTCACGAATCTGGACACCTAGGCCGGTGGCACTTTCACGAAGTTGGCTGTAACGCGATGCGGAGAGGAAATTCTGACTGCGATCAAGGGTGACTTTGGCTTGTTGGACGGCTTCGGCGGCAGCAGTGAAGTTGCCTTGGGCACGAAGCGTGTCAGCCTTGTTGTACAGTTCCTTGAATTCCGCTTCCGTGGCTGCTGCACGCAGACGAATCTGCTGCATGTCATTGGAAAGGACACTGCGGGGCATCAGACGCTGATTGGCCTTGAGCTGAGCCGTTGCCAAACCTTCTTTGGCCTGTGAACTGTTGGGATCGATCTTGAGAATCTTTTCAAAGGCTTCTACTGCAAGACGGTAATTACCATCACGCTCCGCCTGTCGGGCTTCGACGAGTTTTTCCTGGACAAAAAGCTGCTTGGCTTGAGCCAAGGCGTCATTGCTTGCACCGTTGGCCAAGGGGTTACGGGCGTTGGCAGGCACCTTGCCGGAGCGAATCTGCTTGATAAGGTCCAGTTGCTTGGCGATGCGTTCGTTTTCAAACCAGCCCAGATCAACTTTGGAATTCTTGACCGACATCAGAAGACGCTCGGCACCATCCAGATCACCTTCGTGAATGGCAGCAGTCGCCTGGGCGATCTTGGCCTGAGCTTCGGACACTTCAGGGTGCGTCTTGCGACGGACTTGAGCAATGGCGGTGGAAGCCTGCTGTTTCTGAGCGTCACTGGCTTTGGGGTGTTTAAGGACAGCCTTGAAAAAGCCAGTCGCTCGGACATCCTGAGACTGAGCAGCAGCGTCACGACCGGAGCTTAGCAAGACTGCGGGGTCGGTCTTTACGTCCGACATACGCTCCAGATCCTGCAAGACTTGCAGATACCTTACGCGTTGCTTGGCGTCCAGACGCAGCACATCAATATTGACTTGCTGGGCGGCATCATAGTCGCCTTTTTCCACCAGCTGCATGAACTGATTGAAAAGCTGTTGATCATTGGCGTCCTGTGCATTGACCGTCATGGCCGTAGCGCAAAACAGAACCATATGACTTAGTAGAAAAAGTACGGAGAATTGGCGTTTGACCAATGTCATGCCTCCCTGCGTCAGAATAGCCGACGGAGTCACGTGAGTCAGCAGATGACTCACGCATGTGTGTGGGTGGGATACCAACATTCTGATCCGTGATAATACCGGACCAAGTAACCCGATGCAGCAGTCTAAACCCTTGTCACATCCTCTGCAAGTGCAATATGGCGATCCAATTGACTTGCATAGGTACTTTCACGATTGACAAAGGAAAATCTAATCCGTTTATTACCTGTTCGTGGCGTTGAGCATCAACGATTTCATTTCACTTACAGCTTGTTTTAAACCTGTGAAAATCGCACGACTCACAATGGCGTGGCCGATATGCAATTCGCAAATTCCATCAATCGCAGCGATCGGATGGACGTTGACATAATTTAGCGCATGTCCTGCATTGAATCGCATCCCTAAGTCAATAATACGCTTACCGCCATTGACGACCTTTGCTAACTCAGTCTGGACTGCTGGGTGTGAGTCCTGTGAACCGTTCTCATAGAACGCATGAGCATAGGGGCCGGTGTGTATTTCACAGGTGTCAAAGCCAACCTCGCAGGCCGCTTCGATCTGTGGCAGGTCTGCATCAATGAACGCGCTGACCTGCATGCCGGAGTCATGTAACTTTTTCACCACATCGGTCAGACGTTTTTTTTGTCCCAGGACATCCAACCCGCCTTCGGTGGTGATCTCTGTTCGCCCCTCAGGAACCAGCATCGACAAGGTCGGCTTGATTCGACATGCAATGGCAACCATCTCATCCGTTGCTGCCATCTCCAGGTTCAACTTTACGTGGCACATCTGCTTGACGCGCTGCACGTCGTGATCCTGAATGTGACGACGGTCTTCTCGCAGGTGCATCGTGATGCCATCGGCACCACCAAGCTGCGCCTCGGCAGCCGCCCAGACCGGGTCGGGTTCATACGTTCTGCGGGCCTGTCTCACGGTGGCAACGTGATCGATATTAACGCCTAATTGAATCATCCCGGTAAGGTAACATAGAACCGGATTCCAGAACAGGGGGGAACTCTTTTGATTCCACACTTTTCGACCGTATCCCAACCGCTTGCGGTTTAGCGCTCCATGAATCGATTGGATACCAATCGATATTCGAGTCTCGCTGGCAGTGCTAAACCGCAAGCGGTTGAAAATTAATCAAATCCCAAACTTCCGGGGGCTTGCGTTTTCGATCCTTGACAACTTTTGAGGGCAAACTACATTCGATCCCCATGCAAAACCTACCATTGAATAACGGACCCTTGAACTTTGCCGGCCACATCAGTCTCGAACAAGTCGATCAGGGCATTCGACCCTGGCGACTGAATTTCAAGGACCTGCCACTGTACCATAGCCCCGGACTCATCGGCCGCGCATCGGCTCCGTCAGGGGTTCGACTCAACGTCATCAGCGACACCAGCACACTCACCTTGTCCGCTGCCCATCTGCCTTACATTCCTGACATGCCCGCCGAGGAAACGCTCAAGATGGACCTGCTCGTCGATGGCAAGTTCCACCAACGGGTCACCAACGCCAACACCGTCGGCCAACCATTCGACTACACCTTCACAGACATCCCCGCAGGCGAACACCGATTGGAAGTCTGGCTCGATGTCTTTCATCCCCTGCAAGTCATGGCTGTCACCATTGACGATGCCGCGACTGCCAAGGCCTTCAACGACACCCGTCCCAAGTGGCTGGTCTACGGTAGCTCCATCACGCATTGTCGCCAGGCACACGGCCCATCCGAAACATGGCCCGCACTTGTCGCTGCTGAATATGATTTGAATCTCACCACCCTCGGTGTCGGTGGCAACTGTCATCTGGACCCCATGCTCCTCCGAGACATGCGCGGCCAACCGGCGGACCTCATCAGCACCTGTGTCGGCATCAACATCTACGGCGGATCAACCTTCAACGACCGCACTTTCATCCCCCATGTCATCGGCATGATTAAAACCCTCCGCGAAGGCCATCCCCTCACGCCCCTTATGGTTGTCTCACCGATTAGTTCACCACCCCGTGAGTCAGAAAAAAATGCAGTGGGCATGACCCTCAATGACTACCGCCAGCAGGTCAAGCAAACTGTCCAACTCGTCCAGCAACACGACAACGACCAACACCTTTTCTATCACGACGGCATACAACTCTTCGGCTCAGACCTCGCCCACCACATGCCCGACTTGTTACACCCCAACGGTGATGGCATCCACGTGTTAGCAAAGAACTACGCAAAGCAAATCATGCCGACACTGCTTAACGATCTTAAATCACACGCTCGTTAATCGAGATTCATATGTTTTTGCAAGCTGACCATGCCTATACGCAATTCAGAGGTAGGGTGGTGTAGAGCGCAGCGAAACCCACCTTCTGAGACTCAAGATGACCTTCCCCACGTTTGGTGGGTTTCGCTGCGCTCTACACCACCCTACTTAAGACAAACCAGAACGCAGGATGATTGCGTATAAAACAAAGTCGTGACAGTCCCGTGTCATGGTGAGACGAATAAGACAAATACAAGTCTGAAAATACGAGAAGTCATTTATATCAGTTCTGTATTAATCCATCACGATACATCTTCAAAAAAATAGCAGCGACACTGCGTGTCGCTGAGGCATCGTTAGTTGCCGTGAAACAATTCAACAGCAATGATCAATTCGCAATGCTCTGACAACCACTGTGGTCAGCTAATCGTGAACGATGCGTCGCAAAGAGAAAAATGCTGCAAGATACGAGAGCCAAACCAAAGCCAACAAGCGAAAACAGTATATTGAGTCGGCTCACTGCTAAGAGATGATTTGTTTCTTCCAGGGTGTTTGATGGCAACGGTCCTGAATCGTAGAGCGAAAAGAGCGTACACGTCCAAGCAAGGATGAAAAATGCAAAGGCAGTTTTGTGCCAGTTGGATTGACGCACGAATGCAGTACTGCACAAAGTCAGAACGCCACAAATGGCAATGATGAGCATGGTCATGAATTGGGCTGACATGATGATGATCGCCTAACGTCTCCGCTGAGTTCTTTGGGTTCCGAAAAGTGATTCTTGGCAAGCGGAGAATGCCACAGACCCCGGAAGTATTTTACAAGACGAATTTGCCGTTGCGAACGCTAACCGTGTCTGGCAATTGTAGCGGATGGTTAGGCCTTGTCTCCCCAACGCCAGCGAGGTGGTTCGCCTTTGATATAACAGATAGCAAGTAAGATACCTCCCATGATTACTTGAAAGACATAAAAGAACACCAAGCTTAGTGAAACTGCCCAAAATGACCCCGCAAGCTCGATGGCGATCCAAACAACCAGAACAACCCATCCTTGCCAAGTTGCCGGAAATCCCCATCCATAACCATAGCGTTTTGCAGGGAACCAATAGTGATGATCAGGGGTGTCCATGATCCGCCAGAGCCTAATGTTTCCGCTTAGTTGTCTAGTCGCGGGATCATGGCGAGCGGTGAAAGCCAGCGATCCCGGTAGTATTTTACAAGTCGAATGTGATGCAGTGCACTCTAACCGTGTCTGGCAATTGCAGCAGGTGGCTAGGGCGTGCTCTTACCAAGACGGATCCAGTCAATGAAGAACAAAATGATTGCGATAAGAATCAGGATAAGGCCAAACAATGCCATAATTTGATCGGGTTCATCTGGACTTGGTATGCCCGCAGCGAGCAACCATGCACCTGGAAATGTAAGTAATGCTGATCCAATCAAACGAGCTTGTCGATTAGTCATCGTTGTCCCCCTTAACTCTTGATCATATCACTCTCAGACGGGAGAACGTCCCCCGATGTTCACCAGCATTGTCTGGCGCATGGGTGAACCGGTCAAGCATTAATTGCAGGTATAGGATGAATATGTTGATAGGCGATTGAAGTGCTTAACCCACATACGCTCGATGCAAAATTTCCACCGGATGTTCGGTGGTGAGGGTGACACCCAGACGCTTGGCTTCGGAGGCGATTTGCATGGCGCAGCCGACGTTGCTCATCACCACAATCGACGCGCCGCTTTCCTGGATGTTACGGATCTTGCGTTCAGCTAACTGCATCGCCATCTCCGGTTGCGTGAGGTTGTATGTCCCCGCAGCACCGCAGCAGAAGTCCGCTTCTTCCAAGGGGACGATTTTCAAACCCATCACGCGATTAAGCAATCGCAGGGGCGGATCGCCAGCTTTTTGAGCATGTAACAAATGACAGGCATGGTGATAGGTGATCGTCTTATTCACCGGATGTGATGGTGTGGGCGGATCAAGCTCATCAATCAACTCACACACATCACGCACGCGACTGACAAAATCGACTGCTTTTTCAGCGTATTTCGCATCATCACGCAACAGGTGGTCAAACTCGCGCAATCCTGCACCACAGCCTGCGATATTGTTGACGATGTATTGAGGCGTTTTCTTGAGTCCTAAAAATGCTTTGATATTCTGACGGGCAAAATCGCGTGCGCCTTTGTCTTCGCCGGCATGATGATGAATCGCACCACAACAGGTGCTCTTGCGGGGCACGACGACTTCACATCCCAAATGTTGCAGGACTTCAATTGTCTTGCGGTTCACATCCTGATACATGACGCTGCCAACACAACCTGCAAACATGGCTACCGTCGCGCGGGGTTTGCCATCTCGCAGGTGATCCGTTGGCGGGTAATACGCATTAAGCGCACGTTCCCACAGAGGCCCGTCATCGGGGAGCATCTGCTGCATTTTCTGGAATTGGGCGGGAAGCGCTTTGGTCATGCCGGACTTGATAATCATCTTCCAGAGTCCGAGCTTTTGGAGGATGCGAACCGGAAGGAGCATCAACTTCAACCGCAACGGCTTGGTGAAACCATGTAAGAAAATCGACTGCACGAGCTTGTCGGTCAACGAAAAATGTCGCTTAGGTTTGAGCTTGGCTCGCGTGTCTTCAAGCAGTTCGTGATACACCACCCCCGAAGGGCAGATGGTTTCACAGGCTTGACAGTCCAGACACAGATCAAGGTGCTTAATGACATTGTCGGTAGGTTGGACAATGCCATCGGCCAACCCCTTCATCATGTAAATGCGCCCACGCGGGGAGTCGGACTCCAGGCCGTTTTGCGTGTAGGTCGGGCAGACTGGTAAGCACAGACCACAATGCACGCAGGACAACGCGCGGTCGTACGCATGGTCATCCAGTTTGAGGATATCCAGACCAACATGACTGCCTGGGGAGCTTTCACCAAGACCAGAGACGACAGTGCAACTTTCATGGGAGGAGGTTTGGGTCATGCCAACACCTCATTTTCCAGAAAGCGGCCGGGGTTAAATAAATTCCGGGGGTCCATGGTCTTCTTGATCTTTTTGAGAAATTCCCAGTCGGGTTGATCGGGTGCAAAGGGAGTCACGCAGGCAGTCTTACCATCGTCGTAGACCGGCGGGGTGATCCACTGACGAATACCGCCGATGGTCAGCAGTAGCTTGATAAGCTTCTGATCCATTTCCGAGTCCAATGATGCGCCACCAGCTAAGAGACAACCGTGAGCAGGCATGCCACTGATTTGAGTGACGCCCATTTGAGCAAGTGTGTTGGCAAGGGTGACCACCTCGCGGGGCGGGACGACGATTTTGACCAGCGTTTTGCATTTGCGTTGCCACTGCCGTGACTTCATACCATCTATTAGGTGTTGGGTCATGTTCACACGACGTTCGTCGGCGATCACGATCGACTCATCCTCCGGGAGAGTGTTTTTGAGGGCTTGGACCTGGACATCATTGGCTTTTTCATTACCAAAGTAGGCGGCTTCCAATTGCCAAGTATCGCCCATACGTCGCAGGTGAATGGAAGTCGGATAAGCCGGGCCAAGCATCCAGTCGGTGATCTGTTGAGCAAGGTTGTCCAGTGAGGTCAGTTCCAAATCAACACGGGCGACTTGCTGAGGCAGGGCATAGGTCCGCAGCGTTGCCTGATGGACAAGTCCAAGTTCACCCATTGAGCCGATCATCAATCGCGTGACATCCAGGCCTGCAACGTTCTTGACCGTTCTCCCGCCGACATGGATATCGTTTGCAGCGTTGTCCAGATAATGCAGGCCAAGTAACTGGTCACGGATACTGCCATAGCGGACACGCATCGCGCCGTAGATGTTATGGTTGATTACTTCACCGAGTGTCAGATCATCATCACAATTAATGGGCAGAAATTGATTGGCTTGGATCAATTGTGCGTTGAGTTGCCCCATGGTGATGCCCGCATGAGCGGTGACGGTGAAGTCGTTGACGTAGTGTTCGACGATATCACCAGACAGTGAATAGAGCGTATGCTTCTCCGGCGGGGTGTGGCCGACCTTGGCATGATAGATGCCGTAGTCCACAAGGGGGATGTTGGTCTCCCGCGCCTGGTTGATGGCATCGGTCAGTTCGTTGAGTGTTGAAAGGATTAAAGTCACATCGCACCTCCGGGCACATTGGCCAAGGGGGCTTGATGCAGTTCGACTTTGAGTTTGTCACTGGGGATCAACTTGGCATCGTTGAATCGCTGCCTGGGGTCGAATGTCTTTTTGATGTTCAAGAACATATCCAATGTCGGTTTGTTGAACATGGCATGCATCATTGCAAGTTTTTCGACACCCACACCATGTTCGCCGGTGATGGTGCCCCCCACGGAGACGCAGTATTCAAGGATGACTTCGCTGGCTTGCATGACGCGCTGGACTTCTTCGGGTTTATCTTCGTTAAACAGCAGGATGGGATGGATATTGCCATCACCTGCGTGAAAGACGTTGTTGATTTGCAGGCCGTGGTCTTTACCGATCTGAGTGACGCGTTCGATCACTTCAGGGAGCATTGAGCGTGGCACGCAGGCATCCATGGTGCAGTAGCTGCGACTGATCCGACCGATCGCACCGAAGGTTTTCTTCCGCGCTGACCATAGCTCCGCCCGTCGTTTGGCATCCTTGCAAGACTGAATATCAAAGGCATTGTTTTGTCTTGCGATATCCATGATGACATTCATTTCGTCATCCAGAATTTCATCCACGCCATCGACTTCAATCAGGAGCAATGCGCCCGCAGAAGTGTCAAAGCCAAAGTGAAACGCGTTTTCGACCACCTGGATCATCTGCCCGTCCATCATCTCCATACTGGTAGGGAGGATGCCCGAGGCGATGACATCAGCCACGGTTTTGCAGGCATCAAAGTTGGATTTGAACACTGCGTAAATCGTGCGAAACGCTTTGGGATCAGGCACCAGCCGACACCAGACCCGCGTGACGATACCAAGGATTCCTTCACTGCCACAGAGCAGTCCAGGTAAGTCCGGGCCGATGCCGTCATAGCATTGGTTGGCACGGGTTTGGAGGATCTCACCGTCAGGCAGGACAACTTCCAAACCAAGGATGTGGTTGGTGGTCACACCATGTTTAAGCGTGTTAATGCCACCTGCATTGGTGCAGACATTCCCGCCGATGGTCGCAGCCCGTTGACTTGATGGGTCCGGTGAAAAACGCAACCCGGTACAGGCGATGGCTTCGGACAGTGAACTGTTACGACAGCCGCTTTGCACAATGGCAATGCGATTCTCCAAATCGACCTTATGAATCTGAGTCATCCGACTGGTGCAGATGATCACACCTTGGTCGTAGACGACACTACCGCCCGCCAAACCGGTGCCACTGCCTCGCGGGACGATGGCAAGCTCGTGTTGGTTAAGTGCTTTGACCACGGCGCTGACCTGATCGGTATTCTCAGGGAACACCACCGCCAGCGGCATGCCCTTGGCAATGGGGAAGCCGTCACATTCGTACACGCGCAATTCGTTGGGGTCGGTGACCATGTTCCGGTCACCGACGATCTGCGTGAGTTGGTTTATCACTGGATGCTGCTGCATAAGCCATGCAGTTTACTCGGCCGGTGATTGCTCATGCAAAGCCGTGAACCGTTTTTATGTTCCAAATCAGGACATATGTGCAAAAAACAGCGGCTTTGTTCAAATCGAGTGAACGGTTTTGAACAGTTGGAAGAGTGTCGCTTGGATGGTATTCACCACCGAGTCATACAGGCACCGAGTTTAACGCCACAGTTTTAACAGGGCTTTGAAAGTCAGTGACGTGTTTGAATGACTCTGTGTCTCACTGCATACACCATCGAATCAGACAGTGTGTTGGATAGTGGATAAACTATGAGTCAGGAGTTAAAAGGCATTATGAAAAAGCTGATTATTGTACTTGCGATATTGCTAGTAATAGGTGGCCTTGCTTATTGGCTATTCGGTGGGGCGGACCGCTATCCCATCGTCAATGCCAATCCGTCCGGGACGACGATCATTGCTTTTGGCGACTCGCTGACAGAAGGCAAAGGTGCAGGCAGGGAGTTGGCGTACCCGGCTGTTTTATCTGAAAAATTAGGGGTTGCGATTTTAAACAAAGGCGTCTCAGGCGATACCACGGCAGATGGACTTCGCCGCATGCAACGCGATGTGTTGAACCTTGATCCTAAAATTGTATTACTGGGATTGGGGGGTAATGACTTTTTGCGTAAGAACGACAAAAACGCTACCTTTGAATCTCTCCGCCAGATCATCAAGGCGATTCAGGAGTCCGGCGCCCTGGTGATTTTGATCTCGGTTGACTTCCCATTGGGTGGTTCATGGACCAAACGCTACCGCGAGTTGGCACGTGATACAGGTTGCCCGCATGTGCCTGACCAATTGGGGGGCATTTTCGGGCATCGGGAGTTGATGTCCGATGAGGTGCATCCCAATCACAAGGGATACGCGATCATGGCCGAGAAAATTGAGCCGGTACTTCGAAAGTATCTCAGCAACACACAGGAGTGATTATGAAACCATTGAACATTATCTATATCCATTCACACGACACGGGCCGATACATCTCGCCTTACGGGCACGATGTGGATACGCCGAATATGCAACAGCTTGCTGAGGAAGGTGTCCTGTTTCGCAAGACGTTTTGCGCCGGGCCGACCTGTTCGCCATCCCGTGCAGGCCTGCTCACCGGGCAGACGCCGCATTGCGTGGGCATGTTGGGTTTGGCGCATCGAGGCTTTGCGCTTAACGACTACAGCCAACACCTGTCAGCATTTTTGAATCGCAATGGGTACACCACAGCACTAGCAGGCTTTCAGCACGAAGCAGCTGCGCCTTTTGCTGTCCCTCATGATGCGCTGACCTATGACCAATTCTCTGACAAAGAGACCGACAATCCCAAGAAGTTGGAACGTCAGGATTGGGCTGCAGAATTTATCAAGTCCGATCATGAAAAGCCGTTCTTCCTGTCCGTCGGATTCTTTGAAACGCATCGTGTATTCCCCAAGGAACCTGACCCGCGTGATGATCCACGGTACTGTTTGGCTCCGACACCATTGCCGGATAATGAACAGACGCGGTATGACATGGCATGCTTTAAAACCATGGCAAGAACACTGGACACCAAAATGGGAGTCGTCTTCCAGGCTGTCAAAGACGCAGGCCTTGAGGATAACACGTTGATCATCTGCACCACGGATCACGGCATTGCATTCCCTGCCATGAAGTGTTCAATGACCGACTTTGGTATCGGTGTGATGCTCATCGTCAAAGGCCCGCAAGGCTTCACCGGTGGCAAGGTCGTCGATGGCATGGTCAGTCACATTGACGTCTTCCCGACGATTTGTGAACTTACTGGTTTGGACAAGCCTGATTACCTGCAAGGTAAGAGCATCATGCCAATGGTGAAAGGTGATGTGGCAGAGGTCAACGAACAAATTTTCTCCGAAGTCACACACCATGCAGCCTACGAACCCAAACGATGTGTCCGCACCAATCGCTACAAGTACATCCTTCGACTGGATGATGATTTTGACACCACGGTGATGCCCAATTGTGATAACAGTATTTCCAAAACCCACTGGGCCAACTATGAATGGGCCAAAGCCAACGTCCCCAAGGAACAGCTTTACGACTTGGAGTTTGACCCTAATGAAATGTGCAATCTGGTTGAAAAGTCGGACATGCAGGACGTGCTTGCGGATATGCGTGGGCGGTTGGATGATTGGATGAAGCGTACCAATGATCCAATTCTTGATGGGCCGGTGAAGGTGCCAAGCGGTGGGGCGGAGACGCCACGAGACAAGTACTCACCTGCTGATGTGGTGAAGATACCGTAAGTAATTTGAACCATTGAGCTGCGTTATTTTTGACGTGGCTGAAGATAGCACCAGACATCAATTCATAACGCACGTGATAGTTCAATTCACGTGCGTTTTTCCATACCTGTATGTTGCATGATGGGGTTAATTGGCCAGTCGATACAACCGATACAAACGATACAGGCCCACTTGTTCGCTATTGCATGGTGATGGGCTGTAGAGTTTGAATTATTGGACTGGAATATGGCAGCACAAAAGCGAATTGCGACCTTGGACTGGCTCCGTGCCGTAGCCGTTGGCCTGGTTCTTTTCCGTCACATGCCCTATTGGGACGGTGGGTTTCCGGACTTTATGAATGTGCTACTTAAGCCACTGCATCAAGCAGGTTGGGCAGGCGTGGACCTGTTTTTCGTACTTAGTGGTTTTCTCGTTTCAGGTCTACTTTTTCGTGAGTATCAAAAGCGTAAGCAGGTTCGCATAGGTCGTTTTCTCACTCGCCGAGGGTTGAAGATCTACCCACAGTTTTACGCACTGATTATTGTGAGTTGTGTGGTTGAATTGATGCTTGGCAACGAACTGACTTGGAAACAGATGGCAGCCGAGTTGCTGTTTATCCAGAACTATGCGGGGGGCTATCTCGGTCATACATGGTCATTGGGTGTTGAAGAACATTTTTACATCGGTGTGGCTTTGGCGATTGGTTGGTTAGGATTGCGTTCAAAACGAAACGGTGGCCAACCTTTCAAAGGTGTGATCAGCGGCTGCCTTTTGGTGATGGGGACTTGCCTGGCATTGCGTTGCTTTACAGCATGGTCATCAACTTTTACACATCACACTCATGTCACACCGACGCATCTGCGGATTGATTCGCTGGCGTTTGGTGTTCTGCTTTCATATCTCTATGCCTTTAAGAAAACGCAGATGATGCGTTGGGTACATCGTCAACGACCGATGATGTTGGCCACTGCAATTGCGATGGTTTCGCCCGCATTTTTTCTCGGTTATGAAACACTGTACATGCATACGGTCGGCTTTACCTTGCTGGCATTAGGGTCCGGCGGATTTCTGTTGTTGATGTTGGATATGTCCGACAACGCACCAGCTCAAAGTAAAAAGACGCGATTCACACCAGTCATGAAAGGGATCGCAATCATTGGAGCCAATTCCTATGGCATCTATCTCTGGCATTACCCGATGCTTCATTGGGGCCTGCAATTTTCCCGCACGGTTGGCAAGAATGTCCTGCCATATCATGTCGAACTGGTGATCTATTTTGTCATGAGTATCGCTTCTGGCATTCTCATTACACGACTGGTTGAAAAGCCGGTGCTGATGTGGCGAGATCGTTATTTTCCGTCTAATGACAAGCTGCCTACTCAAATTGATCAGGCTGGTGCTCCCTTACAGACAGGCAATGCTGAGACCTTTAAACAAGCTGCATAAGCGATGTTTGATGCTGCAGGTAGTCTCTGCTTTGTAAGGTAGAGTTTTTGTATTATCAGATGCAAGATGAGAATCAATTTAGAAGTAATTGATTAATTGAAAAACGCACACAACAGGCTGATTGTTGCATGCGTTTTTTAATGGTGACTTGTTGATGATTTTTTGTACGATGCGGTTATGCCACATGTTTGGCAGTCGGTTCGTAATGCTTGAACATGGCTTCCCAGACGTGGTGATCACTGACCCACCAGGGATGCGTGAAGAGTTTCCATGCCATGTAACTTGGTGCCTTTGAACCTTGCATCTCGGCACGGGCGAGGGTGAGTATCCGTTGGCGCAGATCACAGTTATTCCACAAAGCCATTCGCTGGGTCATCGGCAGATAAGCTGCATACTTCCGCGACACATGGACGTACTGTTCTGCGATATCCAGTGCTGCTAAAGGTTCGGTGATTTCATATTCACGCACCGCTGCAAGGGTCTTGCCAATGAGTGTCGGCTGGTGATCAGCTAGAAGCAGGCGACAGAAAAAGTCATAGTCAAACGCGTCATCCAGATCATTGTCAAAGACGCCAATTTCATCCGCCAATGCCTTACGCCAAAATACACCCGCTGGTGGAATCAATCCGGAGTTGTGTTTGAGATACGCAGTGAGATTGGCTGGTAATGCCGGACGGGCTTCACCTCGCAGGTGGTCATCCACGTCAATGCGAAGATTGGTGGATGCGAGCCATCGGGTTTGCGGTTGCTCGGTGATATGCTTTCGCACCACTTCCATCGCACCGGGCATCATCAGGCAGTCTCCACGCAACACAGTCACGTAGCGACCCTCAGCATGAAGCATCGCGCGATTGACTGCAGCGCCAAGCGTGGTGCCCGGGGCATCGATCACCTGGTCAACTTCATTTTTGTACAGTTGCGTAATGGCTTGAGTCTGATCCGAACTGCCGCGGTCGACAACGATGATCTGGACATCGTCAACGGCCTGGTCGATGACACTGCATAAACAGCGCTCGATGAAGTTCTGATCATTGAATGTCGGAACGATAGCGGTGATCACTGGCATGGCGTCTACCCCTTTTCCGGTCCCCGCCCGTGAAGTGTCCCACTACCCTTTATCGACAGAACGCTGACGATTCCTGTAGTGATGATCTGTTGCGTCCGCAGTTATTACTGCACAGATCACGGGCCATAAGTTGCATCGTCACTTGCTGGAGGCGACTTAACCTTCACCCGGTATGTTTTTAATTTTTTTGTGAAATATGTTCAGGTTGGGAACATCAGGGGATATAGCAATAAACAAGAGCGTTGGACAAGTAGCGATAACAATGGGTAAATACTGTTACGCAGCAACAGGTATTTGATCGTTTTTATCTTCATCAAGAAGCTTCAGATAATCATCGACCACCATGTCCCATGTGCGCTCAGCCAATGAATCACGGCCACGTTTACCCATGGCAATGCGACGCTCAGGACGGCATGACATCCATTGAAGCTTTTGAGCAAGGTCTTCAGGATTGTGCTCATGCATCAATAAACCATTGACCTGATGCTGAATCATCTCAGGCATCGAGGTAAACGAAGTCTTCCAGTCGCCAGGCCGACCAATCACCGGTAAGCCAGCAGCCATCGCTTCGAGAATCACCATGCCATAGCCTTCATACACAGAGGGCAACACAAACACGTCCATTGCCGCATAGGCTTCACGCAATGCTGCATCATGCAATGATCCGGCAAGGATTACACGGTCGCTTAAACCATTGGAACGAATGCAACCTTGAATACGCATCTTGTCAGGCCCATCACCAATAATCAACACACGATCCTGTGGGCGAAGCACACCCGGACAGGCGCAGGCATTGATCAAATGTGGGATGTCCTTGCAAGGATCAAGGCGTCCGACAAAACCAATCACAAATGCATGTTCATCAAGTCCATGCTTGCGACGTGATTCTTTTTTGGGTGGCAAGTCCTGAATCAATTCACGATCCGCGCCCCGTGATACCACATGCACGTTATCCCGGATACCGTAACAGAGGGTGTACTGTTTACCCAGTGACCGACTGGCGACAACGACTTTTGCAGCACGTGTAAATGCCAACTGATCAAACCAGCGGACAATGCCTGCGATTTTCATCGTCTCCACATGCGGTTGGTGTTCCCAGACTTTATGCATGGTGCCAAAGCAGCTTGGCGGATTGTAGATCACTTTGTTGCCATACCCGCAGAGGATTGCAGCCATTGTTGCAGTCGGTTCAATGGTCCATATCCAACCCTTGGGCGGGTGAGCTGAGAGTTGTTTCATCCACATGCGAAGTCTTGCCAGATACGGCCATCGCCAGATGAATGGCAGATTGTTCTTGACCCGGTGAATCGTTAGATTCTCAACAGGGGATTCAGTGTCCGCATAGTCACCACGGTTTTCGGTGAGCACTTGCACATTCACATGCTTGGCTGCGCGCGACGCAAAACGCCAGAGATGTTCTTCAACACCACCATGGCGGTCAGGCCAAAAACGCATGTACATGATCGTGAGGTGCTTCATGCTGCCTGCTTCTCCGGATGAATCAGCGCATGACGAATGTCCGACGAAGCAAGCCACCAGGGCTTGGTAATCACATGCGACCACAGACTTGCACCGCTGCGCAGTTGAGCCTGTTGGATGGCATAAGCGCGTTGACGGTATCCCATGTTGCGGATCAAACGCAGACGTTCTGGCAAGCTCAACATCAACTCATAACGACGCGCCACTTCAATGCGTTCAAGACCAAAGCGGATCGGCTGCGAACCACCCTTGCTCTCTTCCCACATCCGAAAACCCGCAGTGGGGTGATCCGTGAGAGTTGCTGTCTGTCCGTTGGCAATCAGGCGACAGTTAAATTCGTAATCAAAGCTGTAATGCAGATCCAATGCGAAGTATCCAAAATCGTTAAACAAGTCCGCATGCCAAAAGCTCGATGGCTGTGGCAGTAAGCCTGACTCGCGACAAAGATAGCTCAAAAAGCTGCTGGGATTGCAGTGTTCAAACGCTCCAAGATCATTGTCATCACCATCAATCTGACGGCATTGCCCAACGACCCAATTGGCGGCATTCTCCCCGGACATCAAACCCGCTACATGATTCAGCGTGCCCGGCAGGTAGACGTCGTCGGAGTTGATATACGCGATAATATCACCGGTACAACGTGTCAGGCCCTTGTTGATGGCATCGGTCTGACCACCATCTTTTTCACTGACCCATCCAGTCAAATGCTTCTCATACTTGCGGATGATTTCGACGCTGCCGTCAGTCGAACCACCGTCCATGATAAAGTACTCCAGGTTCGGATAGTTCTGATCCAACACACTTTGGATGGTGCGTTCGAGAAACTGAGCCTGGTTGAAACTCGGCGTAATAATGGAGATACGTGGGTGTGTCATCGTATCTGGAATATCGACACGATCCGCAGGGCAGTTAATGTTATAACCGTTACAGGTGTTAAAAACTCAGCACCATTGCAAGGGATGTATAACTGTTATTGGGCTTTACTGGATCTGTGTCAGGATCACTGATTCTGCCAGTATGCGATGGTGCTTTGGATCACACCTGACAGGTCATAGTCGGGCCGATAACCGACCAACTCTTTGATCCGCGCCAAGTCCGGCACGCGACGTTGCATGTCATCGAAGCCTTGGGTGTAAGCTTTTTCGTAGCTCAGAAATTCAATCTCAGATTGTGAATCGGTCATGGCGATCACTTTTTGAGCCAACTCTAAAATTGAAATTTCTTCTTCCGAGCCGACGTTGATGACTTTGCCGTAGCCGTCTTTGCATTGTGATAGTTTGATCAACGCGGTCACCGCATCACTGACATGACAGAAACAACGTGCCTGCTTGCCGTCACCGTAAACGGTCAAAGGATCACCTTTCAATGCCTTTTGGACAAAGCGTGGCAGCACCATGCCGTACTGCCCGATTTGGCGTGGTCCGACGGTGTTGAAGAGTCGGACGATGGTGACTGGTAAACGCGTTTCATACCAATGGGCAAGCCCCAAAAACTCGTCGAGCATTTTGGCCGAGGCATATAACCAGCGGCGCGTGGAGGTCGGGCCAAGCACAATGTCATCATCTTCGGAGAAGGGGATTTTCGACCCCTTGCCATAGACTTCACTTGTTGAGGTAATCAGCACAGGACGACGATACCGCTTGGCAGCATCAAGCACGACGCGCGTGCCTTCGACGATGGTTTGGATCGTCTTGGTCGGCTGGTCGATGATTAATTGGACACCCACCGCCGATGCAAGGTGAAGGACCTGATCGCATTCACGGATGAGTTGGTTGATCAACTGGGTATCAAGCACCGTGTCGACAACCATCTGAAAGTCACGATTGGATTCCAGATGCGCGATATTGGTATGCGAGCCGGTACTCAGGTCGTCGATGGCTATGACCTGATGTCCCTGGCTGAGCATGGTTTCACAGAGATGTGATCCAATAAATCCCGCGCCGCCGGTGATGAGAACTTTCATGGTGTCTTCCTGCTTGCTACCTTGTCGTCTGGTAATCCTGCTACGGATTGTCAGTGTACACGACACCCGTCACAACAAGTGTCAGCATGAATACTACGCAGCCTTACGGTTACTTTGTTCGCCAGCAGGTTCAGATACTTTCAACTCGTTATTTTGCGTGTTTTTAGGCTGTTTAAGCTGATATAAGCCCAGTGAGATGGCAGAACCAAACAGGTACGCCGAGTAAATCAGACTCAGGCTGATCCCGCGCAAGCCGTCTTTAAGTCCATTGCGATACAGCAAGTTGGCTTTGAGTTGAAATAATGGTTCGATCAGAACACTGCGGAGTTTAAAGCGTTTGCCTTGGGCGTATTGACCTTTGCCTTCATGAAGCACATACCGACACATCGCTTTGATGAGTTTTGTGTAAGTATCCATCCAATAGTGTTGAATGTGGTTGTGCAACGTCGGCGTGATCGGCAGGCGTTTGTAACCGGCGTGAAGCTTTGGCCCTCGCATGCTCAGGGGGCGTAACTCACATCGCTTGAGGTTCACCAATGCAGGTCGCACCTGCGTCCGTCGACCCCATACCGTACTGGTGAGTAACTTGCGTCGGAAGTAATAACTCATCGGCAGGTCAAACATCCCGCCTGCCCCTGGAACGTCACGACTGACGGTTGCCTGTCGAATCCATGGCACCAACGCTTCTGGATAATATTCATCAGGATCAACCAGTAACACCCAGTCACTCGTCGCATGCTTGGATGCAAACACACGCACCGGCTCGACAATCGGGCTAAACCCATGATCCAAAATCAAATCCGCATACTGCTCGCCCATCTGCCGGGTGTTGTCCGTCGACTGCATGTCCACGAGAATGATTTGATCGCAAAAACGAAGTCGCGTTAAACATTCCTTAAGGTGATGGCCTTCATTGCGACTGACCACAATGGCTGTGATCGGCGGGTAATGTTCAGGAGTCGGGCAGGTGATGTCCGGAAGCGTATCCATATTAAATCCTGTCACTGATTTGGATTGTTCTTTACTTGAAGTGAGTTGGTCGATGAACGGTTTTTCGAAGATGCGATAGAAGATATAGGCCAGGGGGACGCAACCGAGGATCACGCCGATGCGTAAAGCCAGATGGCCAGCTGGACTGAGTCCCATGTTGTACCCAAGGAGTTTGGACACATGCAGGATCGGGCCATGGATCAGATAAATCGAATAGGAGATCACGCCCAGTCCTGCAAATATTCGTACGAAGGTGTTGGGTGAGTATGTCGATTTAGTCTGGTTTTTAAGCTGTTTTTCACGGTTGACAACACCATTGACGATAGTGAAAAAGCACATGCCCCAGAGCGCTTCGCGGATGATCCAGCCGATGGGATGATAGCTGCATGCCACCGCCAGCCCTGCGAAGAGTCCGGCGACCTTCATGCTCCGACTCCATCGTGGCAGTGTGATCCGGCCAACGCAGGCTTCCACCGCTACGGCGCCCAGACACCACTCAAACCAACGTGATGGAGCTTGGAGTAGCAAGAATGCCTTGGCGCCTTCCATGCCCAGTGGCAAGGTTGGGTTGGTATCCCAAAGCATCACACAGACACCGCGCCAAGCCAATGCGACGATACCGCTGACGATCAGGACGTTGACCCATCCAAGATGATTGCGAATCCAGAGCATCGGACTGTAGAGCAGATACAGATGCTCTTCCAATGCCAATGACCACAGAGATGCGTTGCCCAATCCCATTGCAAAAGCAGGGATCAGTAAGTGAAGCATCAACAGGTGTGCGAGCATATCCCACTTCGCTTCGCTCCAGCCTTGGAGTAGTGCAGTCGGATTGAGTTGGTTGTTAAGCCACGCCTGGGTGACGATCATCAATCCGACCGAGAAGATCATGGCTGCAAGGTACGCCGGATACAACCGCCAGAAGCGTCGCTTCCAGAAACTGACCCACGGGAGTTTGAATTGTTGTTGATCACTCCGAGCCATGCGCATGTGAATACAGAAGCCTGAGAGAACCAGAAACAAATGCACGCCGACAAACCCGATGGTCACCGGGTAGGCAAGTACATACAGTCCGACATGGACGTCTTTGAGTGCCAAGGCATAGATCGCCAGACCATGGAATAACAGGACAGCGATTGCTGCCATCCCGCGCAGCATGTCGATACTGACAAGTCGCCGGGGCATGGTGTATTGGGATGTCTCGGACATGGGCACCTCGATTACTGGGGCTTCATATCACGAATTGCGTCTCTGCATTCGTCGATACAGTTCATATAATCGTCACAATCAGATGTCGGGTTTAGCTGTGTTTTGAAGTGGATTTGGATTGTTGATGCGCAGATGAGAATCACACATTGCAGTGTTGCGATGCATTGTTGTGATCCGTTTGGACATGTAAAGGGGCGATGAGAACGTCCTGGCGTTGTGATTATCGGTCACGCAGCCTTGCGCTGGGCGGTATCCGGATTTGGAGTTTGACTGCTATCCTTGCGCGGTGTCCGTCGGAGTTGATGTATAGCCACCATGCCGGCCACTGCCAGGTTCATGAGCATGGTTTTGATTTCACGGATACATCGGCGAGGTTGCCAGAAGTGTCCGATAACACCTGCAAGTGTTCGAATAGGTTTGAAGGTGACCTCACCAATCGTTAGACGTTTGGAAGCAAGATGCCTTGCCATCGCTTTTTCTGTGATGGCCGAATACCAATGTTTTGATCCAGTCGAACAGGCAAAGCGCACAGGATGCACCAAGGTGTCGGGCCAACTCTGCGTGTCAAAACCGTCTTTGGCGACTGCATACATCAATGGACGGTCATTAATCTCACAACGTGATTTACACAGCACCGACAACCAGGTCTGATGCTCCATGCCCACAGGCACAGTCTGCATTGGTTTGTCTTTGACCGTAAAGGTACGTGGGATTTTAAGTAGGGCAGTGGACTGTTCAAACCCGAGCAACTTCCGCAAGTCGCGGGGGAAACTCACATCCAGCCGGTCTTGTGGTGTGGCGATTAACACCCAGTCATGACGGGCTTGCTTGATGGCATCGACTCGCGCTTTGTACAGTGACTCGTCCTTGGCATGAGACAGAATCCGATCCGCCCAGCGGCTTGCAATCTCCAACGTGTTGTCCGTGGATTGAATGTTCACCACCAGTAACTCATCGGCCCAGCGCAACGTCCGCAGGCAGCGATCAAGCTGATCGGCTGCATTGTGACAGATCACTATCGCGGTGATGCCAGGTTGTACTTGAGTGACGGGCATGAGGTTCCTTGGTCACGTGGGTTTGGGTTATGCTGCTTGGCGGGAATCGTCTTCTTTGTCTTCATCATCTAATTTGGAAAACACGTCATGAGGCTGAGGAGTCGGCATGGGGATGTAGTCATCATCATCCAGGACGCGCATCACAGAAGGGCGGCGAACCTTGCGATCCAATGTTGTCGGACGCTTGATGAGCATGACAAAGACACCAAAGACCAGTCCGCCGAAGATACCTGCTGCGAACTTCTTGCTGATGAGGACTTCCTTGGATTTATGCTTGAAATAAGCGTAAAAACCGGCTTGTGGGTGATCTTTGCGCCATTGAGCCGTGTCAGTAAGCCAGCGGTTTGAACCAAATGTATTGATGTCGGCGATCATGCCTGTGGTCAGTGACACCGTGTTGATATGCACTAGGCCTTGTGCGTCGACCTGTACGTTGAGCATGCTGTCATGAATGCTGCCGGTCATGGCGTTGGCCACAATGGTCAGGGTACTGTCAGGCGATTTCCAATGGTAGGTTTGATGGATGTGACTGTTGTTGATGTTGCCAGCAAACCAATAGACATTTTTAATTTGCGACAAGCGAAGCAGGGTTGGTTTGACCTGATCATTAAATGCTTTAGCCGAAGGCAGGGTGACCGGTTGGGCGACTTGGCGTTTTGTGGGAAGGGTTGGCAGTAAATCATCATTACCCCAGGGCATGCCCGCAGCAAAGATAAACACGTGACGCATGGCTGGCGTCTGACTGATGGTTTGCAGACTCTCGGCAAGCCAATCCCAATTGGGTGCAAAGCTGTCAACAACCAGACAAACGTCCGGGCCGATCATGAATTGCGTGTTGGCTTGCTGGTTAAATATCGCTTGATACGTGTCGTGTTGAGCGTGTTCCGTTTTGCCCATGACATTGATCACCGGCAAAGGGACCGAACCGAGTGTCCGGCGCATGGCGTCAGCATGGATGGGGGATATGTTGGTGAAACTGTCGCCCAGGAGCATTACGAATTGGGCGGATGAAGCTTCGAACATGCCGGTGTTGGCCACAAAGCCAGCCGCGGGATAGACCGACTTATTGGCTTTGTGATGACTGCCGCAGATGTGACCACCGACCCAGAAATTGTAATGCGGTTGATCGCCAAGACCTTCAAGTGGAACCTGATTAAGTCCCATGGGCATCAACTGTGCAAAACCATTTGCAGAGAAAATGCAGGTCAGTGCCAATATGATGCCGATGCTGGATTTCACGATCCATCTCCTTGTCCATGGGACAGCAATCGGGAGTGTGTCTCCCTATTGATATGTCGGCAAGTTGCAGATGGATTCTGGAAGTTTCAGAGCCAGTATTTATCAGACGGGTGATAATGAATAGGGTTCACGGTTTGTGAAGCATCAGCGACATGCAGTGTCGCAGCTATTTTTGATGTCGTTCATCAAGCTGATTTTGCTGCTTAACTCCATGCCGTGTGATAACGACGGTGGCCTTTGAAGACTTTACCCAGAATTTCATTCACACCATTTCGCACACGACGCATACGGTCTGCAAGGGTGTACTCGGATTTGAGACTGCTTCGGCGGTCGAGAATCTGCTGGTGCATGTGGTCGTAGTCATAGCCCAGTGTCGTGAACGTCTCTTTGCCCAGCTGCTTCATGTAGGACAGACACAGGTCTGCGCGTTCGATACTGGTGATGGCCTTGAGCCACTTATCGACACTTGCGGTATGCGGGCGGTCATGTTTATGGATGTTGGGATCGCCGCCTTTGCCTTGGGGGATGCGATGTTTGCTGTACTCAGTCATGCCCGTTTCATGGTTGAGTCCCATGTTTTGGCAGATGGTTTGCAACTGCGTATCGGGATCTTGGACGATCTGCTCATAATGTACAACCGTCATTCGATCACGATGCTTGGCTAACCCTTCGACCAGACAACGCGGGCCATCAAGCAGGTCCGAACCATGACGAATGCAAACCCGTTCAGGATACGGGAACGTTGCAAGGGTGCTCATGAGCACTGCCAATGGATTGCGAATGAGCATGATGTATTGGGCATCGGGCATGATCCGCATCAGGTCATCAAGGATCAGGAAATAGCGGGGCGTCTTGTCCAGGAAATAGTGGTCATCACTGGATCGTGCCTTGCCATAAAGGTCCAACGCCAGGTCGCGCATGTGTTGGTCGTAGACTTCGTGCCCATCGGGAATGCGAGTCAAAAAGTCATCCACGGACGCACCCCAACCTTTATGACCAAAGTCCTTGGTCATGTGTTGGTCTTTGAGAACGTACAACGGATTGAACATCAGCCAGGGTTCAGGGGCTGAATCAATGCGTGAGTGTCCATTGAGCATGGTCTGGAGCAACGTGCTCCCAGCTCGGGGTTGCGAGACGAGAAAGATGACTTGCTGCTGTTTCACGAATTGGTTCCTTGAAGGCTTTTAATCTTTGGTTTTTACCATAGAGTCACAGAGGCACAGAGAAATGCAATTGGTGTTTTTTCTGTTGTCCGTCTCTGTGTCTCTGTGACACTGTGGTTTATCCATTGGTTTTCATCTTGTTTTATGCTGCTTTTTTAGTTGGTTGGTTAGCAAACTGTTTTGCTTTATCCACACCGGAGACATCGCGCATGCCGTCGTTGATAAAGACGTATCCTTTTTTGCGAGCCTTCCAGAGTTTGTATTTGTTGAGCATCTGCCAATATTTTGCCTTGAGTCCGCTGGGTTTGACGACGACAGGGACGGTGGGCATATGTGGATTAGGCGCTTTGCCAATGCGGTCATGGAAAGTTTGCATATCCGCTTGGGTGAGTTTGCGGCGATGGACCCAAACCTTCTGGCCACGCACTTGATTGGGCGCGCTCCAGCCGTTGTACACTTCAGGATCAACCTGAAAGACCGGTGGGCAAGTTTTATGCAAAACCGTCGAAAGAATCGCAGCATCATGGCGGTGCAATGGCGCGGTGGCTTTGATGTACGCTTCATCAGCGGTGGCAACACGCAACGCTTCGCGGGCGACTTCTCCGCCAATACCAGTCAGATCCAAACCATGAAAGTTGGCTGAGACCATGATCTTGTTATCTCGAAAAGCTGGTGTCACGCCACAACCTTCACAGCAGGCTTCGGAGACATTTTCCTTGAGGGTAAAGCGATTGCCCACCGCGAAGTATCCGAGCTTATCGATGCTGAAAAACACTTCATCCATAGGGTGCAACACCACCACGCCGGCATCAATCCAAAGGAATTGGTCGGCAGGGGCATGATTCATCGCCCATATTTTCCAGGTGTAATGTTGACGCCACCACGGGCAGAAGTCCGGCACCTGGATCACGGGAATGTTGTGTGCTGCAAGTTGATAAAGCGTCTGTTCATCCAGTCCGAGATCAAACACATGCACAGGTGGATGACCCGGCCAATTGGCATCCAGCGAGCCGATCATGGCAAGAACCGAGGGACCAAAACAAGCTGAAGCGCCGGTGATGATGCATCTGGTTTTTTCTGACATGACAAACTCCTTGCAATTAAGCTGCCTGCTGTAACGACGTATCGGTGATGATTTTCTCAGTCGCTTCCGGGGCTTCCGGGGTGGCGGATTTGAGTAAGACAAAACCATTACCACTGCTGTATGGGTACGCCAGTCCACATCCGGAGGTATGACCTTCAGCATGGACACCCACTGCCATAGGCAAGTGCGCCCAAGACGTTTTACCCGGATCATTAACCATCAATGACAGGTAATACTGACCGCTGGCAATCTTGGGTAATGCGATGTCTGCTTGTAATGTGAACTTCCCGTTTTCAATCGCATCAGGTGTCAGGCCCAAATGTCGCGTACTGTAGCTGGCAAGCGGGATGTGCTTGGCATCAAAGAGTCGAGCTTCGAGCGCCATGCGTTTGGTCTCGCCATTGTTGATACCATCAAGTGTGATGTGCAGGGTCTGTTTATCTGCAGGTAGCACCACGTTGTCGATGTCATCACCATTGACGATGACCTTTTGCAGATCAACTTCATGGTGGATTTTTTCGACATGGTCGGTGACCTTGCCGGTACGCTTGCGCTTGGCATCAAGGTAGAGGTCGATGCACTCACTCACTTCGCCGTCGAATTGCATTTGGCCTTGGTTGAGCCATATGCCACGGGTGCAGAGTTGGCGGACGGCATTCATGTTATGGCTGATGAATAAAATGGTGCGACCGGAATTGGCGACCTTGTTCATCTTGCCCAGGCACTTGTCCTGAAACTCTGCATCGCCGACAGCAAGGACTTCATCAATGACCATGATTTCAGGTTCAAGATGAGCAGCCACGGCAAAGGCAAGACGCACGGTCATGCCTGAGGAGTAGCGTTTAACGGGGGTGTCGAGGAATTTTTCAATGCCGGAAAATTCGATGATGTCGTTGATCTTGGTTTTGATTTCCTTGCGGGTCATGCCTAGGATCGTGCCGTTGAGGAAGATGTTTTCACGTCCGGATAGTTCAGGATGAAACCCGGTGCCGACTTCCAACAGCGATGCAACGCGGCCGCGGATGCGGGCGATGCCTTCGGTGGGGTTGGTGATTTGACTGAGCATTTTCAGCAGGGTGCTTTTGCCCGACCCGTTGTGCCCGATGATGCCCAGCACTTCGCCTTGAGCCAAGTCGAAATTGATATTCCGTAACGCCCAAAAGTCGTTGGCATGTTCGAGAGATGCATCGGTTTTTCGGCCGAGTAATTTGTCACGTAGCTGACCGGCTTTTTTGGCAATGGTCTCAGGCAAGGTGCAATCAAGCTGTGCCTGTCCGCCGAGTCGGTAACGCTTGCCAAGGTTCTGAACTTGTATCACTGTGTCACGCATATTCACACCAGATCCGCGAAGCTCTTTTCTGATTGATTGAAGTAGATCAAGCCCACGATCATGCAAGTTAATCCGGTAAGGAAGCTTGGGATCAGGGCGTAGAAGTCGATGGACTCATTTAGGACGCAAGCACGAAAAGCCGAGATCGTCCCACCCATGGGATTCAACGATAGTATCCACTGATATTTCTCAGGCACGATGGTCACCGGATACAACACCGGCGTTACGAAAAACCATACCTGAATCATAAACGGCACGACATACCGGAAGTCCCGAAAACGAACCGTCATCGCTGAGAGGAGGATGCCAACACCCAGTGCAGCGACGATGGTCATGCCAATCAATACCGGCAACATCAACGCACCTAGTCCGGGCCAAATGTTGTACCAGGCCATCAATCCAATGAGGACGCCAAACGCAACTGCGTAGTCCACCAAAGGTGTCCCCACCGATGCCAGTGGTAAGATCAATCGTGGGAAGTAAATCTTGCGAAGCATCCCCGCATTGGCCACCAGGCTGTTGGTCGAATTGGTCACCGATGAAGTGAAGAAAATCCAAGGCAGCATCCCGGCATAGAGGAAGATCGGGTAGGGGATGCCACCGGTCTTGGAATCCAGACCTGCAAAGCGTCCAAAGAAGATGCTCATGACCACCATCATGGTAAACGGTTGAATCACTGCCCAGCTGGCGCCCAGCAAGGTCTGCTTGTAGCGAACCTTTACATCACGCATGGTCAAAATGCCCAGCAGTTCGCGGAACTGCCAGAGCTTGGACACATCAATCATCTGCAAGCCTTTGTGGGGCTTGATTTCGACCCAGTGATGGCTCGCAGTGTCTGCTGCGTCCTGCAATTGCTTTTGTTGAGATGTCGTCGGACTTGCGCTCACTTTTTCCTCCGAGTCCTGCCTACCGATAACGCGCTAGACGTCAAGAACGTTACAGACGGCATAGTCCTCATCGGCCGGTTTGGAAGCCCGATTAAGTCCATCAATATTCTTTTTTGCGGAGAAGGGTCCGGATAATCTTTGATTTTCAAGGCTGTTGAATCCCCTAACACGTCAAGGCAATTCAAATCACAAATGGCTTAACCACAGAAACCGAAAAGTCTTTAAATCAAATTGTTGCCTCCTCCGCAGAATCTATGGGTCTTTATCGAAGTGATGACACAAAAAGTCGCATGCCAGGGAGCTTTCGCTCCCCGGACCCCTTGTCAAGTTCATGGCATCACCGTTAAGCAGTCGCTTGGTTTAAGAAAAACAAGGCATCGGTTCATGGGTGGCGAATTGCACCGATGAAATATAACATCGCTTGATGCCATGAACGTCACACGCCTGTCCGAAGTGCGGCAACGCTGGCCACTCACCGGTTGACCGGGGAGACGTGTACGCTGCGGACACCTCGGCCCGGAAGCCCCGGGACGCGGACAGACATTCGAGGGGCCGGGTTCCGTGGGGCTTTCGAAACTTTCCGGGCTTCCGGGGGGGGCGTACAGGTCTCCTGCAATTCACCGGTGAGTGGCCGGCGTTGCTCAAGGTCCTTTGATCCATCCACTACGCATGGCGCGGACGGGGTTGCGATACACAAGTGTGACATCGCCTCCATGAACCGATGCCTTGTATGTCTTGTGTGAATTGCACTGCAAATGTTAAAGCCATGAACTTGATAAGGGGTCCGGGGAGCGAAAGCTCCCTGGCATGCAAAACAACACCTGACAATCACCATTACCCACAGATTCTGCGAAGGAGGCAAATTGATTATTGTTCTGTCCATCTCTGTGACTTGTGGTTTTTTGTCTTGCTTTCATATCAGGAAATATCTGTCAAAACTATTCAATTTCTTCCAATTTCTCTCAAAACATGTTCCGTTCGACTCCGATTTTGTTACACTGGCTCGACCATGAAAATCGACCTTTTTATCACTTGTCTGGCGGACTCCTACTACCCGCGCACGGGCATTGCTGTTGTCAAAATCCTGGAACACCTGGGACACGAAGTTTGCTTCCCCAAGGAGCAGACCTGCTGTGGCCAACCGATGTTCAACACCGGCTACAAAGATGACACGCGAAACATCGCACGCAAAATGATCGACGTTTTTGAGGACAGCGATATTGTCGTGACGCCCTCAGGTTCCTGTGCTGCGATGGTGCATGAAAATTTTGAGACGCTCTTTGAAGACGATCCGGTTTATCTCAAAAAAGCCAAGGCGCTCGCTGCCAAGACCCATGAGTTCATCCTGTTTCTCACTGATGTGCTCAAAGTCGACCTCAAAGAACTCGGCGTCCAATGGCAAGGTAAAGCGACCTATCATTATTCCTGTCACCTGCGGGGTATCGGTATTGAAGGTGGTGGGGCGAAAATCGTGGACACCATCAAACAGGTCGACGGTTTGGAATATGTCCAAATCGACAAGCCCGAACAATGCTGTGGATTCGGTGGCACCTTTGCCATGAAGTACCCGCAAATCTCCGGGGCGATGGTCGAAGACAAGGTCAATTGCATTAAGAAGACCGAGGCGGATGTCGTGATCTGCAATGATGCCGGCTGCACCATGAACATCTCCGGCTCATGTGAACGGGCAGACCATCCGGTCAAATTCATCACACTCGCTGAAATCATCGCAGAAGGTCTTGGACTCCTGGAGCCTGAACATGTCTAACCCCCGGAAGTTGTCCCAAGAAACAGAAACGGTGTCGGGTGAATCTGTTGAACTGACGATGGCCGGCCATGACATTCTCTTCCCCAAGCTTCCTTATGACATGAAGCAACGGGCCAAGGATGCCACCCATAACGACCAGCTTCAAGAGTTCGTCAACTCTGCAACGCGCATGCGCGATCAGCTGCGGATCAATCACTGCAATGATGTTTTCGGTGACAACTACGACAAGATGCGTGAACTGGCTGGCAGCATCAAACAACACACGCTCGATCACCTGGACTACTACATTGAGCAGTTCATCGACAATGCCACGGCTGCGGGGACGGTCGTGCATTATGCTGCTGACGACAAGGAAGCCAACGCGATTTGCCTTGAGATCGCCAAGCTCCATTCAGCCAAGTTGGTAGTCAAAAGCAAGTCCATGGTCACCGAGGAAACCAACCTTGTCCATGACCTTGAAGCGGTGGGTGTCGAAACCATTGAGACCGATTTGGGGGAGTACATTCTCCAGTTGGATAACGATGCACCGTCCCATCTGGTCACACCAATGATTCACAAAAACCGCGCGTCAGTAGGGCGTGCCTTTGCCCGTGAATTAGGGGTTGAATATACCGATGACCCCAAGGAACTCACGCAAATCGCTCGTCGGGTGTTACGTGATAAATACCGACAGGCAGACATCGGTATCTCCGGCGGGAACTTCATGATTGCTGACTCCGGCAGTACGGTCATCTGTACCAATGAAGGTAACGGTCGACTATGTACGTCGGTGCCACCGGTGCATGTCGCGTTTATTGGGATTGAAAAAATGATCCCGTCCCGCAAGCATTTACCTGTGTTTTTAAAGCTGCTTTCGCGCTCTGCCATTGGTTCGCCCATCACCGTGTACAACCACATCATGACAGGCCCCAAGCGTTCGCATGAAGCCGATGGCCCACAAGAACAGCACATCATTCTCATCGACAACGGGCGCACCGAAGTGCTTAAGCCCGAGACGCGCGAGATGCTCCGATGTATCCGTTGTGGTGCGTGTCTCAATAGCTGCCCGGTCTATCGCAAGGTCGGCGGGCATAGCTATGGCAGTGTGTATCCGGGGCCGATTGGTGCGATTCTCACGCCGGTGTTCAAGGGGTTGGCCAACTACAAAGACCTGCCTTACGCGTCGAGTCTTTGCGGGGCCTGTTACGAAGCCTGCCCGGTGAAGATCAACATTCCCAAGTATCTGATCAAACTCCGCGGTGACCTCATCGGTGGCAAGCATGACAAATTCATCGACCGCATCTTCTTTAAAATGTGGGCAATGAGTCTGAAAAAAGCCTGGACCTACCGCATGGCAGGCAAGTTTGCAGGCGTCTTCCTCAGACTCCGTGCTGGCAAGAGTATCAAAAACAAAGATCCGTATCTCAATCGCGGATGGGTCAAAAAAGTCCCCGGCCCAGCAGCGGGTTGGACCGAAAAACGTGATCTTGTCACACCCCCAACCAAAGATTTCAGGTCTTGGTGGGATGAACACCAAAAGCAGAAGGGGGGCAAGTGATGACCCGTAGTACCCGTGAATCATTCCTGGCCCGATTGCATAAACCGTTGGGACGTCCCTCGACGATCATCAACATTCCCGATCCCCCGGAAGTGGATGAGTCGATTGCGCGCTTGGTTGCTAAAGACGCGGACTTGTTTGCGATTTTCTGTGACAAAGCTGCTGCAACCGGTATGACGATTCACCAAGTGACCGAGCAAACGTTACATGAATCAATCACCGCGCGACTGCGCGAAGAAAACGTCAACACGCTAAGTGTGTGCATGGCAGATTCACAGGCAATGACACATGCCGTCGCCCAAGCAGGGATGCAGGTTCAAGACTGGAAAGCTCTACCGGGCAAAGCAGGACTTGATCGACAATTTGAACTCGATGCGGGGATCACCGATGTGCATGCCGCCATCGCCGAGACTGGTTCGCTGATTTATCAGTCCGACGCGGAACATTCCCGTGGCATGTCGCTGATCGTGCCTTGGCATATTGCCATCGTCAAAAAATCCCAGATCATGGCCGACCTCATCGACTTCTGGAACGACCGCAGCTCGCTGGATGCCCAAGGCATGCCCGCAAGCATCGCCATCATCACCGGCCCCAGCAAAACCGCCGACATCGAAGGCGTGTTAATCACCGGCGTCCACGGCCCTGCGATGGTGGATGTGTTTGTGGTGGAGGATCAGTGAGAAAGTCAGCAAGGCATTTTTTACCGCAGAGACGCAGAGGACTCAGAGGTAAGAGAGTTATTGTTTTTCGTGGTAAAAGACTGATGGATTTTTAATTGGTCCATTTTGATCAGGATGACGGATACTCTCTGGGACACCGTCGATAATTTTAAACACATGTGTGTGATATTCGATGGTGATATTGCGATCAAAGTAATAATCCCACAGCAAACCCATTGCTTGCGTGTGACGTGTTGCATCGGGTTTGCCTAAAGTGTGGTGCGTGAAATTGCGTGTGTCGTTGTATTGAATCTTCCTGATAGATCGTGTGAATGGTTTTGTGAATTCAGCAAGATTTAACCGTTGATCGACTTCTGGTGATCGTTGAATTTTTAAGTCAGCTTCGACCGCATGATAGGTGTAATATAAATATCCTCCAAATGCCCGGACCAGTACAATTTGCACGGTTTTATCATTAAAACCAACAATGATGAATCGTAAGGGTTGTATATCTCGGACCGGTATGACTTGATCATGAGGTTGGGTTACACGATCAGCATCAGTGATTTTCTCAGATAAATACAATTGCCAACCTTCAGCGATGGGATTGCCAAAATCGGGGAGAATTTTGATTCCACATGCAGCATCAATCTCAATCGTTTTCTTTTCTGCGACGAAATTCGTGCCATAGTTGATGGTGTGATACCACTTGGGAGCGGGATAATCTTTTAATTCACCATCGAATATGCTTGACGATTTTGAAGGTGTTTTTAATGACGTTGGATCGATATCTCTATTGTTGTCTTTACAAGCAGAGATCAACAAGCACCCAGTCGTTATGAGTATTATTGGGATGCTTTGAAATTCCCCCAGTTCCCGGAACATGTTTTACCTTCTCTCTTACCTCTGAGTCCTCTGCGTCTCTGTGGTAAAAAATGTCTTGTGGTCTTTCTCTTCCGACCTTGGCGCTCTTGGCGTCTTGGCGGTTCAAAACTGCCTTAGCTCAAATCTCGCCTTCCCAGTTCGAAGGGAAGATCAGCACGGGGATATCCGCTTGACGCAGAAGATTGGTTGGCACGTCGCCATCGAGTAACCGTTTGAGCATGCCTTTGCCGGTGAGGCCCATGACGATCATGGTGCATTGCTGGTTACGGGCGGTGTTGAGCAGGGCTTTGGGGATGTCGTCGGAATAGAGCATGACGCTTTGTGAGCCAATACCTGCATCGGCTAAGCCGTCGACGAGAAGTTTGAGGGTTTGATCGCCACGGTTTTTGGCATCATCTTCGGACTCATCATCACCCAGCGGATGGGCCACGTGGGTCACCACGGTGTCAGCTTCGAGTCGATGTGCCAAGTCCACGATACGTGGGAGCAGGCGTTCACTTGCCCACGGGGAACTCACTGCAACTAGTAACCTTGTTCGTGACAATTCAACGACTCCGTGTGACCTTGGGGTCTTGAGGATTAAACGAATATTTTACGGGCAAATAGCCAATGATGCCATGTTCAGGACTTTGGATCGGGTTAGAACAACTTGTCAATGAGGTCTTGAATAAAGCCGATCCGGGATACGTCGTAAAACAGTGTCACTGCAAAGACCGTGGCAATGAGCGCCAACCCAACCACCATCGCAGCAGTCTGCACTTTGGCACTGACCGGTGACCCCTTGATTTTTTCGATGATCAAAAACACCATCAATCCGCCATCGACAATCGGGATGGGCAGGAAGTTGATCACCACCAGATTTACACTGATGAGTCCAAGGAAGAACATCAAATAAGACCAACCACGCTTGGCAATGCGGCGACCTTCATCCAAAATCCCAACCGGTCCCCGCAGATGCTTGGCTTTGACGGAGCCTTGGAATAAACGGGCAAGGGTGATGTAGGTCTGCACCATGAATTGATGCGTCTTGGTGATGCCCAGCCCAATGGCCTGCATCGGGGTGTCAGCCTGGACGCGGACTTTAAGTTGACCAAATGCCAGTGACGAGCCGGAGATCAAATCACTGGGAAGTGACCAGTTGGCATTGGCAAGGAGTTGAATGGTATTTTCATCAAGCGTGACTTTCCGCGAGAAAGTTGGGCGGTCTTTGACGTTGAGTTCATAACCGATGTAGACCTCTTTAAGAGCAGCCGATTCGTCATCAAGAATCTTGCTGCAATAGTTCTGCAGCGCGATCTGCAATTCGGTGAAGTTATTGATCGGTGTCTCGTTGAGACTTTTGATGACCGAGCCTGCTGTGAGGTTCAATGCTGCCATGGGAGAGTCGGGCAAGACGGTGCTGATTACGCCTTGGTCCATGGCCATATCCATGGCGATGCCGAGTTTCCCGTTGCGGGGTTGGATGCTGTCCATGGCAATGTTCTTGCCATCGCGTAAGACAGTCATCGACAGGGCGACGTCTTTACTGTTACTGGTACTTTCAGGATTGACGAGTTTGGGAACCTGGTCAATGCTTGGGTAAAGCGTGTTGCCAAGGTTGGTGATGATGTCACCGGACTGAAGTCCCAACTCCGAAGCCACTGAGTCCTTTTGCACATACAGAATCCGCGTCGCAGGAACCAGACCCATCAGATGCGGCATGGCATCGTCTTGGTTGTAAGTCAGGCGCGGTTGAGCTTGGGTGGTGACGTTGACTGTCTTGGTGTTATCCGCATTGGCAAAGGTCACCGTGACCGGTTGGCCCATTGCATTGGTGATACCGTTTTGGAATTGATCAAAGCGCGTGACTGGTTTGTCATTGACTGCCACGACGGACATGCCCGGTTGGACGCCTGCCTGAGCCAAGAGTTTGGGGAGTGTGCCTTTTTTACCGGGATCGAGTACTTCCAAAGACATCGGCGGTTCAATGCCAATGCTCAAAAGTTGTTGGCTTTGCTCACTGATCTTGGGGGTCATCACGTAATGCAAAGGTTGATCCACACCATCACGTTGGATCGCCATATTCAATGATGTTTCGGGATTGGCAAGGGCGACTTTGATGGCTACCTGCATCATGTCGGTGACAGGCTTGTCATCAATACTCAGAATACGGTCGCCGGGTTGTAAGCCCTTGAAGCTTGCATCATCAGGATGTTCCACGGGGTAGGTGATCGCAGCTACGCCGGTTGGATCCGTTGCACCGACAATGGCAGGGGGGAATTCGACACCGGCTAAAAAGGCGATGACGAAGAAAATCAAACCAAAGATCAAGTTCATCACCACGCCGGCGCTGATGACACACGCTCGCGCCCAGACCGGTTTGCGGTTAAACGATCGCGGGTCACTGCTCATCGCAGCAGGGTCCATGTCTTCCTGGCCGAGCATTTTGACGTAGCCGCCAAGAGGCATCCAGTTCAGACGGTACTCGGTTTCACCAAGACCCAGTGCAACGCGGGAAGCTTCGAGCTGTTCGTCTTTGATTTCGATGGTGTCTTGATCGTCGGCATCGGCTTTACCCATTTGCTCAAGAGCATGCTTGCGGATTTTGCTGTCGTAATCCTGCTCGGTGGTGCCCACGCGCCAGCCAAGTCCTTTGCGGAAGGTCAGCAGGCTTTGCCCAAAGCCGATGGCAAATTGCGTACACTTGATACCCACCGCTTTGGCGACGAGGAAGTGTCCCAATTCATGAACGAAGATGATAAAACCGAACCCGAGAATAATCGCGAGAGTCGGCCCGAAGTTACTGAGGATGGATGCAAGCATGGTTGTGTGTCAGTGATTAGTGATTAGTGATTAGTGATTAGTTTAAGACAGATTCAAGTTAGACCTTCTCGCAGAAGGCTTCATGAACACTTACAAACTGCCTTGTTCTATTCCCTATTCCCTGTTCCCTACTCCCTGCATTCCTTTCACATCAAAACCGTCTTCTTGACGGCTGTGTTGACAAAGTCTCTTGCCTGTTGGTCTGCGTCCATTGCAGTTTCCAGGCTGTCTACTGGTGTGACAGTGATTGCGCTAAGCGCCTGTGCCACCAGTTCGGTAATTTGGCCAAAACGGATTTTCTCTTTGAGAAACGCATCGACCGCTGCTTCATTGGCAGCATTGAAAATCGCGCCAGCAGTCCCGCCAGCATCGATTACTTCATAAGCTAATTTTAACGCACCGAATCGATCATGATCCGGCGGCTCAAAAGTCAAACCCGACAACTCCGTCCAATCCATGTGCCGACTGCAACCCTCAAGGCGCTGGGGGTAAGTCAATGCATATTGAATCGGCGTGCGCATGTCCGGCGGGCCAAGTTGAGCTAGAATACTATTGTCCGCAAACTCCACAAAACTATGCACGATGGATTGCGGGTGAATGATCACATCAATCTTGTCCGAAGGCAGATCAAAAAGCCAATGCGCTTCGATGATCTCTAACGCCTTATTCATCATCGAAGCAGAGTCAATGGTGATCTTCGGCCCCATGTCCCATGTCGGATGATTCAGCGCTTCTTTGACCGTTGCGTTTTGAATCTGCTCTTTAGTTGCCTCACGGAATGGCCCGCCTGATGCAGTTAAAACGATCCGCTTGATGGATTGGTTTTGCTGGCCGTCAAGACATTGGAAAATCGCAGAGTGTTCACTGTCCACGGGTATGAGCTTGGCATTGTGTTGACGAATCGCAGGGGTCACCAACGAGCCGGCTGCGACTAGTGTTTCCTTGTTGGCAAGACCAATGGTCATCCCACGCTTAGCTGCACACATTGTTGCAGGCAGGCCGGCACTACCGACGACTGCTGCGACGAGTTCCTGTGCTTCGACGGATTCAACCAATTCCAACGCAGCCTGGTCACCTGAAAAAACGGTGACACCCGGAAGTGCGCTTTGGAGTTGCGTAGCCAACGATGCGTCGGCGATGGCAACATGCTTGACGTCAAAGGTCTTGGCTTGCTCGATGAGCAGGGGGACATTGCGACCTGCCGCCAGGCCGACGATGTCCAGTTCATGATCCGTGCCACGCAAGTGACCGACGACATCAAGCGTGTTCACGCCGATGCTCCCGGTACTGCCTAGCACGATCAAGCGTCGTGGGGCAGGGCGGTGTTGTCCTGTTTGACTCATTACAAATTACCTGTCACAACTTCCTGTTCACTTACGCATTGGACGGCTCGGGTTGAGGCTCGGGAGCCTTTTGCGGTTTGCTGTCACCATCCTGCGAACCCTCGGCAGCAGGCTTGGTGGTCTTGCGTCGCCGACGATTGCTGTAGCCACGACTGACAGGTTTGGCCTCGCCGTCCTCAGTCGTTTCTGACTTGGCATTGTCGTCGGTTTTGGGTTTGGATGCGACTTTTTTGGTCGACTTTTTCCGAGTCGTCTTCTTGCGGACGCTTTTCTTTTTCGTCGTCTTCGTCGTCTTGGGCTTGTCTTCTGAACCCGTTGCGGATTCTGCTTTTTCAGTCTTGGCTGCAGGTTCAGACTTCTCTGTTTGTACCGACTTCACCTTCACGGGTTTGTCAGTTGCAGTTTTGTCAGATGCAGCTTTATCCGCAACAGGCTTGTCAGCAGATTGTTTGTCATCGGTGGCTGGCTTGATATCCGACTTTTTAATCCACTTGGGCTCAGGTTGCTTTTGGGATTTCTCCTGCTGTCTGCCATGCTCACGATCAGACTTGTCATTGTCTTGCTGTCTGTTTCTGTCACCCTCTTTGGCTTGTGTTTGTTGGGATTGGCCACGTTTATCGTCGGATGATTTTTCGCCGGTATCACTGTGTTGCGCATCACCGGATTGTGTATCGCGTTCACGGTCACCTTCACGGTTACGACCACCACGCCCACGACGTCGGCGACGGCGTTTACGCGGCGCATTGCCAGTACCTTCGCCGGACTGCTGTTCGCCATCTTGTGGTGCGTCGGACTTGTCCTGCTGTTGCTCGGACTTGTCATCTGACTTGTCCGTTTGCTTGTCCCTGGCATCGGTGGTTTGAGCAGACTCAGCGTCCTGTGAGGGTTGCTCACCATTTTGGTTTTCATCACGATCGCGGTTTTTATTGCGACGACGACCCCCACGTCGACGGCGACGTTTACGACCGGATCCTTCTGCCTTGTCCTTATCCTCGGACGATTGGCTTTCAGATTCAGGCGCATCCAGATCAACGGACAGATGCGAGTCACCTTCGAGTGCTTCTTCATCTGCTTCGATGTGTGTCACTTCATCTTCATCATCCTCAAGCAAGTCCTCAGGAAGGGGTTCGTTGCCTTTAAGTGCGATTAGTTGCAGATTATCAATGGAGTGCTTGGCTGAATCGACATTGACGATGCCACCGCGTTCGTCGTATGCAAGGATTTCCACATCATCAATTTTGGTCTTGCCATGCACACGCACCAGGACGGTCGCGTTGTGCTTCTGTTCAAGCAGGACAAGATGTTTGCGCTTTTTGTTAAGCAGTTGGAACGCCACGTCAGGACTGATCGCCAGTTCCACACGCACGACTTCGGGATGATGAATCACCAATGCCAGTTGTCGCATCACATGCAGCACCACCGACTCAGGATTCTTGATCACGCCATCCCCATCGCAGTGAACACACGTGGAGAACAACGCAGAGTTCAGCGACGGGCGCATCCGCTGACGGGTCAACGCCAGGATGCCGAATTGGTTGATGGGCAGAACCTTGGTCTTGGCTCGGTCGTTTTTAAGATTGTCTCTAAAACGCGATTCAATGATGCGGCGTTTTTTAGGATCACGCATATCAATGAAGTCGCAAACCACCACGCCACCCATATCCCTCAAACGCAACTGGCGGCAGATTTCATCCACCGCTTCTTCGTTGGTCTTATACGCAGTCGTCTCAGCGTCTTTATTATTCCGCATCCGGCCGGAGTTCACGTCGATGGCAACCAACGCTTCGGTCTGATCAATCACCAGTGAGCCGCCACCGGGCATGGGGACGGTGCGTGCGTGAATGGTGTCGATCTGTTTTTCAATCCCGAAGCGATGGAACAACGGCGTGGGTTCGTTGTAGACAAACACCTTGGAGCCTGCTCGCGGATTGATGATGCCAAGGAAATCACAGGCACGTTTGGCTGCCGCGGGATGATCGATAATCACCCGGTCAATGTCCTTGGAAAACAGGTCCCGCAACGTGCGAATGATCAAGTCACTTTCGACATACAACTCGCCGACTTTGACTTGTTTGTGCCGCTTGTCAATCGTCTTCCACAGGCGGGTGAGATACGCAAGATCGCGTTTGAGTTCGGTCTTGTTACGACCCATCCCTGCGGTTCGGACGATAAAGCCAAAGCCCTCTGGCGTATCCAACTCATCAAGAATCTTACGGACTTCTCGGCGGGCATCATCGTCTTCGACTTTACGGGAGACGCCCAGGCGTTGCATGTCCGGCATCATCACCAGGTATCGACCGGGAATCGACAGATAGCTGGTAAGGGTTGGGCCTTTGGTGCCGATGCCTTCTTTGAGGACTTGGACGAGAATTTCCTGCCCGCGTTTGAGACAGTTCTGGATCAGTGGGCGATCGCGGTGGGGCGTTTTCTTGCCAACACGTTCGAACTGTTCCTTACTTGAGCCGGGGAAAAATTTGGGATGCAAATCGGTGATATGCAGAAAGCCGTTGCGTTCGGAACCGAAGTCGACAAAGGCTGCCTGAATCGCAGGCTCGACATTGGTGATACGACCTTTGTAGATGTTACCTACATGCGATTCGACGCTGGCCCGTTCGTGATAGAGTTCTTCAAGGCGACCATCTTCATTGATGGCGATACGACATTCCTCGCCGGGAACGTAGTTGATCAACATTTGACGTTGTGACATTAATAATGCTTCTTGTGATTGGGGCGATGGCGGAGGCTTGAGAGGCTGACAGATTGCACAGGCTGTCGGTCGCCAGTGTCAGGTCACAGTCCATCCCCGCGCCAGATGGGGCGGAGGCTCCGGGGGCTCCGGGAGTTCCGGGGGTTCCGGGGGTTCCGGGGGCTGTGGTGATAGATGGGTTTGTCAGGTCAGTCATGCTGCCCATTGCCAGTTTGTTTTCTGCATCCGTGTTTGCCTACATCGCGTTGAAGGGTGTCGCGTTCAGCTTGACGAATGCGTCAGTTTGCTATTGTTTCGTTAACGGGTTCATCCATAAACCCGGTATTGTATTGGTTTTATCTATTCCCAGAGTCGACGCCGTCTCGTTAGACTTCCATCCGGTAATGGTCTTGCAAACTCGGCAATCTCAAGGGTTTACACCCAAGGTGCTACGAAGTTGCAGGGTTCATCATCTTCCAGAAGCGGTCAGCAGCAAATGCCCAACCCTAAACAACACGGGGTTCCTTCCTGTGTCGACTATCCAGACAGGATACTTGAGTTGGCCCCGAAAGTCACGTGCAAAGGCCAGAGCCCCAACATGGCAAACACCTGTACGCTTTTTTGCCTTAGCGAGTCGTCTCGTGTCAAGCCGGGATTGAGCGAAGCTCAAAATGATGGGTGTTAAGGTGTTTGGGATATGCATGGTCAACCACACCGCCACAGTGTTTTAAGGCATTTTGCCACAGATGCACACAGATAAACACAGATCAAGACATTGTGCGTTTTGTGTGACCAATCGGTTGCCAGCAAGTTGTTCAATTCCACCACTTAGGCATAACTCAGTTGTAGGGTGGCGTAGAGCAAAGCGAAACCCACCGAAATGAAAGGTGTTAGCAGGAAGAAATTTGATTGCCCCGCAATTATGAGTTGCTTAGGATGAATGCCAGACAAAAAGATGACACAGTGATTTGTTGGATCGATTCTACTTGACACCATTTGGTCTAGACGTTTGTCGCCTTAACATTTGCGAGGGATTTATTATGACGATGTGTTCCGTTGAAGATTGTAATTTTGAAGAACGTCAAGATGGCTTGTGTATATTGCATTGTAAAAAAAGTGATTATCACGGAGATTTTCTTAAAGCTGGCTTTTTAAATGATTTTTATGCTAAATTGCTCGCTTACATTCAGCAACATGATTCACAAAATAAACTGATGTTTGTTGAAATAGCTTTTCCGGGCAGGGACGATAGGGATTCATTTGATTATTCCGAGTTGCTTGAAAGACTTGAGGACGCCCATTTTTTTGATTGCTCATTTGAGTCATTTAATATGAATCTTGAAGGGGTGAAATGCTTTTTTGATGGTTGTATTTTTAGGGGTTTCACGCAATTGCATGATTTTGATATGTTAAATAATTATCATTCAGTTCTGTTTCAGGATTGTGAATTTGGGGGCAATGTTAATTTGACTCCGGTGGAAGGTGGGGTTAATACGGTCAACAACAATCTTTTTCTTGATTGCACATTCGAAAAGCAATTGGCGGTTGAGAATTTGATATTCAATGCGCAATTGTTTTTAAATAGCGGATCAAAAGTTGTTTCATTACAAAGTTTTCGCCTGCAAGATTGCACGTTCAAAGATAAATTTGGCTTGAATTGTTGTTCGCTTGAAAATTTTTATGCATTTAGAATATTGTTTGAGGAAAAATTTGAATTCAAAGACAGTATGGCTGATGTTTATGCGATAAATGACTGTAATTTTGGAAAATTGTCAGATTTTCATGGTTCGAAATTTGGTGATTTTTCCATATTTAAATCTGAATTTAGAGATTTTGTAGGATTTGAAAATTGTGTTTTTGGAAAGAATGAATCAGCTGAAAATAATGCAGCAGTTTTTGAGTATACAACTTTTATGAGCTTCGTGAATTTTCGAACAACTGAATTTGTTTCAGGGCTGGACTTGGAGAAGATAAATCTTAAAGAGCCTCCTAACTTCTTAAGATCTTCAGTGAATTTGAAAAATACAAATCGCGAAACATTTAGGATCATTAAACACTCATTTGATCAAATAGGGAATGTTATCGAAGCGAATAAATACTTTGTATATGAAATGATAAAATACAAAGAAGAGTTGCGAGGTACAGATAGGAAGCAGGAAAAATTTGTTTTTTACTTGAATGATTATATTTCTAAATTTGGACAAAGCTATATCAGACCAATGTTGTGGTTGATAGCAATGTCTACATTGTATTACGCGATTATTCATGGGTGTGTAAGCAAGTGTATGTCTTTAATCGTTCCGCCATTACACCAAGTTTGTACTTTAGTTGCTCCATATTTAAATGCATGGGCAAAGTGTATATCTCCATTTAACAATGTTAACGTTCTTGAAGATGGTTTGGAGTTTATTAGCTTGGTTTTTTACGTCATATTCACAGTGCTTGTTTGGCAGACCGTTGTTGCGATTAAAAGGCATGTGAAGAGATAATTTGGGCCGGATAAGAAGATGTAATATATTTTTTCTATCCATCTCCCATTGCATTGTGAAGCTTCAATTGTCGCTTGATACATTGATGATATTCCTCAAGCGATGCGTATTTTTTGTTGAATAGATCATCTTCAAATGCCCAGATGATAGCCTGGATATTAAATTGTTTGGCGCGTTGGAAGCTTAGGTTCATATCTGCTTGATTGCCACGGCCGGTGTTTTCAGCCCAGACTTGTAAATTCATTGGGTTGCTTTTTGCAGCGTTGGCTAAGTAGTGAATCGGGGACCAGCGGGTTGGATTCGTGTTGGCATCATCACAATATTGAGCAGGGGTGTCGAGCCAGGTGCAATAGACAATGTACGTGGGATCGGTGACGCCTTGGATGTAACGGGCAAAGTCGAAGCCGCGTTGGATTTCAGTGCGCCCGTCGTCTGCTAAATCAGTGTCGATGAGGCGTTGAATTTCACCATCGCGCAGACCCCATGAGCCCATCATCATGGCAAGGTTGCCTGCATAGTGTTTACGGGTTTGGGTGATTTGCCAATCGTGATAATCTTTGAGCGCGTTGAGATACCAATCTGCAAAGAGACGGGCTTTTAGGTGGTTTTTGCTGCTTAGACCGGGCATCCAGCCGGGGACGGGACAGGGGGTGAGTGTCTGAGGCAGGCCGGGACTTTTGGGATTTTCGAGGTTGCTGGAACTTCCGGGGTTTCCGGGGGCGCCTTGGGCGATGGGATCGAATGCCCAGTAGCAATTTTTTTTGCCTGCATGGGTTGGGTGTGGATAGTTCAGTTCGCCGTAGTATCCCCAGCCTAAACGGACTGCGAAAAAGTCATTGCCAAAGTGTTTGAAGATGTTGGCAAGATGCGTTGCCTGCGCATCGCGGACGGCTTGGTTGAATACGGCATTTAAACCGTTGCTCCCCGGTTGATGAGTTGGATCAAAGGCATCACCAAATTGATTGATGAACATCGCATGAGGCAGTTGGTATGTCCAGCGTGGCGGGTATTGCATGCCCGGGTCGAGACTGATTTTCATGCCTGCGGTTTTGAAGCTTTGTAAATCCGCTTTGACTTTAGCGATGTAGGTTGAGTTGAGTTTACCTTGCTGAGGTTCGAGTTGATCCCAAAGGATGACGTAGGTGGCGATGGTGATCTGGTGGTCGATCATGATCCTTGCACGGCTCGGTGAACTGGCGACGGTGCCAAAGAGGATCGGTGGGTCAGCCAGGGCTGGCAAGGTCGGGTTTGTCAGAAGGATTATCGCAAGTAGTAACAGGTTGGCCAGGCAGCATCGCATCGTTCGATTCTCCAATTGAGATAATCGATCGGTTCATCAAGCGGGATAGCCAGATGATAACGTGCCTTGGCTAGGCAGGGCGTGATTGCACTGCTGAGTTTCAAATATCTTCGGTCAGCGAATCCTTGTAGAGTTCGGCACCCCGGTTGACGAGTGTTTTCATTTTGAGCAGTTCACTTGCAGTCAGTTCAATTCGCACCATCCCCAAGACCAGTTCAAAACTTTGGCAGTCGTCATGGTCAGCGGAGACCTGGATGAGTTTCATGGTTCTGCTGCCGGGCATGACTTGGCGTTTACGGGGTTGGTTTCCCCAGAATTGGCGATCGCTGTTCATTTTTTGATTCCTTGGATTTTTTTGATTTCTTCACACGTAAACGTCTTGACATGACGTGCGGGGTGGGCGTATTGTATATAAAAGTTATTGAGAATCAATATCAATAGTTAGTTTGTTGCCAAAAATATTCCGAAAAGGTTCAAAAAAGGAAGGAAATGAATATGCGCGTCATACTTGTATACGGAAGTGTCACCACGAAGACTGAGATGGTTGCCAAGCTCATTGAAGAGCAGTTGGGTGATCACTTGGAAAAGAGTGTCGAGGTTTCGGAGATCGAGCCAGCGGATTTGAAGGAGTACGATTTGGTCATTGCTGGGATCCCGACATGGGATGTTGGCGAGCTCGAATACTCCTGGCAGGATTTCTACGACAACATGGATGGCCAGGATTACTCTGGTTTGCATATCGCCATCTTCGGGTTAGGTGATCAGGATGCCTACGCGGACACCTATCAGGATGCGATGGGGATTTTGTATGACAAGTTCATTGAATGTGGTGCGGGTGGTCAAATTGGTTTTACATCGGTAGATGGGCATGATCACGACGAATCCAAGGCACAGCAGGGCGATCAATTCTGCGGACTTGCTATCGACGAAGACAATCAGTCGAACCTGACTGAAGAACGTGTCAATGACTGGTGCGAAGAGTTGATCCAATGGATTCAAAGTAAGACAGAGGCGTCGGTTTGATGCATTGGTTTGAAGCTCGATAAATCCGAGTGTTTTATTCTACAAATAATGTAAATGACAAGGATTATAAAAATTAATAATCCGGTTTTATTGCATTGATTACATTAATGTAGTCGAAATTTGCATTTTTTTAGAGTTCGAGGTTCTGTGTTGAGAAACCGCTTCAGTTGGGTGCCCTGATTTACGATACATCCATCAGGCCCCTGGATGTTAAAAACATTGACATTATATAGTCTATGATTTAAGATTTATTCATAGAATTAGGTCTTCTTAGGTTGTACTGACCTGATTCATATGCGATGATTCTAGTAATTATCAATTCAGGGGGACTGGGGGAATTTGAGATGGTTTGCTTTGGTCTGGCATGTCCACACACAAAGCCGTGACAGATGTCATTGCAAACCAACAAGCCGCAAGCTTGTGACAAAATCCAGTACTGGGAGGTGAGTGTTCACCTCTTATCAATTTGCGGCAGTAGAACATCATTAGAGGAGACAACCTACCGAACTTGGTTATGCATGAACGACACGTTGCTATTATTCTGGTTTTGACCCGGAATTGTTCGTCAAATATATACACCCATTTGGGTCGGTAACCGTCGCTTTGCTCACCATCTTCTTAGTC
>DLCK01000015.1 GCA_002480565.1 Phycisphaerales bacterium UBA7800 | reverse complement strand
TTCAGCCGGTAGTGGTTCAGTGATATAAAAAAAGCCCGCGATTAGCAGGCTTTTGTGTGTTTGTAATGTTATTGGGCCAGTGGTTGGGCTGATGGCTTAGTTCCGATATTCATCGTCCATTTCATCAGGAACCGAGTCGTCGTCACTGTCCACTTCAAAGGCTTCTTCAGGTTCAGTGGTGTCGGCAGGCAATTCATCGATGCCACCTTCAAGCAGGTTGCCTTGTTCGGCTTGTGACTTGAGGGCTTCGTACTCTTCTAGGGTCATGTTCACTTCACGTGCTTGAGAGCCTTTGTATTCACCGATGATACCAGCGTCAGCGATCTCTTCGATCAGACGCGATGCTCGAGAGTAACCAATGGTCAGACGGCGTTGGAGCAGGGACACGCTGCCACGCTGTGATTCAAGGACGACGTTGACTGCATCATCAAAGAGTTCGTCACGGTCGCCATTGCCTTCAGCACCAAGACCAGGTTGCTTGATTTGGACGAGTTGGGTTTCAAAGTTCTGTGTCGAGACAGTCTTGAGAAATTTGACTGACTCACGGATTTCCTTGTCATCGACGAGTGTGCCTTGAGCACGGGTGATTTTGCTCGTTCGCGGAGAAAGGTACATCATGTCACCTTGGCCCAGGAGCAGTTCCGCACCCTTCTGGTCGAGGACGATGCGTGAGTCCATGCCGGAGGCAACCTTGAACGCCACACGACAGGGCATGTTGGATTTGATCAAGCCGGTGACCACGTTGGCTTGAGGACGTTGGGTGGCAAGGATTAAATGCATGCCCACCGCGCGAGCCTTTTGAGCGATACGCACGATGAAGGTTTCCACTTCCTTGTTGGTCATCATCATGTCTGCCAATTCGTCGATGATGAAGACCATGTATGGCAGCTTCTTGGGGATGCGGACTTCTTCTTCCTGTGTGCTGGGTTGCATGCGTTCCTTGATCTCTTCCCAACCCAGTTCGTTGTAGCTGACAATATCGCGGACACCTGCTTCAGCAAGCAGGGCGTAGCGTTCGTCCATTTTGGTGACGGCCCATTCGAGGATGCCTGCAGCCTTACCCATGTCGGTGACGACGGGACACATCAAATGTGGGATGTCTTTGAACTGACTCATTTCCACCATTTTGGGGTCAACCAAAACGAGTTTGAGTTCGTCGGGGCGTTTGGTGTAGAGGAACGACATGATGATCGAGTTCATACAGACCGACTTACCTGAGCCGGTGGTGCCTGCGATGAGCATGTGAGGCATGGAAGACAGATCGCCAACAAGGGGATTGCCCGAAGCATCTTTACCCAGGAACATGGGCAAGCGCATTTTGGCGACGGCTTCGGAGTCGACGGTCATCAGTTCCTTGAGTCGCACCTTTTCCTTCTGGGAGTTGGGGACTTCGATACCAATGGTGTCCTTGCCTGGGATATTGGCTACGACGCGGATGTTCTGTGCTTTCATCGCGCGGGCGATGTCACTGGAGATGGCGTTGACGGATGCGACCTTGGTGCCCGGTGCGAGTCGGATTTCGTAGAGGGTAATGGCAGGGCCGGAGTCGATGCCGACGACTTCGCCGTCAATGCGATAGGTTTGCAAGGTGGATTCGAGTTCCACTGCCTGATCGCGAACCCATGTCTCAAGGATTTCTGAGAAGTTGGTTTCCGGCTCCACGAGCATGTCCATGCCAGGGAATTGGTAGCCGGAGTAGTCGACTTCACGGGGGGGTTCGGACTTCTTGCCTGATTTGGTTTTGGCGAAGTTGATGGGCAGGTTCTTGAACTTCTCGCGCAACGCATCGGCATCGAGTTGTTCTTCGTCTTGCGATTCTTCTTCTTCGACAGCTTCTTCTTCGGGTTCGTCTGCTTGAGCTTCTTCCTCGACGTATTCGTACTCGACTTCTTCTTCTACCTCTTCTTCGTCCTGAATTTCAGCATCAGGTTCTTCGTAGAGATTTTCTTCAGGATCAAATGATTCGACACCACCGTAGCCACCAGCATCTTCGTCGATGTGTTCTTCGACTTCTGTTTTGCGTTTACGTTTGGATGCTGCGGTGGACTTGGCTTTGGTTTTTGATTTGGTTGCAGTGGTATCATCGCCACGACCCCAGAGCTTGGGGAAGCGTCCGACAAGAACAGGTCTTGGGATATTGATACCGGTGATGGCATTGACCAGTTGTGCAAAGACACGCGGGATGGCCAAGACGATTTGATCGACCGCCAATAGAGCACCGAGCCAGAAGCAGGCGATGAGAATGATCCACGTGCCGAAGTTGGAAAAGTAGTAGACCAATTCTTTGTTGATGAAGTTGGCAAGCAGCCCGCCGGACCCCTCGGGATTTTCCATGTTCTGGGCTGAGACATTGTGGAGCATGTTGATGAACATGGTGCCCAGCCGATGCGAATCGGTCAGGGCCAGCATGCAGCTTGTTGAGACTGCGATGATGACGATACCGATGGTTCGGAGGATGGGCTGGGTGATTTTACGTCCCAGTGCGGTGGTGATGAGCGTTGCGAGCATCCCAACCATGAGCATCCAGACGCCTGCTCCGAACATGAGGTAGATTTTATAGCTGACGACTGCCCCGAACTTGCCGACCCAGTTTTCATTGGGCGTGTTATGCGGCGAGACATAATGCGAGGGCCAGTCTCCGGGGTGATAGCTCAGCAGTGACGCCAGGAGCAGGACCCATATGAGCATGCAAGTGATCCAGCAGAAATGTTTGAAGCTGCTGCCGGAGTTGGCCTTTGATTTGGCCTTGGATTTATTGGTTTGTTTTTTTGCCATAACACCTGAAAGTTTTACCCCCAAACCGCGAGTCTGTTGCAACTGGCGGCTTTGGGACCACGAACAAAGCAGAGCGCACCCACCGCGCCTCTGATTAGGAATAATCGGCTAAATGGTGTTAAGGGCGGGAAAAGTTTGGGGGGTAATTCAGGTGATCGTTGATCAATGACCTTTAAGCGTGGATATTATCAGACCTCGTGTGCATTGCGTGACGCCAGGACTGCATCATGTTCTCAAGGGGCGATTGTGGCTTGGATGTGTTACTTGATATCCCACTTGATATTGGTGCCTGCTGCGGACCAGACATTGCCCAGGACGGTGTCAGAATAGAGTCCACTTGCCAGGCCATCGGAGGATTTGACGGTGCTGGCATGAAAGTCGGCCCAAAGTGTGTTGCAGGTCCCGCCTTGGTGACGAGGGTTGGCATAACCGTTGCTGGTGTCGTTCCACGGGCGGACGCGGAACCAGCCGATACCGTCGGCATTGATCCCGCTGTCCACTGCGACAATGGTGTCCGACGGATGCGTGAGCATTTCCAGTCTCACAGGGTTGGGGAGCCCGAACTTGGCCTGATCATTGGCACTAAACCAACTCCATGTCCCCATGAAATTGCCTGCAAGGATGTAGTTGTATCCGTAACTGGTATTGCCACCGGGAGTCGCACGCACCTTGCCGGAATTATGCAGGTCTTCAGGACAGAAAACCGGGATGGATGATGCATCTTCGAGTCTGGCTATGGTCTCATACCAGAACCACGAATTGGTGGTGTTGTAGTCTTTGTCCTCAGGGAAGACTGCGCGATTGTCAGTCATATAGGTGGCAAAGAGAATGCCCAGCTGCTTTTGGTTACTCAGACAACCTGCATTGCGTGCTGCACGTCTGGCGCTGGCTAAAGCGGGAAGCAGGATCGCAATGAGCAGTGAAATGAAGGAGATCACGACCAGTAATTCAATGAGTGTGAATCCGTGTTGGCGACGCATTTTATTCTCCTTGGTCGATTGAAGAGAGTATAAAATATACACTAGTTGTATAATTTGTATGTAATGGTATTCACCCTCTGCCCACAAGTCAATGAAATGGACTGGAAATTCCCCAAGGTTTCATAGGCGTCCGACCTTGGCTGTGACACCAAGTGCTACTGATGCATTTGATTCGTGCAGCTTAGAGCATATTCCGACCAAATATGGTGATCGTCGCAGACGTGCGAACTGCAAGCCCGCGGCTATTGAACGGGTTTATTCAATAGTCCCAGCCATATTTGTCTGCGCGTAAACGCTACTTTTGGCTTTGGATACTTTATGTGGTGATTTTAAAAAGTTCAGGCAGTTGCAGGCGTCGAAGCGGTGACGTGTTCGACGACGTTCTGGAACATCTTCAAGCCAGCAGGTGTTTGCGATTTGAATGCTTCACCTTTGCGTTGCCAATGGGGATGGTTGGTGATGTGAATCCAACGCTCAGGGTGGGGCATGAGTCCAAGGATCAAACCGCTGGGGTCGCATACACCTGCAATGTCGGCAGTGGAGCCGTTGGGATTATTGTCGGCTGCATACTTGATGGCGATCTGGCCGTTGTCGTTCCAACGTGCCAAGGCTTCGTCAGATTGAGGGACAAAACGGCCTTCGGCATGAGCGATGGGCAAATCCAACTCCGTCAAACCCTTGGTCCAGACGCAGCAGGTCTCAGCGGGAACGGTCATATTCACCCACTTGGTGGTGAATCGCCCCGACTCATTATCCGCAAGGGTCGCAGTCTGTGTGCCTGCATGCGGGTCAGGTAACAAGCCCAATTTCACCATCACCTGAAAACCATTGCAGATACCAATCATCGGTACGCCACGGTCGGCAGCGGCAAGCAACTGGTCCATGAGCTTGTGACGCAAACGATTAGCCAGAATGCGGCCCGCAGCAATGTCATCGCCATAGCTAAACCCGCCAGGGAAGCCGATGAGCTCAAAGTCCCCGATCAGAGCCGGGTTGGCAATGAGTTCATTGATATGCAGCTTCTGCGCGGAGGCGCCAGCCAACTCAAAAGCGTGGGCCAATTCCATATCGCAGTTGGTGCCTGCGGTCCGAACGATTAAACATCTGGGCTTATCCATAACGGACACATGATAGCAGAAAGTATCTGGCTTGGAGTGATTCAAAATCTTCATCATATATAGGGCTTGACCTGTTGTGTTTGATGTATACCATACAGTAGTACAGATACGAAAAACAGTCTTTATTTAACAAAAGGATTCCGTGAATGCGTCAATTTCTGACTTGCAGTTGTCTGTTGTATCTTGCGGTATGCATGCAATCGGTTCATGCCAAGGATGCATTGGAGCCGTTGACGATCACTTTCACGGATTCGGCGATCCCCAATGCGCTGGATTTGGGAACCAAGGCCAAACGTTGGAAGGTATCCGACCAATCGTTGGTGAATTCGGATGTCAAAGGCAATGATACGTTTGGTCTTAACATTGAGCCGACGGAAAAACTGACTCTCTCATTTGCTGCATCAACCCAAGCGATCAATTCCAACGGGGGCTTTTGGGGCTTTGCGATGATTCTCAAGGATCAGACGCGTGTGCAGGTATTTAGCCAGAATAAGCATCTGCGTTATTACATCCGTAAACCCGGCGATCCGCTTAAGCCCATCAATTTTGCAAGGCTTCCCAACCCTGATAGCCCCGATGCCAAGCTCAACGTCACCGTCGATGGCAACAAACTCACCGCATCTGCCGATGAGGGTGAGACCTTTGTATTGGACCTGCCGTCCGCTGGTATCCAACGCATCGAGTTTCAGGCTTATCACATGCAGGTCGCATTACACCAAATCACCGTGGATGCCTCAGTCAAACTCCAACAGGTCAAAGATGACAGCGAGCATCTCAAGAGTCAGCTCGATGTCCCCAGTGATGCAGTACAGCGTCCGTCGGACTCCAATGCACTGGTGATTTTCTACATCGGGGACAGCATTACACGTCATGGCTTTAGCAAAGACACCATCCAAAGACTCGGTTGGGATCATCTTGCAGGTATGGCAGCAACCGATGCCTCCAAAGACTTTGCCCATCTCTTTGCAGATCATGTTCAGTCGAAAAACAAGGGCAAAAACGTCCAACTCTTCTTCCATAGCAAAGGTGGTGCCGGGGCTGCTGCTACGCGGTATGCAACGCTTGGCACGTACATCCCCCTTAAGCCGGACATCGTGGTGGTGCAGTTAGGCGAACATGAAAAGCAACACAACGGCGTCGATGCACTGCGCACCAACTATCACGCGCTGTTGTCCACCATGCAGCAGTGGGAGTCCAAACCGATCATCCTTTGTGTGGGCGTTTGGAATCCGATTGGTAAAGGTCAACGCACCCAGTACACCGGCTGGGCAGTCACGGTCAATCAAACCATGGCCGAGGTCTGCAAGTCCCTTGCCATCCCCTATGCGAGTATGGAAAAACACGCGCTGAATCCTAACAACAGCGGCTGGGGCACAAGCAAAGGTGTCCAGTGGCATCCCAACGATGCAGGCATGCAAGCTTACGCTGATGAGTTGATTCAAATGTATGACGAGCAAACCAGTAAGTGACCGATGACAGAGACAGCAAAGGATGATAAGCATGACCAATCAATCCAAACATCAAGGCTTCACGCTCATTGAACTGTTGGTGGTTATTTCCATCATTGCCATGCTCATCAGTATTCTCTTGCCAGCATTAAGCATCGCCCGAAAGTCCGCCCAGGATGTGGCCTGTCTGAACATGCTTAAGCAATGGGGCGTGGCCATGGGAGTCTACGAAGCGCAAAGTAATGGCTACACGTTACCCATCCGTCTTAAAGAGTCCGGCTCGTCCACCAAAGACTGGGTGCAGAACACGATGCTCTTTGCAGCGATGGGACAAGACAGTTACCAGTTGGGCTATGGTTTTATCCCACTGTCGATGGCATGCCCACGTGCTGAATTCATCAAAACTCAAGAAGGTTCAGGCACCTATGCCGGCCGGTATCCGATCCAATACTCCTACGGCGGGAATGTCAGCGCCTACACTGGCACACAACTGCTCGACACCACCACGCAAATCGTTTATCGCCTCGATCGGATTTACAACCCCGGCTACAAACTTGCCATGGCTGACTCACTGGACTGGTGGATTCGCTCAAGTCGCAGTCAGTTCTACCAGGACGAATCCATCAAAGTCACCAGCATGATGACCGCCTACCGTCACAACGATGCTGCCAACACATTGATGTTTGATGGCCACTGTGAAGTCCTCAAACGTGATGTGTTGGATACTTCCATCTCCGGCAGCATCATGAATACCAAGCATTGGTTGACGTTTGATTGATCACAGCTTCATATCTTTGACGTTTTGCTACACAAGCCGCCAGATGAACGCAGTGAATCTGACGGGTTTTCGACACACGATTGCTTGACCTGTCAGATTTTTTGCGATCAAGATTAATCATTGGTTTTTAATAGCAACGTCTTGATTTCATAAGGTTCAAATGTGAGTTGTTCTCTCGTGCAGATCACTGCTTGTTCTTCCATCATGTTTGCTTCATACCATTGCTTGTGTGCGATCTTGGGCAAAGTCAATGTGTCGGTTTGACCTGCGGTTTCAAAGCAGCGGAAGACGGTGTCGTTTGGATTTTCAAGGGCAGGTTTGATGTTGGAGATGATCAGACTGCTGCCGGTGGTGTTGGGCATGGTGGGTAATTTCAACCCCGGATTTTGAGCTACATCACAGTGTCCGACGCCGACCGTTTGCAAGGGCGCGTTGTGTTCCCAGCCGCAGTGTCCGTCGAGAGTTTGTGTCGCATCGGTGACGCTTAATTTGTAACGGAATGTGTAGGTGTCAATTGGCGGACGGTGGACACCTTCTTTGGTGTTGTCTTCATGAATGATGACTCCACCGGAGGTGTTGCCGATGGATCGGAACATGCAGTTTCGGATGGTGTTGCCATCAAGTTCCCACATGCGGTTACCTGTTCCGATGGTCAGTGTGCTTTGGGAGTCTCTTAGTGCAATCCATTTGGATACCAGTCGAATGCGTGTGATGGCATCATCGGGATCGTCGGCGCGTTCGGGGGTTACCAGGTCTTCAAAACTCAGGCCGTTGGTGTAGATGGTTTGCGGGTATTGGACACTTCCGAAGGGGACGCCGTAGTGTGTTTGTGCTTCTTGGTCGGATGCGAAAGGGAAGGCTTGTTCGAATCGCGCGTAGCATCCGCCTTGCCAGTCGATTTTGTTTTCGATTTGCAGAGTTGGCGTGTTGGCATCTAGGGTCAGCGTTTGGGTATAGCGTTGCCCGTAGACTGTGCCGGTGATTTGGATGCGGTAGGCGATGGGTGAATGGTCGATGAGCTTGATTTTTTCGACAACCGCAGGAATCACCCGTCCGGTCAAATCCATTTTGCAGATGTAGTCACCGCGTTTTTCTTCCAATGCCAGGATGCCTGCGCGATTGAGGATCATGCGTTGCTGCTGTTTGTCGTAGACACTGAATTCGCCGGTGACTCGGTCGATATCGAGCTTCAGAAAATCACTTTGGATCGTGGTGTTGCCTGCATAGAGATGCGGTGAGACCTGATCGCGCGCTTTGCCATCTTCGACTTGGAAGGGGGAAGGCAAATGCCTGCGCGAGATGGGTTGGAGGTAATAGACTTTGGCTCCCAAAGCTGGGACGTCTTGTGCGTAGAACTCCACTTCAATGGAGTCGGCGATCATGGCACGGTGTTTGATAATCCGCATGGGGACTTCATTGCCTTGCTCATCAATGAGTCGAAATGACTGCGGGTCGCTTTGGAGTGTTTCACACTTGGCAGTCCCCGGGCCATAGATCGTCGCGCGGGCGCAGATACGTTCGGATCGATCCCAGGACAATGTATTGAAAATCACAATCGGGAACGCGTCGACTGCGGGCGCGGTGGCTTTAGCTGCAAGTGCCCATGACATTTGTTTGGACACCTGTTGGGCGGCGAGTTTGGCTGCGATTTTTAAATCACGTTTATCACCGTCGGACACATCGCCACCAATCCCGTTTTGGTTGTGGTCCATGCTGTCGAGTAGCCAATCCCATGCTTTACGCAGTGTCGGGATGTGTGTTGTATTACCAGTTATCACCGAGAAGAACTCGGCATCGAACATCGCTTGTTCGCACGGTAAATCCAATGGCCAGATGTCCGGCCAGGTGCTTTCCACATTCGGCCAAAGACTTGGGATTTCACCTGCGATCAATTTGGGGTCAGCAGGATAGTGTTGGCTGAAATATTCCGTGAAGGTGCTAAAGGACAAAGGGGTGTGGCCGTCATCATTCCAGCGTTTGATGTTTTGGATCACATGCTCGCCAATCACGCACACGTCGGCTCCCCATTGACAGAGCATGTTGTAATCCACGTCGTCAAAGTAGGCGAGGAACTCGGTTTTGTGTTCGAGCATTTGGTCGTAGTCTTCACCCTTTGCAAGCAGGGCGCGACACTTGGCGTAGTGGATCGGAGCATAGGACTTGATACGGGTTCCGTCGAGTGCCTGATAAGTAATGTGATCGGTATGAGGCGGGCAACCATGTGACAGGAACAAAGCGTCCATGCCACTGCGTGCTGCGATTTGAGGCATTTGTGGGGTGATGCCCGGGATGTCGGACATGCTGATGACTTTGCTGACGAAGCCCAGTTCACGTTGGCAGAATTCCCGGCCATAAAGAATGTTCCGCACCAACGTTTCGCCAGAGGGCAGTTGCGTATAGGTGATCGACCGCATGGGGATCACTTCCAGTCGTTCATCAGACACATGCCTGCGAACTCTGTCTCGTTGCTCAGGACATGCTTCGAGGAACAGTTCAAGAAAGTTGGTCGCCTCGATCATGAACCGATACGCAGGATATTTTTCGAGCATGTCCAAAGCTGTTTTGATGATGGTCACCCCACGGGTCAGACATTCGCTGCGTGTCCCTGCCCAGAACAGATCCAGATGGGAAAAGGGGATAACGAAGATTTTCTTTGGCGTAGACATACTCGTGAACCTCATAAGTAAGACTTGGAAGCGATCAATCGACTATAGACATGAATTCTGAATTGAAGAATTAAAATCAAAGTGTCCGGCAGAATTTGGCTTGATATCAAGCTGTATTTCCATATTGTAGAAATTGGAGCTGTTTTTCTGGAGAAAACGATGTCGCAACGTCCTTTGTTAACTTCACTGGTCAAAGCTACTCAGGTGATGGATTTACTCATTGACCAGCAGGCTCAGCAGCAGGGGATTACACTTTCCGCCATTGCTCAGCAGATGCAGTTACCGCTTAACAGTGTCCATAGCATTTTGCGGACACTCTGTGCTTGTGGGTATGCCCGGCAGGTCAAACGCGGGGAGTATGCCTTGGGTGGCAAGCTGCTGAACCTCATCCCCGAACCGCAGCTCGATGAGTCGCTGCTTCGACCGTGGCTCACCCAGCGGCTAAAGCGTTGCGTCAATGAACAGCGAGAAGGCTATGTCTGTTCGATCCTGCGTCGCGGCGAGCGACATGTGTTTGCCCATATGCAAAGTAAGCAAGCCGTAGGAATCAATCAGACGGTGTTGGATGATGCGCCTTTTTACAGCAAGGTTTCGTGTCGCGTTCTCACTGCATTTTGTACCAAGCAGCAACGCGAGCAACTCATTGCCAAGCAAGGATTACCCGGAGACCTGTGGCCAGAAGCTTCAACCCCTCAAACGTTTGATGCCATCCTCAAAGAGATTCGAGATCAGGGCTATTTGCTGATGCCTGAGCAAACGCTGGAAGTGGTGACCATCGCCTGCCCGCTGTTTACGCGACAGGGGACCTTCTGGGGCGCGATTGGCAGTTATGCTCCCATGTATCGCATGCGAGGCCAGCGGCTAAAGCAGTGGTTGGATCATCTTCGCCATTTTGCCAGGCAAACGATCATCGAAACCTGATCACTGGTTAACACGCTCAGACTGCTTGGATTATCGGACACTAAGCGCATTTGACGCAATTCCCATGCCAGAATCGTTAAATTTTCTTTATTCAGTTTGAAATGATCGCGATTCATGGTCTAATGATGACCAGTATGCGTATTGACACCGGACAACACATGCGAATGGGTCAGCAGATGAAGCTGGCCCCGCGAATGATACAATCGATGGAAATCCTCCAGATGGCGGCACTTGCGCTGGAGGAACGCATCGAGCAAGAACTTGCATCCAACCCTACACTTGAACTTCGAGAGCAGCCTGAAGACATGGCAGGCGCGATGGAGCAGGTCAAGGAAGAGCGACGCGACGCCAAAGAAGGTGAACGCGAGATGATCGTCAGCGATGATAAGTCGCACGAATCGAGCTCCGATGACTTTGAACGTCTTAACAACATGTCCGAGGAGTACGGCGACTCCTGGGAATCCAATACCTATGATTCGAGTACCTTCACCCCGCCCCAACGCAATACCGGCGAACGCGATGGCAAGATGGATGCGATGGCCAACACCGCCGCCCGCGCCCAATCCTTAGCTGACCAACTCCTGGATCAATGGCGGATGGTCGAAGTCGCCCCCGGCGTTCGCATTGCCGGTGAGTATCTCATCGGATTCATTGACGATGATGGCTACATTCGAACTTCCATGGAAGACATCAACGCAAATGCGCCCCGCGAGGTCTCCGTCGAACTCATCGAAGATGCCTTGGCAAGATTGCAGGAAACGCTCGAACCCGTCGGCCTTGGTGCACGTGATGTCCGCGAATGTTTGATGCTCCAGATTCAATCACAAGTCATTCACGCAGGAACCGACGAAGAGCAATTGCTTATGCTTCAGTATGCCTTGGTCAACGACCATCTCAAGGACATTGAAGCCAACCGCCTGCCCAAGATTGCCAAAGCCCTTGATGTGGATATTGAAGAAGTCAAGTCCGCCATCAGTTCACTAAAGCAGTATCACATTCATCCGGGGCGCATGCTTGTCTCCGCTGCGTCACAGGTGATCCAGCCCGATGCGGTGATTGAATACGATGAGCAGAACGACCGATACTTTGCCATGCTCACACACGGGCGTGTTCCGTCGCTGACCATCAGTCGCGAGTATGCGAAAATGGCGGCAGACAAAACCACCGAACGTAAAACTCGTGAATTCGTTGGCAATAATCTCCGCAGTGCGCGTTGGCTCATCGAAGCCATCGAACAACGCAACAACACACTCATGCGCGTGATCAATGTGGTCATCGAAGCCCAACGTGATTTCTTTGACATCGGCCCACAAGCACTCAAGCCTTTGCCCATGACACTCGTTGCGGACCAGTTGGGTATCCACGTGGCCACCGTCAGTCGCGCCGTCAACGAAAAGCACATGCAAACTCCGCGAGGCATTTTCCCCTTGCGCATGTTCTTCTCCGGTGGCACAGAGACCGAAGCCGGCGATGCAATGAGTTGGACCGCCATTCAGGCCAAGCTCGAAGAGATCATTGGTGAGGAAGATAAATCCAAACCGCTCAACGATGATGAACTCGTCGAAAAGCTCAAGGAAAAAGGCATCGAAATCGCTCGACGCACAGTTGCCAAATACCGCAAACAACTCAACATCCTTCCCGCCAGACAACGCCGGGAATATTGAGTTTTCTGGGTGTCGAGTTTTCTGTTTTTAACACGAAGCAGCTGTGTTTTCTGTCAAGCGATTTTTGTGCATTGAAGTTGAATTGCTCGACGACTTTGTGTTGCTCACAGGGGATGCATTCTCGGATCATGGCATTGATCAAGGTCAGCAACTTGCGCATGCAGGCGGCAATCACCACTTTGCTGCTGCGTCTATCTCGCATAAATCCTAGACTAGGTTTGAGGGGGCCGGTCAGTTACGGTATTGGAAGCGATTACGGTATTCCTTTGGAGTCAGTTGATACTTCTTTTTAAATAAAGCAGCAAAAGAAGAGAGGCTTTTGTAGCCGGTATTTTGTGCAACTTCTGAGATGGGGAGTCTGGATTCTGCCAATAGTCGACATGCATGCGTCAATCGAAGATGTTGCAGAAAACTTGCAGGCGTGCAGTGATAGATTTCTTTGATGTGACGAATGAAAGTCGGAACCGAAACATTTGCCTTCGACGCCATCTCCTCAAGTGTCCAAGGTCGATCCAGACTTGACCTGACTTGTTTCCAGAGTTGTTCAAAGGTGCTGTGATATCGGTTTGCATTCCCATCACATTCAAGCAGTGTCCGTAGTTCACGTTCCAGGTAATTCAATATCAAACGTCCATAACAGTCTGCCAACTCCATTGAAAGTTGGCCGGTGGATTGCTCGGGTATGTCAAAGGCGGACATGGACTGGTGCAGATCAGGTGAGTCGACATAACGTTGACGTTCATTTTGATCGGAATCCAGTTGTGGCAGGATCGTGAAAATCTCTGATACAAAACCGCGAATGGCATTGGTGATAAACACGATATCCATCTGTTTGCCAAGGCAGGCTGCCTGAATGTCAATGAAACGCCAGTGCTCCGTTGGGGCAATGTGAAACCAAGTGAATTCCCATGGCTGGGAACTGGTGATCGCATAATGATGCGCTTGATTAGCTGGTGTCAACAGCAATGAATCGGGCAACAATTCAAATGTTTGCCTTTGACAGGTCAATTGTGCGGAGCCCGCCGTTGTGAATAAAGCAAGATGAAAATCAGGTTTGGGACGGTGAATGCTAAAGCCTTGTGTTGCTTTGCTGATCCCACTAAAAGCAATGCCATGATCCACAAGATACCGAACCGCAGGATGATGCAGGTACAACGGCAAGAAGAGCTGCGTGGTGTTTTGGGGGATCTTGATTTGACGTTTCATGTGATCGCTTCTTGGAAAAAACCCAATGGATATGGCTTGTCGATCTGACAATTATAGAGCATTAATTTGAAATAATATCCATTATCAGCGCATTTTGATCATTTTGAAACAATAATTGAAAAGACATGAGATAGATTGTCAAATTGACTGCCCTATACTGAATGTACTGATCAGCGATGGTTTTGATCACGTGACAGAACGGAATCAGGCGACACAAAAGCATGAGGATTAACGGCATGAAATCTACCAAACGAGCATTTACGTTGATTGAAGTGTTGGTGGTAATTTCAATCATCTCGCTTCTGATCAGTATTTTGCTCCCTGCATTAAAGCAAGCCAGAGCACGGGCCAACGACATCAAGTGCCTCAATAATCTCAAACAGCTTGGACTGTTTTCCAATATGTATTCCATTGACTACAAGGGTTGGATTCCACCCGTTTGTTACTACGATTCTGGGACCAAGCATCCCTATTGGTCTGAAAGTTTTATCAATGGTGGTTACTTCAAAGAGCCACAATCGGATCAGAATACGTTTCTGGTTTGCCCAACGTCGGTCCTTGGAGGCAGATGGCTCAATGAGGTCGCGACCTATGGGATGGCATACTGGGATAACAACACCCTTGAAGGTTGGAGCAAGCGCACTTCAGGGACGCCGGGATGGAACATCGCTGCATTACAAAATCCAGTTAACCGCGTGATCTATATCGACAGTATCAACAGCAATTCCGTTAACGGCAAACCCGTCTTTCGTACGCATGGTGTTTGGAGTGGTGCTACGGAAAATGCGTATCTGCAACACAGTAATCTGTCTACTGCTTCAGCTGCTTTTGCAGATGGCCATGGGGCAATGGTGACTCGTGAAAATCTGGTTGATAAACACGGTTTTAATGCTTCGGGCATCCGGCCGATTCTGCCTTAAAAACAATGATTAGGAAGTACAATGCGATTCATTCATCATCTATTTGTCGTTTTGACATTTATGCTGTTTTACACATGTTCCATCGGGCATGCTCAATTGATACCTTTTGAGGAATATGTCGGGCAGCAACTGCCTGCATGGCGGTGTATTAATAGCAAAAATCTCACGGTGGAGCTCAAGCCGGTCAAGCCTTCTGGTATGCAGATGCAGGCTACACGTTTGTCTGCTGGCGGGGGTTGGATCTATCCTGAATTGAGTTTTTACCAAAAGCCTTTGAACCTTGCCGGGATCAGGAAATTGGTGTTCTTAGTTCATACTCAGGAACCCATTGCTCCTGTGGTAATAAAGATTCATCTTAAAGATGCCAACGGCGTTTCGTATTACACGAAAAAGGGTGTGCGTCTGACGAAGCCTGATCAATCGCTGGTTTTTGAACGCGATGATTTTGTGCCCAAGCCCAGAAAAGAAAAGAATACGCTTGATTGGGAGCATATCACTGCCATGACGTTGGGGTATTCCATCGGCCCGGATGATCAGCCTGTTGAACATCTGGTTATTAAGGGCATTGAGATCGACGCTGAAAAAAAGCCCGCCGCTGAATTGGATTCTGGCGCATTCATCTTCCCGGGAAATATCAATGTGTTTACTGTCTCCCAACCCGTCCAATTTGACTGTCTTGCAGCCGGTGAATTGAGCATCATCAATGGGCTGGGGCAAACCGTCAAAAAGCTGTCTGTTTCCACGCCGCAAGCTGTTAAGCTTGGGACTTTGCCTTCTGGCTTTTATCGTATCAAAGCCAGCGACTATCTGAATTACTTTACCGTCGTGGCTGATCGTCAGGACTATCCCGATCAATCCGGCAATGTCTTTGGTGTGGACTATGGCATGGCAACCGCACCGAGTTGGGAGAAGTCCGAAGCCCAACGTGCTGCGACCATGGCGAAAATGGCGGGGCTCAATTATGTCCGCGAACGCTTGAATCTGGTGGGTATTTTCAAATCGCATGACATCAATGAACTCAAGCAAAGCCCTTGGTTCAAAAAAACAGCCAATGCCTATCAAGTCAATACCCAAACCGATTTGAAAGTCGTAGCAAAGTTTCTGGAAACCCCCGCCCGCTTGCGAGCCGATGGCAATATTCGCAAGGTCGCTGACGATCTGTTTGCGTTTGAACGGATGTTGTCTTTGCTCGATGAGCAATTGCATCCGTGGATTGATTCCTGGGAAATTTTCAACGAGATCAATCTGCGGAACTTTTACGAAGGAACCGCATGGGAATACGCAGCCATGCAAAAGGTTGCTTATCTGACATTGAAAAAACGTTCGCCGCAGAAGTTGATTGTTGGGCCCTCCTATTCACAGCCATCACCGCAGTTGCGCGATGTGCTGCACCGTAATGGGATGGATAGTTATTACGATGTTGCCAACTTTCATACCTATGCAGGTGTTGATAGCACGATGGGTTATTCCGCCAAGTTTATTGAAAGTACAGATCAAATTACCCAAACAACCTTGCCGGTTTGGTGTACCGAAACAGGCATTGAAACGCACGGTCTGCTTGCCCGTGACAGTAGCGAAGAGGTCGTCCAAAAGCTGCATCATCACGCAACCTTGGTTGCCCCGTTGATGACCAATATCAATGCAGCAGGCGCTGAGAAAGTGTTTTACTTTTACTGGAAGTCGGTATTTACCTTTTTGTGTGTGCTTGATCGTAAATTCATGGCAACCGAATGCTATGCGGCCATAGCAACCTTAAATCGAATGCTCGGCGGCGAATATGCCGGGACGCATCATTATCCCGATGGCGCCTGGGCCCATCGCTATGACACATCCAAGGGTTCGCGATTGATCGTGTGCAGTAAAAACTATCCAGCTAAGGTCTCACTGAAGATACTAGGCAATTACCAGGTCGTTGCCATGACCGGTGAAACCATTGCTTCGGGTAAAGCCGTTGATGGTAAGTTGGATCTGTTACTTGATGATGAAGCTGTCTATGTGGCAGCAGATCAAATAAACGATGCCTTTGAATCTGTGGCTGTCGTACGTCGTGATGTCTCAGAGCTCCCCCCGCAGCGATCCGATCTGGTCATTGATGTCCGACTTGATTCGGAAGCAAAATACAATATCCCGATGGGCATGTTGGAACTCAATCCCGGGCAGCGTTACGACGGTCTTGTGCATGTTTACAATTTTTCCGATAAGCCTTTTTCCGGCAAACTCAATGTCTCCGATGCCGGCCAATGGCATGTGAAGGTTCTTGAGCCCACGTTTACGCTCAAGCCGCGCGAGAAATACACTACAAGTATTGAGTTGATTGCTCCCAGTTCAACCGGCAGTGGCGTGCAAATGACCGATGTGCAACTGATCATCCCCAGCAGCAACAGTGTCGCGTCCCTGCGATTAAGCCTTGATCGTTTGCATTTACCGCCGCAGGAAGTCCGCCCGTTGTTTGAATCGCTTAAGGAATTGAACTGGACGGTGGCAAAGGATTCAGTCCTTCAAACAGAGACCTATCGATCACTGGGGGATCAAGGTAACTTCTTTAAGGTCGATTTTATTGAGAACGGTCATCGTATGTTCTGGCCGGTTCTCAAGTCCTTTCCCAATGGCAAGCAGTTGGTTGATATGAGCCAATTCAATGCGATAAGTTTTGATGTTGATATCAAACAGATTCGCCCGGGAACCTGGTACATGTGTACCTTTACCGAAGCCAATGGCGCGCGATATGGTTCGAGCACACGCATTCACTGTGACCAGTCAGGTCGATACAAAATGGTCTTCCCGTTTTCAAGCTTTGTTTACCTGTCCAACTTCTCAGCATTCGATGGTCCGCAATTTACCTTGGATTTGGACAAGATCAAAGCCATCGGGTTGGGATTAAACACCAATAAAAAACACACGGACAATCAAAGTATGCAATACAGCATTGAATATATCATCGATGGTATCTCCCTTATTAAATATTAATTTTTTATGTCGGAAAGATTTGTTTGATGAAACCATTGGCTGATCATTTTGTAACTGTATTTGAGAGTCTCGATAGCAAGGCATTGTTTTGCTACAGCCCGGGGCTATGCCAAACGCCTTCGGGGCGCATGGTTGGGACATTTGATATCGGTGGCCCAGGTGTCAAAGACTTGCCAGGCATTAAGAGTACTGTCGGCGACTTTCATGGCGGGAACATCGGTAAGTGCGTTGTCAGTGATGACGGCGGTAAGACATGGGAACACCGATTGGACTTTCCGTTTTACCACGCCCGACCTTTCGTGGCAGGTAATCGTCTGCACATTCTCGGTCATTCCGGCGACCTGATGATTGTTGCGTCAGATGATATGGGACAAACCTGGGGACAACCTGCCAAGCTCACAGATAATCAGCACTGGCATCAAGCGCCATGCAACGTGCACTATGCCAACGGCTGTGTGTATTTGGTTATGGAACGCCATGTTTATGATGATTGCAAAGCCTGGACACCCAGCGTTAATGCGCCGGTCTTGATGCGTGCAAAAGTCGATGCTGATTTAACGAAGCGTGAAAGTTGGAGCTTTGCCACCGAGCGCGTTTTCCGCGATGAATTTGATAATGACAAGCTCATCGAGCAGGGAAGATTTTTCTATCCCATTGATCCACTGGATTTTTATCTGCCTGATCCATCGCAACCCGGACGCAACAGCGCACCGCCCGGTTGGTTGGAGAGCAATGTGGTTCAGATCGTTGATCCTGATCACTATTGGTTTGACCCCTCGGGAAGAACGTTGCATTTGGTCATGCGTTTGCATCTTGCCAATTCGGGCTATGCTGCAGTACTCAAAGTAACCGAGCAGGGCGATACACCAGGTACCGGAGAAATGATCACATCGTTTGAACATTTTCCTTCGGGCGGTGAATGTCGCATCATTGCGTTGCCTGGTGGTCAGATGAAGTTTCACATTCTCTATGACCCATGCACAAAGCTGTATTGGCTGCTCAGTTCACAGACAACTGATTCGATGACCAAGGCTCAGCACATGCCTGCCGATCGCATCAATCTGCCCAATAACGAACGCCATCGTTTGGTTCTGCACTTTTCTAAAAATCTGATCGATTGGTGTTTTGCAGGTGTGGTTGCCATTGGGCAAACGGCATTGGATGCCCGACATTACGCAAGCATGATGATTGATGATCAGGACCTGTGCATTCTAAGCCGATCTGCAAACCAGCAAGCCAAGAATGCTCACGATGGCAATCTCATTACGTTTCACCGTGTCCAGAATTTCCGGGAGTTGGTTTATTAAACCACCTGCCAACCAGAATGTTTAACACCTTAGCAGGCGATGAAGATGATCCCAAGAAGTGAATACCCAAGACCGCAATTTGTACGCAAGCATTGGCTTTGTCTCAATGGGCAATGGCAATTTGAAATCGACCATAATGACAGTGGCCGGGAATGCGGTTGGTTGGATCGAGATTTAGCACAACAAATCACAGTTCCATTTTGCCCCGAATCCAAACTCTCAGGTATCGACTATCAGGGGTTTATGCAGGCCGTCTGGTATCGCCGTCAGATCGAGATCCCAGCAGAATGGACCCGTAAAATCCTACTGCATTTTCAGGCTTGTGATTACGACACGACCGTCTGGGTCAATGGACATGAACTTGGAACCCATCGCGGCGGCTTTACGCCATTTTCATTTGAGATCAGCCAATACGTTGAGCCTGGATCAGACGCAGTGGTTGTGGTGCGTGCAAGAGATTATGCACGTCAGTACAAAGCAGGTGGCAAGCAGCAACTGGATACCTACCAGCATCACGGTTGCTATTACCAGCGTACCACCGGTATCTGGCAGACCTTGTGGATGGAGCCTGTGGCTGACACCTATTTAAATCGCCCGCGGATCACACCTGACTTGGCTAACAATTGTTTTCACATTCGTCAGCCTCTTGCAGGGAATCGAACCGATGGGTTGTGTTTGCATGTCCAGGTTCTGGCGCGTGGGCAACTCGTTGCAGAATCAACCGTCCTGGCTGATTGGGATTTGACGCCTGAATTGAACCTGCAAATTCAAGATCATGATCGTGTACTCTGGCAGCCCGATAATCCATTTTTATACGACATTCAAATACGGCTCTTGGATGCAGCAGGGCAGCTGATCGACAAGGCTCAGAGTTATGCTGGTTTGCGTTCGATCTGTCTACAAGGCAAAAAGTTTCTGATTAATGGTAAACCTTGCTTCCAAAGGCAGGTGCTCGATCAGGGATACTATCCTGATGGACTGATGACCGCGCCGTCAGATGAGGCATTGATTCATGACATTGAGCTAGCCATGTCGGTTGGTTTTAACAGTGCGCGATTGCATCAGAAAATTTTCGAAGAACGATTCTTGTATCATGCGGATCGGCTGGGGTATCTGGTCTGGGGCGAGTTTGGCGATTGGGGTTTACACCATCAAACCGGACACTTTATGTCGATCGACCCATGGAAGCATCACCCGCACAATGCCATGTTCCGTCAGTGGGGCGAAGCTCTGGAAAGAGACTACAACCATCCCTGTATTATTGGCTGGTGTCCGCTCAATGAAACACATCGTTTTGAATCTGACGATATCAACGCGCTGGATGATCTGACGCATGGGCTTTACATGATGACCAAAAGCATCGATCCGACACGCCCGGTACTCGATGCTTCAGGCTACAGTCATCGTGTTCACGGTGCGGACGTGTATGACAGTCACAGTTACGAGCAGGACCCGCAGCGTTTTGCTAAACAGATGGCAGGCTTGGAACACGATGAACCTTATATCAATCCTCAAATCGAAAACGCAGGCAAACTCATAAACGTACCTTATGCCGGCCAACCATATTTTTGCAGTGAGTTTGGCGGTATTAAATGGGCTCCAGAATTTGCAGTTGATGCAGAGAAAAAACAATCATGGGGATATGGCAACACACCTCGGTCGTTGGAAGAATTCTATGAGCGATTTGCGGGGTTGGTCGCCTGTCTGCTACAGAATCCAAACATGTTTGGATATTGCTACACGCAGTTAACCGATGTCTTTCAAGAGCAGAACGGTCTGTTCACATTTGATCGAGTCGCCAAGTTTGATGCCACCAAACTGCGATCCATCCAACTTGAACTTGATGATGAGCATTTAGCGGCGCAGCGTGGTGTTGCACTGGTTTGACCTGTTTTGCTCATCGCTGACGCAACTGATTTTGTTTAATTCTGCATGCAAATTGATTAACGCGCATGCGATAACATTGAACCAGTAGGATCACCATTCTCCATCGTCCTGCCTACTTGCGTATCGATTGAGGGTGAAGAACCAATCGCTTGGCGACGATGGCTGCATTCCAACCAAGTTGCCACATCAATTGCAGGATAGTCAAAACGTTGTTCGGGTGAGTATGCAGGACGTTTTTTGGGGGCCAAGACCGCGCGTTGGCTGCGCAGGATTTCAAGTTCACGTTTGAGCCACACAACTTCGGTGTGCAGTTCATCACACTCCATCATCATTTGCATTGCTGGCGAAGCAGTCGATGCCAATCGACACCGAGCTAACTGGTACGCCTGAGCTATGACGATGGCCACTGAATCAATGATCTTTAAAGTAGCCGTACTGGTGATCAAGGCATGGTGGCAACTTCCAGGAAAAAGAAGGGCATTGTATCAGAGAGTTATTTGTAGTTGGATGGCATCTAATTGATGCTGCGGCACCAAAGTGACGTATCGCTGAGGTTTGAGGCGATGCGGTTGGATGAAAAATGCTCTATTTTTTGTGCCAGTTTTTTTGCTTGGGGTTTTGGGATGTTAGTTATTCGAATATTAATATTTCGGTTGAAAGTACAAGATTCATAGAAGATGGCAGTGGGCTGCATGACGCCAAGATTGTTGATAGGACATGGAGGTATGTGAATAAATGCGGGGGCCTGATAAACGATTTAAAGACAATCGAAAGTTGCCTGTCGCTCTTTACGAATATATTTACTTTACAAGTGAGACAAGGCTGAATAAGTGGTTGAAGTATCAATAATAGGTTTTGGGAAAGATTTTAATAATGCAATTGGGATGCTGGGGAAATGTATTTAGAAATAACAATATTCAAGTACAATGTTGCCCAAGTACCTTGAATGGCTTTTATTGGAAGTTGAATTAGTATTCTTAGTATGTATAACTAATTCATGCCCTTGCTAATTGCCTGTAGTACTTTTTCTTGAGTATGCGAGGTTGGGCATTTAAGGCCATAATATTCAAAATAAGGCGAATGTGTTCACTGCCACCAAATTCTACTTAATGTTGCTTTAATACAAATTGGGATGCTTTATTTATTTATTGTCACGGCGATGGGT
>DLCK01000024.1 GCA_002480565.1 Phycisphaerales bacterium UBA7800 | reverse complement strand
TCGAGGCCGGAGGGAGTGAGCCTTTAGGCGAGCTCGCGACCGGAGGCCGATCCGTCGATGCGATAGCAGCGAATCAGAGCGACGATCTTCATTTTGCGCGTGCTGTCCTTCCCCTGTTGATCCAATCTGCACGCCATGCCGGTTACACCGAGTCCAGTTGCCATGAGCTGGAACATCAGATTCATGTGCTTCTCCTTCATCCTGTCCGTGGATCACTGATCGTCACGCTAGGACGATGCAGAACTCACCAATACAACCCCAACCGTCATCGCTGGACAATCCCAAATCGTCCTGCATGGCGGCGGTCATTCTGTCACCTACAAGACAAGCTGTTTAAGGGCTGCGTACCGGGCTGGCTTCGTCCTGGCTGTACGTCATGCGGTCGCATTATTGAGAAATAAACAAAAAAAGCCGCATCGTGCAGAGTTTGGTGACCTCACGACAACGGCTATGCAAAAGGAAATCTAATGCACACTGATTATAACACCATGATCCATCTGACAGACAGCAGCACCAGACCGAATGGCACAGGGCGACTTCAAGCCCCTGTGCAGTTTCGGGCTGGGGATGCTGCCCTCTTAGAAGGCTCACAGAATAAACCCGAATGCAATTCGGGTTCTATTTCTCATTCGTCAGTCGGTGAGATTGACCAACAATCCGAACCGGTTGATCCATGCCCCCCATCTGTAATACGGGGGGCAAAGTTACATAAAGCAGAAATCGGCATTGACTGGTTTCGATTCAGGATGCCATTTAACCAACTTCATCAAATCACGAATAGGTTAGCAAAGTACCTTGGGAGCTATTTCAGCAAACCGGGCATGTGGGGTTATCGTGAGCGATTCCAATTTGCATGTGGTGCGTTCGTCACTTTCACCGATGCAAGCCGTGAATGCTGCATAGAGTTGACCGGCGACACCTGTAAATTCCTTGGTCATGATACGCTAATGGATTTAATGACATGGGCATACAGCCATTTAGCCAGGGCAACCCGTATCGATATTAGACTGGATTTCAAGGGCATTGAAATCGGTTTAATTGATAATGTCGCCCAATCCTGCGAACGTCGGGAACTCTGCCGATGTCGACGATGGGGAAAGATCGACCAACACACCGCCAACGGTGAATGCACAGGCTACAGTGTCCAACTCGGCAAGCGTGGCAAAGATGGTTCCGGCCGCTTTGTGCGCGTCTATGACAAGGGATTGGAAACCGGCGAGATGCCCAAAGGTGAATGGGAGCGATGGGAAACCGAGTTTTCAGACGATGCAGCCAATCAAGTTTGCATGCAGCTGATAGAGTCGGACAACTGGTCACAAACTGCTTCAGAATTGGCATTGGGTGCGGTAGATTTTCGTGTCCATACAGGATCACGATCCCTCAAACGCCGATCGATCGCTGATTGGTGGGCAAAACTCACAGAATCCATCAAGCCCGTGCTGGTGCGAGTCAAACGAGTTCCAACCAACCTGAACCGCTATGGGTCATGGCTATGTCGCAGCGTAATGCCAACACTTCACACCATCTCACAACACACCGGCCAATCAGTTGCAGAAATTATCCACTTTTTCGTGGGCGATCAGAATTTTTCTAAGCAACCAACAGATGCATCACCAGTAACATGGGAATATATAGACCTTCGAAATAACACTGTCACAGTAAACAACTTGTCAGAAATTCGACACTCACAAATCTAAAACCAAGTACATAAAATTAAAAAATTCAAGTCCGTATAAAAAACTAATCGCCAATCAAATCAATTAAATTGCAGAACCTCTCTACACATTCTTTAATTCTTTGCGATTCTAATTCATGCACATTTCCTTCAAATTCAAAAAAATTCATCAACAATTTATCAAATGGTTCATTAGAACGCATCATTCTTACCGTTTTATTATTTTTGGCTATAGAGTACACATGCCTACTTAGTGTATATTCAATACTTGCATCTCGATCATAAGACACCACATCAGTTGGAGCGCATTTACTAGCACACAAAACTAAAAGAATCCTAAATTCCAATTCATCAACTTTAACATCCATCACAGCAAGGCAAATTGCCATGTTTTGAAACAATCTCTCCTGCAAACGTGGCGAAAGCTTCAGATGCTTGCATATTTGCGCAAAAACTCCAGCATCAAATGTCATACAATCAAAAGTTGATCCATATGCTGCAATGATTCGCTCAATATTTTTTTGTATCAAACCGCCATCTTGCCGCAACGGACTGCCATCACTATTGCAAGAAGGCAGTTTAAAATTTAAGTTAACAAACTTGTCAAGATAATCAATTCCTTCAATATCACCAAAGCCATATATTTTCTTCAAGGACTGAATCAAAATACTTTTATTCACTGTCAAAACAAAGTACACGTTATCTATATTAAAAAAATGCTTTGCTTTTTCAATCACGTCTATTGCGTATGTTGGACGGCATCTATCCAACTCATCAATAAAAACAATAATTTTTTTATCAACACCTTGCTTTACAGACAAATCATTCAAAACATTTGTCAATGCCAGCTTGTATTTATCAACAGTCATTTGTGTATCACTCGAATTTATTCTGGATACAAATTTCGAACTAAATACAAATAAGATTTTCTCAAATACACTCCCATATGGAAGCGCCAGTCCTGCAACGCCTGTTGTGAGACGAAATGATATTTCACGTGCGCATGACTTCAAAAATTTGATTTTGCGGGACTTTGTATAAACGGAGTGTTTTAACAATTCACACTCAATCATTGATGACAATGAACCAAATGCATTTTCTTCGTGATCGTTCACAAATGCATCAAAGTACAAGGGAATAAACTGATAGTCATACTTTATTTTTTGCATCCATTGCTTAACAAACGTAGTTTTACCCGTTCCCCAACTTGAGTCAATTGATACCACTAAACCGTCACATGTCGTTTTGAATAACTTTGTAAGACGGGTAGCAAAATAACCCCGCCCATATGGATCCAATTCAAAAGGATCTAGAGCATCTTTGTTTATTTCAAAGATTGGACGTGGAACAACTCTGAGTCCCTTTTTTTTCTTAATCTGATTCGAGTCAACAACCTTTTTTCGCCATTTAGACAAACCTATATCGTACAAAACTACAGCCAAAAGATGAGCCAAAGCGAATCCCAATACAAGATAAATTAAGCTAAATGCGAACAATGGCAAAACAAGACAAGCTAACAAATAAAAACAAGAGAACACTCTTAACTTTCTTCTATCAAATGAATTAAGCATAACACTCCAATCAAGTCAAGAGATTCGTTTTTAACTTAAAATTACATCAAAATTACACTAAAAAATACAAAACACCAAATACGCCCCAATCTTTACAGATGCCAGTATTGACACTGGTATTAAAAACAGTTATACATATGGCAACTAAACCAGTAAAGGAACATCTAATGGCCAAACGCTCAAACAAACGTAATCCCGATCTCGGCAAAACACGCTTTGAACTCCGATTCGACACTGACCTGTATAAGCAAATCCAGCAAATTGCTGAAGATGCTGAGATCAGCGTTAATCAATTCATGCAAGGCATTTCACGATGGGCGGTAAATAATGCGAACATTGGCGAAGGTTTTTACACCAGCGACACCGTTCATGGATATGTCGATATCGAAACACGAGAACAAGCGGGCTGCATTTGGTTCGGCCATACATTCCAAGTTGCTGAAGATGAAGATATGGAAGGACGCACAATTGAGCGTGATATTCCGGGTGAAATTTATTTCCAGCTTGATTACACCGAGCGGCATGTGGTCAAGGATGATTTTCCTCATCAAGAATACAAGAGGTAATACATGTCAGAACATCAAAATTCAATCAACATGGATGCGTTAGAAACAGCGATATTTATTGGCATAAGCGAACGTAAAGTCAGGGAAATGGTTAAAAAGAAGGCCATTCCTTCATTCAAACTTGGTGGCCGGAGATTGTTCAATCGTGAAGCAATCACAAAATGGATCAGGCAACGCGCAGGCTTAGAGAACCGGGAGGATGACTAATGGCAAAACCTCAACCACTTGCTAACGGTCGCTGGAAAATTCAATACAAGAAGCTCAATGGCAAGCGTACATCCTTCCCCCTCGGCAAGATGACCAAACGTCAGGCTGAATCATCCCATGTCATGTTTGAAGACTTACTGGCTGCAAAGCGTAGTGGGCATGTACCCAGCGAAAGAACATCCGTGTGGTTGAAAACGATCAGCAATGATCTGTATGACAATCTTGCGAAGCATGGCCTTGTCCCTGAACGGAATCAAGCACAGTTAGCGCCTTTCCTCGAAGAGTGCATCAAAGCAAGTGTTGGAACACTCGAGGAAAGCACTATGAAGAAGTATGACCAAGCCCGTAAGAAGCTTGTTACGTTCTTTGGTGCTGAGCGTGAATTGCAAACGATCACCGTGGGTGATGCCGATGACTTTCAGCGGTTTTTGGTCAAACTCAATTATGCCGACAATTACATTCGTCGCACGTGTGGTTATGCCAGGCAATACATGGATATTGCCATCGACAAAGAATTGATTAATAAAAATCCCTTCACAATGCCGGTAAGAGTCCGGGGCAATCCTGACAAGCAATATTTCCTGAGCCGTGAGGATGCAGAAAAAATCCTGCGTGCATGTCCTGATGTGCAATGGCGGTTGATCGTTGCATTGAGTCGGTTTGCTGGCTTACGCTGCCCTTCTGAGCATTTAGCATTGCGTTGGTGCGATGTTGATTGGAAGAACGGTTGCTTCATTGTGCATAGCAAGAAAACCAAGCGACACCCCGGCAAGGCTAAGCGAGTGGTGCCAATCTTCCCTGACCTGTATCCATATCTGCGTGAAGCCTTCGAGAAAGCAATGGACGATGACGTGTATGCCATTACGCGCTATCGTGACAGTACCACCAACCTGCGGACACAATTTCAAAGGATCGTGAAACGGGCAAGGCTTGAACCTTGGCCAAAGCTGTTTCATAATCTGCGTAGCACATGCCAAACTGAGCTTGCACGTGTAATGCCTGAGCATCTTGTTTGTGCATGGATTGGCAACAGTAAAGAAGTGTTTCAAGAGCACTATTTGCAGATCAACGATGATGACGTAAAAGCTGCATCATACCTGCACAAAGTGGTGCAGAATCCGGTGCAGCAGATTGCTGCACCGACCTGCAAGCCTATGACTGGCTTACAAGGCCAAAATAGTAAATCCAGTGGTTGCAGTGATTTGCAGAATCCTGCTAAAGCCTGCACTCATAAGCATTTACAAAAAGTGGGCGATGAGGGACTCGAACCCGCGACATCATCGATGTAAACGATGCGCTCTAGCCAACTGAGCTAATCGCCCTGATTGTGTTTGAGATTATAGCAAAAACTGCGAACAACTTCCTGCATGAAAATCAAGTGCTTTTTCGGTGATACAAATAGCAGGTGTAGTCCAAGGGATTTTTATCATCTGCATTGAAAGATTCTTCTTCGATTTTGTCCCATTGGGTCAGATCAATGCAGTTCAGATAAGTATCGCCCTCAAATGACGCATGGACGATCGTCAGGTACAGCAGGTCACATTTGTCATAGGCTTGACGGTAAATCTCCGCGCCGCCAATGACGAAAACCTGCTCTTCGTTTTGACATAACGCGATCGCATCATCGAGACTGTGAACGACTTCGACACCTTCTGGTGCTTGGTAGTCGGCCTGGCGGGTAATCACGATGTGCCGACGATTGGGCAATGGCTTGGCAAACGTCTCATAGGTCTTGCGGCCCATGATCATGCTATGCCCCGTAGTGATCTTCATGAACCGCTTGAGTTCAGCGGGCAGATGCCAGGGCATGTCGTTGTCTTTACCCAGACAATCGTTTTCAGATTTTGCGAGGATCATGGCTAGACGCATGTTGATTAATCTCGATTCAGGTTGCTGTAAAATTATTGGAGCGCTAAACCGCAAGCGGTTAGACGGCGATTGGCGCTTTGATCACCGGATGTGGATCGTAGCCCTCAATGGTGATGTCATCATACGTGAAAGCCAACAAATCCTTGACCGCAGGATTGAGCTTCAGCGTCGGTAGTGCTCGAGTCTCCCTGGAGAGTTGCAGCTTTACCTGATCCATGTGATTGGAATAGATGTGGGCATCACCAAAGGTATGCACAAATTCTCCAACATGTAAATCACAAACCTGGGCGATCATATGTGTCAGCAGTGCATAGCTGGCAATGTTAAATGGGACACCTAGAAAAATGTCAGCACTGCGTTGATAGAGTTGGCAGGAGAGTTTGCCATCAGCAACATAAAATTGAAACATGGTATGACACGGGGGCAAGGCCATCTTGTCCACTTCGCCAACGTTCCATGCATTGACGATCAGTCGACGTGAATCGGGATTGGCTTTGATCATCTCAACAAGTGTTTTGATCTGGTCATGAGTCTGGCCGTCGGCCCCCTTCCAACTTCGCCACTGTGAACCATAGACCGGGCCGAGGTCTCCGTTTTCGTCAGCCCATTCATCCCAAATGGTGACGTTGTGGTCATGGAGAAACTTGATATTGGTTTCACCCCTTAGAAACCAGAGCAGTTCGATGAAGACCGAACGGGTATGCACTTTTTTGGTGGTCAGTAACGGGAAACCGGCTGCCAGATCAAAGCGCATCTGATAGCCGAAGACCGAGCGGGTGCCGGTGCCGGTGCGGTCGGATTTGACGACACCATGATCCATGACATATTGCAAAAGGTCGAGGTATTGCTGCATGTGATTAGTGTAAACAAACGACGATTTGGGACAAGTTGAGGGGTCGTCTTTCTGAGAGTTGGAAGTTTGAGCGATTAGTTGCATGTTTGGGGTAAAAAAACTACCATTTGTGGCATGTTGACATTCCTCGCCCAAGAATCATTTAGTCATTATGGCCCGATCGCCGTGCTGGTGATGATGGCCATTATTTTTGCCGTTGCCAATCTTGTGTTAACGCACATTCTGGGTCCGCAAAAACAAGGTGACATTAAAGGCTTGACCTATGAGTCAGGGATGAATCCAATCGGCACAACTCGCCGACGATTTAATGTCCGCTTCTATATTGTCGCCATGTCTTTCCTGGTCATCGACGTGGAAATCGTCTTCCTCTACCCATGGGCGACCGTGTTCCCAAGCCTCTCGGACACCAGTGGTATGCCACTGATTTTTCTGGCAAGAATGCTGTTCTTCGTCCTCACCACAGTCATCGCTTTCGCCTATGCATGGCGTAAGGGTGTCTTCCGTTACGATTAACCCACGCAAGTCCTGCTCCTGAATTTTATATTTTTGATACCATCTTGTTTGTATCGCCACGACGGCCAATGCGCCGCAGCGATAATGGTTTATTATGTTTGCATTGACATATCAATTTGAACTACTCCAATACGACAGATTGATTTCTCTCATCCGTACTTGGCGTTTCCGGGGCATGGCGTCTTGACGGTCAAAAAATGAACAGGACACAGCACCATGCGATTGATTCGATTTGGGGAAAAGGGATCCGAAAAACCAGGCATCATGCACGAAGATCAGCGACTGGATTGCTCGGATCACTTTGCGGATTGGAACCATGATTTTTTTGCAAACGACGGCCTGCAATGGCTCATGGCTAAAGACGTCAGCACGTTCCCAGCAGTGCCAGTCAATGAACGTTGGGGTTCGCCAATCGCCCGACCATACAAAATCATTTGCGTTGGTTTGAACTATGCAGATCATGCAGCCGAATCACAGTCGAAAGTTCCCTCAGAACCCCTGCTGTTTACCAAGTATGGTAATGCACTCAACGGCCCGTTTGACGATGTACTCATCCCACGTAATCTCAAAGCAGGTGCTCACAGTACGCAAACCGACTGGGAAGTGGAACTCGCAATTATCATTGGTAAAGATGGCCAATACCTCGAAAGTGAATCGCAGGCCGCCGAACATATCGCAGGTTACTGCACGGCCAATGATGTGTCGGAACGAGACTTTCAAAAAAACCGTTGTGGTCAGTGGTTCAAAGGCAAAAGCTGCGACACGTTCCTGCCACTGGGCCCGGAGTTGGTGACTGCAGATGAAGTGGATGACCCAACGAATCTCAATTTAGAGTTAACGGTCAATGGCGAAGTCCGCCAATCCAGCAGCACGGAGCATATGATTTTCAAACCTCATTTTCTCGTGCAATACATCAGCCAATTCCTGACGCTTGAAGCAGGTGACATCATCTGCACCGGCACGCCTCCGGGTGTTGGAATGGGGATGAATCCGCCACAGTTTCTCAAGGACGGCGATCAGGTTCAAGTCACCGTTGAAGGCTTGGGAACACAAACACAAACCTTCCGCAACCATCCGTAATCCTTATGAATCCCCCGCCTGGCTTAAACAAACTCAAACGCCAACGCACGCTGCTTAAATGGTATGACGGCAACGGTCGCAACATGCCATGGCGATCGCGCATACCCCAAACGCCCAACTCCTATCATGTACTGCTCAGTGAAGCGATGCTTCAGCAGACTCAGGTTGCAACGGTGATTGATTATTTCAATCGCTTCATCACCGCGTTCCCGACGGTGCATGATTTAGCCGATGCCGACGAACAGCAGGTGCTTAAACTCTGGGAAGGTCTTGGCTATTATCGCCGAGCGCGGAACCTGCATGCATGTGCGAAAATGATTGTCGATCAGCACGATGGCATCGTCCCCAACACGGTGGACGCCCTGCTCAAACTCCCGGGAGTCGGTCGATACACAGCAGGCGCGATTGCCTCCATTGCTTATGGCGTTGCTGCTCCAATCCTCGATGGCAATGTGGTTCGGGTCCTATCGCGATGGTTTGCGATCACCGATTCAACGGATGACAAACACGTCAAAGAACAACTCTGGCAACTTGCCGAGCAACTGGTTCCAACACAACGTGCGGGTGATTTTAATCAGGCAATGATGGACTTGGGCGCGATGATCTGCACGCCTAAATCGCCAGCTTGCCTGACCTGCCCGATGGCAAAAATGTGCAGTGCCTATGACCAAGGCATCGCTGAGACACTTCCCAAACGCACACCTCGAACCAAGCCCACCACGGTCACGCATCACGTTGTCAGCATAGAGCGTAAAGGACAATACCTGTTCACCCAACGCCCTGCTTCGGGCTTATGGTCGAACATGTGGCAGATGCCCACACTTGAAGAGTCCAACGAAAAAGAGCTTGTTTTACAGGTTAAATCGCAATTGGGTCTTGATGTATCTGACCTTCAGAAAGTCCAGAACTTCAAGCACCAAACCACGCATCGCACCATCACTTTCACCCATTGGCATGCCGGTGAAGTCTCAGGCAGACTTAAATCCGGCGTCGGGCAATGGCGTAAATTGGATCAGCTTGAGGACTTGCCATTGGCTAACCCCCAGTCGAAGGTCGTAACGTTTCTGATTAAAAAAGACTTGGCATAAACAATGAACCAAAGCATAAGCAACACGCAGTGTCGCAGCTATTGTTTATTCATTTTGACTTATCCAGATCGTGAACCAAATCACTGATTGCATCAAGCGAGGAATTACCTTTCTTGGTGCCGAGGGTGTCGATTATTTTTGCAATTACTCGAATGATCCAAGGCAAGCCACTATGAGTCAGATTCACATGATGACGGATATGTGTTCGATCTGCGGAGAGTGGCTCAAGAAAAAAGGTCTCATCGACATAGCTGTTGGGCTTGTCGATGAGACCGCTGTATCGAATTTTAAGTTGTCGATCAGGCTCGCAGGCAATCACCGTGCAGGTGACTTTTTGCGGACGCGATCCCATGCTGAATGTCGCTGAATACGTTAATCCGACACGCACCTGATCTTCATCTGACTCACAGGTATCGCACTTGGGATTCCAATACATCATCATGCCCGGGTCTTTGAGAAACTCCCAAATGACTGAAGCAGGCGCTTCGATGTTTTGTTTGTCTCGAAGAATCATACGATATCAGCATTGCAATTTACTGTGTGTATTTGCTGAGGAACCCGGTGACACGTCGTGGCCCCAGGACGCCGATGAGCTTGTCATCGAAATCCAGGACGGGAACATGCCGGAAGTTGCCGGTCGCCATCATGTTCAATGCTTTGGCGGGCATGTCCATAGCGTAGACACACATTGGTTCATGCGTCATCACCACGCGGACAGGCAAGTCCTTGACCATGTGATATTGCTCAGCGACTTTGTCCAGTACGTCACGTTCGGTGAACACACCGTGGAGTTTTTGTTCATCGTCAATCACCAACGCACATGCCACGCCATGTTCAGCGAGAATCTGCATGGTCTTGTTAACTGTGGTTTCCACATTGACAGTCACCATTGGGGTGAGCGCCATGACAGTCATATCGTTGTCACAGAGCGCTTCTTCCAAATCATCATCAAACTCCGGCGGAGAGTAATCACTCAATGGATCGCTGAATGAGGCTTCAGTTGTTTTACGTCGTTTTCTTCTCATAGCTCAGGCCCCTTCCCTTTGATCCATGTAAAGCTTGGCATCGTCGATCATGTGCACCTTCACCTGACGTGGGAAGTGATCGGCAATGTATTCCATCAGGCCGCGTTGTCCGGTCAAATGGATGGCTTTACCATCATCATCCACAACGATGACAAAACGCATGCCATGGTTCTGCATGGCATCAAGCACCTTGGCGATAGGATCGTCAAGCTTCACGCTGGCCCACTCGGTGACCATCACATCTTTAAGCGGGCGGAGTAATGCCTGGCTGTCTTCCACAAGTAAAACCAATAAGCGATGCTCGGTGAACTTGCCAAGTGGAATACCCTTTTCGTCTACCACCATCACGCAACCCAGTCTTTTGAGTCGCATCAGGCGGACGGCTGATTGTACGGTGTCTTCCGGCGATAGGATGAGAACTTCACGCAGGTCAAGTTCCGAAACCGGATGACTGAGGATGTCTTCACGTAACCCCATCAGTGCCTCCTTTGATCATTTATGAGGATGAGCCAAATACGGCTTTGGCTTCAAATCAAGGCCTATGCACTATACGTCTTCCAAGAGTCCGACACAAGATGATTTACACACTCCTGACGAACTGTCTTTTATAAGAATCGATATCAATAAATCGAGCCACAAAATCAGAAACGAACTTCTAATTGCAATGACACAATCAGACTCAAGACTGGCCAAGACGTTTGCGAATCAAAGTCGCCCGGGCTTCTCGGCGTTGGGCAGGGTCCATATCGGACCCCATGAGTTTTTGCAGGTGTGCCGGCTGAGTCATCAGGAACAGCTCATTGAGCATCCGCATGGTGACCTTCTCAAGTCGCCCCATGGTCACGCCTAACCGGATTTGAGACAGCAGGCTCAACACCTCATCGGTTCGCATGAGTCGAGCGTTATTGAGGATCGCCCAGGATCGCCAGATGCCGTCATCCAGTAAAGCCGGACGCTGACGCACCAAGGCTTGTCTGGCTTGCTGTTCATAAGCGATGATCTGCGGGACGACGGTATGCTGAAAGTCTGCAAGAATTTCCTGTTCACCGCGTCCAAGCGTCGTCTGATTGGAAATCTGAAACAGGTCGCCAATGGCATCGGAACCTTCACCAAACATGCCACGGACGGCTAAGTGCATATCCTTGGCAGCACGCTTGACCTTGTCGATTTCGCCGGTGAGTTTCAGTGCAGGCAAGTGCATCATGACACTGACCCGGATACCTGTCCCGATATTCGTCGGACATGCCGTGAGGTACCCATACTTTTTGGAAAAGGCAAAATCCAAACGCTTTTCAAGACAATCATCAATGTGATTGATCTGTTCAAAAGCTTCGCCCAATTGCATACCGCTGCGCAAGACCTGCACGCGGAGATGGTCTTCTTCGTTGACCATAATGGAGACGGATTCGTTAAGTCCGACCGCGACACCTCGTGGCAAATCGTCACTGGCTTTGGCGTGTTGGCGGCTGATGAGATGGCGTTCGACAAGTAGCTGGCGATCCATGGGTTCACATTCATTGATGTCCACCCAGATCATGTCTTCAGCAAGCTTGCCTTCGAGTATTTGTTGACGGCTGCGTTGGAGTACTTCCAAGCGTTGTCGTGAAGCAGCACGATTGACAAAGGGATACCCTGCAAGATTCCGCGCCAGTCGAACTCGACTGGAGACGACGATATCACTTTGCGGGCCGGTGCCACGGAGCCATTCACCTGCATGGTCTGTCATGCGTCCGAGATTCATATTGCCGCTCCCCCGCCATCGACGGCTGTACTGATTTTGCCGATCTCGTCGCGTAGATGTGCTGCCAGTTCATAGTCTTCGGCTTCGACTGCTTCGTCGAGGCGTTTACGCATTCGCATGAGTTGCTGTTGATGCTGTTCACCGCTGCCGGTGTTGGACGGGATTTTCCCATGATGCTCGGTAGCACCTTCATGCGTCCGAGCAAGCAAGACATCCAGCTGACGTGCAAAAGCCTGATAGCAACTTGGGCATCCCATCAGACTGCGTTCCTGAAACTCAGCGTAGGTCAAACCACATTGTTCACAGGCCACATCACCAGGACCGGCGACACTTTGATCCTGACTGTGCATTTTGACAAAGTTGGTCAGCAATTCATTGATTGGCTTATGGGCGACTTTGAAGGTGAGTCCTTCTTCGGCAGCATGGTATTCGCAGAGATGCTTTTCGATCTTCTTGCCATTGACAATCTCCACGGAGTGGTAGGTTGCCGGGCGATCGCATTTGTCACATTTATGCTTTTCCATGTGGACCTCTAGGTGCGTATCTTTAACTTACTGACAGCACTTTATTTTAAGGGTCTTGGTAGACTCTAGCAAACAAAAGTCCGCCCGTCGTGCAAGAATCAACCTATTGCACGGAATTGAACCTCATTCAGGGCTTGCTATGATGACCCATTGATCTGATTTGATCTCAGATGCAAAATTCCAATTCCTAGAAAGTTGTACTCCCATGCAGTCCATCGCCCCAGGTATCTGGCAGTTGACTATCGGCCAGCCTGAAGAACATACGCCTACCCGACACCGCGCTTTTGCACCTAGCGCCGATGCCATGTCCAAACTCCCAACAGTGGATCAGGCGCCCTTTGATCTCTCACAGATCAAGACCAAGCAAACCGCGCGAGGACTGCTTATCGAAATCCCGCTTGAGGCATCCGACGAACTCTATGGGCTTGGATTGCAACTCAAATCACATCGTCAGACTGGCAAGAAGAAAACACTTGCAGTCAACTCCGATCCTGTCGCTGACACCGGGGATTCACATGCGCCGGTTCCGGTGATCATGTCCACCAATGGCTGGGGCATTTTCGTGGACACGCTGCGCAATGCCACCTTCCAATGTGCAAGCAACCAGAAAGTCTCCACGGATACTGCCCGGGAACAAACCGACAGCGACATTGCCATCAATACCGAAGACCTTTATGCACAACGAGCATTGGCACAAAAGACGCTGGTCATCGAAGTGCCCCATGTCCAAGGTGTTGATTTGATGTTCATCGGCGGGCCGGACATGGTTGATGCAGTGAAGCGATACAACCTTTACTCCGGGGGCGGATGCTTACCAGCGATCTGGGGGTTGGGCGTGTGGTATCGCGCGTTTGGTCGCTTTACCCAAGAGCAGGTTCTGGACATGGCCAAGCATCTGCGTGACCGTAAGATGCCCTGTGATGTCATGGGCCTGGAACCTGGTTGGCAGACCAAGGCTTACTCCTGTTCCTACGTCTGGGCCAACGAACGTTATCCCGACCCGCAACAACTCATTGATGACACCAAGGCCATGGGCTACAAGCTCAATCTCTGGGAGCACGCCTTTACGCATCCGTCATCACCGATCTATGACGAGCTTAAAGAGCACAGTGGCAATTACGAAGTCTGGAAAGGACTTGTGCCGGACTTTACGGTGCAAAAAGCATTCGACATCTTCTCAGACTATCACGACAAAAACCTTGTTTCCAAGGGGATCACCGGCTTTAAGCTCGATGAATGTGACAGCTCGGACTTTGTGTATTCTGACTGGAGCTTCCCGCTGCTTTCCGAATTCCCATCGGGCATGGATGGTGAGCAATACCACAATCTTTTCGGCAACAAATACATGCAGTGCATCGACGACACGTTCCGCAGACATAACCTGCGAACATGCAGCGCTGTACGGAATGCTCATTCGTTGGCATCACCTTTTGCCTTTGTGTTGTACTCGGATTTGTATGACCACAAGGACTTTGTACGAGGCGTGGTGAACATGGGTTTCACCGGTCTGCTCTGGACACCTGAAGTCCGTCATGCCACGAGTCCCGAAGACCTTGTGCGACGGATTCAAGCAGCAATGCTATCTCCTCAAGCATTGATCAACGCGTGGTACATCAGCAATCCGCCATGGAAACAAATCGACCGCACGCTCAATAACGACGGTCAGATGATGGACAACTGGGAGGAACTTGAAGCCCACTGCCGGAGCGCTTTTGAATTGCGAATGCAGTTGGTGCCGTATTTGTATGCTGCCTTTGCGGACTACCAAATCACCGGCAACCCACCCTTCCGCGCATTGGTGATGGATTGGCCAGCGGATGAAAACACCTATGATCTGGACAGCCAATACATGTGTGGCCAAGACCTGTTGGTTGCTCCAATGTTTGCTGGTGAAACGCAGCGCGAAGTCTATCTACCCGCTGGCCGTTGGCATGACTTTTACTCAGGCAAGGTTCATGAAGGTGAGCAAACCCTCACCGTCTCCGCGACACTCGATGAGATTCCAATCTTCGTCAAGGATGGAACACTTCTACCGTTGGCCAAACCTGTCCAACACATCGAGTCGGACACCGTGTTTGAACTGACGCCTAAGTGCTTTGGTGAGAATTGTCGCGATGCCAAACTGTACGAAGACGATGGCGTGAGTTTTGACCATCAACAAGGCAAGTTCAATATCGTCACGCTCACGGCCGATGGCAAGCTTACACGTGAAGGTGATTACGGCACGGTTCGGTATGTGATGGGCGATGCCTGATCTCTGCTGCTTGAAATGGACAGCGCCGGTACATCCCTAAAATTTTAACTATTTCCCCAACTTTATTGGCCACGGATTAAGTTGAAATGTACAGTTCAATCAGAACAGATGGTTAATACTACACCGTTTGTGACCGAGGGATGGACTGATAATCAACGTATTGGCAAGTAGCTTTGCTGCGACAAGGTAGTCGATTCGGACGCCTTGCCTGTTGTCTGCGATGTCGATCATCAGACTGCATAGAGCACTTTGAATCAACACACAATGATGACCCGAAACCAAGAGGCAAGCCCAAGGCCCGGGAAGCCCTGATTTCGGGTCTTTTTATGTCCACAGCAAGTCTGAGCCGATCATATCTCTATCTGCATGTCAGAAACCATCATCTTTTTGTTTTCTGCTTGCCGATCGTGGGTTTATATCCTTAAAATACAGTCCACTATTTACACAAAAGTGCCAGACGATCTGCTTTTGAATCAGTCCGACGATAGGCACAGACTCAGAACGCCACGGAAGTGAGTACGGTTATGAATCAATCATCATCACAGGAGTCCCCTTCATTCCTGCTGGATCGGCATGGCGATATCACCATCATCCGATTCAACCACGATTCATTCGATCGCGTGGAAATCCAGGACATCCGTGATCAATTGCGTGATGTGGCCAATAAAACCGAACCGCCCCGCTTCATCATCGACTTTGCACATGTCACCTTCATGAGCTCAATCATCCTCGGGGTGATCATGGGTATCCACCTGAACATCTGCAAGCGTGGTGGCGTGCTGACCATCTGTGGCATGAACGAAATGACCTTGCGTGTCTTTAAGATCACCAAACTCGACAAGGTGCTGACGATCCACGAAAACTGTGAAGCAGCGGCCACCGCAATGCAAAACGGTTGATCCTTGCAGGCGAATAATCCTAATCCTTAAAATCCAACTGACATGACACGATGGCCAAGCACCATCGGCTGTGTTGTGCGCTTAGTGCGTTGTCTAATTTGACTGTGATCAAAAAAATTAATCTTTGTCTGCATTGACTTCACCCAATGGCACGACTACGCTTCATTGGCTATTACAGCGTTATAAATTTAATTTACAGCGGTATAATCAATGAGCATCACACTAAAAGACATCGTCAAAAAAACCGGATTATCCATGTCCACGGTAAGTCATGTCCTCAATGGACGCCCCGGTTTTAGCGCCAGTACGCAGCAGCGCGTTCACCAGGTCGCCCGGGAGTTGGGTTATCTGCCTAACCACTTGAGTCGCGCCTTGGCAGGTGGCAAGAGCATGAGCATCGGGCTCATGGGCGAGACTTTCAAAACGCCGATCCGTTTACTGCGTATGCGTGAGATTGAGAAGCTTGCCAAAGCGGATAGTTACTGCATGTATCTCGTCGCCAATGAAGGCATGATGGCTGAACCGGACATGCTTAAGACCGTGGAGGACATGCTGGCTCGACGTGTGGACGGTCTGATCATCTGCGACCTTAACGAGTTACCCAGCGATGTGACACAACGACTACTTAACTGTGGCAAACCCGTCGTGTTTGTCGACCATGTCCCGGATCAGGCGACACACGGCGTGCATATGGATCGCACCGCCGCATTGAGTCAAGCAGTCAAGCATCTGCATGACCTGGGGCACGACTCAGCTGTCTACCTGGGCAGTCGGTTTGACCAACTGGTCCCGGAACTGAAGCTTGGACGTTATCGCCAGGAATTAAAGATGTCCGGCATGCAACTCATTGAACCGGAGCATTGGTATGTCGAGGCCACCGGTTTGGAAGACATGTCAGATGCAGCCTACGCATTAACTCAGCAAATGCTCAAACATATTATCCCGTCTGCAATCATCTGCATCAGTGATGAAACCGCCATTGGAGCGATACATGCCATCGAAGAAGCCGGCTTGTCGGTTCCCGATGATGTGAGTGTGATTGGTTTTGACGATCTACCGATTGCCAAACATTTCAAGCCGTCATTAACCACCATTTCCCAACCGATGCTTCAAGCTGGACAGGCTGCTTATGAAATCTTGTCTAACTTGTTTAAAGCATCCGATGCGTCACCAGAGATTCGTGAATTGCGATGCCAATTTATTGCCAGAGAGTCTACGGGGCCGGTTCGCAGCAATGCACCTACAGCCAAGTCCTTGTATGAAAATCTTGCCACACACAAACCCGTCCATGTGCAATCCTAAAATCACTTGAGGAAACTTACATGACACGCATACCCCCACAACCGTCCACACGACTATCACAGGCATTTACGTTAATTGAATTGTTGGTCGTGATCTCGATTATCTCTTTGCTCATTAGCATCTTGCTCCCAGCTTTGGGCAAGGCAAAAGCCGCCGCACTGCAGATTAAATGTGCCAACAATCTTAAACAGGTTGGCGTCGCATGGATGGTTTATGAAGGTGATTTCAATGCTTACCTGCCTGCTCGTGTCAAAGCCGCAGCAAGTACGCAGTCGCATGACTGGTGGCCTAGAATTCTCGCCAAGCATGCCAATATCAGAGATCCATATGACTATAACAAACCGGCCAACATCCTCATCTGCCCAGCAAAAAAAATGAATTCAAGCGTCCCCTACTTATCCAAGAGCTATGGCATGAACGGTTACTCGGGCTTTATTGACCATCTTGGGCAAGGCAATTTTGATTACGTCCATCACACGGACGCAGTTTACAAACCGTCAAAAACCTACGTGTTTATGGACGCCAACAGATATGCCAACGACTCGCATTGGTCATGGGGAACATACCCAGTCTCAGTGAGCAATCGAGTTCCAGACACGCTAGCACATTCAGGAGGCGCGGTGATGTCACATGTCGATGGGCATGTCACCGTTAACCGTGAAGTAGATGACTTGGTAAGTGCAACAGATGAATACTACGATCGCTGGTATTTCATTTCCTATTGATCTGATATTGCTCGTCATCAACCAAACCGACTTTGACATCACAACCCAAGGGAATTTCATGCAAACACACACATGCAAATGGATCAAGCGATCCGTCCATCATCTCTGTCTGAGTCTGCTATTGGGGACCCTTTTTAGTTGCCAATCATCGGTGATCGCAACGACAACCACCTGGCATGTTGATGCTGACAATGGTTCAGACCAGGCCAACGGTTTAACGCAAGCCAATGCCTTTGCAAGCATTCAACATGGGATCAATCAAGCCCAGCCAGGTGATACCGTCTTAATCTATCCGGGCGTTTACTTTGAACATCTGCAAATCACCCATGCCGGTCAGGTCGACAATCCCATCCGCATCATGACAGACCAGGTAGCCAAGGATCGCGTCATTGTGACCGGCGCTGTTGAAGCCATACGCAATAAGACACAAACATGGGAGCTTGTTGATCAGGCCAAATTACTTTACCGCACGCCATTGAATTACAAACCGGTGCGTGTCCTTGCCGACCATGTTGATTTATTACCATATCAAAGTCTTAGCGACCTCAACGCATTCTGGTTTTTAGCATCTGATTATCCTGGCCATGACCACGGCTATGCTTGGGTTGCAGCAGAAAACATGCTCTATGTTCGTTTGCGTGCGGACATGAAGTACAACACGTCAACCGACCCTAACCAACTCACCATGGCCGTGGCCCCACCAACCGGTGGTGGAACCTTTGGCAGTGAACCCAACGGCTCGGACAACTTCAACATCAGCCTGCCGTTTATCGGTTCAGCCAATATCATCATCGACGGGATCACTTTTGAAACGCCCGGCATTGCAGGTGTCTACACCCAAGCCAGTGATTTGACCATTCGCAATTGCTGGTTCTATGGATGCCGATCAGCTGTTGCCGGTGCACGTGATGATTACGTCCCTGGCAACCGAGCCCATCGCGTGATCCTTGAACAATCCTATTACACGCAATTTCCAACCTATTCTGACATTCAAGATGTCATTGCCGAGCATGCCCAAACCCAACAGGCTAAAAGCGATTCATACCAAAAGATCATGCACTGGCAACGCAAAGGCAACTACCCCAACAACGATGGTGTCGGACGAACCTATGCCTACGAAAACGGATTGGTCATGAATATGGGCCAAGGCTGGATTCTGCAAAACAATCATATTTACGAATCCTTTGAAGGCATTTCCGCCTCGGCCAATCACCACAGCCAAGACACAATAATCATCAACAATCATTTTGAACGCATCTGTGACAATGCTGTTGAAACCGAAAACCATGCACAGAATATAACCATCGCAAACAACCTGCTCATTGATGCCTACGAACCTTTTTCATGGCAACCTTTAGGCGGATCGCCCTTACCCGGATCAATCTACATTTATGACAACGTGATCTATCAAACCCCCGAAGATCAAGCCCTGTGGACCACAGCGGGGAACTGGCCTGGCGTTTTGAAAATCGGCACGAAAAATCAATACTGGGAAGCCATCTATGGCGTTGGGAATGAACAAACCATCCCAATTAACAATGGCCTATGGATGGTTCACAACACCATCATCAAGCCACGTGGTCGTGTGCTGACCTACCTCAATAAATCAGAATGGCCACTGGACCACGTTTACTTCCTGAACAATGTCATCGCGACATGGCGACAAGCTGCGTCTTCAGAATTGGGAAATATTTTCTTTGATTACAACATGGTCTGGCCAACCCTGCCGGTAAATGAATCGGTTGATCCTGCGTTAGAAAATGTTGCAGGTCCTAACGGGCAATGGATACCGCAAATCCACATCCCGTCCAACTGGCAGAATCCGCTGGAAGGCATGACAAATATCCCAGATGGCATCACATCACAAACGCATCCGCAAATCAGTTTGCCGCTGCCGTTACAAATCCAATTTCGTCAGCAAATCGGCTCAATACTCCCCATGACAGCTGGCCCTCAGCCCCGTCATTTACCGTAAGATCAAAGTCCGTTTTCGATCACTTTTTTGAAGTGTCAAAGTTGCTGGTTTAACGCGAATCGGCTATGCTTTGCCAATCTCAGTGTGGGCGTAGCTCAATTGGATAGAGCAGCTGACTTCGGATCAGCAGGTTGGGGGTTCGAGCCCCTCCGCCCATATTTTTCTTATCCCATTTATTGGTTAAGATCACAACTCAAATCTCAGGCTTAATGTTGCAATTCTCAAATGACACATTGTGCCTGTGGCATTCAAAATGTTGTGGCATGGTTTATCATTGAATCCTGTAGATCGCTAAAGTTGGCGAGGTAAAACCTGGCAAGTGATATCGCGGCTTGTGCTGCCAGACCAAGTCCCCTTCATTAAACAGTTGCAGATAAAATTCCTGATTGTGTCTATTTTTCTCAATGCTCTTTGCATTGGCGTCAGTTCGAGCCAACACACCTTCATCCAGCAGAAATCGATTATAGCTATAGTCACAGACCGCTACGTGTGTGACACCTGCTTTTCGGATGCTATCAAGACTGCCTAGTGATGCTGCAAATCTTCCCACCCGGACCCGTGGTGGAACCGAACCGTAAAGCTGTACATATGCCTTAAAACCAGGATCTGGTATCGCACAGTATGAATCACAGACCATGGCGTGATCAGTTGTCATGTGGGTTCGAACCCAGGCTATCATCTGCTGACGCCCATCATGTTTAAACTGATAAATCACGCGATAAGCACCATAGACACTCACCAGCGTAACCAAACTCACAACCACTATTGCCAGACTCTGGCGCGTGCTCCTGGCAGTCACATGCCGGATCATATAACCGATAAACATCGCTGCAAACCAACTGATCATAACAGTCAACAACAAGGCATATCGACTTGATGCAAAACGCGCCAATAAAATCACAAACAAGTACAAACAAAAAACAACTAAACTGATACGCATCGCTATGCGAATACGGCGTTGTGAACAACACACAAAGTAGGCCACACCAATAACACCTGGCAGAATCGGCCAGTACATTAATTGCCATGGGATATCAAAAAAATAGAAAGTCAATCTATTAAAAAATGACGTTACAAGTCCCCAATGGCCAGTTGTCACATGCCGATATTCATAGGTCATACCGCTATGAACACCTGACCAATTTGACCACACGTGATAGCCGAGTAATCCAAAAGATATGATTAACCCGCACAAAAAACCCAAAACTATTCGCTTCACGTCCCCCCACTTAGCCTGTCGACATTGAATTAGCAATACCGCAACCGCAGGCCCCCAGAAAATCAATGCGACATACTTTGTGAGTGATGCAATCACACATGCAACAGCCAGGAGCATTGCCGATTGCCAATGTGGTTTGAGCCAATATAAAACCGACGCAGCGATTACGCCACTGCCCCCCATGACCAGCAGCGTGTCTTCCTTCATATAATGAGCATATAATATCAAAGATGGCGAAGCTCCTACCATGACAGCCACCAGAAGTGCAGCAAGCCCCCCAGCCAAATAGTGTGCCAAACCTGTCAATATAATCACAGTAATACCCGCAGCCAAAGCCGACACCCAGCGTCCCGAAATACTCAATTCCGCAATAGAATGATCCGCCGCTCTTAGTTTATTAACAACCAATGTCGCATCAAGCAGTAATGGTGGGTGTCGAAAATTCCGCTCTGTTTGACCAATAAGTTGCGCAATCTTACTCGACTCATCAGGATGATAATTAATCGGAAATGTATTATGCCATACACTTAGACCTACAGTCATTATGAATAAGGCAACATAAAACAACCATCCCAATCGCATATACAAATCCTTCAATATCTCGTTACATCAAAAGTTTTTCAGTAATCACGAGCGAGTATAGACACCCCGATGCAACATTCTATTTACCCTCCCCCCTTAAACAACTTCCATTGCAGAAAATTATCAAAGGTCAATTCGAAACATCAAAACCACTGGCAATGTTAAACATGGTAATTCATATCGCGAATAACAAAACCAAAATGAGCGTCGAGAGGGAATCCGGACTCTTTGATCGCATCAAGCTCAACATACCCATGAGTCCGGAGCGAATCGGCCAGTAATACATCTGCCATGGCAGTTGGCATGGGTAATAATTTATCGATCTTATCAACGTGAATTTCTGGTCGATGGGTTCACTGCGCAGAGGGTAAATCAAAGTGAGTAAAACCAATAAAAAGTAACGAGGAAACTCAACGGGATATCCTGCTTATTTCAGTTCCATGTCTACCACAGTCTTAATCGTTAACTGTTTAAATCGATTGTATCAGCTTATTGATGTATCTAGAAAACAAGACACGCCAAGTGAATGACTTGGCGTGTCTTGTTTGAGTAGGCCCTGCAGGATTCGAACCCGCGACCAAGGAATTATGAGTTCCCTGCTCTAACCGCTGAGCTAAGGGCCCGCTGTGTGAATGGGGATTTTAACAGATGTTGATCCGTGGTGACAGATCGATATCCCCGGTTGTTTTGATCCGTCAGATTCGCTCCTGGTGGTCACTCATCTGGCGGCTTGAATGTTAGCCTGACGAACTAAAATCATCCGTTACAAGCACTCAAGTATGGGATACGCAGACAAGTCTACCTGTGGCTATTGATATTGCCATTGCCCTGTTTGGGCTGCTCGTGATCATACTTCCGATGATTATTTGAACATCTTGAGTTGGTAGCGTTCCAGGTCGAGTTTGTTGACGGGGTTGTCGACATTGAGTCGATATTCGCCGTTAAAACACGAGGCGCAGTAGTGGTCTTTGGGGTGCTTGACACAGCTGAGCATGCCATCGAGTGTCAGGTAATGCAGACTGTCCACGCCCAGGAAGTCAGCAATTTGCTCAACGGTTCTGGATGTCGCGATGAGTTGAGCGGGGTCCTGGAAATCAATACCAAAGTAACAGGGATTGCGAATAGGCGGACAGCTGATTCGCAGATGGATTTCCTTTGCACCGGCTCTTCGCAGTTGCTCCATCTTGGCGCGTGTGGTCGTGCCACGGACCACCGAGTCATCCACGACAATGATGCGATTACCATCAATCACTTCGCGAACAACATTGAGCTTGAGTTGCACAGCCGTATTGCGTTGGTCTTGGGTGGGTTTGATGAATGTTCTGCCGACATAGCGATTGGGCACGATACCTTCACGGAATTGAATACCACTTTGACGAGCATAACCCAAAGCAGCACTACGTCCTGAGTCGGGCATGGGTATGACCACGTCCGCTTCGACATGTGATTCTTCGGCTAGTTTTTCACCTAATTTTTCACGGACAATCTGAACCGTTTCGCCGAACACCTTTGAACTGGGATTGGCAAAATAAACGTGTTCAAAAATACAATGAGCAGGTTGCTGAGGTTCGGCAAAGCGACGTGAGGAGATGCCTTTGTCACTGATGGTGACAATTTCACCAGGCTCGACTTCGCGGACAAACTTGGCACCGATAGCATCCAAAGCCACCGTCTCACTTGCTGCACAGTAAGCCCCATTGGGCGTTGTCCCCAATACCAGTGGACGCCAGCCCCACGGGTCACGAACGACTTCCAATCGATCATTAAACAGGAACACCAGGCTGTACGCGCCTTGGAGATGTTGCAGTGTTTCGACCAATGGATCGGTGTGACTCAGATGATGCGATGCCAACAGGTGAATGATGACTTCGGTATCGGTTGTGGTTCGGAAAATATGGCCACGGCGTTCATAGAGTTCACGGAGGACCAGGGCATTGATGAGGTTGCCGTTGTGTCCAACTGCGACCTGCCCGCCGATGTATTCGCGCAGCAAGGGTTGAGCGTTATCTGAGACACTCGACCCTGTGGTGGAATAGCGATTGTGGCCGATGGCCGCTTTGGAGTCGGATAACCGATCCAAAACGCGCGTTGAAAAGACTTCGGGAACCAACCCCATGCCAACGTGGGCTTGAAGGAGTTTGCCATCACTTACAGCGATGCCTGCAGACTCCTGTCCACGATGTTGTTGGGCGTAAAGGGCGGTATAGGCAAGGTGTGCGCTATCTGGGTCATTCCAGACTCCGAACACACCACATTTATGCTTAGCTTCTTCGCTCATGCCGGTCATCACAATCCTGTTTGGGCCGGTAAAACCAAAAGTTAACCTGCTGTGGGGTTTCGGTCAAGCAGGCATTCGCGTTATCCATTCTATCCACAATTCCATAAACGCTTACTTTTAAGACAATTAGCCACAGATAAACACGGATGAACACCGATAAAAACAAAAATCCAAGCCGCGTTCTTGACTAAAATATCTGTGGCATACCGGGTTCATCTCTGATTCAAAATGTCCGTGACACCATTGTGGTGCATCAAAAACAATCCACAACAAACCCGCCTTGCGCCTTGACTTTGCCAATTAGTTATTTACTATTACAAACATGAGCTATAATGCTGCCCATCTTCGTCGAAGAAATGTCCGTCGCGTTGTCGAGCATTTATTGTATCACCAACGTGCGTCTCGTGCCGAGCTTTCGAGCAAGTTACGGACTGCCAAGCCGACGATCAGTCAGATTGTCAGTGATCTGATGGACATGAAGGTTGTCCGTGAGTTGGACATTAATGCAGCGACTGCCCGGACGCCGGGGAGGCCCAGTACGCCAGTGGAACTTGATGGCGAATTGGGACGTTTGATTCTCATTCAGATCGGCGTATCCAATACACGGATCGCCCTGTCCCCTGCTCGGTTGGATGTCGATGCCGACTGGCAGGCAGAGTTCCCCACCCCTGACTCAACGGCCAAACTGGTGGACTGTATCTTTGGTGAACTGGCAAACCTTGACGACGAACACGCATGGGGCATTGTCGTTTCCATCCCCGGCGTGGTGGATGATGAAGCAGGTGATGTCTTCTTCTGCCCGAACCTGCGGTGGCTAAACGAAACTCACTTGCCCACACAACTCAAAGCCAAACGCGACTTGCCAGTGCTACTGATTCAGGAAATCCGAGCACTGGCTTTAGGCGAACACCTGGCAACCGGACTGGATAATTTTCTGCATGTCGATATCGACACAGGTGTCGGTGGTGCTGCGATTATCCGTAGCAAACTGTACGAAGCCCCCGGCCCGTTAACCATCGAATTGGGACACAACATCATCGCGGGCAATGACCGTCAATGCGGCTGTGGCAATGTCGGTTGTCTGGAAACGGTACTCGGCAAACCCGGCCTGCTGGACACCTTTGCAAAAAGCACATCACAGAAAAAGCCCACTTGGGATCAGTTCGTCAAACACCTTGAGAAAACCGACACCACGCCTCAATGGCTTTGCCCCACGTTGACCTATGCTGCCCAAATCATCGGCGGCGTGATGAACGTCTTAGGTGTCAATGATGTGGTCATCACTGGTTTGCTTAATGACCTGCCGCAGTACATCACCGATGACCTTTCACAACGGATCGCACAAAACTGCATGGCAGGACAGTTCGGCAAGATCAATACCATCTTTGCCCCCCGCCGTCGTCTGCTGGGTATGGCAGCCGTTGGCGTGGATCGCATCCTCATCCCGCACTTGACCGCCACCACCGAATAACGCCTCAAACACGGAGACTATCGCACATGTCCAAAGCACAAACCACCTTCGCCATCGGCGTTGACTATGGCACGAACTCTTGCCGCGCACTTGTCGTCAACACTGCCAACGGTGCGGAAATTGCAAGCCACGTCTACAACTATCCCACCGGAGAAGCAGGTATTCTCCTCGACCCCAAAGATCCCAATGTCGCCCGGCAGAATCCGGCAGACTACATCAAAGGCTTTGTGACCTCCGTAAAAAACGCAGTCAAAAATGCCTCAAAAACAAGGGTTTTTAAAGTCGATCGCGTGATCGGTATCGGCGTGGACACCACCGGTTCAACACCGATCCCCGTGGACAAAGACGGTACCGCCTTAGCGATGCTCCCACAGTTCAAAGACGAATTGGCAGCATACGCATGGCTTTGGAAAGATCACACGTCTCACGCTGAAGCTGCGGAGATTACCGCCAAGGCAGCTAAGTACAAAACCAAGTATCTGGCCAAGTGCGGCGGGATTTATTCCAGCGAGTGGTACTGGTCGAAAATTCTGCATTGCAAACACACCGCACCCAAAGTCTTCAAAGCTGCTTACTCATGGGTCGAATGCGCGGACTTCATTCCTGCATACATCACCGGCAACACCAACCCCGACACCATGGTCCGATGCATCTGCGCAGCAGGTCACAAAGCCATGTACAACGAACAATGGGGAGGCTTGCCAAGCGAAGATTTCTTAGCTTCACTGGATAAAGACATGCCCCGTCTGCGGTACACCACCAAGGCTGTCCCCAGCGATCAAAAGGCTGGCGAACTCACCGCAGCGATCGCCAAAAAAGTCGGACTCCCGGCGGGGATACCTGTCGCCGCTGGCGCGTTTGATGCCCATCACGGCGCAGTGGGCAGTGGTGCCAAGGCCGGCACACTCGTCAAGATCATGGGGACTAGTACATGCGACTGCATGCCCGCGCCGGGTGATAAAAAACTCCCCGACATCCCCGGACTCTGCGGCATTGTCGATGGGTCGATCATCCCCGGCATGTACGGACTCGAAGCCGGTCAATCAGCAGTGGGCGACATTTTCAACTGGTTCGTCAAACAACTCACCCCCGGAAGCTTTGGCCAAGGTGGCGAGGCCCACGTAAAACTCACCAATGATGCAGCCAAGCTCGCACCGGGGGCATCAGGACTCATCGCACTGGATTGGAACAACGGCAATCGCACCATCCTTGTCGATCCTCTGCTCACTGGCATGCTTGTCGGCCAAACCCTGCATACCACTGCCCCGGAAGTCTATCGCGCGTTGGTCGAAGCCACTGCCTTTGGTGCGGTCACCATCATCAATCGTATCGAAGAGTACGGCGTGACCGTCAAGGAAGTCATCAACTGTGGCGGTATCTCCGAGAAAAATGCCATGGTCATGCAGATTTACGCAGACATCTGTAACCGCCCGATGAAGATCAGTTCCTCCAGTCAAACCTGTGCATTGGGTGCTGCCATCTTCGGCGCAGTCGTCGGCGGAGCCTACCGCACAACCAACGCTGCCCAAAAGAAAATGACTTCGGTGAAGCCCAAGGTCTTTAAGCCGATCAAAAAAAATGTCGCCGTGTACGCCAAGCTCTACAAGCTGTATATGCAGTTGCACGATGCGTTCGGCGGCGTCCCCGCAAAGACCGGAAAACCACAAGACATCAGCAACGTGATGAAAGATTTGATTGCGATCCGAAACGAAGCACGCAAGTAAAACCGTGTGAGATAAATAGTGCTTAAAAATCAGGTATTTTGATGAGTCGATGTCTGCAACATTGAAGTGGTTGCGTATTGCATCAAGCCAATCACCCTTGACGCAAACTGACTCTAACCACAACTCAATCACATCTGGTATTTGATGATTTTGATCTTTAACACGAAGGCACGAAGATCACAAAGGACACGAAGAAAAGGCGATTTTGAATATGTGTTGTCTGAAAACAAAAAAATCTTTACTGACTTGTCTTCGTGATCTTCGTGCCTTCGTGCCTTCGTGTTAAAAAACTAAACCGAACGACAACCATCGTGTCACCTGACAGCGCGAATAACAAGCCCACACAACGCAAGTCGCTTGATATCAAACATACTTAAAAACATCATTGAAAGATCAAACATGCTCGAACAACTCAAAGAAGAAGTCTGTAAAGCCAATCTCGATCTGGTTAAGCATGGGCTTGTCACCCTCACATGGGGCAATGTCAGCGGATTTGATAACGAATCCCAACTGATGGTCATCAAACCCAGCGGTGTCAGTTATGACATTATGAAACCTTCGCACATGGTCGTCGTTGATCTGGATGGCAGAGTGATTGAAGGCGATATGAATCCGTCATCCGACACCGATACCCATATCCTGCTGTATCAAAACTTCAAAGGCATTGGCGGGATTACGCATACCCATAGCTTCCATGCCACCATGTTCGCTCAAGCGCGCCAGCCCATCCCCTGCTATGGCACGACTCATGCCGATCACTTCATGGGGCCGGTTCCTGTCACGCGTCCGCTGACTGCTCAGGAAGTCGAACAAGCTTACGAACACAACACCGGCAAGGTGATCCTCGACTGCTTTGAAACACGCAATCCCATCGAAATCCCCGGCGTTCTCGTCGCAGGACACGCACCTTTTGCATGGGGTAAGTCGGCAACCGACTCCGTGAAAAACGCAGTGGCACTTGAAGCTGTCGCACGCATGGCAATGGGAACCCAACAGATCAACCCCAACGCCCCTGAACTTGAAGACTACGTACTGGACAAACACTACCAACGTAAACACGGCCCCAATGCAACGTATGGGCAGAAGTGAAAATAATCTACATGGCATTTACCACAGAGTCACAGAGACACAGAGAACAAACCTGAGTCAAAATCTCTGTCTTGAACTCTGTGTCTCTGTGACTCTGTGGTGAAGCCGTGGAATCTGATATTGAAAAAAGGAACACCCAAATGATCGATTTTTCCAACTATGAAATCTGGTTTATCACTGGCAGCCAACACCTCTATGGCCCTGAAACACTCAAGCAGGTTGACAAGGACTCACAAGCGATTGTCGATGGTTTGAACCTTGATGCGAAGCTGCCGATTAAGATCGTCTTCAAACCTGTTCTTAAATCCGCAGAGGAAATCACCAACGCCCTGCGTGATGCCGACGCGTCACCCAACTGCATTGGCATAATCACTTGGATGCACACGTTTAGCCCCGCGAAGATGTGGATCAACGGGTTGTCGAAATTGAGCAAACCGTTCTGTCACCTGCATACGCAGTTTAACCGTGACATCCCATGGGCCGACATCGACATGGACTTTATGAACCTCAACCAATCGGCACATGGTGGGCGCGAGTTTGGGTTCATCTGTTCACGCTTGCGTAAGCGTCGCAAAGTCATCACCGGACATTGGCAAAATCCCGGCGTTCACGCCAAGCTCAACACGTGGATGCGCGCAGCAGCAGCATGGCATGACAGTAAATCCATGAAGATCGCACGCATCGGCGACAACATGCGCCAAGTTGCCGTCACCGAAGGCGACAAGGTCGAAGCGCAAATGAAGTTCGGCTATGAAGTCAACGGCTATGGTGTCGGTGATGTGACGAAATTCATTGATGCCATCACCGATAAACAAGTCGAAGGACTCTGCGATGAATACGCCTCGCAATACACCTTGCAAAAGGGATTGGAAAAAGGCGGCGACAAACGACAATCCCTTTGCGATGCAGCAAAGATCGAACTGGGACTTCGCGCGTTTTTAGAAGATGGCGGATTCCATGGCTATACCGACACGTTTGAAAATCTCCATGGGATGAAGCAACTCCCAGGCATCGCATCCCAACGCCTCATGGCTGACGGCTACGGCTTTGGTGCTGAAGGCGACTGGAAACATGCAGCACTCGTGCGAACCATGAAAGTCATGGCACATGGTCTTGCCGGTGGCACCAGCTTCATGGAAGACTACACCTACCACTTCTCGCCCGACTGCCCGAGCGTACTTGGATCACACATGCTGGAAATCTGCCCGAGTATCGCCGACGCCAAGCCGACCGTGGAAGTCCACCCGCTGGGGATTGGGGGCAAGGAAGATCCGGCGCGTCTGGTGTTCAACTCCGCAACCGGCCCGGCGATCAATGCCACCGTCGTGGACATGGGCAATCGCTTCCGCATGGTGGTGAACAATGTCGATGTCATCGAGCCGTTGGCGGAGCTTCCGAACCTGCCGGTGGCTAGAGCATTGTGGAAAGCTCAACCAAGCCTGGAGGTCGCAGCCTCAGCATGGATACAGGCAGGCGGCGCTCATCACACCGGATTCTCGTTGGCGTTGACCGCTGAACATATGGAAGACTTCGCGGATATGGCGGAACTGGAATATCTGGTGATCGACAACGAAACGCGGATGCGCGAATTCAAAAATGAGATCCGCTGGAATGATGCGGCATACGGCGTGGGCGGGATTCGAGCGTGATTAGGGGTAATGTCCCCCCACCGGAGACCCGGGGGTTAAAACCCCGCGGGCTTTAGTTCCAGTACGGAGCAATAATGGAGGATCGTAAAGCCAACTGGAGTTGTCAGATTTTGCATATCCGGTTACAATGCTTAATTCTCTAGAGATTCAGGAGAACTCGATAATGATCGAAGCCCTCAAAGATGATGCCATTGTTCACGAAGTCGGTGGCCGGTTTAAGTTCACTTCACTGATTCAACATCGCATGCGCGAGTTGATGGATGGTGCACGTCCATTGGTGGAACGTGATGGCCGCAATGACTTTGAAGTCGCGGTTCAGGAAATCTGTGAACGCAAGATCACATTTGAACTGCCCGAAGGTATTGAACTGGACAAATAAACGTCGAGCGTTTGCTTGATGGTCCAACTGAAGGTGTCAGATATGACATCGAAAACATCCCAAAACACAAGCAATTCCAACACCTGGCAAGATCGTCAGGTGTTGGTTGCTGTTACTGGGGGAATCGCCTGCTACAAAGCCTGCACACTCGTCAGCCGACTGGCTCAGCAAGGTGCGCAAGTCCGGGTGGTGATGACTTCATCTGCAACGCAGTTCGTCACGCCGCTAACGTTCCAATCCCTTTCCAATCAAGCGGTGCATACCAGTCTCTGGGAAGCGATGGATCGCCCTGACGCTCAGCATATTGGCCTGGCTCGCTGGGCAGAGTTGGTGATCATTGCACCTGCTACAGCAAACATGATTGCCAAAGCAGCGAATGGAATTTGTGACGACCTTGTCAGCACGGTCCTCAATGCCACCCCGCAGACGACGCCGGTGGTGTTTGCTCCTGCGATGAACGCGGACATGTGGGCCAACCCGGTGACACAACGCAATGTCCAGACGGTCCAGGAACTGCTTCACTGGCAGATGGTCGGCCCTGAAGAAGGTTGGCAGGCCTGCCGGACACTGGGTGCTGGACGGATGAGTGAACCGGAAACGATCCTGATCCAAGCTGAGCAAGTTTTAACTCAGAAATAGTTGGTAGGCTTGACTATTTATTAAAATGATTCTAAGTTATCAATATTAACTTGCTTGATAATGCAGCAGGATTGCCTCATTCTGCAGCATTTGAACATAAACGGATTGGCAATGTAAGTCATGCCAAAATGAATATCGCGGTCATTGATTGACGTTTGAATCCATATTCAGACAAAACGACCGTTTGTTTTGCACCAAACACCTCATGAAGCAAAACAGGCATCGACTTTGCATGTTGACCTGTATACCCGCCAATCCCTTTCTCCGCAGTTCGGAGAATGTCCCCTTGGCCAATCCCCACATATTGAGCCTTGGGTTGAGATGATTGATGTGGATTGGATTTCAAAGGATTTCGAAATGGATAACAGCAAACGTGAAACAATCGTCGCCCTTCTGACCAAAGCTTACAACGCTGAATTGGAAACGATCATCAACTACCTGGCTTGCTCGGTGAGTCTCGATGGTATCCGTGCCAAGCATATCAAGGACAGCCTTGGTGCGGACCTTGCAGAAGAACTTGGCCACGCTCAGCAGTTGGCAGCACGGATCAAGATTCTCGATGGCAAGATCCCCGGCTCGCAAGCATTGCAATGGACTCAGACTTCACTTCAACCTCCTGCAAGCAACCTGGATGTGGTCTCTGTCATCAAGGGTGTAATTGATGCTGAACAAGGTGCCATCGAGTTGTATCAGCAGATCATCAATGCTGCTGAAGAAGGCGAAGACCCGGTGACCGCTGATCTGTGTACCACGATCAAGGGTGATGAAGAAGAACATCGCCGCGAATTTAAAGGCTATCTCGCCGAAGCCGAATCAATGTCGGTATAATTCGTTTAACAAGTAACCGTACCAAACTCTCAACCGGCGGCTTGATGTCGCCGGTTGTTTTTATTTTTGTGGAGCGATTAGTAGTCTGTCAGTTTTCAATTGATTGATTACCTTGTTGAGCACCGGATGTGAATCCGGTGCATGTGCCTTAAGTTGGATCTCTAACCTGCACTGGATTGACATCCGGTGCTCAATCAATTGAGTCTTTACAAACTACTAGCGACTTATGCCCCGACTCCTGCCCATTCGTTTGATGTATTTTTTGACCTTTGCGATGCTCGGTGCATGGTTACCATTCTTGGCGTTGTATCTGACAAGTGAGTTGGAATGGACACAGAAACAGGTCGGATGGCTGCTGGCATTATCGAGTCTGTCGATCATGATTACGCCGGTGTTGGTGACCCTGCTGGCAGACATGCGTGTACAACCACGACGGCTGATCATGGTGGTGAATTTACTGACCTGCATATCATTTTTAGTCCTCCGACAAACCGAGACTTTCTGGTTAGTGATGGTAGTGTTTCTGTTTTACAGCATGGTCTCCACACCTTTGATCGCCTTACAGGATGGACTGTTTTTCAGTTTCAGCAAAGACCATCCAGAGACTGCGCCGCCGTTTCATCGTATCCGTGTGTTTGGCACATTCGGATTTATCTTCCCAAGTCTTGTGATGTTTGTACTCTTGAAAATGGGGTTCAACATTCGGGTGATGATGACACTCGCTGCGGTGTTGAGTTTTCTGAGTTTGCTTAACACGTTACTTCTGCCCAACGTGAAACATCAACCTGCCAAAGCCAATCGGCTTCCGACCCGTGATGCGATGGCGGTGATGTGCAAGAAGCATGTGATGTATTTCAGTGCTGGACTTTGGTTGATGCATATGGTATCCGCGGGGTTTTATGCTTTTCATCCGGTCTGGCTTCGAGACGTGGTTCATCTGGATGACAAATGGGTTGGACTGATGGCTAATCTTGGCGTCACCGTTGAGATTTTTTTCATGCTCGGTTTTGGCTTACTGCTTGGGAAACTCGGACTGCGAAAACTGTTGGTACTTGGGATGATCAGCACTGCGTTTCGGATGGCGATTCTTGCGTTTTGCAGCAGCTTGCCATTGGTAATATTCAGCCAGTTCTTTCATGGGATGATGGTCTTGATTGTCCATGTCGCCCCACCGGTCTTTCTCAACGCCAATGCCAAGCAGTCGTTTCGCTCATCAATTCAAGGGCTATTTGCAATGGCCGTTGCTGGCACGGGTCGGATCATTGGCAACTTTGTTGCGGGTTATCTGGCAGACATCAGTTTGAGTTTACTCTACAGCTATTGCATTGTGTTGTGTCTACTTGCAGCTGCGATTGTGTATTGGGGTTTGCGCAGTTGGGACATGCATCAAATCAGTAAAACTGGTGATGATGAAGATGTGTTGGATGAACAGGATCAAGTCAGTGCAGAGATGATTGATGCCCCGCCGGAGAGTTGAGATTATTTTCAGCTCTCAACGCGAGCCGCCTGGATGATGCCAAGGATGCCCCATCCGACACATGCTGCTAATGCGACAGCGGTGATATGTGACGTTGCTGTTGTGGTGATGTGTCCGCTTAGCAGTTGATGGACCGTATGCAACGGGCTGATGAGCATATGCCATGAGATGCCGGTAATGCCTTGCAACAGCGGTTCACCAAAGATCAATCCCACACAGATGAGCATTGCGATGGATCGGTGGACTGTTGAAAATGAACGCTTGCCGACCGCGATAAACAAGCCGATCAAAAGTGACCATGCCAGCAGTGCAGCATTGATCCACATGGTCTGCATGACTTGCCAATTGGCGGTAATTTGCATTGGCCAAAGGACTGACTGATTGACCAGGCCAAGGCATAGCCATTGGATGAAGACCACCCATGTGCGCATCGGCACGGGGATCGGCATGCCGGGCAAACCCTCGGGATTGGGGCCGTCATGATGCGGGCGGATAATGTATCGCGTTTGGCTAAGCGTCAGTGCCGGCCAGATGATCAACATGCCAATCATCATGCACCAGATCATCCAATGGCTGGCATGCGATGGCGAATCGGCCTGTAGACTCAGTATCCAAATCCCAAAGAGATACGCACACCACAGCAAGACCAGTAAACGCGTCGATGCCCAACGCCACTGGCGCATTTGTGTTGGGGTCAGACGCACCAATGTCTTGTCTGTCACAGGCATGACAGGTCCAGTTGATTGTTCAGGTGTTGGTGGATTTTGTTCGTTCACCGACTGTAAGTGTAACCGGCAAGGGACGAATTGTCCGCTACAGGTTGGTGAACCAATACGGATTGTGTGTAGATGTCAACCGTTTTACCGCCTGCATCAATCCAACCGCATCGTTGATACAAGCTTTTTAATGCATTGAGCTTGGTAATGTCGGTGACCTCAACAGGATGACCTTGCCTTGGTGCATAGCCCCAGTGAACCTTGCCACCCTGATTGGTATGTAGCGTTAGACGGACACGTCCGCGTCCATCACGTTGGCTCACATCAATGTGTTTGACTTGATCAAACCATGTCTGGGCTTGAATCATTTGCACCAAATCCAAACCTGCGGTCAGCGATTGATCGTCCCAAACCTGCCCGACTGTAATTGCTGAGGGTCGAACGCCGGTGATCACGGGCAAAGCCACCTGCTTAAGCTGCGATTGCAGATAGAGTCCTGGCAACAGATGCAGTTGGTTGTCTACAGGATGATAACCATGCTGAGACTGAACCATAGCCACGGGTTGTCGATAGCTGGCTTCGACGGCAACAAGGTTGTCTTGTGTCCGTGTGATGCGTTGAACGTGTTGAACCCAGGGGTTGGCACCAAACACGCGAACCGCGCGATTAAGGCTGTCTAAGTCCATTGGATCATTGCTCAACTGCTGAGCAACCTGCTCTTGGAGCTGTTGCGTCAATAGTGGACTCATCCATGAGGGTGCATCCACAAGCATCACGGTATTGGTGGTCACTGCTTGTGACTGGTTCTGGGCGATGTAGGTTTTGATGCGCCCTTCGGTCCACTGCCACACCAATGCGAGGCAGACCAATAGTGCAAACCCGCCGAGGACGCGTAGTCCCATGAGTGTGTGTCTTGCGTCCCAATTCTTGGGTTTAAAGGCAAGTGTCGCGTCAGACTTCTTGCTGCGAGACGACTTTCGACCGGACTTTTTGGATGTCTTAGCGTGCAGAAACCAAGCCATGTTCACATATTCTCCCGAGCAGGCACAAAATAAAAGTTGCTCATCGAGGCTGGTTAAATGGCCAAACCTCTAGTCATAAGCATCGGTCTGTTCACCACAGCAGACTGACCATTCATATGCCTATCCATTTATATCGTCCGATAAAGGGTTGAAACAAAAATGGAACTTAAAAATGATCTTGATTTTTCAGGGACATATCCTGCGTTGGGTCCGATAGCTGCAGAATCATGCAGATTCTGCGGGTAACGGCTCGTCATCCATCTCATCGGCAGCAGCTCGGACAATGCCAATTCCAATACAACAGCCCAAGATACCCGCAGACATATAGTCAATGGGGAGTGCCAAGGCGGACCCCGGGAATTGGCTTAAAAATCCTGTCCCAGACTCACTGCCTGAATATAAGGATGCCAGTAATGTCGTCGAATCATCAAAACGCAGTATGACCAGTAAATAGGAACCGATGGCAACGAGTCCTGGACTCACAAAAATAGCAATGGGATTGGTATTGGGCATCAGCGATTGGCCGATCCCTGCTCCTAATGCAAAACAGAAAACCAGCGAGAAAAGCACCTGTTTAGGTGTCGCATTGCGGATCAGCAGATAAGTCATAATACCAGCCACCAGGGTACTGATGATCGCAGCAATGATTTCCTGTGTTGCTGGGATACCGATATTGGTTTTCCAAGGCGTATTATGCCTAAGCAGTTGCGGCAATTGCTCGCGTAAAATTGGACGAAAACGGTACATGACAATGACAGCCGAAAGGACCAACATCTGCCAAATCAAAGTTTCAAAGATCAAAGTCCAGTAGTCCCCAGGCAGTGATGCACGCGTGATCCAGCCGCTTGCTGAACCACTGAAGCATGTGAGAACCATCAGTGTCCCTGCAAAGACACATACGCCTGCGGTGAACCGCCCTATCGTGCTTAGGAGTGCCCCGAGAATAAGTGACGGAAGTCCTGCAACGATTACAAGGATTATAGCTGTGGATGTTGATGAAACATTCAAAAGTACCAATCCAGAGGAACCTGAAGGAGACTGTAATGAGGGCAAAATGCCAAACCAACACAGGCTCCCCAGCAGGACTCCGGTGAGTATGCCGATGCGTTGCCAGACAGGTGAAAGCATGCTGAGTCCTTTGATGAGTCAAATGATCGTTGATATGCAGTAACGCATTGAATCAGGAAAAAGACAAACATGCAAGTGGTTTTGTCAATACTTGCTGCATACCGCTGAAGAATGATCCAGAGCCTTTCAAATGATCGATATTCACTATCGAAAACAGGACTTCGCAAATTACTCACAACCCTTGAATTTATACAAGACATCATGAGGACTAATGTTATACGATTAAATCAGAATACAATTTGAATACCAAAGCATAAACCTGCAACAATTGCCCATTTAAATATATTTAAATTCTATTGCCTCTGGAAAAAGAAGTAGATATAAAAGTTTTCAACTTTTAACAAATGCCTATTGACAAGCATCTCAGGTAATTTACATTTAAGGTACGGCCTTATGGAGGGTGTTTGATTTGCATGGTTATCAGGCAACTGACTACCATTGAATTTGAACACAAGGGAGAGAATACCAGCCAGTATCACACCACAAGCCTGCAGTAACGGCTAACCTGTTTCCGGGGGGCTGCACCAGCCCATAAGATCCACGCATTTTTAATGCTAGACAATTTACCAGTACTGGAGCGATTTGATTAATCGCTCTTTAAATGTCGGCAACGTGCATTGTTTTGAGGAGACAGTCTTTAAAGTTGGACCAGCCAGGCTATCAGTTGCATCCCATGAATCAACCGTAATTGTTCTTTACCATCATCACAGAACCTCGGGAATTCAAAGCAACTTCGGCTTTGCTCACCATCTTCTTAGTC
>DLCK01000064.1 GCA_002480565.1 Phycisphaerales bacterium UBA7800 | reverse complement strand
GCTTGATGCTGTCCACCAGTGACTCGCGGCAGCCCTTGACGTTGTCGAACCTGCTCTTGGTGACCGAGTCGTTGACGTTGATGGCGGTGAAGAGCAGTTCGCCCTTTTTCTGCATGTCATAGAGACGATGCACGCCGGTGGTGGTTTCTTCGGAGACGCCACGGAAGTCGGCAGCGACCTTGGTCCAGCGTTGGCCGTCAGCGGCAACGGTCTTGGCCAGAAGTTTGAGCACTTCCTTGAACTCGGTGTTGTCGGTGGTTTCCGGGCCGGGGACTTTGCCGGCTTTTTCGAATTCGACACCCTTGTGGATGAGCAGGGTTGCATCACCACCGTCGTCGACGATTTGCTGGGGGCCGACACCATCACCGTAGTTCAGTGCCTTTTCAGTGCACCACCAGTATTCTTCGAGTGTTTCACCCTTCCATGCAAAGACGGGGATACCCGCGGGATTTTCAGGCGTCCCGTTGGGGCCGACTGCGATGGCGGCAGCGGCATGGTCCTGCGTGCTGAAAATATTGCACGAACACCAGCGGACATCGGCACCGAGTTCCACGAGGGTCTCGATGAGGACGCCGGTCTGGATGGTCATGTGCAAGGAGCCCATGATACGCAGGCCCGCTAAAGGCTTGGAAGCACCAAACTCTTCGCGGCATGCCATGAGGCCAGGCATTTCTTCCTGAGCCAATTCCAGTTCTTTGCGACCCCAGGCATTGAGCTTGGCAAACTCAACTGGGTTGTCCATCTGGGCGACTTTAAATTCCAAAGCGGTGGTAGCGGTCATATTGACTCCTATGGTGTGATCGGTTTTGTGTTCCGTTTGAGTGATTGATTTGATAACTATTCGGGGACGTTAGCCGAAGCTAAAAACAATGCTGGCCCCTTGGCATCGGCTTCAGGGGGTAGCTCGAAGATTTGTATGTCGGCAAAGCCGGCGGTTTGTAACATCTTTTTAATTTGGACGGTCTGGTAACCCATATTCTGCTGGCCCATCTTCCGTCGGAAGTCTTCCTGGTCGTGGAGCAGGATATCGACGATGACGGCTTTGCCACCGGGCTTGAGGATGCGCTTCATCTGCGCGATCACTTCAGCGGGTTGGGTCAGGTAAGTCAGTACCAAGGTGAGTAATGCAGCATCACAGGATTGGTCGTCAATGGGAATCGCATGCAGGTCACCGCGTTGGAGTTGGACATTGTCATAGTCCACCAGACGCTGACGTGCCGCTTTGAGCATGGCAGGGGACTCGTCGATGCCGATGACCTGTGCAACGGATTTGGCCAGTGACCCGCAGATGTGTCCCGTACCACAACCAAGGTCTGCCACGACCCAGTTAGATGGGAGCAAGGCGATCTGGGCTTGAGACTCAAAGGACTGCCCGTAGAGTTCGTGACGCAATTGATCCCACTGATCCGCGGACGATGCGAAAAAGGCCTGCCCATCAGCATGCTTTTGTGACAGTCGCGATTGAAGTCGCAATTCGTCTTGATGCAAAGCAGCCCAGTCGTCTGTCTGCTCGCGTGCCAAAAGCCAGAGCTTGCGCATCGTCGGATCGAGTTCGTCGAGCAACATGCGATAAAGGTTGTTGGTTCCCTGGCGTTGAGCGTGACACCAGTTTTGCGAACTGAGAATTTTAAGGTGTCGACTCACCGTGGATTGGGGCAACTGCATGACCTCGCAGAGGTCCATGACGTTAAGCTCGTGCTGTTCCAATAGACGCAGTAACCGAATGCGCGTGGCATCGGCCAGGCTGTCCATCCAGCCAAGCAAAGGCAGAGATTGTGCTGAGGTATTTGCCATAATAATCCGTCAATCCGGATATAATGATATTAGGCAGGTTGCTACATGTCAATACTCTCGTCAAGCTGATTTTCAACACTTTCCATCTTCCGACAAAGTTGCCTCCACAGTCCAATGGCGATAGATTGGCTTCTTCTGTGTTCCCTAGCGCAGTCTCAAAAATCCGTGTCAAAAAAAGAAATGACGAGCGAATCATGGCAGACTTTAAACCGGTAAACAGTGCAACCGTCGGACTCGGCGGTTATGGCGGTACGTATCTTAATTTTTTCAACAAGGACGTAGAGAAGGGGACCAATGCTGCAAAGCTGGCCTATGCCATGAGTTCCGATCTCTCGCGTCACCAGAAAGTCTGCGATGAGCTTCGCAGCAAAGGTGTCGAACTTTTTGAGTCCTACGACCAACTCTTAGAGCAGAAAGACCTCGAAGCGGTTTGGCTGCCAGTTCCCATTGACCTGCATCGTGAGTACACCGAAAAGGCCTTGGCGGCGGGTAAAGCGGTCATGTGTGAAAAACCGGTCGCCGGCTGCATTGATGATATCGATGCGATGATCAAGGCACGCGACAAGTACAATCTGCCGGTGGCCATTGGCTATCAGGACGTGTACTGCCCGACCACCTTGCCACTGAAGCGTCGGATTCTTGATGGCGAATTTGGTGACATTGAAAACGTGACACTTTACGCCTGCTGGCCTCGTGACAATGAGTATTACGGTCGCGCCTCATGGGCAGGTAGCTATCAGCGTAACGGTATCTGGGTCATGGACTCACCAGCCAACAACGCGCTGTCGCACTTTATCAACATCATGATGTTCCTCCTGGGGCCGGACCTGAACACGTCAGCCACCCCCAAGACTGTCGAAGCTGAACTGTATCGTGCCAATGACATTGAAAACTTTGACACCATCAGCTGTCGCGTCACACTCGCATCAGGCACCACCTGTCTGATCCACATGACCCATGCCTGCGAAGAAGCCTTCAACCCGCATACCGTTTTCAACGGTTCCAAAGGCAAGCTTATCCGTGGCGTGCATACCTACCAGACCGAAACCGACAAGGGCATTCATCGCTTTGATCGCAATACCAGCGAACATCCTGTCTGGGAAAATATGATGGAACGCTTTGGCAAGCTCGTTCGTGGTATTGAAGATGACGGCACCACCGGTTTGGCAACACTTGAAACCTCGCGTGTCCCGGTTGCTATTGTCAACGCTGCATCCGAAGCCAGCGAAGTCGTGAATGTCCCTGCTGACATAATCCGCACGGTGAACCTGCCTGGTGAAAAAACGCTGCGTTGTATCCCCGGTATTGAAGACGCCTTCCGTCGTTGTTCGGAAGAAGGCAAGCTGCTTAGTGAATTGGGTTGCTACGACTGGGCGCAGAAACCGGGCATGTTCAACATGGCCAACTACTACCACTTTGCCGGTCCCAAAGGTGCCTGCATCACCCCGTAACCAAACCGCTTGCGGTTTAGCGCTACGGCGCATCACCGACAACCTGTAATACAAATACATCCAACCGCCTGTGACACATCCTCACAGGCGGTTTTTATTGAATACATAATCAGCCTGCAATGGAACACCAAGCCACAAGCCGCCAGATGAGCGACCGTAGGGAGTGAATCTGACGGGCTGCATCATGGGGTGGCGGGCCGCAATTTACCCGTCAGATTCGCCCTCAAAGCAGGGCTTATCTGGCGGCTTGCGGTCTCACTGAACGTATCCCAAACTCAGGTTTAAAAGTATTGATCTTGACATCTTCGCCAATCCTGTTTCAATGGATGTATGTCCCACCGATTGGTTTTCACCTGTTGCATTTTGATGAGTTTGTTTCTTGGAGGCTGTGCCACCCAGGAGCGTGTTATTCGTGATACTTGGGGAGACTTTGAACGTTCGGTTAAAGGCAAGGAATTTAATTACACCGACCGCGAAACCGAGCAGTCCCGACGCATGGCAGGGAAGACCACCATGCTCGACAACAACGACACTGACCCATTAGCCGATCCCAATCGACAAGCCTCACGCGAGTCATGGTCAATTCTCCTGGCATCTTTCGCCAGCATGGATCAACAAAAACAGGCACAGGAGATGCTCGAACAACTCAAACGACACAATATCAACGACGCATGGATGGCTCAGCAGGACGGCTACACCCATGTCTACCGTGGCAAGTTCAATGATCCAACTTTACCCGCGGTTCAAAGTGCCCTGCGGCAGTCACGCATGATTAAACTCGGCGATGACCGTCCATTTGAAGCAGCCCATCTCGTTGCAGCCAGACCGGCGTTGGAAATCAGCTCATCGGATATGGACCTCAAACGCTACCGCGATCAAGGACTCTACTCACTACAGGTCGCTGTCTACGATGATACCGCGGGCCCCAACTATCAACGTCTCGCCGAAGAGGGTGCTGCCAATCTCCGCAAGGATGGCGATCAAGCTTTCTACTATCACGGCAAGTTTCGATCCATGGTCACCATCGGACTCTTTAGCTACGACGAAGCCTGGACCAAACGCATCAATGTCAGCGATGTCTATTCATCCCGGATTCTTGATCTGCAAAAGAAGTATCCCTACAACCTCTTTAACGGCCGGACGATCATCGAAAAAAGCGATGGCAAAAAAGTCCGCGAGCAACCGTCATTTCTCGTACAGATTCGCTGAGTCTTTTGCGTTTGGGGTGGTATGTATTGCCCGGTCACCGATGGTTTATGTATGGCGATTGCATCGCGAAATTAAAGTTACTTTGTTAACAAATCCGCGACGACGCCGTTGCCGTGAATGCCCAGGCGTTGAACGGTGATTTTGTGGTCTTTACTCACCGGGTGCTTGAAGGTCATATCAACCACTTTGCCTTTGACCATTTCGTTGGTCAGGCTTTTGAGTTTTGTGTCGTTAATGTTGTTGCTAAGCCATGATGGTTTGAGTGGCAGTGATCCTGTACGCAGTTGCGTGAGATGGAACATCGCTTTGCCGTCGCCGACCATAGAGATGTCAAAAACCAGGGAGATGACTTTTTGAATCTCGCCCTTGGAATATCGAAACGCCATCGCAACGCGCCCGTTTTCAGGATGGATCATGATGTTGCTGATTTCCGAAGGCAGTTGGATGTTTTGATTGCTCGCCCATCGCTCAAAGTGGCGATCTAACCATGCGTTGATCTGATTGGTGCTGAGGTTGATAGTTTTTTCGATGGGGCTTTTTTCTGAAGCAATGATCCGTTGACCATTGGGTTGAATCATGATCGTTGATAAGGCATTGGAAATAATGTTATGAGCTTCATTGGCCAATCCTTCAATCTCCTCGGATGTGTTTTCCTTGAGGAATTTCTCGTTGGCAGTCCAGTAGGCCGGATCATGTTGGAATTGATACACACCCCATGCCACCAAGACACAGATGATCGCGGTAAGAATCACAAGTGAGTAGGCGATAAAACGTCTAACACGTTTACGTCGGGTACGTCGATTATCCATGCAGGACCCCAAGCAAGTCTATTGCACCAGGTTGCTGGCAGCTTGGGCCAGTTGTTGATGCAGTATTTCGTGATCCGTCACAGCATCCAGTGCAGTTATTAATTCGTCGACACGTTTTACATTATCGGCGCCTGCCTTGACGGTCTTAAGCGCCTGATCGCCGAGTTTTTCCAGCACATCCAAAAACCAGTCGCCTGGGGTTGGCCATTGGCTTTGTGTCACGTCAGGCCATTGCGATGGGGCGAGTGTCTGATTCTGCCAGTCCGATGGCGGGGCGGGATAGGTCACCGTGTAAATGGGTTGGATGGCACTGTGCAGCGTCCACTGCTTGGTATTCGCCGAAGCGTAAAGCACCAACAGGTGTCGCGGATTTTTTCGTACGTTCTGCATCAAATGGACTGCGTGCTCGTGCGCCTTGTTGTCGGTGAATACCACGCAACCGCTGGGCAATTCGGATAGCACTGCCAGCGGAGCGTCTCCCAGATGACTCGTACCCAGGACGATATGCCCTTCAGCAGCAATCATCCGACGTTGTCGGCGACACTCCTGCAACGGCAAAGTGATCCGGGCCAGATACCCCCAGAGCTTTTGCTTATGAGCAAGCTTCATTGCCTGGACACAAAGCTTCTCCGCATCAAGGTATTGCATTTTGACCAGCAGCTCACTGGCCTGGTCCATCAATTGATCGAGTTCGGTGGTAGACATATAAATATTGTATGGCATGCGTGGACAGAATAAAAAAACACCGCGCCGAATCCTCATTGGGAGGGGCGCGGTGAATAAGCGTTTGTAAACGTGATGCGAGACTTTTAACCGACAAACTCAGCGTAAATCGCTTTGATTGCCTTTTCAAAGTCACTGCCTTCGACACCGACAATGATGTTCATTTCACTTGAACCTTGGTCGATCATGCGGATGTTGACGTTGGCATTGCTCAATGCGGTGAACAACTTGGCACTGACACCCACGTGGTGACTCATCCCTCGGCCTACGGTTGCGATCAAAGCCATGTTCTCGAACACGGAGATTTTGTCAGGCTTGCAGACATGTTTGATGCCAGCGAGTACATCATCGAGTTTGCCTTGGAGGTTACTGTTGGAGACGACCAGACTGGTGGTGTCGATGCCTGAGGGCATGTGTTCGAAGCTCACCTGATTGTCTTCGAGGACTTCAAGGAGCTTGCGACCAAAACCAATCTCCGAGTTCATCAAAGCTTTTTCGACATAGATGACGGTGAAGTCTTTGCGGCCAGCGATGCCGGTGATGCTTTGCGCTTTGCTGGACGTGTCATCGTCGGAGACGATCATCGTGCCATCATCATCCGGGGCATTGGTGTTGCGGATGTTAATGGGGATGCCTGCAATGCGCACCGGGAAGATGGCTTCCTCGTGCATGACCGACGCGCCCATGTAGGCCAATTCACGCAGTTCTTTATAGGTGATGGTGCTGATCGTTTCAGGGTTATCAACAATCCGCGGGTCGGTCTTGAGCAGGCCCGACACATCGGTCCAGTTTTCGTAGACATCCGCATTGGCAGCACGAGCGACAATCGCACCAGTGATATCCGAACCGCCACGTGAGAACGTTTTGATATCGCCGTTGGGCAGTGATCCAAAGAAACCCGGCACCACGGCAGATTCCACCGATGCGAGTTTTTTACTCAGCACGGTCTGGGTTTTCTCTGCATCAAATTTGCCTTTGTCATCAAAGAAGATGAATTGAGCAGGGTCGATGAATGTGTATCCCAGCAGGGCAGCAATGATCGGGCCGTTGAGGAATTCACCACGACTTGCAGCATAGTCCGACGAGGCTCCGGCTGTGATGTCGGCTTTGACTTTGTCCAAATGCGGGGTCATGTCCAAAGTCAGACCAAGCTCTTTGACGATACCGTTGTAGCGGTCGGCGATGAGGCCGAAGACTTCGTCAAACGCGATGCCTTGCTGGGCATGTGCGTGACAGAGATACAACAGGTCGGTGATCTTCTGGTCTTCCTTGTTGCGTTTACCCGGAGCCGAGGGGACGACGAACTTGCGATCAGCGTCGGCTTGAATAATGGACTGCGCCTTTTTGATTTGAGCTGCGTCCGCCAGAGACGAACCACCGAATTTACAGACTTTGATACCCATGCCAGGTTTCCTTCTCGTTTCGAGCAAAATTGCAGGTAGAGAGATTACTTTACCGTGTTTTAAGGGTCGATTGCAAACGGTGAGCATGTTCGGAGATGGGAAAGGCAGCTTTACCGCCAAGACGCCAAGAACGCCAAGATTCAAGACAGAGATAATCTATTAGCCTTTAAATTCTGGAATTAAACATTGGCTAGGCAAGTGGCTTTTGGGTGAAAAATATTTTGCTTCTACCTTTTCCAATCTTGGCGTCCCTCGCGTCTTGGCGGTAAAACACAAAATTAAAACTTGACATCCGCGGGAAACCCCGTAATACTTACCCCGCTATGAAGAACAGCACCTACGGCTTTTTTGGTTATTTCTGGTTTACCAGCGGCTATACCGCGAGGGGCTTGTTCTGAATCAATAAACATTGAACACAGAATTCTGACCCCGACGCGGATACCGTCGGGGTTTTTTTGTTTTACGGCTTTTACCACCCGCCACCGTTTTAAGAACACCGACATAGGAGACACAGTCATGATCGTAGTCATGAAAGCAAACGCGTCCGAGGATCAGATCAACCACGTTAAGGAGTTGATCAGAGAAATGGGACTTACAGACCATCCAATTCAAGGTAGCGAACTGACCGTTGTGGCTGTCATTGGTGATGACCGCAAGAAAGACAGCAATGTGCTTGAGAACCTGCCAGGCGTTGATCGCGTGGTTCCGATTCTCGCACCGTACAAGCTTTCCTCGTCACAGACCAAGCCTGAACGCTCGGTGATCCGCATCAGTGATGAATGCGTTATTGGTGGGACACATGTGCCGGTAATCGCTGGCCCGTGTTCGGTTGAAAGTGAAGAGCAGATTCTCACCAGCGCCAAGGCCGTTCGTGCCGCCGGCGGACATGCTCTGCGTGGCGGAGCCTTCAAGCCTCGCACCAATCCTTACAGCTTCCAAGGCTATGGCGAAGACGGCTTGAAAATGCTTGCCACCGCCCGTGATGCGACAGGTTTGGCGATTGTCACCGAAGTGTTGTCCGTCGAGGATGTGGATCTGGTGAGCAAGTATGCCGACTGTTTGCAGATCGGCACCCGCAATGCCGCCAACTACAAATTGCTCGAAGCCTGTGGCAAGCAACCCAAACCGGTACTGCTTAAGCGCGGCATGGCCATGACCATCGACGAACTGCTCCAGGCTGCGGAATACATTCTCTCAGCCGGTAATCCCAACGTCATTCTCTGCGAACGCGGCGTCCGCACGTTTGAGGATCACACACGCAATACCCTGAGTTTATCAGCGATTCCTGAATTGCATCAACGCTCACATCTGCCGATCGTCAGTGATCCGTCTCATGGCACAGGTCACGCCCGTCTGGTCGCTGACATGGCTCGCGCGTCGGTCGCTGCGGGTTGTGATGCCCTGGCCATCGAAATGCACCCGGACCCCGAACACGCATGGACTGATGGTGCCCAGTCCATCACGCCCGAAGCACTCAATGAATTGATCAAGAGCTGCTCGCGTGTTGCTGCTGCGGTGGATCGCAGCATGTGATATGCTGGTCTGGTCAATCGTTTTGAACCGCCAGGAACAGAGTGCGTGAAAGAAATTAACCACAGAGGCGCAAAGACACGGAGGAAAAATTACTGAGTGGTTTTCTCTTGTCTTTTCAAGCTCTGTGCCTCTGAGACTCTGTGGTTAAACTGTTTTTGTTTTCAAGCCTTGGTGTCTTGGCTGTAAAAATGGTTTTCTGTTAGCAATAAATCATAAAGGGCTCGCACATGTCACAACTCGTCATCACTGCTGTAGGGTCAGACCGTCCGGGTCTGGTCGATGCGTTTACCGGCTTTTTGCATGATGCTGGTGCGAACATTGCTGACTCGCGGATGATCAATCTGCGGGGGCAGTTTGCAATTCTGATTCTTGTTGAAGCTGATAGTGATGATGTGATTCGTCGCATTGCCAATGAAGCGGTCGATGCGGGTAACGAGGTTGGTCTGGAAGTCCGTATCGCAGGTGACAAGAGCATCGAGACGCGCATGCAAGGCCAACCCTACCGTGTGAAGGTCTTTGCGATGGATCAGCCGGGCATTGTGCATCGCGTGACACATTTGCTGCATCAATTGAAGGTCAACATCGAAGAGCTTGCGACCAATCTCAGTGCTGGCTCGTACTCCGGGACACCGCTGTTTACCATGAACATGCTCATCACCATCCCCCGTGATGTACCCGTCAAGCAGTTGAAGTTGGAACTCGAAACGCTCTGCGATGAGCTGAACTGTGATGTGGATGTGGACCCCGCGACAGCCTGATCTGACTTAATATTTAAACTGAATTGTCTGACCCGTTGGCAAATTTTGTCAACGGGTTTTTTAATGTAAGGATCAAACTGTATGAATAACTGTATTATGACGGTTTAAGGGCGTATGCAAGGTAGATTTCGTCCTGTAGGTGGCTTGGCGAGGGTGCTTTTTAAATCCTGTGTTTATGTAAAATGTTTATTTTAATAAAATTAAAGACAAAGCGAGGTGTCCGGTAAATTATTTGATTTTGACGGGTTGCCTTTGGGTATTACAGGCGTACAGTTATAAGGTTGGATGTTTGAAGTATTGTATTAGTACGATTGTGGTTCCTGAATGCTCATTAATATTGACAATCAAAGTAAGACCCCGCTGGTGACTCAGATTCGCCAGCAGATTCGAACGCAAATGCAGCACGGTCGTTTAACGCCCGGTCAGCGGCTGCCGAGTATGCGTCAGCTCAGTAAGGAATGCGAAGTGAGTCTGGGGATTGTTCAGCAGGCGATTAATGCGCTGACCGTCGAAGGTGTTCTGCGGTCGACGCCTGGTGCTGGTGTTTATGTCGCGGAGCCTAAGCTGGAAGTTGCCAATGTCGCGCTGGTATTGCCAACCCTTGAAATGGAGCAGATGTCTCAAATCATTCATGGGGTCAAGCAGGGGCTCGTTGGCAGTAAAGCTCAGTTACTCGTGCAGTCGGCTCAGTTGGATTTCAGCCATGAACTGGAAATGATCGAATCGCTGGATGTCTCCAATGTCAATGGTGTGATCATCTTCCCACCTCCGTTTAACTGCTCGGCGTCGGCGATCCGTGAATTGCAGTCGCGTGGCAAGCCGGTCGTGTTGGTCAATTCTCTCATTGACGGATTGGATATTGATACGGTTGCCATTGATCGTATTGAAATGGGGATGCAAGTATTTGAGCGTTTACTCAGTGCAGGGCATCGACACATCGGCTTGGTGGATCACAACTCCGATACCCGTTGGCATCGGCAACTCTTTGAAGGTGCGGATCGTGTTTACACCCGCATGGGCATGCGTCTGTCTGATCTGCACACGATCAAGACTGATGCGATGGATTTGAACCCGCGCGAACCTTGGGCCAATGGACAAAAGGCCGCGACACAGTTGCTTGCCAATCACCCGGATATCACCGCGCTGGTGGGCGTCAATGAAAACATCTCGCTGGGGTGTTGGCGAGCCGCCAAGGCGTCCGGCAGATTGCTGCCTCAAGAATTGTCCGTATGCAGTATTGGCGACCTGTCTTTGTTTGACAACATCGAACCGAGCCTGACCGTCGTGGACGTGCCACACCGGGAGATGGGACGGGTGGCTGCGGAACTGCTGATGAATTTGCTGCGTGGCAATGGTGATGGTTATCACCAGGTCATTCGGCTTGGTACACGAATCATTGAACGACAAAGTATTGGCAATATGAATATCCCCGCCGGATCAAGCCTTAGCCACTAAGGAGCATCTCATGAATCGATTCCACGCGTCGCGCGGTTTTACACTTATTGAATTACTGGTTGTCATTTCAATCATCGCTTTGCTGATTAGTATCCTTCTGCCCGCGTTGGGTTCTGCACGAAAGACTGCCAGAAAAATGCAGTGTCTGAATCTTGAGAAACAGTACTTGCTGGTCAATGAAATGTATGCTGGCGATAACAACAGTTGGTATGTGCCGATCCGTATGACTCAGCCGGACACCAGTGTGGTGAGTTGGAAGAGCAACACGGTCTTTACATCAACCTATCTTGGCTTTGAATCGCCTTATGTGGGCAATTTCCCCAAGCATCTGGTCTGTCCGACTGCGACCTTTGAAGCGCAAAGTACACCACCTGTGGGTGAGTACACCTACGACATGCAATATTCCTATGGATTTAACGTGGGTAATTTGAGTCTCAGTGGTGCTGCGACCGATCTGGATTTTGCTGCCTTTAACCAACGTGACATCGTCAAGCCGCAAATCAAAATGTCCTTTGCCGATGCGTTGGACTGGTGGGTCAAATACAACCATGCAGATGATTACATTACAGAGAAAGATGATCAGTATTTCGATGTGGCTTATCGTCATAACGGTTCAATTAATCTCGGTTACTTCGATGGCCATGCCGCAACATTGCCGCGCGAAGATGTGGATTATTCATTCATCGGTCTCGGCTCTAAGATGAAGCGTCTGTGGTATCCGCGTGATTAATTGTCACGTCTGAGATGTGATTTAATCAGTCATTTTTACAAGCAACATTTAAAGGATCGATCGTGAAAACGAGTCAGCTATATTGTGTCTGTTTGTTCGTCTGTGTTTTCAACTTTGCAGGGATGGTTCGTGCAGCGGTCAAGCCGTTTGTGCCTAAGCCCAAGGATGTGCCGGTCTACCAAAAGACGACGGTCACAAGACAATCCATCGAGGTGTCAGACGCAAAAGGGCAAGCCGTTCGTTTTGCAGATTTTGTCCAGACCCAATCGCTCAATGGTCACTGGCAATGCTCCGGCCTTGAGACATCCGATCAACCTTTTGCAGCCGACACCGATCCGGACTTTGCGCGTGTGAATTTTGATGACGATTCGTGGGACAGCATTGCCGTACCGTTGGATTGGTATCGCAAGTATCCAAATGTGCGCAAGGTCAATGCCAAAGGTGTCTGCGAAAAACCCTATGTTAAAGGCTGGTATCGCAAACAGGTGTCCATTGATGCAACACGTTTGGCCGATGGCGGTCGCGTCCTGCTGGACATCGGCGTAGCAGGCTACGATGCCAGACTCTTTGTCAACGGGAAACATGCAGGCGATCATCATGGCGACTTTACGCCCTGGCATATCGACATCACCGAGCATCTCAAAGCCGGCAACAATCAACTGGCTATCCGCATTCTCACGGACTTCGGCCCCAAGTTCAGCCCCTCTGCAAAGAGTCGATGGACCGACAAAGAAACCGTCGAAACCCAAACCCAATTCAAAGCCATTCATGTCTACGGCTCGCAATGGAGTATCAGCAACATCAAAGCCGGACTCTGGCAGGATGTGCAACTTCGCTTTACCAAGCCCATTTATTTTGAACATATTCTCATTGACCCGCAGATTGATTCGGCATCGCTTAATGTGCGATACCAACTGTTAAACACCACAAAACAAGTCAAAAAAGTCCAAGTCACACCCGTGGTCATCTCTGCAATGAAAGATGAAGACAGACGCAATATCGCTGGACGTGATGCTGTTACTCTCGAACTTCAACCCGGACGCAATACCGGATCATTCACGATCCAACTCCAATCCCCAAGATTCTGGAGTCCGGATACGCCGTTGCTTTATGACCTGGCAGTGTGTCTGACAGAGAACCAAAATACCATCGCCATGGGAACTGAGCGTTTTGGATATCGACAGTTTCAGCGCCGTGGTAATCAATTTTATCTCAACGGCAAACGCATCTATCTCTATGGTGAAAACATCCAATCCGTTCGCATGGGGGGCTTTGGCAAAGGACTCGAAGCCGAGAAGCAAAAGTTTGCATCCATGCTCCAAACCTTCAAATCCCAAGGCTACAACATCATCCGTTCAGCGCACATGCCCTTTATCCAAACACTCGATGTCTTCGACGAAATGGGCATGATGCTCTTTAACGAATGGGGTTGGTCGTTTACCAAAGACATTGATGAACAGCTTTACGAACAACACAATCTCAAAGAGATCACCCAATGGGTACATCGGGATTACAACCATCCATCGGTCGTCATGTGGTCAATGGGCAATGAAATCAAATTCGGCGAACGGCCCGAAGTCAAACGTCAAATGGAGAAACAGGTTCAACACGTTCGCAAACTTGATACTGGTAACCGACCGATTAGTAGTTTTTCAGGCAGTGGCACATGGCCAACCTATGGCAAGGATCGACTGGAAACCGATGTCATCGACTTGCATACCTACAACGGCTTATCCGGTTTATGGGTCGACTGGGAAAAGAATTTGAACATCCTGCACAACGGCACGGTTCAAACCTACAAAGACTCCAGCGGGCAATTCAATCTGCCTTACATTATCTGGGAATGTGTCGGGTTTTCATGGGGTAAAGTACTCAATGCCAACTTCCGGCGAAACGATATCAAACAATATATGTCCTACGTCAAACGCGATACCAACTGGGCTAAACCCAACGGCATCGGATTCTCAGGGACCATCGGACTCGCAGCCGCGCTGGACCCCAAACGCAGTCTGGCATACGGGCGTGCGGTCTATGGCAAACGTATCCTCGAACAAATTCGTGCTGACCCACGATTCCAAGGCTTTGCGCCCTGGTTCTCAAAATATGTTGATGGGGCAACCGTCTGGACGCAGCCGATCTTTTCAGGTTTACGCGATGAACAATCCGTCCTGCCTCGCGGATACTTTGCAAAGCAAACTTCCATGTTGGATTTGATCGTCGTGAACAACACGGACATGGCTTACGACGGAGCAGTTGCTCATCTAAGTGTCGCCGGACTCAACGGCGTCGACAATCCTATCGCGCTGCAATCCATTCCAATCAACACATTAGCCAACTGGTCGCAAACGAAGATTCCATTTGAGATGGTTTTACCTGAGGTTCAGTATGGTCAGGTCGTTCAACTGCGTTTGGAAGTGATGTATCAGAATCAATCAATCAGCTGCAACTCCTACGATATTTATGTGCAGTCAAACAAGGTTAGCTATCACCTGTCACGGACATCTAAAAAAATCGGAGTGTTGAATCTGGGACGCGAAGACGATCTGCATGCGTTTGAAGTGGTGTTGCGTGATCTTGGTGTGTTATGCAATCGCATTTCACCTGATCGTGATTTGTCTGGCTTTGATGTGTTGATGATCCCACCTGCTACGGGGCATGTCGGATTCAATCCTCAATGGGACGAGCTTTTTGATTGGGTCAAGCAGGGTGGTGTCCTGTTGATGATGGAGCAGCGTGCAGGTGCCATGAAGCTTTGGCCAGGTGCATCGTTGACAGGGGCTCGCAGTACATTTGCAGATTTGGTGATCCCGGATCATCCGATTTTTGCAGGCCTTGAGCAATTTAATTTTGATACGTGGAACAATGCCGATACCGGGAAAGTGATTCACAGCATGGTCATGCCCTTTACGCATAACGCGATTGCTGCGCGCGGTCCGATGCTCGGTCGACGAAAGATCGGTATGGCGATCGTCGAAGGCAAACTCGGCAAGGGTCATATCGTCTGTTCACAACTTGATGTAGTTAAACAGTGGGGCGTTGATCCCTCTGCAAGTACGTATCTGCGGAACTTGCTTAAGTACATCACCGTTGACAAGAAGGTCTCCAAATATGTTCAGCCATGGGAGATGCCGCAGTTACCTGAATATGATTTTAAGGCTTCCAATGCAGTGTTCATCAATCTTCGGGGACATGTCAATCGAAGCTTCAAAGACGATGTGAACAATGATGGCAAAGGCGGTTGGACCGACCAGGGGTCCAATGATTTTCGCTCCATGCCGCTGGGTAAGCAGACTTTTGCCGGCGTGCCGTTTGAGATCATTGATCCGGCCACGCAAAAGGACGCAAGCTGCATCGTTCTTTACGGTACATCACGTCCGGCATTTCCTAAAGCTGTCAGAAGTATTCCTGTGAATGCGACGCTCAAGAACCTGTCATTCCTGCACACTGCTGCATGGGGTAAGCATTTGCCCATCGGTGAATACACCATTCACTATGCAGATGGTTCAACGCAACGATGTGTCATGGAAGGTGGGCAGAACATCGGCGACTGGTGGGATTGTGACAAATTACCCAACGCCTATCCGGGCGTGACTCGGATTATCCCGCGTGGCAACACCGTCGGATTGTACGTTACCCAATGGGAAAACCCGACCCCCAACGTGCAGATCACCACGATTGATATCCTGTCCTATAGCACGGCAGCGGTCCCGGTGGTGGTGGCGATCACCGGCCAAAAATGACAGTCGGTTATGGTGAGTGTCACTTGATTATCTGAGTTTGGGATTCAAGCAAGCCGCCAGATGAGCGACTTAAGGGAGCGAATCTGACGGGTCACTTGGACAAAGGGACTCACGTCAAACCTCAGTCTCACTTCGTTGAGAGAGTGATTTGTGTGTCTGTAATTTTGATCGCTAAAACTCAAAACAATCGCTGGCGATATTGCAACGGACTTTGGCCGGTGATGCGTTTAAATTGGACGCCAAGATCGCCGGTGTTGTCGTAACCGAGTTGTCGGGCGATGTCGTCAAGGCTGATGCTGTAGTCACCGAGCATGCTGATGGCGCGGTCGACGCGCAGACGCTGCTGGTATTCGACAAGTTCCATGCCGGTGCGTTTGTAGAATGTCGGGCGTAACTGACTGGCGGGGATGTTGCACAACTGACTTAAATTTTCAACGCTGATTGGTTCGTCGAGGTGTTGGGTGAGGTAACTGCGACAGACGGTCAACAGGTCATCATCCAATGCCGGTTGATGGGTCAGTTGGAGGATAAGCTGTTGGGCAGAAAGCGCAGTCCAAGGCAGTGAATCATCGGGACTGTTTCGCAGTCCATGGGTAATCTGGTCAAAGGTCTCGACCAATTGCAATTGGACACCTCTGTGCATGACAAAGCGGTCATGATTGATGATTTGTGCTTCGACGAGTTGGTCTGCAAAGGTGGGGTCGAGTCCCAGTCGGACACAGGCCCAGCCGGAGTTTTCATCGGGCATTAAACGATACCGGGTGCCTGCTGGAATTTGCAGGACATCGCCAGCTTTGATGGTGATGCGTTGCCCATTGGGGTGCAGTTGATAGACGGCCTGGCCTTCGAGGACATAGAGCAGTTGCCATTGAATGAGTTCGACGTAACCTTCCTGCGGTTTTTCCATGTGATCTGCGGTTTGGAATCCGCAGAAGATCACGACGGACTTATTGGTCAGACTGACACTGCGATACGCGATATCATCGCGTAGGAATCGTGCCGGGATCAGTACCAGTTCATCGCTCATGGTGCGAACTTTCGTGCCTTGGTTAAACGCCTGCCGTTACCGATTGTCGGCTTAGGAACTTGTGTGTCATACGCAGCAGCATATCACGATCGACCGGTTTGGTCAGCAGGGCATTGCATCCAGCGGTCATACATTTTTCGCGATAGTTCGATGCGTGTGCTGAGAGCATGACGATGGGTTGGGTAAAGCCCTGTTCTCTGAGTTTGGTCACCGCGGTGATGCCATTCATTACCGGCATAAGGTGGTCAATGAGAACCATGTCATAGGGTCGGCCCGTTTTCCATGCTGCCATGGCGATCTCCATCCCGACTTTACCATTGTCTGCAAGATCAACTTTGGCGCCAACCCCTCGCATGTAATTTTGAATCAGTTGCTGCATGTCGTATTGATCTTCGACATAGAGAATGCGTTTGCCTGAAAGGTCGATGTTTGCCAACTCGTATTCGCCTGAGTCATCTTTGGACCATTGAGGTAGTGGGACGACGGGATGGTCGGCTTTGGTCTGGAAGGTCAAGCAGAACGTCGAGCCTTTACCATGTTCAGAGCCGACGGTGAGATTGCCATGGCTTGCAATTGCCAGTCGTCGACAGATGGTCAATCCCATCCCCGTGCCTGCCGGATCGCTGAGATTAATTTGATCATCTTCAGGATGGAATTTGAAGAATGGGTCGAAAATGCGTTCGAGCATGTCATTTTTGATACCGATTCCCGAGTCTTCGACAGTGATACGCAGGATCAGGTTGAACTCACCTTGTGGGATCGCCTTGGCCATGATGTGTACATAACCGGTTCGTGTATAGCGAACGGCATTGTGAATCAAATGATCCAGAATCTGTCTGAGTCGATCCACATCTGCATAAATCATCAGCGGCACATTGGGGCCGATCTGCGTTTGCATTTCAATGTGTTTTGTTTTCGCTTGAGGCCGATATTTCTGACAGACTTCATCAAGCAGGTCGCGGATCGCCAGTTTGGTTTCATGCAGTTTGAAGTTCTCGGAGTTTAGATCCGTGAGGTTCATGATGTCATCGACCAGATCCAGTAGATGTCGACTGTCATCTTCGATCTGATCAATGTACTGCATGCAGGTAGAGTCTGATGCATGCTTCTGTCGCATTTGATCGTTATGCTCTGCAATGACCTGCATGGGCTTGCGAATTTCCTGTTCGAGTTGGGTGAGGAAATGGCTTTTGAGTGTTGATTCTTTGAGTTCGCGCGTTCGCGTCTGCATCAATTCCTGATTCATCTTGGCGATCTCACGTGATGCGGTTTGCATGACACGTTGATCCTGGCTGATGCGTTGGAGCACGGAGTTGTACTGCATGCCGATGCGCCCGATTTCCGAGTTGGGGTCGATGTCCACTGTCTGCGTGTAATCGCCTGTATTGCGATGGACATTCATCTGGGACATCAGATCAAAGAGTTCGGAACTTGCGCCATGTTCAGCGACATTGAGTCCTTTGATTTCATCTTCTGATTTAACGCGAAGCGGGGTGATTTCGTTGATGGTCAGTAATACCACAAAGCCGACTCCAAACGCCCAGATGAAAGCGGATGTTGCGCCGATGAACTGGACCATGAGTTGTTCAGTCCAGGGCAAACCGGTATCCAGAAGTTTAGGATCACCTAATAATGCGACCGCCAACGTGCCCCAGACACCTGCACCTGCATGAGCGGGTACGGCACCGATTACATCGTCAATCCGGAAACGAATGAGCATTTTGGTGATTAATGAACAGACGATGCCACCGACTGCGCCGATGAGAACTGCGGACATAGGTGAGACTGCATGACAGCTTGCCGTGATGGCGACCAGTCCAGCGACGACACCGTTGATGAGTCGATCGACTGTCGGTTGATTGCTTGTGATTAAAGCGATCAGAAGCATGGCGCAACTTCCCGCCGCCGCGGCCAGTGATGTGTTGACAAGGATTCGTGGGATGCCATCGGTGACGCCTAGCGTGCTGCCACCGTTAAAGCCAAACCAGCCAAACCAAAGGAGCATGACACCCAGTACGGCCATGGGGACGTTGGATGCTTGAATGGGTTTGGCACCTGCGCCAAAGCGTCCTTTGCGTGGTCCGATGATGATTAATGCCGCCAGTGAGACCCAGCCGCCCACGGAGTGTACGACAGTGGAACCTGCAAAATCAACGAAGCCCATTTCCTGTAACCAGCCTGAGGCATTGCCGGTGAAGGATCCACCCCAGCACCAGTGTCCGATGACAGGATACACCAGCGCACCGATCACCAGTGTGGTGATAATGTAGGCGTTAAAACGGACACGTTCAGCGACGGCTCCGGAGATGATGGTGGCCGATGTGCCTGCGAATGTCAGTTGAAAGAGAAAGAACGTCAGTTGACCGGGGGTTGCATTTTCACCAATGGGCAAGCGAAACTCGCCGATGAGTCCGTTGGTACTTTCACCAAACATTAACCAGAAGCCCACTGCCCAGAACACCATACCGGTGACGCAGTAGTCCATCAGATTTTTCAATGCCACATTGATATTGTTCTTTGTACGACAGAGGCCTGTTTCCAGGCAGCAGAAACCTGCCTGCATCAGCATCACCAAAGCAGCACAAAGCAGAACCCAGATCATATCCAGCGAGGATGCTTCAAACACGGTCAAACACACCTTATTGAGCAGGATTAAAAAATTGCCGGAAGACCTATAAACGAAAAGGTCGCCCATCTCTGTGGACAGATATTTTTAGTTATCGGTTGGATTGCAGGGGTGGTTTATTGCTTCTTGGACTTGTAAATCAAGAAATAGTATGAATGAAGTGCATTTTTAGGAGATAGATTGTTTGAAAAGAGTATTTGTGATACCGCTTGTTGGACTGAAATGTCTAAAAGGCATGACTGGTTGCGATTAAATCTCGAAATAAAACACCCGTATATTCCAGTCAATGGAACATACGGGTGTATCGTGTTGAACATGTTTGTGAAGGATCAGTTTATTCAGGTGAGTTTTCGATCAGATCTGCGACGACCGAGGGGTCAGCCAGAGTTGAAATATCACCGACCTTGTCGCTTTCACCTTCAGCGATCTTGCGCAGAATACGACGCATGATTTTACCCGAACGGGTCTTGGGCAAGCTCGGTGCCCATTGGATGACGTCAGGGCTGGCAATGGGGCCGATGTGATCGCGGACGGTTTTGACCAGTTCTGCTTTGAGTTCGTCTGTACCTTCGATCCCACTTTTGAGGGTGACATAGGCATGGATGCCCTGGCCCTTGATTTCATGGGGACAACCCACGACAGCCGCTTCTGCTACCGCAAAATGGGAGACCAATGCGGACTCAACTTCAGCGGTCCCCAGGCGATGGCCGGAGATATTGATCACATCGTCCACACGCCCCAATAGCCAGTAGTCACCCTCAAGGTCTTTGCGTGCACCATCTCCTGTGAAGTACATGCCCGGGTAGGTTGAAAAGTAGGTGTTGATGAATCGGCTGTGATCGCCCCAGGTGGTGCGCATGATGCCAGGCCACGGTTTTTTGATGCAAAGTTTCCCCGGTTCACCGTCAGCGACTTCATTGCCTTGGTCGTCAACGATGAGAGGTTCGACACCAAAGAAGGGGCGTGATGCCGAGCCGGGTTTCATGTCAATTGCACCCGGAAGTGCGGTGATCATGTGCCCGCCGGTTTCGGTCTGCCACCATGTATCGACGATGGGGCATCGGCCGCCGCCGACCAAGTTGTAGTACCACATCCACACGTCGGGGTTGATGGGTTCGCCCACGGTTCCCAGTGTTTTGAGACTCGACAGATCGTGCTTGGTGACAAACTCATCACCTTGGCGGATCAACGCGCGAATTGCAGTTGGGGCGGTGTAGAACTGATTGACTTTGTACTTTTCACAAACGGCCCAGAAGCGTCCGGCATCAGGATACGTCGGCACGCCTTCGAACATGACCTGCGTTGCGCCATTGAGCATCGGGCCGTAGACGATATAGCTGTGGCCGGTGATCCAACCCACGTCCGCTGTGCACCACCAGATGTCCCCGTCGTGATAGTCAAAGGTGTATTTGAAGGTGGTTGCCGTCCAGATCATGTATCCGCCGGTGGTGTGCAGGACGCCCTTGGGCTTGCCTGTTGAGCCGGAGGTGTAGAGGATAAACAGCGGGTCTTCAGCATCAAGCCATTCGACAGGGCAGTCGGCCGAGGCTTTGTCCATCGCTTCGTGATACCACACGTCTCTTCCGGCTTGCATGGCCACATCATTGCCCGTGCGTTTGACGGTGATGATGTGTTCAATGCTCGGGCATTGCGATGCTGCCACGTCTGCGTTGGCTTTCATGGGGATGTCGTTTTTTGCACCCCGTAGCGCGGTATCCTGTGTGATGATGACTTTGCACAAAGAGTCATTGACACGGTCACGCACTGAGTCAGGGCTAAACGCGCCAAAGACCACCGAGTGGATCGCGCCAATACGCGCACAGGCAAGCATCGCAACCGCAGCCTCTGGGATCATCTGCATGTACAGACAGACGCGATCCCCTTTGGTCACGCCCAGATTCTTGAGTACGTTGGCAAATTTGCTGACTTGTGTATGCAGTTCTTTGTAGGTCAGCGTTTTGTCATCGCCGGGTTCATTACCTTCCCAGAGAATCGCGGTTTGGTCGCCACGTGTTGCAAGATGTCGATCCAGGCAGTTGTAGCAGATGTTGGTTTGCCCACCGTTAAACCACTTGGTGGTGACCTTGTCGGTCCAGTCGAATTCGCGGACACGTTGCCATTTCTTTTCCCAATGGAAAGTCGAAGCAATCTCGCCCCAGAACTTATCGGGGTCTGCAATGGACTGGTCATACATCTGCTGATACGCAGCCTCGCTGCCCACATACGCATTGGCTGCAAAGTCGGCAGGGGGAGCGATTTTAGTGGTGCCCGTGGCGGGTTGGGTCATTACAACATCTCCTTGGAATTTCGTGCGTGCCAATTGGAAAAAAGAAAGGGTGTCTGATGATTGCTTCATTGGCGGTGACTTAAAGCAATCCCCATGCGGTTAATTTAGACATTGTTTTGAGAATGTAAAGCAGTTATTCGGCCCATGATGAAGTTATAGGTCTCAGATATGCCTTTCGTGCAGGTAAAAGTCCACTTTTGTGGAACTGTATTCAATGGCATCTTATGCGATTATTTAAATTAACCGATGACATGCATGTCTGACGAGTGAACATGAATAAGAAACTTTTTACACCATTTCGATTTGTGCAGAATGTCAGTGTGACTTGGCAGCTTCGCTTTGCCATGCTGGTATTGATGAGCCTTAGTGTTCTAATTGGGATTACTTGTTTTCATATCCTTGAGCAGATCAATGGCCGAACGCTCGAACATATCAATCAACAGGAATATCTTGTACGCCCCTCGACTCGTATCGCGATCCAGACCCTTCAATGTCGGCGATATGAAAAAGATATGTTTTTGAATGTGGCAAACAGCGAAAATTTTGAAGCCTATTTTAAGCGATGGACATTGACGGTTGATGAACTGATTCGTGATATTATCACCTATCGTGAACACAGCCTTGATGGACAACAGGTGCTCAGTGCTGAAAAGTGGCTCGCTAGTTCACTAGAGTATCAACTGGCCGTGATGAATGTGGTCAACCATGTCCGTGAAGGAATAATCACGACTCCGGCAGAAGCTAATCTGGCGTTGACGCCAAGCAAGAGCTCGATTCGTTCGCTGATCGTCAGCAGTTTTAATTTCTTTGATCACGAGTTTGCCAAGTCCCGTATTGCCAGTCGCAATTTGCAGAAACAAACCCAGGACTCTCAGCAGTGGATATCTTTGTGTGTATTGCTGGTCGTTGTTGTTTCGGTCATTGCTTTGATTACGATTCCCCGTCGTATCGTCGGTCCGCTTCGCACACTTGAAAATGCTGCATCGCGTTTACGCGACGGTGATTTTTCGGCCCGACTCAGCCACGACATCCCTACCAATGAACTGGGGCGTCTTGGTTTGGCATTTAACGAAATGGCTCAGCATATCCAGATGCGTGAGAAAGAGCTGATTGAAGCCAAAGCCCAGGCTGACTCACTTAACAATGCCAAGACCTCATTTCTGATGAATATGAGTCATGAGTTGCGCACGCCGTTGACCACGATTATTGGATTTACTGATTTGCTTGAGGATCAGGCTTCGCGCGAAGAATCCATAGAAGCTATTTCACGTAGTAGTCAGCACCTTCTGCATATCGTTGACGATTTGTTGCAGCTTACAGAAATTGAAACCAATCAGCTTGTTCTCAAAGGCAGCTTTTTCCGGTTCTCAGATATCGTTAATGATCTACTTGAAGAACTTAAACACAAAGCGAGCTTCAAGAATCTTGAGTTGATTATTCCAGAGCCCCAGAAGCTTGATATCGAACTTTATTCGGATGAACATCGACTCCAATCAGTCCTGTATCAATTACTTGATAATGCAATCAAGTTCACGCAGGAAGGACACGTACAGATTCGTTGCGACATGACGGACGATTTGCAGAAAGTGCTCATCGAGATCAAGGATACTGGCATCGGGATGAGCGCCCAACAGCTTAAGCGATCCGGCGAATTGTTCTTTATGGGTGATGCTTCGATGACCCGAGAAAGAGGCGGAACTGGAACGGGGCTTGCTTTATGTCAACGCACCATTGAATGTCTTGAAGGCAAACTCAGTATCAACAGTCATCCAGGTAAAGGCACCACCGTCACGATTACGCTTCCGCTTAAATCCGGGATACCACGTGAAACGCCATCTACGGATAAACAGTCTCTTGCTGTCCATCAACTCCAGGCAGGAGCAGGCCGTAATAAGGTGCTTGTGGCTGAGGATACGCCTGAGATTCAGAAACTCGTCAAGTCACTGCTTGAAAATATCAACATCAAAGTGGATGTGGTGGGGGATGGCAAAGCCGCAGTTGAAATGGCCATGCGATCCCATTTGAATGATAAACCCTATGACCTTGTCATCATGGATATGCAGATGCCGGTCATGGATGGTTATGCTGCCACGCGTCAATTGCGACTGCAAGGCTACTCCTATCCAGTCGTCGCCCTGACGGCTCATGCCATGGAAGGTGACCGTCAGAAATGTCTGGATGTGGGCTGCGATGATTACATGAAAAAACCCATCGATCCAGCCATGTTCATTCGCTACGTACGTCATTGGCTTGAGCATCCATTGATCCGTGTGATCTAAGTTTTTTGATCGGTTCTCGATCCATTCCCAATTCCGTGTAGAACTGTTTATTTATTCTCAGTTGTGGCGCGTGATCCCTGTTAGAATGACCCCCGTTACTCAAACATCATGTTTGCACGGGAGTCCACATGAACAGCAACAATGACGATTTTTCGATCGAAACACCTTTCGATACGGATAAACCCAAGATCAATTGGAAAAAGCCCCCAGGTGGCAAGAAGAAACCATGGATGCTTTTTGCAGGCATGGGGACACTCTTTTTCCTGATCCTCTTTACAGCACTCTTTGGTTGGTTTGCCTACACAAGCTGTCGCATCGAAGTGCCTGCCAAACATATCGCCATTCTCATCAAGAAGACCGGCCTGGATATTGAAAATGACCAGGAGTTAGCACCCGATGCCGACCACAAAGGCATCCAGAAAGATGTGCTTTCCGAAGGGCGTTATTTTTACAATCCCTATCACTGGGATTGGGAAGTGGTGCCGATGATTGAGGTGCCCACCAATAAGTTGGGAGTTCGCATTCGTCTTCAAGGTGATGATCTGGGATATGCTCAGATTATTGCCAATCAACCCAATGAAAAAGGTATCGTCCCCGATGTCCTGCGACCGGGTCGGTATCCGATCAATCCTTATCTGGAGGAGATCAAGCAACATGATCCGGTGATCATTCCTGCCGGATACAAAGGTGTCGTCACGTTACTTTCAGCACCGTTGCCAAAGAATCCCAATGTGCCTGTGTCACAGGAAGCAGGTACCCGTGGTGTGCAAGCCAAGACGTTAGACCCCGGCACGTACTACATCAATCCTTACGTCAAACATGTCTCACTGGTCGATTGTCGCAGCCAACGTTTTGATTTAGCCAAGCTCGAAGACATGGGTTTCCCCTCCAAGGATGGTTTTTGGGTCAGTCTAGATGGCAGTATCGAATTCCGTGTCAAACCTGAGAACGCTGCAGAAGTCTTTGTGATCTACAATGATTCGACCAATGATGATCCGCAGGGTGAACGCATTGATGAGGAAATTCGTAACAAAATCATCATGCCCAACGCACGGAGTTTCTGTCGCCTGTTGGGTTCGAATAAGTCTGGACGGGATTTTATCGGTGGTGTCACACGTAAAGAGTTCCAGCAGGAATTTCAAAACGCCATGCGTAAAGCATGTGAACCGCTAGGTGTCGAAATTATTCAAGCTTTGATTACCGACATCTATCCACCACAACGCATTGCCGAGCCGGTGCGTAAACGCGAAGTGGCTCGTCAGCAACTTGATCAGTTCAAACAGCAGATTCTCCAGCAGCAATCGGAAATGAAACTGGCTGTGGAAAAGGAACTGGTCCTGCGTAGCAAGCAATTGGTTCAGGCCGACCAGGAAGTGGTCACCATGACCGTTCAGGCCAAACGGGAACAGGAAGTCGCCGTCACCAAAGCCAACGAAACATTGGGGGTCGCCGGGTTCAAACTTGAAGCGGCCAAGGATGAGGCGGTCGCCATTGTGGCTCGTGGCAAGGCCAATGCGGATGTGATTGTGTTCCAGAATGAAGCCGAAGCCGCCGGTTGGCGAGAGTCCGTGACAGCCTTTGGTGGCGATGGTAATGCCTTTGCACGTTATATCCTCTATCGTGCAATCGCGCCCGGCTATGACAACATCATGGTCAATACCGCTGATTCACCGATGATGGATGTGTTCAAATCCCTTCAGGAAAACGCGACCCCCAAACAGTAAGCCTTAGCCGTCAGTTTTAAAGCTGACCGGTTGGAGATAGATCATGTTCAAAGCAATCAAAATTATCGTTGTACTGGCTCTGCTGGGTGGAATTGGTTTTCTGGCATTCGCCTGGACCATTAACCGCGTCTACGTGCCGGTGGGCCAGTCACTGCAACTGCGTTACAAGGGTCCGCTGATCTTTGGTGAACGCAAGATGGCTAAGCCCGGACACTTTGCAGATGAAGGCGAGATCGGTATCCTCGCCAAACTTCGCGGGCCGGGGCGTCACTTCTATTGCCCGATCTGGTGGGAACGAACACGGGTGGCAGATCAGATTGTCAATCCCGGCGAGGTTGCACTGGTTCGATCCATGTTAGGAAGTGATCTTCCCGAAGGTCAATACATGGTTGACGGGGATCTGGGGAAGACTCAATACAAAGGCATTCTTCGCAAAGTATTTGGCCCAGGACGTTATCGTGTCAATCCCTATGCCTATGAATTTCGGATCGTCCAGACTCAGAAAAATACATCAGGTGGGCAGACCAAGTATGCCGGCTGGGTACATATACCCACAGGATATGTTGGCGTGGTGACGAACCTGGCCGGGAATCCGACGACTGGCGCTAAGGCCGGGATTCAGGATCACGTCTTGCCACCGGGCATCTATCCCATCAACTCCAAGGAACAGCAGGTCGACATCATTGAAATTGGATACCGTGTGGCTGCAGTCGCAGTCGAGAAAGATGTGGATCGCAAGGGGCATGTTCGTCTGGACGATGCAGGTGAACCAATGATCAAATCCATCGAGTCGGGTATCAATTTCCCATCCAACGACGGCTTTGATATCCACATGGACTACACGGCAATCTGGGGTGTGATGCCTCAAGCAGCACCGGAAATCATCCGTACGTTTGGCAATGTTGCGGCGGTACAGGACAAGGTGGTTTTGCCACAGATTGAAAGTATCTGTCGGAATAATGGTTCAAGTCATGCTGCCGTGGATTTACTGGTTGGTGAGGATCGTCAGAAATTCCAGAACGAAGTTTCCCATGCCTTTGAACGTGTATTGACTGAAAAGCACATCTCATTGTTGTACGGTTTGGTGCGACATATTTATATCCCACGTGAAGTCCGCGAGCCGATTCAAAATGCCTTTGTTGCGGATGAATTAAAACTCACCCGTGATCAGGAACAGCTCACCGCCAAGGAAGAAGCACTTCTCAAGGAAGCTGAGCAGAAGGTTCAACTTGAGCGTGAGAAGATTCGCGCAGAGACTGAAAAGATGGTTGCCCAGGCCGTAGCCGAAGGTCATAAGACTGTTGGTGAAACCCATGCACAGACCGGTAAGTTTGTCGCGGAAATCGACCGCAAGGTTGCCGAATTACAAGCCCAGGCCACTGTGGTGATCGGCCAGGCCAATGCTAAATCGCAACAGCTCTCCGCCGAAGCTCGCGCACAGAAATTCAAGCTTGCCGTCGCAGCGTTTGGTTCACCTGAGGCCTACAACCGTTGGATATTCGCATCGAACTTGCCTGAGCAAGTGAAGCTCAAGTTGATCTATGCCGGTGAAGGCACCTTCTGGACCGACCTCAAGGAATTCGCCCCGGCCATGCTCGGGAAAATGGTCAACGAGAAGAAGTAATTCGCTTCTAGACATTGAATGATGGATGACACATGACATATTGCCTGGGGGTTAAAACCCCACGGGCTTTATTTCAATTAAGAGGTATTGATAGGCGTTATTCGATCTTGCCCGCTGTTATCGCATTGCACATTAAAGCCCGCGGAACTTTAGTCCCCGGGTTCGGGTTCACGAATCACCCATGACTTGTGAACTGTGCCCATCAATGTTTATGCAGTTTGGGGTCGATTTCATAGATCACGTTGAACCACAAATGCGCACAGTGATCCGCGTTGTAGACAGCCTTGTATCCCTTGTAGGCATTTTCACCACGAGTCACCCATAACTCTGGATTCTCGTGCAGTGAGGTGATGGTATCGACGAGTCCGCGGACATCGTTGGTATCGAGGGTGACACCTGCTTGATGTTTGCCGATGGCGTCGGCGGTTTCGCAATGCTCGGGGCCGATGAACAGACAGGGTTTGGATGCTGCCATGATGCCATAGAGTTTGCACGGGACTGCGACACCTTGCATGCCATCACGTAAGGTGATCAGATGCACATCTGCCAGACGCAATGATTGAGCCAACTGCTCGCGTGGGAAGTATCCACGGACGATGATGTTCGATAGTTTTTCTTTTTCGGCGAAGGCTTTGATTTCGTCGATGCGTTTACCGCCTCCAACAAACAGGAACACGTATTGGTCATCGTCACGTAATTGCACTGCTGCTTGGCAGAGTGCGTCGAAGGTGTGGATCAGTCCAGCATTGCCTGAGTACATGATGACGGTTTTGTCAGTCAGTCCGAGTTCTTTGCGCAGTTCACTGGGGTCAGCCTCTTGCAACTCGTGTCCCCAGACGGGGATTTCAATGAGTCTGTTTTGCTTGACGCCTTTGTCTCGGAGTCGATCTGCCATACAGGAACCCAGCACGACGTTGCGGTCGGCATGTCGAAAGTGCATGCCGTTGAGGAAGTCAAAAAAGCGTGGGAGGATGGCGGTGCGTTTAAAGACGCCCAGTTCAAATTCACAGTCTGGATGCAGGTCCATCACCCAGCAGACATGTCGCGTACCGGTGATCCATTTGACGATCGTGGCATAGACACCAATCAGCGGCGGTGTGGTCAAGGTGATGATCGCGCCATACTTCCAACCGGTGAGGAGGATATGTAATCCAACGATCAGGTGAAAGCTCAGGTAATCGAGGATGCGGCCGAGCATGCTTTTCTTGCCAAAGCCACTGGCCTTGACGCGATGAATGTGGACGCCGTCCTGGACTTCGTATTTAGGTGCAGGGTTACCGGTGCCGTCGTCGTATTGGCCAAGTGAACAGAGCACGTGCACTTCATGTCCGGCGCGCACGAGTCTTGGGCAAAGGTCTGTCATCATCTGTGATGTGGCAGCCATATCCGGCCAGTAGTACTGGTTGATGAACAGCAACTTCATTGGTGCAGAAAATTCTCCAAAGTACTGACCAGTGCCTTTTGATACCAAGTCATATCAAATTGCATCGCACGTTCACGCGCTGCATTGCCCATTGCCAAACGCTTGTCGGGTTCTTCTATGAGTTGAGCGATTGCTTCATGATAACCATCAAGGTCTGCACATGAAACAATGCGTCCCTCAATCCCATCACGAACCTGCGATCCGGCATTGGGTGTGGTGACGATGGGCAGTCCCATGGCCATGGCTTCGAGGACCGATCCTGCCGAACCTTCACATGTGGTTGGGAAGAAGAAAATGTCGAATTGATCGAGCCATTGGGTGATTTGTTGCATGGGAACCTTGCCCACCAACTGGACATGATCTTGATAGGGAGCAAGTTTGTCCGGGTTTAAATGGTTCGCTCCCACCATGACGAATTGAGCTTGGCGTTTATCAAATCGTTTGGCCGTTTCGAGAAACTCCGGCGCACCTTTGCGGAGATTTACTGCGCCTACAAATCCGACACGCACCGGGCGGTTCTTGGGGCGGGTGCTGCGGTCCGAGGGATTGTATAGCGAGGTGTCCATTGGATAGGGCAGGAGTGTGATACGACTTTCATTCACACCGCTTTGGATCAAGGTCTGTTTGACATACTCTGACATACTCAAGATATGGTCAAGGTTTGCCCAGGACTGTTCTTCAAAATCGACGAAGGCTCGGACGTTTTTTTCAATTACATCCGGTTGCCAGTCTGGCCAGCGTTGTACTTGTCGCTTGGCTTGGAGGATTTCTTCTGTGGCTGGTGCGATGATCTGGTCACCGACGGTGATGATGCCCTGTGATCGTGCATCTGCCAGCAGTTTGGGATGCAAATTTCGGATGCATCCAAGGAGCATGTTGGCGTGATGGTATTGGTGATGCATGATTTTTTTGGCATCACGTTCAGCGACATAGAGATAGTAATCCGCTTCGGAGTCATAGCGGCGATTGGCCAGTCGGTTTTGCAATGTGGTGATGGGCCATGAACAGATGCGGGCGTTGCGCAGTTGCGGTTCTTTTCGGGCAGTGAGCTTGCTGGCCATGTGGGGTGCGACCCATTTGAGCCCCATTGCCAGATAGCGTTCGATTTTGTCGGGCCTGTCATACCAGTCGGTATACATCACAGATAGTGCATTGGCTTTGTGCAGCGCAATAGGCAACGCATATGCCCGACGCGCACCATCTTGCATCATGGCGACGTTTAACTTTTTTTGCTCGTGGATTGTTGATTGCGTCATGACGGGATGGGCTATCCACAGTGGTTGACATGGGGTTTGGGCATGCAGTCCGTCCGACAGCAAAGGTGGGGTTGGATGCTACCCGGTTCGCAATTGTACCTGCGACGCTGGCGTTGCGGTTGATAGGTTGATGAAGGTGATGATGACATAAAGCATCAAGCCGCCGATGAGAATCGGGTACAGGTCATTGAAGTTCACGTCTCGGAAAGACCTAAACAGCCAAGTTCCCAATGCCAAGCTGAACATCAAGTGCATGGGTGATCCGGCTGAACGTTGCAGTGCTTTTTCAGAGACGAGTAACAACCATCCCAAGAGCAGGCCCCCTTGGATCACACCACTGATGCCATAGCGGAAGAACCAGTATCCGACGAGTCCCTGAGCGATGGTGGTTCCTTGGAGGGTTGCATCGACACCGGTGTATTCGTAGTTATACCACTGCCATGCCGGGTCAATGGGTTTGGTCTTCCAAAGCGCACGCGGTACCGGGCCGATACTAAACCAGTACAACGTTTGTGGGAGTGGTCTGACAATTGCTTCGCCAGGCACGTTGTTATAGAAGTAGTCCAGATGTTCAGGGATAATGGCATAACCAAGCAGTCCTTCGGAGAACATGGTATTGCCTTTGAGCTTTAAGACATTGACGTTACTGGCCTGTCCTGTTTCAAAGCCGATATTGCGATAGTATCCTTGGAACTGCACAAGGAATAATGTCAGCAAGCAGAACAGTGATGCGTAGATATAGGCTCGTACGCTGACTTTCTGCATCCAGTAGGCCGCAATGGACTGATGTTTCAAATACAGCAGACCAATAGCAGGTAGTCCCATGAACAAGACTTGGCCGCGTGTACCGCTGCCGAATGCCATAGCCATCCAGAAGGCCCAGATTGACCATGCCAGTATTTTGCTAAGTGGATTACGTGCAATGAGCAGAGCGTAGAACACGGCCAACTGGCCACCAATCTGTCCCATCTGAATCAGCAGCGAGACGTATGCACCATAGTTATAGTTAATGTTACCCGTTCGACCGACGGTCCAGTGAGCACCCGCACCTGAGCGCATTGCCCACATGTCCAGCCAGATTGCTTCAAAGAACGATTCGCGTGTAAAAAACAGATATGGGATCATGCCCATACTGAATAGCCCGATGAGCATCCACAGGTAAAAGCTACTGTTGTGAGGTTCGGGGACAGCGTGAACAATTTTGACCATGCGTCTGAAAAATGGGATATAGAACCCCAAATTCATGCACATGATGAATAAGCAGTGACAGAATGTCGCTTTGGCGATCACGATCGGTTCAATCACATTGTTTGCGTTGCTGATGCCATGTCCCAGCCAGTGACTAAAATAGTCATGGCTAAACCAAATGAGTACACCGCCGTAGAGGATGATTCCCGCGATGCCAAAGCGTTTGGGAAAGCTATAGAGTTCAACAATCAGATAAATCAGGCAGATTGCAGTTAATGTACAAAAGGCGATGTCGGTGAGCCATGCCTGTCCGCCCATTGCCCAGCTTGCAGCGGCCATGATCATTGGCAGTAAAAACAGCAGGGGCGCATAAGGTGATCGCTTGAGATAACCCAATTCATCCAGGCCGGCCGAGAAGCCGTTTTGTGCAGGTTGATTGACGTTTGCGGACATCATTTGTCCTGTTTTGGGCGTTTTTCGGACCGTTGCGGTATGTGGATTGACAAAATCTCACATATCTATTGAATCGGAAGATCAGTAGGCCATCTTTATCAGAACCTGCATTTGAACTCCCGCCTGACGTCTGATCGGCAGTTTGTAAGGTCTGGATAACCTCAATTGAGCCATTTTGGGTACGAATCGGACTAAATGAGCCACGTAACGTGGTGGAATGCAACGTCCGTCGCGGTTACTATCTATAATTAGTGGGAAGGTTGATGTTTGGGATGGCCATAACGTCTGTTCGGCTCAGCGAACGTCCCCGGAACGCCGCCTACAAGCTTCGTGACACAATTCTGTTCTTCACGTGAGGATGCCGTGCTCAAAACGAAACATAAATCGTTGTGGATGATCCATCATTTCTGCCTGCTGCTTGGGTTGACGCTTGGCGTCAATGCTGCCTTGGCTCAACCAGTCGACGAGGCTCTACTGGCGGCCGACCCGCAAGCAGCGGGTGTCAAGTTCAACATAGACACCTTATCACTGCTGAGATTTGAGAACTTGTTCACTACAGAGGTGGTAGGGCCAGTTTGGGTTGCCAAGGCCAATGATGCCTTTGGCAAGACACTCATTCAGGTTCCCATTGTCATGGAGCCCGGTGATAAACCAGTTGAAATCAACAGCAATCTCATCAAAGTTAGTCGTGGTACGTTTATCTGTTTTCGACTTGATGATTTTGGTCCTGCGGATGATTTGTTAAATCAGGCCAATGCCGGCGCCCGCGATTTTACCGGCGACGGTGCGCGTCTGGCAGAGCAGGAAGCAAAGCTGGAAGTCGCACCGCCGATTCTTGCCAAGAAGTTTGTTCTTCTACCCAACGGCATGGTTCAGTATCAGGCCTCGAACGTCAATCCACGTTTTGTGTCAGTGGGAGAATATAGTGAAGGCGAGAGCCTCTACAAGCTCAAGCTTGATTCTCGTATGTATCAGGAACTGCGTCCCGAAGCTCCCGAACGTCCCACGGAAAGAACCCGTGAAGCACTTCAGTCGTTTCAGGCGACGTACCGTCAATATCAGCGTGTCTCTGCGGATTACCGTGAACTGGGCAAGCGCGCTCGTGCATTACCCAAGGAATTGGAAATCAAAAAGCCCACGCGTATATGGATGATTTTTGAAGTTGATGCCACGATGCAGGACTTGGGCATCACCGGGCCCAAGCCGCTACCGTGGCTGCTCAATGTCGAGACCCTCAATCGTTTGCGTGATACAATCACCAAGCAAGCCACCTCGGAGGTTGATGCCAATGGGGTCGCACGATTGAGTTATGACGATCAACAGGTCGTTCTTGAATTAGCCAAACTCATTGCCCAAAAGCATCCTTACGATCTGCAATTAGCTTCGCTTGTGGTCAACCTGACGCACATGGTCCAATATGCTCAATTGGGTGATACACAATTCTTTCTGCTCAAGACCATTCTTGAAGCTGATGACAGCTTGGCTCGTAAGTATGTGATGGCTGAGTTGCGTCAAACCCTGCCACCCACCCGTGCGACAGTGGAGTTGGCCAAGCTGATGGTGACTCAAGGATTCGGGTCTGACAAGGATAAGACCGAAGCCATTAAAGGGATGCTTGTCGGCCTTAAGAACAATCCCAATCAGGCCAGCGGTTCAGCGGAAACGATCAATACCATGCTCGCCAATGAGGATGGCCCGCCACCTTCATCTCTGCTTTTATCATTGCTTGAAGTTTCACGTGAGAACGAAGTGGTCCGCAATACGTTTGTTCAGTCGATCCGCTTTCAGTCATTGCCTGAAAAGCGATTGAATGATGCATTGGTTTTCGTGGTTGAAAATGCCGGTGCTGAACCTTTGGCCGCCGGATGGCTAAACGAACATTTTCTGGGGGCAGCCAATCCTGCGTTACTTCGCAAGACTTTAACCGTCATCGCTGAAGCCGACACCGGTGCGCGTGATCTGGGTCCGATTTTCAATTGGGCAGTCAACAAGCTCTTTGGTCAACCCGCAGGTGGTCAGGACACTACCATTCGTAAAGCACGCATGCGTTTACCGATTCCGATTCAGACACCTAACGACGGGATTTACCGCGCCCTGTTGCATGGTAATTCTGAGATTCGTACTCTGGCCTGGCGTTCGCTGCCACGCTTTACCATTCCGCTTTTGGAAGAAGGTGTCGAGGCCCTTCCCAAGGATTCGGATCGTTACCAGATTCTCACGTCCACGGCTTTGGATATGCTCAGCACGCCGCCGGGTGTGGTGACATTCCTTGAGCGTCAACCCGACAAGCTTCGTGTGGCCGAGTGTCTCTTCCAGATCGTACTCCGCGGTTCATCGCAGGTGCAGGTCGCTGGCGTGCGGGCCCTCATCGGCTGCAAGGCGCCGTTGGGATCCGTCATGCTCGATATGTCCCCCGGTGAACGTCAAGGCTTTGCCATGCTCGTGTATGAAATTGGTGCCAACATGACACCACCTCCAATGGTGGTCAACACCCTGCGTCGACGTGAAGCAAATAACCCTGTTGCACGCTGGTTTGGTGATGAAGTAGCCAAGGGCGAAATCCCCTCAACCAGCGCATGGGTCGATCAATTCGAAGGCGAAGGCCAACTCCTAGAACTGGTGGCGTCCAATGACGAGTCACTGGCCAAGGGTGCCGCTGCTGTAATGATCACCGCAATCGGTGGCAAGGATCGCGATGCACTAACCTTCCGCGAAAAAGTCCGAACACTCAGTGACCAAACTGCAGCTTCGGTTGCACAAGCATGGAGTGACACCAAACGCGGACTCTTCGCTGCTCAGCTCAAACGCTTTGAAGGGCATTATCGCCTGGTGCTTGATGTGGGTGAAGGTGATAACTTCGGCGGTGAGGTGGACATCCCCATGCGTGAGATTCCCGTCGGTGTCGTGCAGTTCCGAATCGACGATATCAACAAGACACTGAGCCTGGGTAATGATGCCATTGAACCATCCATCGGTGAGTCGTATCACACCATTGTCATCGGCAAGCCTGATCAGCTTTCGACATTCCCCGGTGAAGAACTTGCGACCTTCAAGGAGCAATTAAGCAAAGCAACCACGCCTGTTGAATTGCGACTCCAGGCAGACGGAACGTGGAAGGGAGCCTTTACCATTGCCGATGGTGCCCAGGTTTACCAGGCCCGTTTACGCATGACTCCGATCAGAGCGCAGGCACCGAGCAGTGCTTCAGTTTCAGGTACCGGGGTCTAACACAAGTCATAACGTATCCATTTGAAGTTGTTGGCTTCTCGTCTGCACATGAGCATGGATACAATTTGACCAGGGGCGATATGCTCACAACCCTGTGCTCTTAGTGGTGGATCATTGTCCGTCACTCACTGCTTGCTGAGGGGATCACGAAACGCGCGGTACAGCCAAACCCCAGGACGCCTTGCAGGTTACTGTGTATGAATCCAACCGCATCGCCTTTACGTATTCTCCATCTCACAGCCGGGTCGGACCTGGGTGGGGTGAGTCGATATCTGCTTGATATCTGCCATGCAACACAGCAGTATGGTCATCACGTCACGCTCGCTGGTCAGCAGGGGCCGTTGCATCAAGCCTTTGTCGATGCCGATTTAAAATGGTACGACGCGCCGCTGGCAGGGGATCTGCTGACACTTCGTCGTGCGGGTCGTTCATTAGGGCGACTCCTCGAATCCGAGTCGTTCGATTTAATCTGTGCCCATTACCGCAAGTCCGCCATGGTCGGCAGGCAACTGGCTCGACAATGGAACGTGCCACTGCTTTTTACACTGCATCTGACCGACATTCCCATGGGGCTTCCCTGGCGATGGCTTAGTGACTTTGGGGACCATACCCATGCGCCATCGCAAATGGCTAAAGACTGGCTGATGTCAACAGCGAATGTGCCTGAAAAACAAATCACCGTGATCCCGCATGGCATCAATACCCAGCGCTTTGAAATCGTCACCCCTGCCAAGCGAACCGATGCCAGGCTCAAACTCGTCTTGCCCCCACAGCGAACCATCGCTGCCTATGTCGGTCGGTTTGATGTGCCCAAGAATCATGATTGGCTCGTTGATTTGGCGGTCGCATGCCGTAATAAATTACCCAATGTGATGATCCTCTTAGCTGGAGATGGGCCCGATGCAGGCAGGATGCGCGATGCGATTTACGAGCATCACCTGTTTGATCACATGCGTGTGCTAAGCTATCGCGATCCCTTACTTATTTATCATGCAGCCGACGCTTTGCTTTTGCCATCTGCGGCTGAGGGTTTTAGTCTCAGTTGCTGTGAAGCGATGAGCTGTGGCTTGCCGGTGCTGCGGACCCAGACCGCCGGCTATCAGGAACAGATCATCGAAAACGTCACCGGCATCTCGGTGCCAATTGACCATGACGCATTCATCGACAGCGCGTTAAACTTTTTGGCAGATCGGGATCGCTTGGAACAAATGGGTGTCAAGGCTTCGGATCATGTTCGTGAGCATCTGCGTTTCGATCAGCAAGTGAGCCAAACCCTCGAACTTTATCAACGATTGGCAGGTCGGTCTTGAAGTGCATTTGTGACAGTATTAAAAAAACAGGGTCAGTAAAATTAAAGGTGGTAAAATTAAAGGTGTCAGGAACCTTTTTTTTATCAGCTCTGGTTAAGCCGTCAAGAGAACGTCACATACCAGCGATATGGACGGGCCAAGGCAACGTGGTCCTGACAGTTGCCGCTTGTTTATCTCTATTGCTTTGCCAATGGAGTTTTGCACAGGACGCGCCACTGCCACGCAGTCACGTCATTGGGCTAGCCAATCTCAAGATGCGACTCAACCCACTGGACCTGCCCACGGGGTTTGGTGTTATCGCGTCACATGTCGAAGGCGGCCAGGACAACGCATACACACCCAATATCAGAGACGCGCGATATGCTGGCACGCAGTTCATGCTCCGAAGTGGTGTCTCCAAAGTCGGTGGTCACGCCGATGCCACCGCCAAAATCATCTATGGATCACAAGGTCTCGCACCCGGTATCAAAGAAGTTCACTGTTACCGTGCATTCAACTGGCTCAAGGAAGGTTGTCTCTTTACAGGCACCAACCAACCTCCAAAGTCCGACGGCTCCGATTTGCTCAACCACAGTTGGATCGCAGGCAATGCCTCAGCCTTTACCGTTCAAGCGTTAAGACGTCTTGATTATCTCATCGACACCACCGATACCATCGCAGTCATCGGCGTCAACAATGGGCCAACAACACCTGTCCCACCACTCTTGGCAAGTTGCTACAACGGCATCGCAGTCGGACGTGATAACGGACAATCCTCCGGCGGGCGAACCCAAATCGAAGGCAAGGGACGAAGCAAACCCGACCTTGTCGCACCTGGAGGCCTTACGAGTTTCAGTACGCCGGTTGTCTCGGCATCAGCAGCGATGATGATCCAACTTGCCAAAGCACATCCCCAATCCGAACATGCCCGCAAAGCCCAGGTCATCAAAGCAATCCTCATGGCAGGTGCAGTCAAAAGCCAACACTGGAAGCACTATCCCGAACGTCCACTTGATGTGCATCTGGGAGCAGGCGTTGTCAATGTCGAACACAGTTATGACATCATTAAACAATCACCAACCCTGCCGGGCATGATGCAAGAGGATACCGGTTGGAGCTATTTCGAGATCACGCCCCGACAAATGCACAGTTGGTATTGGGACGTCAAACAAGACCTCGCCGATGCAACCATCGCACTTGTTTGGCATCGTCGTATTGATGGCAGACAACTCACCGACAGCATCACACGCAAAACCATCTGGATCGATCAACCTTATTTAGCAGACCTCGATATCAAACTCATCAGCCTCGATCAAGGACAAATCGCATCAAGCCATAGCACCGTCGACAACGTCGAACTCATCCACATCCCCATCCTCAAAGCCGGTCAATACGAAATCCAGGTCGGCAGAAAAGACGGACTCAATTCCAAATGGACCGCAGCTTTGGCATGGTTCGGCGAGTCCCAAAATTAAAGCATTTTTCAGTCACGTGTCGCATACGGCAGTGACGCGCGCTCTGTCAGCTCGCGGCTATTGAACCTGCCAGGCAAAACCATCTCCGCGGCACTGCTAAACCGCAAGCGGTTTGATACAATCAGTCAAATCCCAAATCCCAAATCCCAAATCCCAAATCCCAAATCCCAAAGGCATTCAACCATGATCAAGCAATTTGCCCATCTCTGCATCCACACTAACAGTCTCGAAAAAACCAGCCACTTCTACAGCGACGTCTTAGGTCTGTCTCGCGGCTTTGACTTTGAACGCGAAGGTAAACTCTTTGGTTACTACCTCAAGCTCGGCGTAAACACCTTCATCGAAGTCTTCCACAACGACAACCCCTCCGACGTGGTGGGGAATATCAATCACCTTGCTATCGAAGTCGATGATATGGATCAGGTCATCAAAGTATTAAGAGACAATGGCTACGAAGCGACCGACAAAAAACTCGGTGCCGACGAAAGTTGGCAAAGCTGGACCACCGACCCCAACGGCGTCCGCATCGAGTTCCACCAATACACCGAAAAAAGCATGCAACTCAAAGGCGGAACCTGTGTCGTAAATTGGTAGTCCCATTTACCTATGTAAGCCAATCGGAATCCACCCATCAAGAGATGGCATAAAGTAGAATGCCCCCTTTGTTTTTCCTGTTTTTCCTTAAATGTTTTCTGTGGGTGCAATGAACGATGGCAACAAACAAGAATCAGCATTTTGTTCCTAGATGCTACCTCAAAGCATTCTCTCAGAATCAAGAGGGTAAAGCTATAAATCTATTCAACATTGATCGAAGAGAGTTGATCCTAAATGCTGCACTAAAGAATCAATGCTCAAGAGACTATTTTTATGGAGATGATCAACAACTTGAAGATGCAATTCAAAGTTTTGAAAAGCCATACGGACTTGTAATTCAAGAAGTGTTGCAGCCGGGTTACAAACTTACGGATGAACACAAGCGTTTTTTTAAATTATTCTGGTTACTGCAAAATCTAAGAACGGAATCAGCATCTCGAAGGCAAGTTGAAATATTTGAGGGTGTCAATTCTACGGTTGGTATGCCTCAAGGTTTTATTCCTAGCATGAAGCAAGCCGTTCTTCAGGCAATGTGTGTATTTGCAGAGCATATGGACATCGTAGACGATTTAGAAGTATGTCTTGTTAAGAACAAATCAGAAATCAAGTATGTAACATCGGATGATCCTGCGATAATGGCCAATCGTTGGCATCAGTTTGATCGTCGTACTAGAGGTATGTCGTTTGGTACTGGGGCCTCAGGCTTATTGGCTATATTACCACTCGCTGAAAATATAGTATTTGTTGCTTATGATAACGATGTTTATCACATACCCAATAAAGATGGTTGGGCAATGTGCAATAATGCTTCTGACGCTAGAGCGTTCAATCAATTTCAATACTTTAATTGCAGAGCGAATATTTATGTGAGTAATGCAAAAAGTGAATGTGAAGTTGCTTCTTCATTTCAAAAGGCAATGCAATATCGTCCTCGAGTGAGGCATGAAATACACTATGGGGTATTGGAATCCAACAAGGATGGATATAAATCATACAGAGTTGTAAAGCCTGAGGAAGTGGCAGGTCATTCTGATTCGATGTTACAGATTCAAGAGGTTTTTCCAGTGCCACCCTACTGGCCATCGCAAATCCAATGGCAGCCATATGGTGTGGTGTACACAAATGGAACTGGTGTGGGGTATATCAGAAGAAGCCAAATATTTTCTAGAGGATTATCTAGAGAATTTTGGCAGGAACCTGCAAAAGATCAAATTAAGACCAGGAAAAGTAAGCAGGCCAGGAAAAAGGTGTCAAAGAGGAAAAGAAATTAGGAGCGGAAAAGGGAGCGAAAAGCCAGAAAAAAGTGTCAGGATGAATTATGACTTAATTCATCCTGACACCTTTTTTTTGTTTGGAATTCACGTGATCCACAGCGTGTTCGCATGGCATACTTCCCTGATTCGCAGTGGCGTAATCGGGAACTGTTTTTGGTCGGGCGAAAAGCTATTGTTGAATTTCTGACCACTAAATGGCAAATAGAGTTGGATTACCGATTGATGAAAGAACTTTGGGCTTATACGGATAATCACATCAGTGTCCGTTTTGAGTACGAATGGCATGATACTTATGGGCAGTGGTATCGGACTCATGGTAATGAACTATGGGAGTTTGATGAAGACGGTTTGATGGCTCGTCGTGACATGAGTGCCAATGATGTTCGTATTCTCGAATCAGACCGCAGATACGTTTGATTATTCATTGGGAGACAGACTTACTGTATGAGTGAATTGCCTGTCAAGTTGTTTGGGTTCGTTTGTTTGCCAAGTCCTTTGGGCTTGGTTGAGATGGAATGATGTCAACTCTGAGTGCGTCAATGTTGTTGCAAATCCGGGGTGCGTTTGCGTTGTGAAAACCACCTGCAGGGTATGACCCGTTGGAGGGATGCTGGGATGTTTGGAGGGTGGATAAAGGGTTCAAAGGGAGGAAAAAAAGGGGTAAAAGGGTGGTAAATGACCTTGAACCTGTCAAAGCTTTGAATTTTGGTTAATCTGTTGGGGCTATGACAAAAATTGCTGCTGCCATAATGGTGTCGAATTTGGATCAGGCGCTCGCACTTGCGGCCAAGGCTGCGGAGTTGGGGGCGGACCTGGTGGAATATCGCGTGGACAATTTGGCTGAGTCGCCTGACGGTGCCGAGGTTGTAAACGCGCTCATTGAGAAGTCTCCTTTGCCTTGCATTATCACCTGTCGAGCTGCCTGGGAAGGTGGCGAATGTGACTGTGATGATCAGACGCGCGTGAGCTTTTTGGAGAATGCATGTCTCAATGGCGAGATGCGTCCGGCGTATCTGGACTTTGAGTTGGCATCCCATCAGAAGTCGTTCAACATTCGCCAGAAGGTTGAGTTGATGGTGGATCACCCCGGGCAGATCCGCGAGGTGCCCACGGGGTTGATACTGTCGAGTCATGACTTTGATACAAGGCCGGTGGACTTGTATCAACGTGTTGAAGCGATGGCTCATGCGGCTGCCTGTCGGGTCATTAAGGTGGCTTGGAATGCGAGGTCGCTGCGGGATAACATTGAGGCCTTCGAAGTCCTCCAGAGCCAGTACAAGCCCACGATTGCGTTGTGTATGGGTGAGGATGGTTTGCCCAGTCGGGTGTTGGCCAAGAAGTTCGGGGCTTTGTTGACCTTTGCAGCCATTGATGGGCAGCCGGGGACGGCACCGGGTCAGCCGACGATTACGCAGCTTAAGCAAAGCTATCGTTGGGACAAGCTCAACGCTCAGACCAAGGTGTATGGCGTGATCGGCTATCCCGTTGGCCACTCGATGAGTCCGGCGATTTTCAATGCTGCGTTTGATGAGCAGGATTACGATGGCGTGTACCTGCCGATGCGGATCGAGCCGAGTTACGAGTCGTTTAAGGCGACGGTACTGTCGTGGCTGGACTTGCCCAGTCTGCACTTTAAGGGTGCATCGGTGACGATCCCGCATAAGGAAAATCTGATTCGGTTTGTGACTGAACAGGGCGGTGAAGTCGAGCAGCTTGCTCAGAAAATTGGAGCAGCCAACACGTTGACCGTCCGTGATGATGGCAGCTTGTACGCGTCGAATTCCGACTACGCGGGCGCCTTGGATGCCGTGGTGCAGAACATGGGTATTCCCCGTGAAGAGGTCAAGGACCTGCGCGTAGCGGTGATTGGTGCCGGTGGCGCCGCCAGAGCGATTGTGGCCGGCTTCTCGCACTATGGCGCTACGGTGGTGGTCTATAATCGAACGCTGCAGAAGGCTCAGAAACTTGCCGAGGAGTTCACCAACCCCTATGGCAAGGTGGTGGCTGCCCCCATGGACAAGCTCTGTGACAGTTGCTGTCAGGTCTTCATCAACTGCACCCCGCTGGGCATGCATCCCAATGTCGATACGTCACCTTTGCCAGCCGACTTTGCAGGTTACGGCCCTGGCATCGTGGTATTCGATACGGTCTATAATCCCCGAAATACCCTCCTGCTCCGACAAGCACGTGCGGCAGGTTGTCTCACCATCCCCGGGACCGAAATGTTCATCCGTCAGGCGGCGACACAGTACTCACTTTGGACCAATCAGCAGGCGCCAGTCGACTGCTTTTCACGAGTCCTGCTGAGTCGTCTGGGATAAATAGGTAACGCACATTGTTGAATATACCCTTCATGGGATGCAACTAATTGTCCTAAAAGACGTTCCGAGGTCAAACAATTGTTTGAATTAGGGTGTTACACCTATTGATTCCTTGGTCGTTGCATGTGATGTTAATAGGAACCGATCCTGATGTGATTTGACCGGGCAATGTCAATTCAGTCTTGATCATGTGTTTTTGGTGACCAATACTGCCTCCCGAAGCGTCGGGGCGTAGGGGATGGGGAATCCTCTACGATGGTAAAAAGTCCCCAATGACCTGCGGCTGACTGCGTTCTGTAACACGAACCGTTGGTTGATCAATACCGATTGTTCAGCATTGTCCTGGACGGGTTTGGCAATATACCCTTGCCGCCCAAAATCTAAGAATATCAGGTAAGCGATGGAGTTAGCATGTGTCAGCAGGATGCCTGCTGATCGAGAGTTGATCATTATTGTCGATCGACCCGCAAGACAGATGCGACGAGCAGTTAAACCCAAAAAGGTAAGCGGCCTGATGCCCCAAGTGCACAATCAAACCAAAATGTCGGATTCCCATTACAACCAGGCGACCGTGTATGTCGTGGATGACGAGCCGACTGTTCGCCAGTCTTTGCAGTCTCTTTGCACGTCCGAAGGTTGGCAGGTCAAGGTGTATGCCGACGGTACGTCGTTTCTCAATGCCGTGTCCACGGATAATCTAGGTTGCGTCGTGCTGGATATGAAATTGCCGGGGATGGATGGTCTGCAGGTTCATGAGGAAATGATCAAGCGTCGCGTGACGTTACCTGTCCTTTTTTACACAGGTTTCGGCACTGTCCAAACAGCAACCACAGCCATGAAGCATGGTGCCTTGGACTTTCTGGAAAAAAACCAAAGCCCAGACCATCTCATCGACTCCATCCGCAACGCCATTGACAAACACAATCATGTCATCGCCCATCAGCGTCAAGCTCAACAGGTCCGACAGATGCTCGATTCATTGACGCCACGTGAAAGTGAAGTCCTGACTTTGGTCATGGAAGGTCAGACCAGCCGAGAGATCGCCACCCAATTACATCGCAGTGAAAAGACCATCCAACTGCATCGTGCCAACATCATGAAAAAGTTCAATGTCCGCCGAGTTGTCGACTTGATCAATCTGGTCACAACGGCTGAGGAAGCATAGAGCAGCGAAAAATCACTGATAAGCAATTTATCTTACTCATGAAGTCTAGCTGTTATTTAGTATTTGATGCATTGATATTGAGTTTACCATCGGTGCGAATATAGATGGTGGATTCATCTTGGGCATGGCTTGCAATGTGATGTGTTGTATTGCCGTTTGATCCAAAATAGCTGCCTGCATCCAGTGTTTTGTTTCCTGGCACACCAGGTGATTGATATTCAAGTTGGCCTTGTATAACGACTGCGCGGAAGCTTTTGCTTTGGCTATGAATCGTTCCTGTGAATCCCGCAGGTAGCTTCACAAGCAGGCCGTTGGGTTGTTTAATCTGGCGATTGCCCCAGAGAAAGGCGACTTTAATACCATCACCTGTAGCAGGCATCTCAGGCTGGTTGATCCATTTAATATCACTTGCATCGAGCCAGTTGATGTTTGATTGATCCATGTTGATTGGTCTTTGACCGTTATCAAACGCGTCCTTGCTTGGGAGTACGAGATAGGGGCCTTGCTGGATCTCAATGTAAGCGATGTTGTTGTTGCCCTTGGCTGCGGTGATGTGCAGTTCACCTGCTGGCTGTGTCCAAAACGAACCCGGTGGCATCCACATCACCTCAGCGCCAGGATCATCATTATGAACCAGACCGTCGATGACCAGCCCGCGATACGTGACATTGTGAATATGCGGCGGTGACGAGAAACCGTCTTTGAACTTCACCAGAAAGCCTGTCGCACCTGAGCTGGCACGATCGCCCCAAAGATTGCCCGCTCTGGGGCTGTTATGACCGCGAGCAGGATTCAGATCGCCCCACTGGATATCGGATGCAAGGAGAATGTCGTAGCTGGCCGCTGTATTCGCGTTGGCTGCCTCGACACCTGAAGTTGAAGTGATCTGCGTGGTCGAACAGCCGGAGGTCAGCATACTTCCAAGCACGAGTAAAACCAGTATTTTCATGTTGCCTGTCCTCAAAGTTGCATGGTTTAAGAGCATGTTGCCCAGCTATGATCCAACGATGCAGGACACAATTTTATTCCGGCAAATTCATTGTTTTACAGGTACATGAACCCGTAGATTGTTTGAATATTTCTGAAATGCATTTAATACGCAGAATCTTATTTCTCATCACCTGTTTCACCAGCAACCTGGTCTGATTGTCAGGGGACTTCTGGTGTTGCATTTTTATTCCAGCAATGGCCAGTAACTTTTTGCATTACCAGTGCGCCGTTACAAACGCCAACCACGTCCGACACTTCAGCGGTTCACTGTTGCCGTCTTAGCCATGCCGTTTCCGTTTTACCTATCAAATCTGAGTTTTGGATACGACGCTCAAGCCGCCAGATGAGCCTGCTATGAGGCGAATCTGACGGGTAAAAAGCCGCGCATGACGCGCCCTCCGCATTGGATTCACTGCGTTAATCCGGCGGGTTAACGAATCATTGACTGATTCCAAATTCATCTGTCAAAGGCTTTAAGCGTTTGCGTCCAGCGCCCATATCCAAGATGAACCATCGCTTTGGTATCAACACGAATTAACGGCTTGTCGCGTTGATGCCGGCTGAACCATGTCAACGCAGACTCACCTCGGCTGTCCTTGAGACTTGGGTCGGCGCCGGCTTCGACCAGTAAACGGATCATCTGCTCGTCACCATAGGCAGCAGCCCGATGCAGAGGAGTTTCACCCACTACGCAAATGTCACGCCAGAAGTTGTCTGTTTCAACGCCATCAGCAGCTTGAAAATTCGGGTCGGCCCCAGCATCAAGAAGAAGTTTAACGCACTCGGTCGAGTCTGGATTCCATCCTTTACCAGTAGCCGAATGCAGAGGCGTCTCACCGGTTTTGGGATGAGCACGATTGGGATCACCACCGCCTTTGATCAGTCGCTGCATTGCCGCAGGTCTTGCATGAAACGCCATCAACGAGACAGGCGTGTGCCCGCCATAAGCCGGCAGGTTCGGGTCGGCTCCATGTTTCAGCAGGTAATCGATAATCTCTAACTGCGCAGCATCTGCGAGTTGCTGATCATCGGCCTTGTCCCAGGTCTTGCCAATACAGCCCCCCAAAGGTGTGTCATGCCCATCACCTAAATTTACATCAGCTCCGGCATCGACCAGCTGTTTAACACGATCAACATCAGAGGCAGACATCGCTTCCAATAGTTCACTCGGTTGTTTTGCAAGCATCAGATTCTCCGGAAATTGTTCGAAGCCATCATGCCCTATATTTTTTTGATCCACACGATGTTTCAAGGCATTTTTACCACAGATACACAGATACACAGATACACAGATAAACAGATACACACAGATCAAGACATCGTTCGTTTTTTGTACTCCGAGCCCCGGTTTGAAAAATCGGAGTATGTGTTAAAAAAACAAATCTCCCGTTCACCGGTTGCCATTGAGTTGTGTATAAAACAAAGTGGTGGTTGGTTATACACCTTTTGTCGGAGCACCGAATGTCAACTGGTTGCCGTCGGGATCGCGGGTGATGAAGTCTCGCATCCCATACTCGTAGTCCTTTGGCTCATCATCGGTTGGGGCACCTAGCTTCGTAATGTCGGCAAAATAGCCATCAACATCATCGCAGAAAATATAAACCTTACCAGAGCCGGGCGTGTCATGGGCTGAAAGATGAATGCAGCAGTCATCGCGTTTAATGCCAGCATATTGTCCAAATCGAAAATCCTCGGCGAACCCAAGTACTTCGATGAAGTATCGCAGCGACGCGTCAAGATCGCTAACAGGAAGGACGGTTGCAGAACTATTGATTTTCATATGAGTCCTAACGTTCCGCTCAGTTGTCTAGTTGCGTCCCCGGAAGTCTTGGCGAGCGGTTAAGCCAAAGTCCCCCGCCACCGGAAGGTATTTTACAAGACGAATGTACTGTTGCGAATGCTAACCGCATCTGGCAATTGCAACGTTAGGCTAGGCTTCGGGACGCCAGGTTTTCTTCGTCATAATAAAAAATGTCAGGCAGAGAATAAGGCAAGCACCAACCAAAGAGTTGTACAACTCCGGATTTAGCCAACCACACCCAAAGAAAGAGTAGCGTGTTGGATTCGATCTTTCGACTACACGTCCAAGGAGCAGAAGAATCGATGCGATGGCCCAGAAATTTCCAGCGATGAAGAAACGAAGCAATTTGTATATCCCCCAAGTGTTGAGATTAAGCCTAACGTCTCCGCTCATTTGTCTAATCGCGGCCCCGGAAGCCTTGGCGAGCGGTGAAAGCCAAAGACTTCGTTCGCCTGCGGCAAATCCGGATCGACACGATCCGGCTCGCTAAGGCAGTGCTGTCATTGTATCTCATGTCTCTGTGAGCCGGGTCGTATCGACCCGGTGCCTTGTTGTTTTTCAGGCAAGTCATTCATGCCGCTGCGAACTCTAGCCGCGTCTGGCAACTGGAGCGGTTTGATACTCATCATG